>JAZQFN010000023.1:0-31746 GCA_045539515.1 Clostridia bacterium
TTTCAATAGATTCAGAAAAAGAATATTACATATGTTTAACTACAAAAAATCTAATACTGGAAAGGCGGCTGCTTAAATTTCCGCAACCGCCATCAAAAATTCCATTATTCAATTTTGACCCCAACTATTGACAAAGAGCCAGAAAAAAATCCCGACGATTTCTCGCCGGGATTAAAAAACTTAAAATATTATTTGTAGTCTTTAGGATTAACCTTGTTGGGGTTCTTCTTCTTGTATTCAGCTGCTCTCTTAAGCTCTTCCTTGAAGGTTTCTCTGGATTCGGGATGTGCTGCGTTGAATTCGTCAACCTGCTGCTGTACAATCTTTATGTACTTATCTACCTTAGCGGTAACAAGAGCTTCTTTTTCTTTCTTGATAGCTTCGTCAACATTGGGAACAGCACCGTACATTCTGGGTGTGGAGAATTCTGTAAAGATATCTCCGAGTACCACCTGCATTGCTGCAGCATCGCCATCAGCGTGGATGGGGCAGTTAACGAGAGGATCGGAAACTGCTATAGACTTCATTTCTGCTACCATGTCCAGAGCATAGGGGAAGTCATACTTTGTGGCAAATGTGAATTCTTCATTAACTACACCAATAGAAGGAGCAGAATAGTTTTCGGTAAGAGGTGTATATTCACCATGTTCGTTGAGCTCATAATGTTTACCTTCGATACCATATCTGATAAGGTTGTAGAGTTCCTTATCTTCGTATACTGCGTTGAGCACTATGAGAGCACCCTTCTTGTTCTTGGATGTCCTGCTAATGGAAACGGCAGACTTCATGAAGTTGAAGGTCTTCTGAATCTTGGAATACATGGAGTAGAATCTGGTGTCCCACTTTTCTGCAGCAGGGATTGCCTTGAGGTCATTGTAGAGAATGTTTGCAGTTGAGGGGCTGGATGTCCAAGCAAAAGCACTCTTGCCGTTTCTGTAGGCTTCTTCTGCAGAGGTTGTGTTGGAAAGAATGGACTTGGAGAATACTCCGTTGTCGTACCATTCCTTAACCTTTACGGAATATTCCTTGAGTTCGGGCTTGTCTATAGCAAGGAAGATTGTGGACTTTTCGTCAAAGATGCTGTAGTAGTAGTGGCCACCGTAAGAAAGTGAACCGGGAGCTGCCCAACCCCAGTCGGATGCAAACATGGAGAATATCATCCAGGGAGCGTTACCGGGAGAGTTGTAGGGAATGATGTTGGTCTTACCCTGCTTGTTGAGTTTGGCAACACCCATGAGGTATGCATCGATGTCCTCAATTGTGTTGAGGTTATCTATTTCCAGTTGATCCATGAGATCGCCACGAGCAATGATAACTCTGTTGGGAGGGATAGCTTCTATACCGGGAATAGCATAGTACTTGCCTTCAAACTTTGCAGTGTCGAGCATGGTCTTACCATTTTCCCAGATGTAAGGAGCGTATTCTTTGAAATCTTCTTCCTTGAGTTCCATGAAAGCGCCCTTGGCTACATTCTTCCAGTAGCCGAGAGAGTCGTGAGAAATAACAAGGTCAAAGTTGTCGCCTGCAGCGAACTTAAGGTCGTACTGAGTTCTGTCGAAATACTGGAAGTCTACAGTGTAACCTGTCTTGGCTTCGAGCTTTTCGTTAAAGAGTTTAAATACTTCTAAATTGTCGGCAGCTTCTGTACCTTCAACAAGCCACACAACAGTTTTGGAACCTGTGTCCTCTTCTTTTTTGCCACAAGCTGCAAAAAGGCTTACAGCAATAACAAGAACCAGGAACAATGAAATAATTCTGAATCTTTTCATTTTTTTAGAATCCGTTTATAACGAATTCTCCTCCTTTCGATTATTATAATGTTATTTTGATTATATCATATAAAGTACAGAAAAACAACATTAAATTTTTAAAAAGCAAATGTTGTTTCAATTAGTTGGTTTATAAATCAATGGTGTTATATTAAATCTTATTTGCCCCGAGAATGACACACACAAACAGGTGCCTCATTTGATATGAAGATCCTTCGGCTTTGCCTCAGGATGACATACAGGGGATGAGTGCCTCACTTGTTGAGGAGATTCTTCGACTTCGCCTTAAGCAGTTGCGTCATTCAAACTCAGCGACAAACCAAAAATTATATAACAAGAAATCGGAAGGTGCACTTGAAGGCATCTCCCGAATAAGTTTTAAGATATATTAATTAGTTTGCTTCCTTCCAAAAGAAAAAAGTATGCCTTGGGGCAACAGAACGATAAATGTCAATTTACATTATTACAAACAAATTCCAGGAATTTTAGCAAGACAAAACCGCCGGATACAATCCGACGGTTTTTATGAAGATAAATTATTTTGCTTTCTTTACAAATACAATCGGAATACTTGCACTAGTCTGAGGATTTTTGATTGTAACTGTGCTTCCCTTTTCAAACTTCTTGGTGTAAACATAAGGATATGAAAATACATTTGCATTGCCTTTATGTCTGTTAAGCACAACTATGTCATCACCGGTAAGAGCTGTCTTTGTCCAGCCTTCGGCATCTGCCCAGAAGTTATTGACATCTTTGTTGGTAAACATCATAACAACCGAATCTTCTGTAACCTTGAAGGAATATACATCGGAAGGTGTTGCACTATCGAACACTTCATCACCGTAGTAATAAGAACCTGTGGGTACGCCGGACCAGAAATAGCTGGGGGCTATGTATGTGGTGTGCTCTGCATCAAGCCACTGAGGATAGCTTACAGTTACACCGGGGAGATTGTCGTTTGCATTAACAAAAGCAGATGCTGCTTTTTCTTTGCTCGCACTTGTAAACTTTCTAACTTCCGGAGGTGAAAGTGTCTGGGTTTGACCTGCATCTGAACCTTCTGTGGCAATGTACTCCTTTGGAGCAAGTAATTTAAGGTCTGTTACAAGCTCGTCTTCGGAAACTATAATTTCACCAAGGAACCACTTGATGTTTGCATAAGCACCGGCTGTACCATCTGAAGCAAGCATGTAGAGGTCTTCGGACATCTTGGTCTCATCGGCAGCTACTGTTTCTTCCATAAGAGCGTGAAGAGCACTGTATCTTCTGATCTTAAAGCCACCGTAAACATCATCTGCGGTCATATTACCCTTTGCAATCTGATATGCAATGGTAAGGTTTGCCGCTGCCTGCTGATTTGCTTGAACAGACTGATATGTGTAGTAAGGTCTTGCATTGTCGGAAAGTGTAGCTTCTACAGATGTTTCGGAACCGATTGTGGGATTAGCCACATCATCAAGGTTAAGCACTACAATCTTCTTTAAGTTGTCGTTTACAGAGAATTTGTATTCTACATTGGAATGACCGTCGCCATTGAATTGTGTAACAATGTAGTTTGCATTCTCAAATTCTGCAGGCATATTGTCAAGGAAGTGTTGACCATTGAGGGGATGTCTGTCCTGAGATGCACGGGAACCAAGCACATAGTCACCATCTGTAAACACAAGGTTTTTAACCGCAAAGTTGGGGAGATTGGCACCGCCTGCTGTTATCTTGACAATATTATCATTTTTACTTTCGCCGGTAGCTCTGGAAGCATCCCACTTGTAAATACGATTGCCCTGGCTATCCAGTTCGTAATCATAAGCATCGATTGCACGTGCTTTATCTACAACCCAGCTTACATCGGAGTAAGTACCGTCTTCGTTCTTAGTTACAAGAACATCGCGGCTACTATCCTTGGGAACAAGGATTACAAGTGGGTTCTTTGCAAGCTTTTCAGCATTTAAGGTTATATCCTTGTAGTTATTCCATCCGTCATATTCAAGAAGAACGGTAAAGGTTCTTCCGGAGGTATATGCTGCAGGAATTTTTACAACATCACCTGCATTGTAGTGACGGGTATATCTTACAACATATTCGAGCTTTGTACTTGCAGTTGCAACCATATATGCATTGTCGCTGTTTACAACTGTTTTGGTCCAGTTGGAGTCAAAGCAAGAGTCCGCAGCAGCGGAGTTGTTGAGAAGTATAACCTTGGTGCCTCTTGACACCCTAAAGGTAAACCAGTCGGGCATTTCTCTTTTCCTGAATTCATCTGTATACTCATAGGTTGAATTACCTCCGGGACCATCGTTACCCCAACCGAGACAGGTCTGGATTCTGTCGAGGCCTACATATTCGGGAGCGATGTATTCAATGGGGAAAGTGCCTCTGTCTGCATAGTTTTTCTGTCCAACCTGAACATCCTTTGCATATACAGGTGCGGGTGTCTCTTTATCCGCGTATGTAAGAAGTACGGGGTTAAGAGCAAGCTCTGTAACCATTTCGTCATCGCAGGTGTATGTAATGGTGTATTCGTTGGTTACATCACCTTCTGTTACTGTAATAACAGTTTCGCCGGGGAATTTTGCGGTGGTTGTACTGTGAGCTGTGGCACTGCCTGCCACAACATAACCCACCTTGGGTGCCTCTGCTTTTGAAGCAGAAACAGTATAGGTGTATTCAAACACATCGGGGCTGAAGCCTTCTAAATCCACACCATCTACTGAAATGGCGGAAAGAACTGCTTTTTTTCCTTCGATTGCATCGGAAGTTGTCACATTGTCGGAATAATCAAAGGTGTAGCTTCTTTCGTAGTAGTAATTGCTTGTAAGGAAGCCGACATTACCCTTTTTTGTCATGCTTTCGGTAACCATTGCAACATTGTAGTTTATAACAACAGTTTCCTTAATCTGAGGAGCGTAGATGTATCTGGTCTTTGAGGTGAATTCGGAGTCTACGATAGCTGTTCTGCCGTATTCCAGAGTAATGGTTGTGGTAAAAGCTTCTTCGTCATTTACCACTTCATATACAATACCATTGTCCTTAACCATAACTTCGGGGGTGGGAATGGTAATGTTACCGTCTTCGCCGATTTTGCTCTCGTCAAGCTTTACGGTGTATTCTGCAACATGGTCTTCATCGTCAAAGGCAAGAGCAGAGCCTACATATTCCTCAAAAGATTTACCGCCAAAGGTAATTTCCACATCGTTTGCGGAAATAGCTGTTTTGCCATAGGTTGCAGGCATTTCCACAGGTGTATTGCCTGCACCTTCCCACGCAAAGGACTTAACTACCTGTCCTTCTCCATAGGGAACGGTGTTTTTAAGAAGCAGGCTGTCTTCTGTGCTTGCGCCTTTTGCAGTAACCAGATTGCCCTGAGCATCGTACACAGCTGTGTAGAGCTTAACGGCATCCTCGTCAACATCTTCTGCAAAAGCGGTGGCGGTTACTGTGGTTGCTCCGGTTTCCTCATTTGTGGAAGTGGTGTATTCCACAATTGAAGTGTTGGCAGCGAAAGCCACAGATGTAAGCATCAAGCAAATAAGTAAAGCACTTAATATTCTTTTCAATTTTTACATCTCCTTGTAATTTGAATTGAGTTGTCATTCCAAAGAAATCTCACTTGGTTTGGAGATTCCTCGGCTTTGCCTCGGAATGACAAAAAAGGGGGGGTTAGTGTCATTCTTATGTTAAGGAAGATTCTTCGCTTCGCTCAGAATGACAAAGGGGGTTAGTGTCATCCTGAACGCAGTGCAGGATCTCCCCACCAACATGCACTCATTTATAAAGCGCTTTTCAGAATGACAAAATCGAAAGCCAATTTACGGGGTTGGCTTTTTAAACTATCTTGAACAAAATATGATAAGTACAAACTTGAGATCCTTCGGCTTCGCTCAGGATGACAATATGTGTTACATTCGTTCAAAACAACAACGAACACACTTAACCGCTGTGCTCTTACGTAACAAATCAGTATATATTATTATTTATTTTATTTTATTATACAAAAAAGAAAAAATCAACAACACCCTTTGTCACTTATGCAACTGTATTGGCTTTTAAAAGGTTTGTTAAATATTATTATGTTTTATATTTTTGGTTTACGGTACCAAAAATGCAATTTTGTTTTATGCGTAATACTGTTTTCAAAAATTCAATTATTAATAACCCGGAATAAAAGCACATATACCGCCACGGGATTATACCCGCAGCGGTAGCCATTGGAGTATTATTCGGAGTTCGTATAGTATTCCGATGGCTAGCCGTCGGAGAGTCGAACGGCCAAATGATTATTTTTTAGTCATTAAGTCCTTCAATTGCAATGAACATTCTGGGATATGTGTAGTATCTCTGAAGTATACCATAGGTGCAGTCATCACCTGTTTCCTTATAGGACTTAAGATTATTCATAGACTTGGAATTAACTCTTAAGTTTTCGTTATGTACACTAAAGTCAACTCCTGCGGAAGAACAACTTGTATATGCTGTGTAGTAAACAAACTGGCAGTCTTCCATGGTTACATTTTCCAATATTTCTCTGTCGGCTTCAATATCTCCGGTAAGGTCCTTGCTTGTGTAGAAGAAGAAGCCTTCGGGATAGGTATCATATACATAACCTTTATACCAGTTAATTTTGGAGGTTACAACACCAAAGTATCCGCTTGTTGTAATAACAGCATCTGTCTGAGGTCTGTAGTAGAATATTATTTCGGAAAGGTAACCCCTATAGTTTGTAGTGTATGTTACAATATCGCCTTGCTTTAAATCTTTTGTTGTAAGCTTTGTAGCTGTTCCGGGAGCTGCACCTTCGTTTGCAGGAGTACCCACAAGGGATTCGTCCTTGGCAACTTCGCCATTGGCTTCATCGGGAATGGGAAGGCCGGCAAAGGTAACTTCCTTATCCACGGGGATTCTCACTTCACCGGTGTTTGTCATAAATGTAATACAACCAACAACCTTGGTTTCATCCTCGGGATCAACCATTTCAGAAAGCTTCTTAACTATTGCAAAGTATGCGTTTTCATCATCGATTTCGGACTGCTTTTTGCTGCAAGGCTGCAAAACAAGATTACATACAATCTGCTCTGCGCTTGTGTAAACTGCCCATGTTTCGTTAACGGTTGTATTGTTTATAACTTCACTTGTGAATTTACCATAGGAATACATTTCATCGTTGAACACAGAAACAGTATCGTCGTTTAAGTCGGGGTAACCAAAAAGCATTGTGGCGGAGTTAAGAACAACACCGTTACCTATGGTGGAGTGATTACCGCTTCTTCTGTGGTATGCACTTTCCTGATGAACCGCATACATACAGTTCTTGTCGGTAAGGTAGGAATCTCTTGTGGCAAGAGTTTCTTTATCGTGCATCAGAGTATCAATTATAGCTACTTCCCCATTTGCATTCAATGCAAATCTTATAAATGAGCTTGTTGAATCTTCATCTTTTGAAGATGGGAACATCTTCTTTGAAGCAGCTTTAAGCTGAGTTACAAGGGCGCTGTCTGTGCTTTTGAAACGGATATCATCTACACGGACATTTGTTGCAGCGTAGGCTTCAATATATTCCTCGGGAGCTGTGCAAATCTTAAACTTAAGCTTTGAATCAAGTCCGCTCTCGGAACCTGCCGCAACAAGGAAGCCAAGTGTATATTCTGTAGCCTTTGTAGCTTCCATATATGCTACCTTGCCAAAAATGTCAAGATACATTGTAACTGATGTGCCTATTTTTATGAGATTGCTGTTTTGTAAAATACATGCAGGTAAAATCTCGTAAATCTTTCCGTTTACAATAATTTCGTCTTCATCTTCAATAGTTTCAATTTCACCGGTTACGGTTATGTTGGAAACATATATTTTAGAGAATGGCTGACCTGCGTCGAAAGCACTTTCAAATACCGAAAGAACATTGCCCTTCTTAATGCCGGAAGCACCAATCTCCGCGCCCTCTGAATCAAAAATCATTACATAGGGGTCATCTGCATCATTGTTTATATTTACTTTTCTTTCGGGGTCAGCTTCGCTGTAAACCACCATCTTGGACATATCCACATAGGATGCAACCACGTTTTCATAGATATCTGCAAAGATTACATCTGCAGTACCGTCGCCGGTGTTGTCTACAAGCTTAACAGTACCGGTTTTGCCTTCGATAAGAGCTTTGTTGAATGCAAGACCGGTGGCAATACCATTGTACACAAGAGGAACTGCCTTTTTGAAACGGTAGTTCTTTGTCTTTTTGCCGTCGGGTGTATATGCCTCAAGAGATGCAGAGCCGATTTCTGTGATATCCTCAACATCGAAGATGTACTCTTTGTTGTAAGGGGTTTTTTCAATGTAGAGAGCAGCTGTGCCGTAGCCTCTTGTTTCGGTTGCATATACTCTTACATCATAACCAAGGAATTCGTAGGGTTCTGTGAGGTTTTCTATGTAAAGATCTTCCACATAAACTTCTCTTTCGTCAACTTCGATGTAGAAAGGTCTTACATCGTTTTCGCCAAACACTCTGGTGATGTCAACGCCGTTTACTACGCCTTCAATAAGCTCAACGCCAAGGGCACTTTCAAGAAGAGTTACATCCTTTTGAACTTTGTATTCGCCGGCACCGCCATTAGCTCCCATGGATTGACTCATGATGTCGCACTCAAGAGCTGCATAGGCCATGGTAACGGCTTCGCCTTTAGTAAGGGTTTTGGAATTTGCACTTACCTCATCGAGAAGTCCGAGTGTACCTGCCATTGAAAGATATCCCGCAGGATATCCACCCTTGGATTCAGCCACGGGGCTGTAACCAAGAATTTTAACTATGAGAGCTGCAGCCTCGGTGGGAGTTATCTCTTTGTCGGGATATACATTGCCGTTTGCATCGGGAACAATCATGCCCAGTTTATAGAGTGTTCTTGTGTAGGGTTCGTATTCATTTGCAGGAGTCATATCTGCAAACACAACGTTTACGTTCTTAACGGAAGGATATCCGCCAAGCTTTGCTACCAATTTGTAGAACTCTGCACGTGTCATATTGGAAGCAAGGTCTGCTTCATTGTAATCGGTAACGCCAAGAGCATTAAGTATTTCATAATACTCTGTGCCATACACAATTACTTCTTCTGTTTCTTCTGCCTGAACGAGGCAGAAGCTAAACAGGATAGCTGTACAAAGTACAACTGCAAGAAGTTTTTTAATAGTTTTCACTATGCCTCATCCTTTCATTTAATTAACTGATATATAATCTGAGCAGCTTGTGCTCTTGTGCAAGTACCTGCGGGAGCAAATTTGTTTTCGCCAACACCGCCGATAACGCCTGCGTTCTTAAGTTCGTAAACAGCAATCTTTGCCCAACCTGCTATTTCTGCATCGTCTGCAAATACTGCGGTTTCTGCTGTAAAGTTCTTGCCGAAAGACTTTGCAATGCGGTTTGCCATTGCAGCAGCTTCCTGACGGGTAATGTTTTTGCCTGTGCCAAACTCTGTAGAACTGATGCCTTCTGTAATTCCGAGTTCAAGACCCTTAGCTACATAGGGTGCGTACCATGCACCGGACTCTACATCTGTGAATCTGTCGGTTGCAGCACCTGTTACATCTACACCATAAGCTCTTAAAAGCATGGTGAGAAGTTCTTCACGAGTGATGCTTCTTGCAGGAGCAAACATGTGGTCGCCCACACCGGAAACAACGCCTTTGTCGCTTAAGTAATTAACAGCTGTTTCTGCCCACTCATTTCCTGCCATATCGGAGAAGCTGGTAAGTGTGGCAGGATCTACTACAGGGCTGAAACCTGTGCCGGCTGAAGGAACAAAGCCTCCGCCTCCGCCACCGCCGGAGGAACCACCGCCACCGGAGGAGCCTCTACCATCAAGAATATCTTCAATCTTCTTGTTTATATCCTTGGCAAGAGCATCCTTGGAGTCAAAACCGTTCTTTTGGGAAATGTACTCTGCAAGTTCCTGCTTTTCTGTAGCTTTGAGCTTGTTGTAATCACTCATCTTTACACCGATGTCTTTACCGTAGTTTTCTATAATTTTGGTAACATCGCCAAGAGAGTCTATAGACTCTGTATAGGAAAGAAGAACCGCATCTTCGTAAGCAGCCTTGGCAGCTTCGAGGGTAAAGATTTCTTTTCCTTTGAAATATGTATCTATAAATTTAGCCTTTGCCGCAGAGGAAAGTTCTTCAGCATAAATCTTCTGACCAACTTCGCTTGCACCAAATTCTGCGCCGTAGGTAGAAGCATTGCCCTTACCTTCGTTCATTGCAACAAGGTGTACAGAAGTTTCCACAGCAGCCTTGAAGGAAGCAAAGTTGCTTTCCTTGAATGTGTCGGGGTTTGCCTTTGCCACATTGTAGAATGCAAGTGCAAGGTCCTCGGCATCAACCTGGCTTGTGAGGGGTTCACTTACGCCGAACATGTTGATTATAATACTGTCTTTGTTGGTGGAATCCAGAGCAGCTACAAGTCTTGTAACTGCAACTGTCTGTGGAGATTTACACATAAGCTCAATTTTGCCAAGTTCTGTATTCTTTTTAGCTGTGGTAGCAAAGAAGAATTTATTTTCGCCAAGTACACCGTTTACTCTTACTGTGTAGAAAGCCGCATCCTTACCGCCCATATCTATGGTAAGGGAGTATTTGCCCTCTTTGTCCGCAAGGAGCTGTGTAATGTGGATAAAATCTTCTTTTACACTTTCGGTGGTGTGTACATCATCTTTTTTAAGTTCCACACCTGCATTTAACACCTCAATCGCAATCGGGTCGAGGTATTCGGCTCCGTCAACGGAGCCGTAAATGGTAACGGCTTCTGTTGTGTCGTCTATGGTGTATCTGTCAAGGGGTGCCGCAAATGCGGTTGCCGACAGACAAAGACACAAAACAGCCGCAAGAATTATTTTAGATATATTCTTCATCGTCTTAACCTCTCTTTCCTATCAGTCTACCCATGCTTCGAGGTATTCTTCGTATCTGTAGTCATTGATAGTTTCTGTAAAGCCTGTAGCTTCTACCTTTTCGGGGTCTATAGCCCATCCAAGATATGTGCCGCAGTCAGCTTTAAGGTTTTCGTATACATCGTAACGGTTGAATCTGACACCGTTTGTTTCGCCTACTTTTCCGTCAAATATAATGTTTGACTCATTGATGTAGCCCTTTCTGAGCATATATGCACAGGAGAGATGGTCGAGTACATTCTGATATCTTCTGCGTACCACATACTGGGAAGCTGTCCACTGTGTATCGTCTATGGTATCGGTAACAGTCATATTGGAAGAAGAGCTGTGTACCCACACCTTAACAGGCTGATCTACAGTAAAGGTAAAGGATTTTTCACCACCGTTAAAGCCACCATCAAATGGAACTACAATGTAGTTGCATCCGAGGTATTCTTCGGGAAGTCCCGTCCAATGGAGCTCACCGGAGAAGGGGTTTCTTGTGGTTGCAAGTGCGCTACCGGTGATGTACATGTCATCGGAGTTGTTCATGGTTTCATAAACATAGGCTACGCTGCCTGTAGAAGTAACTGCTGTGCCATTACGCTTTACATATGTAGCATTTGCAGGATCGAAATCCTCAGCTCCGTCATTTGTGTAGCTGTAGTCTACAACTACGCCTGTGTAGTCTTCCCATTCAATGTCTGAACCGTCGGGATTTACGATAACATTTTTGTCATCGGTTTCACCAAGAGGTGACACAACTATTATACCATAGCCTTTGGCTATCTTATCGGTAGTAATGCTGATTTCGGTAGGCTCGGTAATGTCTGCAAATTCCTTGGAGAGCTGATACTTGGTTGTTGTGATATCGGACAATCCGGACCATGTACCGCCGGTAACATTTATACCCTCTCCCTTTGTAACCTTTGTTACAAGGTCGAAATCGGAAATCTTTCTCACAACAGGAACATTAACATCCAGTTCGGGAGCTTCTTCGTTCCAACCAAGATACTTGATTGTTGCTGTATATAATCTGGAGCTTACCAGGTTGGGAATTTCTACAGTTTCCCCTGCTGCAAAGTATCTCTGATGCTTTGCTATGTAGTTAAGGGGTGTAGCGTGAGTTGCTTTGATGTAAGGTGTTTCTTCGGAAGCTTCTGATGTCCAATAAGCAAAACGGCTTGTATTGGAAGTGCTGTCTTCGTAAACAGTAACAACCATGCCTCTTTTTGCTTCAAAGTTAACCCAGTCGTTTATTTCATTACCCATGTATAAATTACGATACTCCTCCACATCGTTTTTCCAGCCACTTGCTGATCTGAGCCAGAGAGTACCTTCGATATCGGGATCGTTGATAGCTTCCACAGGGAAGGTGCTTCTGTCTCCAAACACAGGTGTACCTATAGTCATAGCATCTAAAACAGTTGCTTTTGGTGTGTCTGCGGGAGAAAGCTCTGTAAGGTTAACCTGAAGTTCGGGTACTTTATAGTTAATCTTGTATATCTTTTCTTCTGTACCCTTTGTAACCTTGATTTCTGCAAATCCGGGGAAGTTTGCGGGGTTTGTAACAACCGCTACAGCACCTTCTGCAATTTCATAAGTTACTTCAGGGTAGCTTGCTGCAGCAAGCTGATCATCGGTAAGAGTTACTGTATATTCCAATGTATCCTTGTTGAAATCTGCGATTTTTTCGCCGTCGAGGCTTATGGATGTTACAAGGTCAACTTCAACGGGTTCGTCGGGAACTACGGGTTCGTCGGGGATTTCAGGGGTGTCGGGTGTTTCGCCTTCTTCATACTCTGTGCCCCAGGGTGCATAGGTAAGAACTATCATACCTATACGTTTGCTCTTGTTGGCATTGGGTATTTCTACCTTGGCACCTGCCTTGAACACCTTGGAGTACTTAACATCATATTCAAGAGGTGATTTACCGTAGGGAGCTACTATATATGCACTGTCTGTAGCTGTTTCCTTTTCGTAACCGGGATAGAATTCATCGTTATGGTCATCTTCGTATATGGTTACAACAGTATCTCTTGCAACGGTGAAGCTTACCCAGTCATTGACTAAGGTTGAACTGATATAAAGATCGCGATAAGGCTTTTCGTCGTTTCTCCAACCTGCGCAAAGCTGAATTCTGTCTTTGCCGATAGCTGTTTTGTCATTTATTTCGCTAACAATGAAGGTAGATCTGTCTGCAAATACTCTGTCTCCTACCTGGAAATCAGTTTCGAAGGCAGCTACGGAAGCTCCTTCGGGCACCCGAGAGCTAAGAGCAATGCCGGAAATCATATTTGCGGTATAGTTTATAACATAATCTTTTGTTTTGCCTTCTTTATTTGTTATTGTAATAACAGTCTTTCCGGGGAAACCTGTGGTGTTGGCTTCTGCAGAAGAGGAAGAATCTGCAAGAGTATATTCTACTGTGGGAGATTCTTTGCTTGCAGTCTCATCGGCAGAAAGAGCATAGTTGTATGCAACTGTCTGTGCATCGAAGTTATCTACTTCCACACCATTTACAGTAAGAGATGCAAGGTCCAAAGTTTCGTCTGCGGGAACTTCGGGTTCATCTTCATCACCCTCAGGAACATAGCCTATAGGATCAAGGATGATGGCAACAAGGTATGTTGTTTCGCTCTTACCATTGGGAATTACAACCTTACCGGGACCAAAGTGTTTGCTCATGGCAATGTTGTGGTTCTTTACAGCAACGGTTGTAGTCTGTACAAAACCGCCTTCCATGGTGGTCTGTTCAAGTGTCCAACCTTCTTCTACAAAGTGCTGTTTGCTTCCGTTGTCGGACTTAAGAACCTTAACTGTAACTCCTCTTGTTGTATCAAAAGTAAGCCAGTCAACAGTTTCTGAACCCTTGAAAAAAGCGTCGCTCTGCCAAGCAATAGATGCCTGAATCATGTCGGCATCTTCGTACTCGGGAGCATTGATAGCAGTTACAAAGTACGATCTGTCGTTATATGCTTTTGCGCCAACTTTTAAACCACCTTTTACATATACGGGGTTGGTAGCAAGACCGCCAACATTGGAAATAAAGTCGCCAACTGTTGCTTCGTACTTAATTCTGTACTCTGTCTTTTCTCCGTTGCCGCCTTCTACAGATACAATTGCAATACCGGGGAAAGACCTAGGAGCGACATAAGTTGCCTTTACTGCAGAGTCTACAGTTTCCCAAGTGATTTCAGGGTACTTTTCTGCATCTGGCTCAATGGCATAAACATAATCTGTGGTATCGGGAGAAAAATCTTTTACAAGTTCGCCGTCAATATACAGGCCACGGAGCTTTGTGTTTGCACCGGGGAAAAGTGCGGAATCACATACCATCTTCATATCGTAGAAGTTGTTCCAAAGAACTGCCACTACCTGACAGCCTTCTGCATCTTTGGGAACATCTGCAGAAGCAACAAACTCGACTGCATCTGCGCCAACTTCCTTGGTTACCACTTCGCAATCGTACATCTTGCCGTTTTTGTACACAAACAGAGAGAACACCATGTTCTCCTTGTCGCCGGATGTACTTGCGGAAACCTTGGCACTTACTGTGCTTCCGCCTGTGAGGGATGTTGCATCTGTCCATACTTTACCATCAACATAGCCGAAGGAAACATCGGATGTTGTGTACTTTGCATCATAGTCCGGTGCTGCAAAGGCAACACAGGATGAAGCTATCATACAAAGCATAAGTACTACAGACAAAAGTTGTTTTAACTTCATATTACTTCCTCTTTCCTTTATAAAATTTATTTGAGTTTATATTCAAAGGGCTTAGGTGTAATTGGTTTAACCACAATTACAACTCTGTCGCCACTATGAGACATATCGCTAAAGTCGATATTTACGACTCCGAGTTCAAAATCCCTGGTGTACATATATGCGTAGGATTTTGATGCATACTTTGCCGAATCATCAATTTCAAACTGTTCGGGTCCGGGGTTGCCGGCTTCGTAGTCTGCTTCGGTGGAATACCCACCCAAAGGCGACACATTCTTAACCAGGTCAACATATGCGTAATCCGGCAGATACGAACCTACCGTAAGAGTAACCGGACAATCCATAAGTTTGTTGTAGTACACGTCCTCAGGACCTATCTTAAAGCCCATATATCTGTAACTGATGCCTTCCACATCTGCCCGGGTAAAGCCTTGCTCGTTATCCAGAGAAGGCATATTGTCCACAGTAACTATGGCAACCTCTGCAGGATATGCAAGTTCAAAGCTGAAGTTGACCGCCGTTGCATCTGCCACCTTGTTGTATAAATCAGTAAGGGGCAATGCAAAATAGTCAAAGCCTTCCAGATACTTGGTACAGCTTTCAAGCTCATGATGATTGTTTTTGTTTGGTGTACGGTCACTAAGGGTTTTGGAACCTGTGGTTCCTTCACCTGCATTACCGCGCATATCCGTGTACACATTCATAGGTGTATTTGTTGTTTTGCCGGAAATGGTGTACGAAAGTGTTCCTACACTTTTGCCAGAGATAAGAGGACGACTTCCATCAGCCTTAATGCCACCTTTGGCATCCTCTATAAATTCGCTTGTCTGAGTTGCACCCTTAACAAAATGAATGTTGTCCATTTTGTGCTTAAAGTCTATTGCAACTACTCTCTGTGTGCCCCTTGCCGAGGTAACAATAACCTTGGCGCTGAGGGCGTTGAAATCGTATTCGACATCTACCTTTGAGGTACCGTCAGCCGCTTTGGCATTTATGTATGGGAAGTAAGTGCTTCCCTCGGTAAATTCAACCTCGTAGCTGTCCTTTTCGTTGTCGAAACCTTTTATTGGAGTTCCGTCTATCCAGATACCGGAAAGGTCTGTAGAATCTGCGGTGTAAGTGGCATCTGCATTAAGAGGCTTCATATTATCTGCCACAAGAAAGGCTCTTACGATTCCATCTTTTGGAAGTGACACCGAAGCGGTGTAGTTGTTGCCCGTTACAGTTGCGGGAACCATTTCCTTCATGCTTCCTTCGCTATCGTAGGAAGCAACAAAAAGATTTCCGTCTTGTCCGGGGAAATACCTTGTGTCGGCTTTGATTTTGCCAAGACTCTGAGAGAAGTGTATTACATCTCTTCGTTCGTCTTCATAGTTCGAAAGATAACTGTAGGGAGAAACAGGGCCCATAATATCGGCAACCTTTTCTCTTATGGTTATGCAGACTGTTTCTTTGCCTTTTGGCATATCAAATACATAGGGAGATGTAACATTTGTTATAATCTCATCGTCTATGGTGATATCGTATTTTCTGGGACAGAGTTCATCCCAGTATACTGCTGCTTTGCCATCTGCTGTTTTCTGCAGAGTTATCTCTTTGGTGGAGAGCTGATTTGGAGTAAAGATTCCGTAGGAATCATCCAGGAGAATGTAGTCCCCGGCTTCCATATCAAGCTGAACTAATTTGTAAGCAGGCATTTCGGTAACCTTCAAACCTATTGCCGGAGAAACCTCTCTGCCTTGGTAATCCCGGAAAGATGCGAGGTTTTCTATGTCCACATAATCATTGGGGTACATAAACTCAACTGTTGTAGCCTCACCACAGCTTATGGACATTTCTCCAAGTCCCATAGCCATGGTAACAGGAGTCATTGCACTTACAAGAATAATACCATCCTTATCGGCATACATACCATCGGTAAGCATTACCGAATTTTTGTTGTAAGTGAGGGCTCTTCCCATAAAGCTGAAACCATCTACGGAAATGAACGCATTTTCATCACCGAGATTTATTATAACTCTGGTACCATCGGGGAAGGAGAGCTTCATATACTCATCGTTCTGATATACTGTGGGTATTGTTTCTTCGCCACCATCTTCGTACACGCTCATGGTTGTTACCATAAGTGTGCTTGCCACTTTGTCGGTAGCAAAGTTCATACGACTCATTCGTGTTTCTTCATCGTGTTCCTTCAAAGGTATATACTCTTTTCCGTCGGCAGGGTTTATGTAGCCTCCGTAAATTTCGGAAAGGGTTATATTTTGAGGATAAAGCACTCTTGTCATAAGATGTGCCCTACCATTTTCTATATGTGCGCTCTTTTCGGAATCGTTTGTTTCAATTGTTGTGTTGGGACTATTCAGCCACCACTCAAAGCTCGAGGTTTTGCCCTCTGTTGCCTTGAGGTCATCCACCACTATGAACACATCGGGACGGATGTAAATGATGCTTCTGTCAAACTTATCCAGAGTACCGTTAAAAGCTCCTCCAAAGCTATTGGCAGAATCACCTATGTAGGCATCTCCTGCTCTGCCGGTAACAGAGTCGAAGCTCAGGTGGTTTACAAACTGGTCTATGTGGCCTTTGGCACTGAGGGAATCTTTACCCTGACCTTTTGCTCCGTCCACCGTTATGGTGTTGTGGGAGTGGGAAGCATTGGTTACTGCTGTGTGGTGATCTTCGCCATAGTGATCGTAGAAACCGCTTCGGACTGCGAGCTTTTCGCCATAAGCCTGAATAACAAAGGCGTTCTGATCAGAATGTGAGTGGTTATAACTTCCGTAAGGACTGGACTTAAATGTAAACTGAACTCTGTCCGGATCAGTCAAATCCGAGCTCATTATTGCCCAGTGGAGGTCTTTCATTTTGTGACCTCTCGGATATGCCATCATATCGTCCTGCTCCATATTTTCTGCAGGTGCAGTATAGTAATTGTAGAGATAGGACTTATCCATACCGCCAAGATCGTTACAAAGTCTTGCGGCAAGAGAGCTGTTGTTAAAGAACATATGTCTTGCCATAGACTGGCGGGGACTTTTGGTGCTTTCAGCAAGGTTGGTGTTTCCTTCGTCACCAAAGGAACCCCAGGAACCCTTTGCGTTGGTATAGAGTAACCATTCGGGTTCGTTCTTTAGCCATGCCTTGTCGTAGAGCTTAGTAAGGCCTGCGAGCTGTATGGTATCTATAAATTCCTTGTTGGAGTTGGTGCCATGTTTCCAGTAGCCTGTACCCTGACTCCATCCACCGTCCTGAGTGGACCAGGGAGGAAGAACTGCAGTGTAGAGAGGAAGAATCTCTCTGAATTTTTCCTCTGCCCAGTCTACATCACCGATAAGTGCGTAGGAAACAATTCCCTGATAGCCAATGATTGTCCATCCGTGAGAATCCATAGGGTTTTTGGTTATCTTGTCCGCAAAGTCACCCATAGCGTCCCAACGGGCTTTTATCATATCGGTAAACTTTTTGCGCTGAGCATCGGTCATGTAGTCGTACACCCAGTCATAAGCCCTTGCGCTACGGAACATAATTTCTCGGTTTACCTGGTCATTGTTTTTGTGAGAGGTAAGACCGTGTATATCCCACTCGGATATTTTCATCATAGCTCTTATGCAGTGGTCAGCAACGACCTTTCTATCGGGGTCGTCGTCTTCCATAATAAGAACTGCAAAGGAGCAGTTTACAATCTGTGTTACAACACCTCTTGCCACATTATCTGCCAGTTTCTGATCAATATTTACCGGTTCATCATCTATGGCATTGTTGTTTGCATATTTTTTGGCACTGTTTATGTAGTACTTTGCCACTTCAGCACCGATTTCCGTAGTTTCTTTTAATTCTCTGAATTCCTTCAGATTATATATGTAGTCATTGGTTGAATTGTCGAGAGTTGTAAAAATTCTTGGGTGGGAAGAAGGAACCTTCTTCATTATATCGTCGATGCTTTCCACAGTAAAAATGTGGGCATCGGGATCTATGGTAAACTTTCTGGGTTCGCTCCAGACACTTGAACCATCTGCCTTGTGGTAACGCACAAACCAATAGTATACTTTGCCGATTTCCAAAGTTTGGTTAAGATTGTGATAGTTTACGGTAAGACCGTCCACACCATAAACCTTGCCGTCATTGGGATAAGGTCTTGTACATATTCTCAAATCATAGCTTGTAGCCTTGTTTACATAGGGCCAGGTAAAATCCGGGGCGTTCTGCTCGGACACATAGCCGTTTGCAGGTTTCCAGGGCATAGACACGCCATCAGAGGTAATGTAAACACCGGTTTTAGTGCTTATGTCCTCCCAACTGTAGTCCTTTGCATTTACCACAGAGCAGGCACCCAAAATCATAGATACAGATAATATTAAACTTGTAAGTTTTTTGAGTTTCTTCATATATATACTCCATGGTTTAAACATCTTTTGTACTCCTGAAGCAAACCACATCGCCGATATGGTTTGCTTCAGAAATGCAAAAGCATTTCTGAAATATTTACAAAACTTATTTCTTTTTAAAAGAGGGGTCGAAATGCTGTCGGTTTACAATGCAATGAGGGGGCATTGTTGCATCGGATGTGCGGTACACCGCCTATGGCGGCTCAACCGACAGCATTTCTTGTTATGTAAGATAAAAATTTGTTCTAATATGAATGTAAGCTGTTTCTCACTTGCTTTAAAGATTCTTCGTCGTTTCACTCCTCAGAATGACATATTGGTTTTGTCATTCTAAGCGTAGTGAAGAATCTTCCGTGAAAATCAGTACTTATTTCTTTACAAAGCCAATCCAGTCGTAGTTCCACTGGTTCATGAAGGGTTCAATTGTAAGCTCATAGGTGCCTGCTGCAAAGTGGATGGGAACTGTAGCCTTTACAACATCCCATTCTTCGGGAGTTGCACCATAGCCTGCTGTTATGGGAAGGTTAATTACATAGTCCTTACCGTCGATGTTGAATATTCTCTTGGAATCTTCGGCGTTGAATGCAACATACTTAGCAGTAAAGTAGTAGTCACCATCCTCGGGGATTACGATTTCGTAAACAGCCCTCATACCATCGGTATCAAGCTTACTTACACCGGCGGAACCGGACAAGAACTTACGGCTTGTATATACATTTACGCCTACGGATTTATCCTTGATGTAATCTTCTGCTTCCTTAAGAACAGTAACTGTAGCCTGAACTGCATCTGCATCTTCAAATCTTTCTGACATTACATCTGTAATGGGAACTGTGGAGAACTCTATTCTCTTAGCATCGAGCGTCTCGGAAGAGAGTCTTAACTTGCTTATATTTGCAACAGAGCCTACTGCAGGAACGTTAGCAATAAGTCCGTCGGAAATATAGTCTATTCTATACTTCTTACCGGGGATTTCCTTAATTGCAGTAACAGTTGCCCTGCCATCTCTCTTGGTAGCACCCACAAGCTCAACCTTTGTTTCTTCACCATCAATTGAAACGGTAACTTCGCTTGTTACCTGTTCAGTTGTAATACGCTTGCCGTTGAGCATGAGCTGGTAGTTATCTACCCATGCGGTAAAGGTTACGAAGTTTTCATCTTCTTTAGTTTCAAATACTGCAGGAATTGTAGCTTCATTTTCAGTAGCAGGAACTGCATCGGAAACCTTAACAAGCTTTTCGTTCTTGTATGTAATACCTATAGCATCTGTAAGCTCTCTGCCGTCGTAATCGGTAGCAGACTCAAGCTTGGAGATGTACTTGTTGTTTGTGTTTACACAAATTCTTGAATTGTCTGTGTATGTGGATATGGAGAGCTCATCCTTACCCATTACCACAGAACCGGTGTATTCAAGAGTAATAAGGTCTGTTTCGCCCTGCTTTAAAGTAGTACCTCTTACAAGCATAATGGATTCATCGTTATATGCAAGAGCAAGACCGTCAAATGTGAAGCCATCCTTTGTGGTGATAAGACGATTATCGTCGGTAATATTTACTATTACGTTGGAACCATCTTCAAAGGTCATCTTTACATATTCGTCGAAGTACTCTGTATCAATATATTCCATGCTGTCACTTGCAGTATGGGGATCAAGAGTTACAATCATCTTGGTGCTGTTAACCTTTTCGGTTTCAAACCAGATTCTCTTCTGTACTTCGGAGTCGGTGTACTTAACAAGAGGAATGATTTCCTTCATGTCGGAACCGGCATGGATGTTGTTGTAGTAAGTATTTACCTTCTGAGGATAATGAACTGTGGCATCAAGAACTGCACCGCCCTTTGTAAGACGGGCACCGTTGCCTTCTTCATAGGCTTCAGCCTTCTGAGGTGTGTTGAGCCAGAACTCAAATTTACTTGTTCTGTTGCCTTTTGCCTTGAGGTCATCCACAATAACAAACATATCGGGACGAACATAGATACAAGCTCTTTCAAACTTGTCGATGTAACCCTTGTATGCTTTTGTAGCATCACCCATAGCAAGGTCGAAATCCATCTGTGTAAGGAAGCCTGTAAGCTTACCCTTTGCGGTAATATCCTGTGTGGGCTGTCCTTTGGTGTCTACAGTAATACTGTTGTGAGCAGCTGTTGCCTGGCAGATGTTACGATGATGGTCTGTGTTGAAGGAATCATAGTAACCGCTGTGAGCAAGAACCGGCTCACCAAATGCTTCTATAAATATACCGTTGTTGTCCGCATGGGAATGGTTGAAGGAACCCATGGGGCTGGACTTAAAGCTGAAGAGTATTCTGTTGGTATCGGTAAGGTCATTTGTCATATTGATCCAACCGATATCATTGAATTCATGTGCAAGCTGATAGTCATAAGGAGGAGTTGCTTCAACTGCCTCGTAGGATTCTGCCGCAAAGTAACCGGAGTTACGCTGGGTGTCGAGACCGCCTACCTGCTCCATCATCCACTTACGAACGCCGTTGTTCTTGTCGCCGGGCATAAAGTGAATGTGCTCTGCGTATTCCTTACGGATGTTGGCATTGGATTCTGCACCGTCGCGCCCGCCTTCGTCACCGAAGCTTCCTACGGAGTCAAAGGGTGCTGTGTATATATGGTAGAGGTAAGCATTTCTCATCCAGCCTTTGCTGAAGAGGTCAACGCCGCCGTTGTAGAGAACTCTACCAAACTGAATAAATCTTGGTCTGGAGTGTCTTGCATAACCGGTACCCTGACACCATCCACCATCCTGGTAGGACCATACGGGGAGGAATGCTGTGTAACCGATAACTGCTTTACGAAGCCAGTCTTTAGCTTCGGGAACATCGTGAGTAAGTATGTAGGCAACTGTACCTATCATGGAGTAAATTGTCCAACCGTGGGAGTCGTAGAAACCTTTGTCAAGAGAAGTAAGAAGGTGATGAACCTGATCTCTTCTTATGCAGATCATCTCTACTATTTTGTCTCTTTCTTCCTGAGTCATCTGATCATAGCACCAGTCGTATACAAGAGCTGAGTATACCATGATTCTTCTGTTGGACTGGTCCTGAGATTTGTGTGAAGAAAGACCGTTTATTGCATCCCAGTTGGTGTATTCGTAAATAAGGTCTATAGCATAACGAGCAAAGTCTTTTCTGCCGCTTAAGAGATATGCATAACCCATAACAACGCCCTTTTCGGCGTTACCCACACACTGACCGTTAATGGTGTTGAAGTACTTTGACCATTCAGCATCTGTATCAAAGTCCTTTCTGGTTTTTACAGGAGGATCTTTTTCTATGACGTAAGATTTGAGGTAACTCTCTGCGGTGCGCATGTAGTAATCGTATGTGAGCTTCGCATTGGAGTTGTTGTCCTTTATGGTACGGAATTCATCAAGATCTTCGGGATTTACATATGCTCTGGGGTGACCTTTGGGGATATTGGCAACTATTGTGTCAATATCGGGTACCACATATTCATAAGCATCGGGGTCAATTCTGAACTTTCTTACGGTAGCCCAGGTGCTGGTGGTACCGCTCTTTGCTTTATAGCGTACTGTCCAGTAAAGGGGAATACCTGTTTCAAGAGTCTGATCTATACTGAGGTAGTTAAGATCAAGACCTGCCTTATTGTAAACCACGTCCTTAAGCTCGGGGTCTCTTGCCACAATAAGCTCATAGGAAGCTGCATCCTTTACCTGTCCCCACTTAAAATCGGGTGGGTTCTGTATGGATACATAACCTTCTGCAGGGGTAAAAGGCATATCCGCACCCTCGTGATTGTAGGTTGCATCCCAGGGCTGATCCTTATCTGCCGCAAAAGCAAATGTTGGGATAAGCATTGTGAGTGCCACAAGGAGGCATACTACTTTGGAAAATATTCTGTTTGCTTTCATATTATTTTACCTCCTCTGTTGTAATGGTAGCTACGTTAGCAGAAGCATCGTAGCTGTATTCATAGCCAAGTTCCTTGGCAATATCACCGATAGGAATAAATACTTCTGCACCGTCTTTAACAGGTTTTGCAGAAAGCTTCATTGGCGAAGCGTCTTTCTTAATGCCATCTGCAGTTACTGTGTATTTTGCAGAATCGGTCTTTATGATTTCACCTTCGGATGTAGCTTCATATGCAAGGTTAAAGAAGGAAGCCACATTCTTTGCGGTTACAAGTACATTACCATCTGCAACCTTGGGTGCTTTGGTTGTAAACTTGTATCTGCCGTCCATAAGAATGTTTGTTCTGCCTGCTACTGCAGATGTCTTAGGTCCGGGAACCTTGTTGGGTTCTGCACTACCCTTCTTGACATCAGGAACTTTTTCTTCAAAGCCTTCTGTAGCCTTGTATACTCTTATGTAATCTGTATACCACTTGCCGCCAAGCTCGGAAGAACGGAAGTTAATGGAAGAAAGACAGGTGAACTCTTTATCTGCATACAACGGACCCTGAATAACCTGTTTTGACGTTTTGTTTGCCTCGTCTAATAATTCACAGTCCGCAATCTGAAGGTCATAATCAAGAATACATTTTAATGTATACCAATTACCTGGAACTATTGTACCGCTTAATACACTGTTATTAAAGAACAGTTTACCATTTGCGGATCCGCAATACATACGTGAGCTCAAGCCCTCAGGCGCATGATACTCAATAACAAAGGAACTCCAGTCGCTGCTTCCGGTCTTTTCGTATTTAAAGCGAATATCCACACCCACAAGACCTTTGATGTTGTTTAAAGATATGCTGGAGGAGTTTGTGGAACCCTTGCCCATTTCATGGCTTAAGTCTTCCAGCACGTAGCAGTTTTTCTCTACGCCTCCTATGTCTGTAATCTCTGTGGAGTGGGTACCGTTGGAATTGCTTGAGCCAATCATTCCGGCAGGAAGAACACCGGGTTCAACTCCGATAAAATCCTGGTAGTAATAATCGTTTTCGCCGGCTCTGGAAGGAAGCTTTACTTCCCCCTTGCGGCTATGACGCCATGTGGCAGCAAAACCGGTGCTGCTTGCGGCAATAACGGATATTGCTGCAATTATACTCACTAACTTTTTAAGCTTCATAATGAAACCTCCTTAAAAACTGTATGTTCTTAACTGATTTATATAAAACACAATACGGTGTAATTGCCTCAAGCTTACTATGTAAGAAAGACAAGGGTGTCATTCTGAGCGAAGCCGTAGGCGAAGTCGAAGAATCTCCATTACCGGGAAGATTCTTCACTTTGTTCAGAATGACAAGTCTCTGACTTACTAATACCGTCAACCATTTCCGTTTTTAAAACCAACGGAAAATCCTATTACACCTACACACCTTAATTGTACAACATATATCAAAAAAGTTCTACAACCAAATTATCCCGAGGTGCAACTATATTGACTTGTTGGGTTTGTGATAAAAAACATTAGTACCTCTCTGCAATTGGAGCGTACAAATCCGGACGTCTGTCCTTGCGGTAAATGTTTCTGCCTTCGCCATAGTTAAATCCAACTGCAAGGTTGGGCACCCATTCGGGCTCTGTGATATCTACAGTGGCAACGGCATAGCCTTCTTCATTGGTTTCGGCAAGAAATTCCCCTGCCTTGTCCTGAATACGGTTCATTTCTCTGAATTCGGAAGCTACAAGGTACATTCCGCTTACATAGGTGGAAGCCTTCGCCTGAGGAAGTCCACCGCCTCTTGATGAGTTAATGAGAATGTCCACCTTTTCCTTATAGTAAAGACTTATAAGCTCCGGGAACCACAAATCCCAGCAGATTACAAATCCAAGTCTGCCTATATCTGTATCTATAACGGTGATTCCTTCTCCGGGAACAATACCGCTTTCAATTTCGTTCATTGTGGGGTGGGTCTTGTCGTACTTGGCGGCAAGAGCGCCCTTTCTGTCAAAGAACAGAAGTCTGTTGTATCGGTTGCCGTCTTCCAATATATGAACGGAAGCAGCAATGTATATGCCGTGCTGTTTTGCTTTGTCGGAAAGCATTGTTACAGCGTAGTCATCATACCCCACAAACTTTTCGCTTAAAGGAATGGGTGTGTGGCACATATTGCTGTAGTGCTCTGTAAGAACTATAAGGTCGGGCTTTTCCTTTTCTGCCACATGGTCTATTGCCTTGGCGTAAGCTTTAACTAAGGTGCCGGGAGTATCCTTGTCCTCTTGCGGTATCATACAGTCGCTTATGGCACAAAGACGTACATTGTGGGGCTTGTGGTCCCTCACATATTCATAGGAAATTTCTCCAAGGGTTGCGGTGGTGTTTTCCCTTGAGGAGATTATCGCCTTTATCTCAAACTGAGTCATACCAAGAGGAACCCTTACCTCATCATCAAACTCTATGTACTGTCTGTAGCCTCTTACCTCGGGATCCTCGGTACAGAAGTGAATTACTATTCTGTAATCCGTCTTGCCCTCGGTGCCGTCTAAGTGGATTTTATACACTTTATTTTCTTCACAGGGGAAGAAGTTGCTGTTTAAATGTATTCTTTCCCATATACCAGCATTAAAATCAAAGGTCCACTTTCCGTTTTCTTCTTTGTATTTGACGCCTTTTGTGGCATCGCCCAATGTCCATAACGTATTCATATATATCACCTATTTCTTATTCATATCTCTGTAATATTCCCGGGTTCCGTCCTTTTTCAGAGGAGCGGCTCCATAACCCCAGAAGGCTCCTACCGACAGAAACTTAACCCAGGCGGGCTCGGTAAGATCTACCGTTGCAACGGCATAGCCTTTGCCGTCATCTTCGTCTATGGGATTACCCCTTTTGTCAAGTACGGTGGACAGAGTTCTTCCGCTTGCTGCAAGAAAGGCACCCATAGTAATAGCTCCGGTATTTATCTGATGATTATCCTCAGATGAACGGGTGGGGTTTACTATTATGTCGCAATCCAAGTTAAAATATTCTTCAAAAAGTGCCGGAAACCATGTGTCCCAGGAAAGCAGAAAGCCTATTCTGCCGATGTCTGTGTCTATGGTAATGGGACCGTCACCGGGAACAATCCCCTTTAAATACTCACCCATGGTAAGGTGGGTTTTATTGTATCGGCTTATGATTTCGCCGTTTCTGTCAAAGAACAGTATTGTGTTGTGTCGGTTACCCTCGTCCATAAGATGAAAGCCTGCACCGATATACATTTTATGCTTTTTGGCAAGTGACGATATGGTATTTACCGAAATATGATTTATATCCACAAACCATTCTGCAAAGGGAAGATTAGGCTCACAAAGATTGTGGAAATGTTCTGTAAGAACCAGAAGATCGGGTTTTTCCTTAAAAGCAATTTCGTCTATATGCTTTTCGTATTCTGCCAAAAGCTTTTCCGGGGTGTCTATATCTTTACCTACCATTGCCCCATCGCCTATAGTGCATATTTTAACCGGCTTTGAATGATGCTCCCTTACATATTCATAAGTTACGTTTCCAAGAGTTACCACGGTGTCTTTTTTGGTGCCGATTACGGCAACAACATCAAACTGCGTAACACCTTCGGGAACAATAATCTCATCGTCCTTATCCACATAACGACGGTAACCGAACATGTTTTGGTCACCGCAATACCACTGAACGGTAAAACGAATTTCATCAGCGGAACCGTTTGCATCTATATGTATTTTGTATACCTTGTTTTCTTCGCAGGGGAAGGGATTGCTACGAAGGTGAATTCTGGTCCACATGTTGGTTTTCATGTCAAACATCATTCTGTCGCCAAGGTCTATGGTAGTAATGCCTTTGCCCGTATCACCCACAGTCCACTCGGTACGCATACCGCTTACGGTAACAGGCTTATGCTTAATGGTGGTTCTGCCCATAGTCTTTCTGTATTCTGCAGGGAGAACTCCCAAAAGGGATTTAAAGCATTTGGCAAAATACGAAGGTGTGGCAAAACCGCACTCAAAAGCAATGTCTGCTATGTTTTTATTTGTTTCCTCTATCATTCTTCGGGATGTGAAAATTCTGTAGTTATTAAGATATTCCGAAAAGCTCATGCCGAAGTTTTTCTTAAAAGCTCTGCAAAAATAGCTCTGATTAAAAGCCAGATCCTCCGATGCCTGCTTTGAAGTTATGGGCTCTGCATAATGCTCATGAATATATTTAAGAAGGGTTTCACAAAACTCCACATTTTCCTTACGGACGTTGTTTTTGTCAAAAAGATTCTTTTCTGTAAGATATGCAAAAATGAGAGTTATGTAGGACTTAACCTCCGGTTCAAAGCTCTTGGGTTCGTTCTTGCACACTTCAAAAAGTCTTAAGAATAAATCTGTGATATATGAAGCGTGTTCCTCCGACCCGAGTATGTGACGAATTATTGTGGTGCTTTCTTCAATTAAGGCAACCGCAATCCTCTCGTCCATTATGAGTGAGCAATCAAAACATATACACTTATGCCTATACACAGAACCGCTGTCAGGCACAATCCTGTGAACCTCCATGGGATTTATAAGCACAAGGTCACCTTCCTGAGCATTAAAGGTCTTATCCAATATACGCACCGATGCTCTTCCGCTTTCAATAAGCACTATCTGAAACTCTCTGTGGTTGTGGAGCTCTGTGGTGTACTGGTTGTTTGCTGTACTTATTGCAATAGGAAGGGTTTTGTACCTGATTTTAAAAGAATCGTTTAGCATTTTTGCATTTCCCCTTTAGTGTAATTGAAAACAAGTCAAACACTGATGTTTAATAATTATTTACCTTTTGGGTTATAAAGTAATTTTAACATAAAATTGCTGTTTTCTATACAAATCTGTTATCCGAATAATATCACTGTGTTGACCTATTCGTATACACAGTAATGATACCTTAAAACAAAACGGTTTGTCAACGAATTTCAAAGATTTACGCCCTTTTCTAACTATGTGTCAAAGTTTGGGGGTGGTATTTGTGTATATTTTATTGTGGGGAGCTAATTCGTAATTAGAATGTTTTAGAAAGGAACACACTTATGTCAAAACAAAGGCGCAAATATTGTCAGAAATTAACAAATAATTCGTAACAGATTGACCTTGTATATATAGATGTAGTATGCTTAAGGTGTATATGCTCTAAACAAAATAAATAAAGGAGAAAAAGCATGAAAAAAATACTCAAATTACTTACTGTATGTTTTGTAATCTGTGCTATGTTCACGCAGGTTGCAGGCGCGGCAAGCCTTACAGTAAGCGGCACGGCCCACAAAGAGGCTAAAGGAATTACCATACTTGTTCTGAATAAAGGGGTTAGCGAAAGCTCCTTCGAAGGAAAAGACATTGTATATATTAATCAGGCAAGCATCAACTCCGACGGTTCTTTCACAATAACCCTTCCTTTCCTTGACAAGGAATACTATGATTTCTATTCCAATATGAACATCAATATAACCGAAGACACAACAGGTATGCTTGATGTTGCATACGTAGCTTCTGCCGGAAGTGACTCAAACGAAGGTTCTTCCGAAAAGCCTTTTGCCACAATTTCCAAGGCATACACAATGCTTAACCGTGGCGGAAAGATTGTAATAAAAGATTCGGCATCCTATTCTGCCACATCAAAACCCGTAATAATTGAAGGTGAAAATTCTTCCGCAACTCTTACCCTTCCCAGCGAAGTAAGTCTTCAAAATGATCTTATCTTAAGTAACCTTACTTTAAACGGTGCTTCCACCATATATGCCAACGGTTACAGCTTCACCGTGGAAAGCTCCGTATCTTCCACAGACAGACTCTCTGTATACGGAGGATGCAAGAGTGCCGAACTTAACGGAAATACCTATCTTACACTTCTTGGCGGTAAATACAACGACATCTACGGTGGCGGTTATGGCGCAAAGGTAACAGGCGACACTCACATTGTTCTTGGCGGAAATGCAAATGCCGGTGAAGGAATAGATGACGACAACACTGCAACCCTTTCCCCCTGTATGGTATACGGCGGCGGAAACAACGGCAGTGTAGAAGGCAAGACAAACGTAACACTCAAAGACAATGCAGTGGCAAAATATATTGTGGGTGCAGGTACAGGCACAAACGGCACTGCAAAAGATACCAACATATATATTAACGGCGGTAAAGTAATGAATGTATATGCAGGTTCAAGAAGTACTGTTCTTCCTGCAGGCACCAAAACTCACGTTACTATTACATCCGGTACTGCAGAGGCAATCTTTGGCGGATGCGAAAGTGTATCTCTCACAGGACATACATTTGTAAATCTTCTTGGCGGTCAGGTTACCAGAAGAGTTTATTCCGGTTGCTACAACAACGTAAGCTTTGGAATGTCTGGACTTAGCGTTGCTGCCACATGGAGCACTTCTCATCATGTTACAGGTACCACCAACCTTGTAATAGGCCCCAATGTGAAGCTTAATACCAAAGACGGACTTTCTTCCGACAACTCCGTAAACGTAGGCGTATTCTCCGGAAGCCGTATGGAATCCAAGTCCGGTGAGGAACAAAACACTCTTATCTATTTAGACGGAGCAGCATCAAGCCACGCCACTTATATGGGTGAAAAATCCACATATTTAATCGTTTCCTTGAGCAAATACTTAAAGAGCTTTGAGGATTACACAGTTCGGGCTACAACAAACGGTACTGTTGAGGGAACAACTACAGCAGGCACAATTTATGTAACACCTATTAAGGGTTATGTGGCATCTGTGAACGGTAACGAGTACGAAACCGGAAATGTAAGTATTTCTGCAGGTACAACTGCTGTAAGCTTTATTGAAAAAGACTTCTTCATAAATTCCGTTACTGCAAATGAGCCCACATCATCCGGTATAAGCGGAAGTGCTGATATCTTTGCAAATAACAGACAGGGTGCAGAGGGACCCAGAGTAATTGTTGCCATATATGATGAAACCGGTCTTTTATCTACCGATATTCAGAATGTAAGTGCATCAAATGCAAATCACACATTTAATATTAATCACAAGCTTGAAGCAGGCAAGACCTATACTGTAAAAGCCATGATATGGGATAAAGGTCAGACACCGCTTACAACTTCTTATGAAATTGTTGTAAAATAAGCAATATGCATATAACGAAAGAACCCTTTAAGGGCTCTTTCAGGCTGTCGAAAAAGAACGCACCGCAAAGTGAATATAAAAAAATTATGCTCATTAGTAAGAAATATTACATTGAACCCATCCCTGTCAAGTAGACAGTGTAAATAACAAAAATTTTATGGTATGCATCCCACGTTGTGGGGTGCATATTTTTATGCTGCCATTAACTTGTGATACTCCATCGGCGATAAACAACCGAGTTTTTCTTGATAACGGTTATTATTGTAGTAATGGACATACTTTTCAATTGCTTCTTTTAATTCTTCATATGTATTGAATTTTTTTAAATAGTACATTTCCGTTTTGAGAATACCCCAAAATCCTTCCATTGGTCCGTTATCAATGCATTTACCTACTCTGGACATACTTTGTATCATATGTGCCTGTTGAAGTTTGTTTTTAAAAGCAGGGCTTGTATATTGAAATCCTCTATCGCTATGAAATAGCGGTGTTGCACCGGGATTTTCGGCGAGGGCAATATCAAAAGTTTCAAAAACAAGCTCATTGTTGTTTTTGTGACCTAATACAAAAGATACAATTCTTCTATCGCACAAATCAAGAATAGCACTTAAATATGCCTTTTCATCCATACCATATTTGAATTCAGTTACATCTGTAAGCCATTTCTGATTGATTTGAGTTGCACCAAAATCTCTGTTTAAAATGTTTTCTGCTGCTTGCTCTTTTGGTGAACGGATAGTACAAGAGTTACTTTTTCTCCTGATTACAGAGTACAGTCCTAAAGCTCGCATAATTCGTCTTATCTTTTTGTGACTATGATTTGTTTTATATTTTCGGTTAATATGTATTTTCATCATCTTGCTGCCATAAACACCGTTACTTTTGTTATACATATCTGTTATCTGTTCTGCAAGTAGCTCATTTGCTACTTGTTTATTGCTTGGTTTACGATTAGTCCATTTATAGTATGCCGCTCTGGAAACTTCTAATTTATCACACAGACTAGCTATTGAATATGCTTTTTCTTCATTCAGTTCTTTAATGGCAATAAATTTAAATTCAAATCTGACTCCGCTTAACGATACCTCCTTTCCACCTCTTTCAATTTTTTTATGACATCAATCTCCATTTGAAGTTCTTGATTTTTTGCTGCAAGCATTTTGTTTTCAGCCTTTAATCTATCAAGTTCTGTCAGCTCATTTTCGGGTTTGGCTTTTCCGCGTCTATCGACTAAAGCATTAATACCTTTTTCCTCATATTTGCGTACCCAAAGATATATTTGTTGATACGAAACATTGAACTTGTCCATCGTTAAACCATAGTTTTTGCCATTCGCAATACAAAACTGCACTATTTCAATTCGCTCTTCAAATGTTGTTTTTCTTGCTTTAGTCATAGGTTTTCTGCCTCCTGAACCGGTAGATTTTAATTCCTTATGACTATCATTATACACCTTAATCCAACTTCTGAGAATAGAATTAGAAGAAATTTTGTATTTTCTACATATGTCTCGTTGAGAACCGTTTCCTAAAAGATATTCTTGTACAGCAAGTATCTTTATTTCTTTGCTCCAATGTTTGTGAGTATTTGAAGGCAACAATCCTTCTTCCCCTTGCGAACGATAAATTTGAATCCAGTAATTTAAAGCATTTTCGTCAACACAAAATCGTTCAGAAATTGTTTTTAAACTACCTTCATTACGTTCATAGGCTTCTATTGCTGCAACTTTCACTTCACATGGTGTCTTTGATTTTCTTCCCATAGAAAAACCCCCTTAGAATAGTCTTGAAATATTTTTGTTATTTCAAGTGTCTACTCTAAGGGGATTATATCACATCATTACTAATGAGCTTTTTTCATTTCTGTAGCTTTTGTCATAAATGCCAAAAGCCGCTATTTTGTAGCCTTAACAACCAACACTGAAGATGCCTCAAATGGTGAATTTACGGTATCTTTTGGCTTGTCGTCCTCTAA
>JAZQFN010000024.1:0-3452 GCA_045539515.1 Clostridia bacterium
GGTAAACAACACCTACTGCTGTTGCTATAGCTGTCGGCAGTAGGGTTAAGTTGATTTTGTTGTTATGTTATTGTACAATATTTTTGCAGCATAAGGAGTGAACGATATGATAAGCAAAACTAAATACCCTATTACAAATGAACAAATTAAAAAACTTTTCTTCAAAGCAGGTTTTAAAAACATAGGCAACATTGCGCCGTTAGGCGACGGCGAATACAATGCCGTTTACTCCGTCACTGCCGACGGCAAAGATTATGCAATAAAAATTGCACCTGCACCTGATTGTGAAGTGCTTACCTACGAAAAAAATATGATGAATGCGGAGCTTTATTGGTATGAGCAAATTGCAAAAACAGAAATCAACGCTCCTGCAATAATTTACAGCGATTTTTCAAGAGATACAATAAGAACAGATTGGTTTATAATGGAGAAATTGGGCGGTAATGCATTAAGTCACTGTAAACTTACTGATGTAGAAAAACAAGAAAGTGAAAAAGCAATACTTGATATTGCGGCTGAAATGCACAAGGTATATCACAACGAATTCGGCTATGCCTCAGGAGAAAAGTTCAGCACATGGTATGATGCATTAAAACACATTATTACTAGCCTTGTTTCAGATTGTTCAAAAAAGAACCGTAAATGCAAAAACGGCGAAAAGCTGCTGAAAGTTCTTGGAAAATATAGAGATGTTTTCACTGATGTTGAATGCGTTATGGTCAACTTCGACTTGCACCCCGGCAACATAATGTATGACAAAGAGAATCCAAAGAGCAAATATTGGATTGTTGACCTTGAAAGAGGATTGTGGGGCGATAAAATTCTCGATTTTGTTCATTTTGATTTGATGCATCCTATGGAGAAGAAAACAAGAACTCTTGAATACTACAACTCAGTTGCTGAAAAGAAAATAACGGTTGACGATGGAATAAAGCTCCGCTATGCAATGGGACAAGCACTTATGGCTCTTATTATGGAAACGGAAAAATATTACCGCTACACTCCCCATCATTTTGGTTGGTGGAGAAACATTGTGGCTTGTGCATTCTTATACAACTCCGCTTTCAGGGTGTTTAACAAATGAACGGCGAAAATGCAAAGCTTGGTACGCAGAAAATTCCAAAGCTGATTTTAAGCTTTTCAACAACGGTACTTGCAGGTCTTGTTTTCAACTCTGTATATACACTTACCGACACGCTGTTTATCAGCCATGCTGTGGGTGACAACGCAATGGGCGGCGTTTCTCTTATACTGCCCTTTACGATTTTACAGGGTGCAATTGCAACCACCGTCGGAAGCGGTGCATCTGCCATAGTATCAAGAAAGCTCGGCGAAGGTGAAAACGGTGAAGCGGGAAATGTGACCTTCAACGCAATGCTGATTTTTTATGTAACGGCTATTATCACAACTCTTCTCGGCTTTGCTTTTATGAATCCGTTACTGAAGGCTCTCGGCTGTACGGGTGAACTTGAAATATATGCAAAAGAATATTTTACAATAATTCTTTTAGGCAATGTATTTTCAACAGGATTTTCATCAATTATACGGGCAGAGGGTAAAATGCTTTACGGAATGCTCATATGGATAATACCCATTTCAATCAATATAATTCTTGACGCTGTTTTCATTTTAGTGCTTGATATGGGTGTAAAAGGCTCTGCACTTGCAACGATAATTTGTCAGTTTACATCGTTCCTAATGAGTATGCTGTTTTTTACGCGATTCACAGCACAGAAATTCAAGGGTGTACACCCTGACAAAAAAACTGCAATAGAGATTATCGGTATAGGTCTCCCGTCGCTTATTCAGTCAGGTTCATTGTCTGTAATGTCAGCTATTTTCAACAATGTTCTTGCAAAAGTAAGTGGAGAAATGGGCGTAACAGCTTTTGCATATGTTAGCAAAATTATCACCTTCGGTCTTGCACCTCTGACTGCATTTTCCTCAGCGCTTGTGCCAGTTGCAGGCTACAATCTCGGAGCAAAAAAATATGACAGAGTAAAGCACTCCGTCATTTTTTGCATAAAGCTGAGTATTATATATTCCCTTTTAGCGATAATATTAGTGCAATCTGTGCCTGAATTACTTATAGGGATTTTTACGGACACCAAAGAAATAATCATCCTTGCATCAAAGGGAATAAGAATAATATCCTTTTCTCTTTTATTCGCATCTGTTCCTATGATTACGGGTGCATTTTATCAGTCAGCAGGCAAAAAAGGAAGTGCATTCGTGATGTTTTCTGCAACACTAATTTTTGCAATACCATTGATTTTGATTCTACCTAAATTTGGGGGAATTGAGGGTATCTGGCTATCCTACACCCTTGCAAGCTTGTTTGCTGCAGTTCTTGGAATCGGATTTTTTAAAAAGTTTGAACATAATTGATGAAAAACAGTATAACAATATACATTTGGTTTTTTATTCAATGAAATATTGCTGACCAAGGAGTAGTGATTGTGATTAACAGAAGCAATTTAGATATAATACTCAAAACTAAAAGTATTTTCGGTGGGTATGATTTTTGTCTTAATGGATTAACAGATAAGAATTCATCTGTAATTTAGAAATGAGTTATGGAAAAATTAAAAGAAAAGATGTAATTCAAATCATCAGAAACAAATATCCCGTTAGGATAGCAGACTTACTGCTTTCCCAACGGGGATTTTTTGTTATAGTGCATAAACTTAAGGTTCTCTTAATTGTACATTTCGACAAAGTTCGATACTTTTTTTGAAAAATGGTGTTACTTTTTCCGTTTTACAACACTTTACCTATATAAGACAAATTTTATTTTAAGGAAAAGTAACTATGGAAGTGAAAAAAATCGGACAACCAAAAACCAAAGAGGAAATAACGGAGCTGCTGTCAAACAACGATCTGGCGTGCATCCCGATTACATATTACGGCTGCGAAGGCTTGTTTGTACCCGTAAGCGACAGCGGAAACTGCGACCTTTTTCCCGGCATTCCGGTGACCACCTGCGGCAAGGACATTTGCATAGTTTATCCTCACGATATTGTGTACATTGCCATTGAGGACAGAAAGTCCGTGATGTACCTGACGGACAGAAAACTCGAAACCTACCACCCCATAGAGCATTGGAAAACCGTCCTCGACGAAAACTCCTTCGCCCAACCCCATTACAGTTACATAGTCAATCTGAATTATGTGTCGGAAGTGACAAGGGATTTCGTTAAGGTAAGATACGGTGATAAGGAAGAGCTGGTTTATACTTCGTCGAGGAAGATAGGTGCGTTTAGGAAGGCTGTAGCGGAGTTTGAAAAATAAACGTTTTTGTCGAAATATGGAGCATTTTTGCAGTGTAGGTTGAATTACTTCCCATTTTGCGATAGTTTTAACATATATGTACCTATATATAATTACAGTTTATTTCTATAGTTATATTTATTAAGCACTTGCTTCTTTCTCTTGGTTGTTACCTCGGTGTA
>JAZQFN010000025.1:0-45296 GCA_045539515.1 Clostridia bacterium
GTAAATATCTTTACCCGGCATTATTATGAAAAAGTTTATTTATATAAAGTTAAGCGATATAAGCAATACTTATTTTATAATACCAGTATAGACAGAAAAAATGGATTTTTAATGTAATGTAAATGAAAAAAACGTAAAAAAAATATGAACAAAATATGAACAAGGGCTGTTCCAAAATAAAATTTTAGTTACCATTTTATTTTGGAACAGCCCTATGTCTATTGGTTACATTTTTTCAGGTTCCGGATATTCTACGCCGAAAGTATCTACTGTCATAGATTTGATTCTCTGATCAACCATAGGTCTGTCGGCATAATCAGTTCTTTCGTCAGCAATTTTGTTTACTACGTCCATACCTTCGATAACTTTACCGAATGCAGCGTAAGCGCCGTCTAAGTGTGGAGAAGTCTGGTGCATAATGAAGAACTGGCTTCCTGCGGAATCGGGATGCATTGCTCTTGCCATGGAGAGAACACCTTCGGTGTGTTTTAAATCATTGGCAAAGCCATTCTGGTAAAATTCACCGGGAATTGTGTAGCCGGGGCCACCCATACCGGTTCCGTTTGGACAACCGCCCTGAATCATGAAACCTCTGATAACACGGTGGAAAATAAGTCCGTCATAGAATTTTTCATTACAGAGCTTTATGAAGTTATCAACGGTTGTGGGAGCAAGGTCGGGGTATAGCTCGCCCTTCATCTTTTTACCGTCGCTCATAGTAATAGTGAACTTAACGGTATTTTTCAAAAGTCCGGGAAGCTCCTCTAAATCCTTTGCAAGCTTTTCTTCCTGAGCTTTCTGCTGAGCAGCCTGAATTTCTGCCTGTTGCTTCTGGAATTCAAGGTCTTTTTCATCCATTATTACGCGAAGATATTTGTAGGGAGTATCAAGAGTATATTCATCCCCAAGACCGTAGCTTGCTTTCATGCTTTCCAAAGCTGCTTTAGCATCCATTCCGTACTGAAGTGCAGGAGTGAAGTTTTCTATGTACTGTTTCATAGTGAGGTTTCCGATAAATTCGCCCCATGGTGTTTCGGGGGCTGCATCCTTGCCTACGGCAGAAAGCATGTCAGAGAGGGCATAGCCGTTCATATTTGCAATATTTTGTATGCTTATGAGGTTGTCTATCTCAGCATAGAGCTTATCTTTGTTTGATTCGTAGTCTACACCTGTTGCCAAAGTAAAGTCTTCAGCAGTTGAATTGATAGCTGTAAGGTAGCCTTCAAGGGTGATTCCATCGTACATATCTACATAGTGACATCCATCAGGAGAAAGTACCAGTATTGTATTGGAACCGCCGTTGTCCCAGTCTACTGTGAAGTCAAATGCTTCGCAGATAGCTCTTAAGGGTACATAGGTTGTAGTTCCTTCGTTTAAAAGTACGGGAGCTGCATCTAATGTAACATCGCCGGAAGCGGTGTTCATTACGGAGTTTCCTATCTGAACCTTTACAACCTTGTCGCCTCTTTTTACTGTGGCAGTCTGTGTGGGGTTATCCCAGTCAACTGTGGCGTTTGTGCTTTCCAGAAGTGCTCTTAATGGTACAAGAGTGCGATTGTTTACAATGTGAGTAGGTGTGTCAATCACCTTGTTGTCTGCAATGAGTTTGATGGGAACTTCTTTTTCTAATGCGGAATCCACCAAAATTTCTGTAGCTTCATCAGCGCCGCCAATGATTTCTTCATCTGCAAAAGCTACTGTTCCCAAACAAAGAACCATAGCAAGCATAATGGATAAAACCTTTTTCATTTTCTTTCGTCCTTTCATATACCTATTTCTTTAAATCCGCCGTCAAGAAGAGCAACTATGCTGTTTATGCCGGCATCTTTAAGTATTTCAACACATTGGTCAAAACCGAAGCAAAGGGTTTTGTATGTGTGGGAATCGCTGGTGAGGACAACTTTCATATTGTTGTCGCGGATGTAGTCAAGAATGAACCTTCTTAAGTAAGGGGTCTTGCGGTATCCTCTGGAAATTGCTCCTGTGTTCATTTCAACTATGGGACAAATTTCCTTGGCAAGGGCCATTACCTCAAGAGCGGCATTCTGATATTCTTTATTTCCCTCGTCGTAGTATTTACCGCCGGTGTTGAACTTGGAAACCAGATCAAAGTGACCAACTATGTCGTATTTGTCCTTTTGAAGAAGTCTTGCAAATTCAGAGTAATAAAGCTTTGCATACTCTATGTAGCTTCCGTCAAAGTGGTTTTTAACATCTTCTACAAAGGCGGCTTCGCAATGGTCTACGCTAAGATACTTTCCGTCTTTGTATACATAGTGAAGGGAGCCTATTTTGTAGTCAAAGGGGGCATCAAGCTTTCCGGAATACAGGTCTTTTTCAGTACCGAGATAAATCTGAATTTTTCCTTTGTATTTATCTTTTGCTTCATTTACTGCATTTACATAGGGTATGAGGGATTCTTCCTTCATACAGAAGGTGTCGTCAAAATCTGTAAATCCATGGGATGAAAAACCAAGAGATTTCATACCCATTTCAATGGCGTGCTCCGCCATTTCGTCTATTGTGCACTTGCCATCGCAAAAGGTGGAGTGTACATGCAAATCACTTATTTTCATTTTGTCATCTTCTCCTGTTTAACCTTAGTTTCTATAACATCTCTTGACGCAAGCTCATTTTTGATGTCTTCAATTTCAATGCCGGATTCAATCATAAGAACCAAAGTGTGGTATGCAAGGTCTGCAATTTCATAGATTGTTTCAGCCTTATCCTCTGCTTTTGCCGCAATGATAACTTCTGTACATTCTTCGCCTACTTTTTTGAGAATTTTGTCAAGACCCTTCTGGAAAAGGTAGGTGGTGTAGGAGCCTTCGGGCATATCTTTTTTTCTGCCTTTGAGCTTTGCCATAAGGCTTTCAAGACGGAAGTCGGATTTCTTTTCACCGAAGATTACGTCGTTGAAGCAGGAATCTGCACCTGTGTGGCAGGCGGGACCGTCCTTTATAACGCTTACTTCAAGAGCATCGCCGTCGCAGTCCGCTGTAATGGATACTATGTGCTGATAGTTTCCGCTTGTTTCACCTTTTCTCCACAGCTCCTGTCTGGAACGGGACCAGAAACAGGTCTTTTTTTCCTTCATACTGATTTCAAGACTTTCCTTGTTCATATAAGCCAGGGTAAGCACCTTGCCGGACACGGCATCGGTTACTATGGCAGGTATTAAACCTTTTTCGTCAAATTTAAGTGTGTTTATGTCTATCACGTCAAAACCTCCTATGGGTTATATTCTTACATTTATATTGTTTTTCTTAAGCTCTGTTTTTAAATTTTTGATACTTACTTCACCAAAGTGGAATATAGATGCTGCAAGTCCTGCATCTATTGTGGGTATTTCGTTAAAGAGATGTATGAAATCTTCTATACATCCTGCACCGCCGGAGGCAATTACAGGTACGGACACCGCTTCGTTTACGGCTTTAAGCATTTCTATATCAAAACCTTTTTTAACACCGTCGGTATCTATGCTGTTTACAACTATTTCCCCGGCGCCGTTTGCTTCGCCTTGCTTTATCCATTCTATGGCATCAATTCCTGTGTTTTCTCTGCCACCCTTGGCAAATACCTTGAACTTTCCGTCAACTCTTTTAATGTCAACAGAAAGCACTACACACTGGTCGCCGTACTTTAAAGCCGCTTCCTTTATAAGGGAAGGGTTACGGATTGCTCCGGAATTTACGGAAACTTTGTCGGCACCGCACTTTAATACTCTGTCAAAGTCGTCAATGGTGTTTATGCCCCCGCCTACGGTAAGGGGAATAAAAATGGTGGATGCCACTTCTTTTAATATATCGGTAAAGAGTGCCCTTTCTTCATACGATGCGGTTATGTCGTAGAACACAAGCTCATCTGCACCGTTTTCGCTGTAGTATCTGCCAAGCTCTATGGGAGAAGAAACATCGTTTAAACCTTCAAAGTTTACACCCTTAACGACTCTTCCGTTTCTTACATCAAGGCAGGGGATAATTCTCTTTGTTATCATTTTGCCACCTCGATTGCTTCCTTTAAATCTATGGCACCTTCGTAAAGGGCTTTTCCGAGAATAGCTCCGTACATATTCATTTCCTTAAGGGCTTTTACATCTCCTATAGATGATACACCGCCGGAAGCCACTATGTCAATGGAATATTTTTCGCTTAATGCTTTGTAAAGTTCAAGATTTGTACCGCTCATGGCACCATCTTTGGAAATATCGGTACATATAACGGTTTTTACGCCGATACTTTCCATACGTTTAAACATTTCGTCACAGCTTACCTTGGTTATTTCTGTCCAGCCCTTTGTGGCAACATAGCCATTGGAAATGTCTATGCCCACAGCTATGCCCGAGCCGTATTTTTTAACCATTTCTTCGGTAAAAGCAGGGTTGTCTATAGCTATTGTGCCGAGAATAACTCTCATTACGCCGGCATCAAGGTATCGTTCGATTACCTTTTCCGAGCGTATACCGCCGCCGATTTCAACCTTTAGCCCTGCAGTACGGGCAATTTCGCTTACTAGGTCTGCGTTGGGAGTTTCTCCGCTTTTGGCACCGTCTAAGTCCACTATGTGTATATATTCGGCACCTGCCTCTTTGAAGCCCATAGCCACGGAAAGGGGTCTTTCGTTGTATACGGTTTTCTGATTGTAATCGCCTTTAAAAAGCCTTACCGCTTTGGCGTCTATTATATCTATTGCAGGAAATATGTTCATAACTTTTGCCTTTCATTATATTTCTGTGAATGCTTTAAGGATACCAAGACCTACTTTGCCGCTTTTTTCCGGGTGGAACTGAGCTCCGTATACATTATCTTTTTCTACGGATGCTGTAAGTATTCCGCCGTATTCGGTGGTGGCGCTTACATACTCATCACAGTTTTTGCCGTAGTAGGAGTGTACAAAGTACACATGGTCACCCTCATTTACATATTTATATATCTTGCTTTTATCTTTGCCTTTTGGAAAGGACAGAGCGTTCCAGCCAATGTGGGGGATTTTAAGTCCGGGGGTCACATCGGGTTCAATGGGACATATGTCGCCGCCTATAAGGCCAAGACCTTGGTGCTCACCGTATTCAAAGCTTCTGTCAAAGAGCATCTGCATACCAAGGCATATACCGAGAAGTGGCTTGCCCTTTGCGGTTTCTTCAATAATTGCATCCCACATACCGGAGGATTTAAGCTTCTTTGCCGCATCTTCAAAGGCTCCAACGCCGGGGAGAATTATTTTGTCGGCTTTTTTTAAGTCTTCGGGATTTGCAGTAAGATATGCATCTGCACCTATAAATTTAAAGGAGCTTGTAAGAGAAAAAATATTTCCCACTCCGTAATCTGCAATAAGTATCATTATAGAACTCCTTTAGTTGAGGGTATTTCATCTTTGTATTTCTCGTCTATTGCCGCAGCTTTGCTCAGAACTCTTGCAAGGGCTTTGAATATTCCCTCTGCAATGTGGTGACTGTTTGTGCCAAAAAGCTTGGATATGTGGAGAGTAATACCGGCTTTTCTTACGAATCCGCACATAAATTCTTCAATAAGCTCAGAGTCAAAGTCGCCAATCTTTTGACAGGGTATGGGTGCGGCAAAGTTAAGATAGCTTCTGCCTGATATATCAACTGCGCAAAGTATAAGTGCTTCGTCCATGGGAAGGGTGATGTCCGCATAACGGTAGATACCCTTCATATCGCCGATAGCTTCTTTGAAAGCTTCGCCAAGTACGATGCCTATATCCTCGGTGGTGTGGTGGTAGTCCACATAGGTGTCACCTGTGCATTTTACACTAAGGTCAAATCTGCCGTGCTTTGCAAAAAGTGTAAGCATATGGTCCATAAATCCGCAACCTGTGGATATGTCAGACTTACCTGTGCCGTCAAGATTAAGGGAAAGATTTATTTGAGTTTCGGCGGTATTTCTTGTGATTTCTGATTTTCTCATTATATATTCTCCTTTACTGAGAAATAATTTCTTCTGTCGCTTTAACAAGCGCCTGCATTTCTTCCATGGTGCCGATTGTTATACGGTTGTACTCACAAATTTTTGGGTTGGAGAAATGTCTTACAAGGATTCCTTTTTCTTTGAGTTTAAGGTAGAGTTCTTCGCCGTGTATTTTGTCGTTTTTGGCAAATACAAAATTGGTTTTTGACGGAAGAACATCAAATCCAAGCTCTATAAGGGATTTTTCGGTGTAATTCCTTGCTTCGATTATGAGGTTTCTGTTAGTTTCAAAATATTCCTTGTCCTTTATTGCCTCTGTTCCAAGTAAAAGAGTGAGTCTGTTTATGTTGTAGGGATTTGTGGAGTATTTAATCTTCTCCATATCTTTTATAATTTCTTTGTCTGCAATGGCAAAGCCGAGCCTTGCGCCGGCAAGAGAACGGGATTTTGAGAAAGTCTGCACCACTATAAGATTATTATATTTTTTGGTGAGATTTACTGCGCTTTCTCCGCCAAAGTCCACATAGGCTTCATCTATAACTACAATGTGGTCGGGGTTGGAGCTTACTATTTTTTCTATATCGGAAAGCCCCAGACAAAGTCCCGTGGGAGCATTGGGGTTGGCTATAACTATGTTTTTGCTTTTGCTTATATAGTCGTTTACATCTATGGTGAAGTCTTCCTTTAAGGGGATGGTTTCATAGTCCAGGGAGTAAAGGTCTGCAAAAACTTTATAGAATCCGTAGCTTATCTCCGGAAAACATACCTTATTTTCTTCATCGCAAAAAGCCATAAAGAAGAAGTTTAAGGATTCATCGGAACCGTTGGAAACAAAAACATTTTCTGCACCCACATTATAATATGCGGCGATAGCTTCTTTAAGCTTTTTACATTCCGGGTCTGAGTAAAGTCGTAAGTCTTCCTTTTCTCTGTCCGTAACAGCGGCAATTGCCGTTGGTGATGGTGGAAACGGACTTTCATTGGTATTAAGTTTTATGTATTTTTTGTCCCTTGGCTGTTCGCCGGGAACATATTCTTCAAGAGATAAAAGCCTTTGGCTTAAAAATCTGCTCATATGTATAAACCGCCTTTTATTTTGTTGCATTAATCCGTAAAACGGATTAATGCACTCTTTGCATGTGCAGTAAGTCCTTCTTTTTCGGCGAAGTATGCTACGTCGTCTTTTACCTTAAGAAGGGCATCTTTTGTATAGTAGGTGTACTGGGTTTTCTTTACGAAGTCGTCAACAGAAAGAGGACTTGAAAATCTTGCAGTACCGCTTGTGGGCAGAGTGTGGTTGGGCCCTGCGAAGTAATCGCCAAGAGCCTCGGGGCAGTAGCGACCCATAAATATGGAACCGGCATGCTTTATGCTGTCTAGGTAGTCAAAGGGATTATCCATGCAAAGTTCCAGATGCTCGGGGGCGATTTCATTGGCAATGTCTATGGCTTTTCTTAAATCCTCTGCCACTATTATTTTGCCGTTGTCGTCTATGGAAACTCTTGCAATTTCGCTTCTTAACAGATTTGGAATCTGCTTTTCGATTTCTTCGGAAACTTTGTTTGCCAGGTCTATGCTGTCGCATACTAAAACGGCACTTGCCATTTTGTCGTGCTCAGCCTGAGAGAGCAGGTCTGCCGCAACATGGGCGGGGGTGGAGAGGGAGTCTGCCACAACAAGAATTTCGCTGGGGCCTGCAATCATATCTATGGAAACCTTGCCGTAAACTTGCTTCTTTGCTTCGGCAACAAAGGCATTTCCGGGGCCTACTATTTTGTCAACCTTGGGAATTGTTTCCGTTCCGTAGGCAAGTGCTGCTATTGCCTGGGCGCCGCCCACTTTAAATATTTTGTCGATGCCTGCAATCTTTGCTGCTGCAAGGATTACGGGGTTAATCTTACCGTCTCTTCCGGGAGGAGTTACCATTACAAGCTCACCTACACCTGCAATTTTAGCAGGGATAGAGTCCATAAGAACGGTAGAAGGATAAGCCGCAGTGCCTCCGGGTACATAAAGGCCGGCTTTTTCTACAGGGATAACCTTCTGACCGGTTACCACACCATTCTTTTCGCTTATGATAAAGCTGTTTCTCACTTGCTTTTCGTGGAAAGCACGGATGTTTGCTGCAGCATCTTTAAGTATGCGGAGAAATTCGGGTTCTACGGAATTTACCGCTTCATCAATTTCTTCTTCGGAAACAAGAAGTGTATCAAGGTTTGCTTTGTCGAATTTAAGGCAGTATTCCTTAACAGCTTTGTCGCCGTTTTCGGCAACGTTTTTGATTATGTCGGCAACTATTTCTTCAACGTTCATTTTTGCTTCGCATCTTGCAAATATTTCATTGTTGGAAACTTCGCCGTATTTGTATATCTTAATCATTTGTTCTCCTCCAAACTTTTGGTTTTTTCTGTGCTGACAGGTATCAGATTGGTGTCCCAGATAAACATTTTACAATATGCAGCTTCATTCAGAACTTTGTCATCAGCATCTATTTGGCAATCCATATTGGTATATGCATCCAGGTCATAGGAGTTAATAAGTAAATCCATTATGTCCCCACTATCGTTATAGAATACCATAAAGCATTTTAACCCGATATAGTAATTGTCGGTTTCGTTTTTTAAATAAATATGTACATATCCATCCAATACGTTTGTAATTTTGGTTTTTACAAAATTTTCCTTTCCGGAGTTATCACAGTATATGGTTTTGCTGACATCGTCAGCATCATATATATCCGAAGGGATTGTGTTATTTACACATATGTCATTTACAACACTATAAAACATACTATATCCGTCATTGCAAAAATTAAGAGAATATCTGTTACATTCATTTGGAAGCATAAACATAAAGTTTCCTCTGTATTGCGAGTCGGAAACTGCATTGAAGTCGCCAATGGTATTTATTGAAACATAACCTTCTTCCGTAAGGCTGTGTCCTGTGGCATTGAGCTCCGGCTCGGGTATAATGGAAGTACAATTAAGTACAACTGAAATTGTTTTTGCCGGTTGAATGTTTAACACAACATTTTTGGAATTTGGGGATATTTTCCTCATACCTTTGTTGTTTGAAGTTGTTGATGTATTGTCTTTGTAAATTCCTTCGTGATAAATGTCTTTTACATAGTCATGCAACCAATAATAAACCACAACATTATCAACCCCTACGCTGTCACAAAGGGAAAATTCTGTACTTTTGGTCGATGTATCTATGGAAAATTTGGCAGAATCCAATATATAATAGGGAGCTTCTGCTTGCTGCAGAGTAATTACTCCCTCTATTTCATCGAGAGAAGTGTCAGAAATATAATCTATGTACTCTGTAATTTCATCAGGCAATTTGACAGAACCGGTCAAGATATTTGCCGGTTGCAAATTATCAAAATTATGAAGAAAATCGCCATCCGAAGCAGTTACATTTACAGTTTGTCGCAAATATTCATTGTTCGGAAATACAATTGTTAACTTATAATCAAGGTTGGAAATAACATCCAGTTTATAATCTGCTTCAGTTTCACCGGAATAAATAGTTCCTTCTGTAAGGAAGACTTTTTCCGGCTTGGATAAATAACTTCCATTGCTGTTGTATGAGTAGTTAACATTTCCTTCTGCATATATTTCGAAGGATACATCCTCGGAACACTCTGGAACACTAACGGTTCCGTAAAAGCAACTCTGTTTGTATATAGTTTTTATTTCCAAAGGTATTGTTTTGTTGTCAATATCAAATAAAGTTTGAGCTCCTCCGGTGTGACCTTTGTCTGCTATATAATATCCCGCATAAGGGGTTGAACCAACACCACCGCCACTGCTAGTTTGCCCTGTTTTGGTTCTTACAGTAATGTCAAACGGAACATTGATGGTTTGGGTTTCTGGTAAAAGGGTAATGGATTTTTCGTTTTTTATGCTAATATTGTTAATTTTTAATATATCTGTAGCTTCGGGCATTTTAACAGATGTACCTTCAAAGCCTACATTTTCGGAGTTTTCGCGTTTGAGTACAGAACTGGTGCCGCCGGAAAAATTTGACTTTGTTCCGTAATAAACAGTTACATCCAATCCATCAGATGGAATTTTAATGTTATCTCCTACAGATATACTGACGGTGTATGTTTCAATCCGGTAGTCATTTATCCACAAGGATAAAGTGTTGTTTTTGTAATCTATGGAATATATATCGCTGTATTCTGATGCCAATGTATTTAAGGAGAGATAGTGTATACCGTTTGATATTATAACATCCGAAAAGTCAATTTCCAACATATCACGGCTTTTTGAACAATTCACTCTGTAAACAATGTAACATGTGTTTTCTGTATAGCTATATCCCAGATTTATTTTATTTAAATCTTCGACAGATATGTAATAATCCCCATTTTCTGTAATTAGAGGATTTACAAGCTCTACATATGTATTTTTGTTTATTAATGTAATATTCAAATCGGATGCCTTGCAATTTAGTCCGGTGATGATGAGCAATATAAACAAAAGCAAAAAGAACATTCTTTTGATTTTCATTTTTTTCTCCTTTATATCAAAGTGTCGGTAGCGAATTTGAATCGGGAAACAGTATGCAATTTATTCCGTTAAAATTCTCCTGTCTGTTTGGAAATCGCTTTTTTGATTGCTTCAATTTCCGCTGTCTTGAATTTGAAGCTTGCCTTGTTTGCAATAAGCCTTGCGCTTATGGGAACTATGGTTTCCAAGGGTGCAAGGTTGTTTTCCTTAAGAGTGGAGCCTGTTTCCACAATATCTACTATTACATCGGAAAGCCCCAGTATGGGAGCAAGCTCTATGGAGCCGTTTAGCTTGATTATGTCTATCTCGCGGCTTTTGCCGGAATAATAATTTGCGGCTATATTTACGAATTTTGTGGCAACGCGAAGGGTCTTTTCGGTATCGTCGATAAAGTCGCTTTTGCCTGCTACCGCCATACGGCATTTGCCGAGCCCCAAATCCAGAAGCTCGTATACATCGGGTGAGTATTCAAGGAGTATATCCTTGCCTGCCACACCGATATCCGCGGCGCCTCTTTCTACATATATGGCTACATCGGAGGGTTTAACCCAGAAGTAGCGTATGCCTTTTTCTTCGTTTTCAAAGGTAAGCTTACGGGAATTTTCTTTAATGGAAGGGCAACTGTAGCCGGCCTTTTCAAACATTTCGTATACCTTTTCTCCCAGTCTGCCCTTGGGGAGAGCCACATTAATCATTGTTTTCAAGGATTTCTACCCCCTTACCGTTGAATTTAAGAAGCTGTTTGTATTTAATATCGGGAATATCCTTAACCGCAAGAACCGTTGTTCCTATGTCTGTAAGGAGCTTTATGTTTTTGTAAAGTGCGGAAGCATCAGCACCCTCTTCATAGAGAAGAACCGTGTCCACATCGTATTTTTTTGAGCGGGTGTTCATTCTTTCCAGCATATCGAGATATACTGCAAAACCAATGGCATCTGCCTTCTTGCCCATACGGGAAAGGAGTTTGGAATACTGACCTCCGGAGAGTACACTCGAAGAGATACCTTTGATATATCCTTTGAATATTACCGCACTGTAGTATTTCATATTGCCGGCAATGGAGAAGTCAAAGTTCACTTTTTCGGAAAGTCCGTTTTCCTTTAAGAAACGGTTTATATCTTCCAGTTCGGAAAGGGACTTAAGGGTGTTTTCGCTTAAAGAAAGCTTTTTCAGAGCATCTGTTACTTTATCGCCGTCGCCGTAAATGGAAGCCACAAGTTCGAGGTTGGTGCTGTCGGTGTCGGCTTCGCGGCAGATAGCTTTTATTTCGTGAATGTTCTTTTCGCCAAGGCATTTCAAAAGCTTTTTCTGAAGAAGAGTGTCTTCGGTGGTTTCGGTAAGAATTCCGGATATAAGACCCATATGGGATATATCCATTACATAGTCATCGCTTATGGCGCTAAGGCTTTCTATGGCAAGCATTATTACTTCGCAGATGTTGTAGGTGTCTATGTCGCCAATACATTCAAGACCGGTCTGCATTATTTCCTTAAAGGAATGGCTGCCTTCAGCGGCACGGTATACGTTTTCGTTGTAGTAAACCTTTGTGAGGGAGCCCTCCTGAGAGTTTTTAATTATGGATAAGGTTACGTCCGGCTTTAATGCAAGAAGCTTACCTCCGAAGTCCGTAAATGTAATTACAGAGTCGGAAACAAGGAAATCCTTATTTCTGGCATAAAGGTCATATTCTTCAAATTTGCTCATTTTGTACTGTTTGTATCCGTATTTCTGATAAAGCGAACGCAGAGTAAATATGGCTTTTTCGTCATTTTTAATTACTTCGTTATTAAAGGTCATAGGTTGCAGTCCTTTCTCTATTACTTTAGTGCTTTATCATTTTATCACACTAAAGTGCTAAAATCAACCCAAAAACATATATTTGTGTATTATGTATAAATAAAGCTTATATGAGGGGTTGGCCGTTGATTATTATTTTGAATTTAAGCCCCAGCTTTTCTGCAGCTTTCCTGCACATAAGCATTCTGCCCATAAATATTTCAAAATAGTCCATTACCGAGCTGTACTTGGTGTCTATGGTCATTGTAAGAGTAATGGTTGTTTTATCATCGCTTATATCCACGCGGGATTCTTCCACGGAATAGTTTACGCGGTCGTGAATGTCGAAGGTTGCTATGTCCGTGTTGCGTACTCTGGAACGTCTTACGTCGGTTTTGTCGGCTATGATAAGAGCTGCAGAAATTGCATTTGCAGCAACTCCGGTTCCTTCGTCGTGGTTTCCTATGGCACTTACCACAAGAGCTATGTCGGCCGGATCCATACCCAGATTGTCAAGTATACGGAAGGCCATAACAGCCCCGCTTTGAGAATGTTCAATCCTGTTTACAAGGTTTCCTATATCGTGGAGGTAAGCAGCTATTTTAGCAAGCTCAATATCGTGTTCGGAGTAACCCATTACAGACAGAATATATCCGGCACATTCCGCCACGTGAACTACGTGGGCAAAGCTGTGCTCGGTAAATCCCAAGGCGGAGAGAGCCACATCTGCCTGACTGATATATGTTTTTACGGCGTCGTTGTTTTTAATGTCGTTAAATGTTATTTTCAAGTCCGACATCCTTTCTGAAGGTTATTGTAAAGGTACTTCCTTTTCCCGGCGAAGATTTTACTTCGATATCAGCATTGTTAATTTTGGCAAGGTGCTTTACAATTGAAAGACCAAGCCCCGTACCGTTTACCTTTTTAGAGTGACTCTTATCCACACGGAAGAAACGTTCAAAAATACGGTCGTGGTACTTTTCGGGAATACCTATGCCTGTATCAGAAATAATAATTTTTCCTTCCGAAACGGTAACTGTGACTTTTCCCTGGGGTGTATTGTATTTAATGGCGTTATCGCAAAGATTGTAGATGATTTCAACAATTTGCGCCATATTTGCATAGATTTTGGAGCTGTCGCACCTGTAGGTAAGTTCGATTTCTTTTTCCCGGGCTTTTTCATAAAGGGCTTCACAGGCTTCGGTCACTGCGTTTTCCGCCGCAAACAACTCCTTGGGAGAATCACTTGTGGCTTCGTCCAGGTGAGATAGGGCTATGATGTCATCAACAAGCACCATAAGACGGGAACTCTCTTTCTCTATTTTTTTAACAAAGCCCTGTATGTCTTCGGGCTTGGCAATGCCGCTGTCTATAATCTGGGAGTAACCGTGAATTGTGGTAAGGGGTGTTTTAAGCTCGTGAGATACATTTGCGGTAAATTCTCTTCGTATTTTTTCGCTGTTTGTCCTTTCGGTTACGTCAAAAAGAAGCAACACGGACCCCGAAACTTGATTTTCTTCGTAAATGGGGCTGTAGAATATCTGATAAGACCTTTCTTTGGATTCATACATTATGTTGTTCTTTTCACCGCCGAGGGCTTTTCGGAGCACAGAGTGAATTTTTTCGTCATTGGTAAGCTCCTCCAGCCTTCTGTGGCGTATGGTGCTTTCGGTTATCCCCAGTATATCCATGGCAGGCGAATTTACTGAAAGAGCGTATCCCAGCGAATCGGTGATTACAAGGCCTTCGTTTATGTTATCCATAATTGCACGAAGGCGAGCTTTGTGTTCGGTAACCCGTTCGGTTTGTCTGTTTATTTCAATGTTCTGATTTATAATTTTTTTAAGAAATGGTTGTATTTCTTCATATGCGCTGTCTATGGCTTTTTCATCGTAAAGATTGATTTTTTCGATGGGCTTTACAATGCTTTCGGTAAGACGCGTCGCCATAATTGCGCAAAGCACATACAAAACACCGGTAATAAAAAGCACAGCTATTATGATTGTATAAAAGATAGACGGCATACCGCTTTTGCGTGATATGCGGATCATTTCGCCGTTATCAAGAAGAACGGCAGAATAATGCAGGGTTTCTTTAAGAGTTCCGGAATATCTCGTAACAGAAGCCGAACCCTTTTTGAAGGCTTCTTTAACTTCGGGTCTGTCAGCACGGCTGTCGGTAGAATCCGACGAAGTATCATATATTATATAGCCGTCTTCACTTATAAGAGTAAGACGGTTGCCCTTGGGGTCAATTCTAAGCAGACTGTCCCGGGGCGATTCGCAAAGATTAAGAAACTCTGCGGCAAGCTTTGCCTCGTTTTCCAGTTCTGATTTTTGCTGATTTTCAAAATATGTGTAGCAGGCGCAAAGAATAAGTATTGCAAATATGACAAGTGAAGTCATTGCCATAAAACACATATTGCGGTATATTTTTTTATACAAGAGGCATCACCCTATTTTATATCCTACATTTCTCACGGTTTCTATTTGGTTGCCTGAGCATCCGAGCTTTTGACGAAGTGTTCGTATGTGCACATCAAGGGTGCGGGATTCTCCCTCAAAGTCGGTACCCCATATCTTGGAGATTATACTCTCTCTGGATACCACATTGCCTTTGGCGGACATAAGCATATATAAAAGTTCAAATTCTTTAAAAGTAAGGTTTACTTCTTCGTCTTTAACGGTAACCGAGCGTTTTTTAGTGTCCATAGATATATCCCCTGAAACTATAGAAGGCTCTGCGCTGACGTCGGTTTGAGTTCTTCTTAATAATGCACGCACTCTGGATATAAGCTCCAAAACGTCAAAGGGTTTGGTTATGTAGTCGTCGGCACCCATATCAAGTCCGCGTATTTTGTCCATTCTTTCGGATTTGGCAGTAAGGAAAATCACACATATATTTCTGGTAGACGGATCATTGCGAAGAATGCGCAATATTTCTGTTCCGTCGGTATCGGGAAGCATTATATCAAGAAGCACAAGGTTGGCAGGCTTTTCCTTCATAACACGAAAGAAATCCTTTGCACACTCAAAACCCTCCACATCAAAGCCTGCGGAAGACAGAGTATAAGTTATAAGTTCCCTGATATTGGCATCATCTTCAACACAGTAAACAGTATTCAAAACAATCCCTCCCATTCTAAATATAATTATACATAATATATTATAGCATATTATGGACAGGGATTACAACATAAAAATACATTAAATTAAGGTAAATTCCACAAAAAAATTTATTGTTTTTGTTCAACATTAAGTTGATAAAAGGAAAAAATTGATTTATAATTAAGCTGAGGTGATATAGTTATGATTTCTTACAGAAACACAACAAATGAAATTAAAGAAAGCGGCATTAAAACTGCCATCATTCCCGTAGGAAGTATAGAGCAACACGCTTCTCATCTTCCTGTAGGCACAGACTACCTGATAGCGGAGAAAATTGCTGAAGCTGTTGCAGAAAGAATTGATGCTTATCTGCTTCCGGCACTTCCTTTTTCGACTTGCTATGAGCACCGAGGAAGTGCAGGTACCGTATGCTTTAAGCCCGATACCTTCTACAAAATGCTTCAGGACCTTGTGCTGTGTCTTAAGGACCAGGGCTTTAACCGTGTGGTTGTTCTTTCCTGCCACGGAGGAACATTTGTAATAAAGCCCTGCATAAGAGAGCTCAATGCCCTTTATGATGACCTTGTGGTGGTTTACCCCGAATGTCCTCCCAGCGCAAGACGTAAGGAAGTTCTGGGACCTCAGGCGGAAATCCATGCAGGTGAAAGTGAAACTTCAAAAATTCTTTATTTCTACGAGGACCTTGTAAAAAAGGACCTTATGATGGAAAATGACTGTGTTCCCGACGTACCCCAGAGCTTTTTGAGTTATGCTCCTCTTCCGGAGCTTTCTTCAACAGGTGCATGGGGCAAGCCCTCTCTTGCAACAAAGGAAAAGGGCGAAAAACTCTTCCATATTGCCGTTGACGAATATGTAGACTACATAGAAAAAGCTTTTGCTGTGGCAAAGATGGAAAGATGGCAGAAGTAATATTGCTACTTTAATATACTATTGGCTTTAAAGAGTCTTCTTATATAGTTTTTATTAAATTTATTAAATACAAGGAGCGGATGACAATGAAAATTTTAATTTCTTATCCCAAAAACGGCAATGTGGTTTTCGACACCTTCTTTACTCCCAGTGCCATTGAAAGATTAGAAAAACTCGGCGAAGTGGTGTACAATGAAACCGATAAAAACTACACTCCCGATGAAATGAAAGAAGCCTTAAAAGGCGTGGATGTGGTATTTACTTGCTGGGGAACACCCAAGTTTGACGAAAATGTGCTTACATATGCGGACAACCTTAAGATGGTATGTCACGCAGCAGGCTCGGCAATGCCCGTAATATCTGACGATGCTGCTTTGGAAAAACATGGTATTCCCGTATTTTCAGGAAACAGATATTTTGCAATGTCCGTTGCAGAAGGTACAGTCCTTTATATGCTTTCAGGCGGAAGATGGTTTGTAGATATGGCAAACGAAATGAAGAACGACGGCTGGGCGGGTCCTTACAAATACAAAACAGGTTTGAGAGGTAAGAAGATTGGTCTTATCGGCTTTGGTGAAATTGCAAAAGATGTGGTTCCTCTTGTTAAGGCATTTCAGCCCGAAAAGATAATGGTTTACTCCGGATATCTTACCAAGGAAACAGCAGACAAGTACGGCGTGGAAGTTGCTACTATGGAAGAAATTTTCTCCACTTGTGAATTTGTTTCCGTACACTCCGGACTTAACGCTCAGAACTACCATCTTGTTAAGGAAGAGCATATGCGTGCCATGGTTGAAAACGCAGTTCTCGTAAATACAGCAAGAGGCCCTGTTATAGATGAAGAAGCTATGGTAAGAGTATTTAAGGACAGACCTGACTTAAGAGCTGTAATAGATGTGTACTCCGAAGAGCCTCTTCCAATGAACCACGAAATGAGAGAGGTTCCCAATATGACTCTTATCCCTCATCAGGGTGGACCCACAACAGACTACAGAGGTCTTGTGGTTCACGGCCTTGTTAATGATATCGAGAAGATGATTGCAGGCAGAGATGACTTTGAAAACCTTGTAACATTTGAACAGGCAAAAAGACAGACTGACGAAAGCCTCAAAAAGAAGAAATAAGAGATTACTTAAATGAGTATTGCAACAATAGAGAAAGTTTATCTCACGGTAGAAATATTTTCATAAAAAACGGGATGTAAAATAATCCGCAAGAATTAATGCACATCCCCCTTTAGGGAAATATAATTTAAAAATAATAAACCCTGCTGTTTTAGCTTACAGCAGGGTTTAATTATTGGTTAAAACTTCAAAGCTGTATCCTTGTTCATAGAGGTACTCAATAACTTTAGGCAGAGTGTCTGCTGTTATCTGCTTGGTTGCAGAGTCATGCAGAAGCACTACTATATCTCCGGTTCTGGTGTTGGTAATGCTGAAGCGCAGAGTTTCCATAATGTAGTCTTCGGTGGGGGTTTCCATATTGCTGTCGCCGGTAAGACAGCTCCAGTCTATATATTTGTATCCCAGTTCTTTAAGAGAATCTCTGTAAAGCTTTTTGGTGGTTTCGTTGGTAAGGCTTGTGTATCCTCCCGGGAAACGGAACAGAAGATTATCATACTTTTTTCCGATGGCTTTGTCTATGGCGTCCCTGCAGGCTGTAACCTCGTTTTGGAATCCCTCTTTGGTTTCGGCATATACCGAGTTGTAGTCGTGGGAATAGGTGTGGTTGCCTATGGAGTGGCCTGCATCGTAAATCATTTTTACGGTTTGGGGGTAAACTGCAGCGTTTAAGCCCTTAACAAAAAATGTGGCTTTTACTTTGTATTGCTTAAGTACATCAAGTATCTGAGGTGTTATTTCGCTTGGACCGTCATCAAAGGTGAGATAGCACTTTTTTTCTTTATCATAGAGGTATACATTATCCAGCTCGCCGTCAAGAGGTGTATATATATGGGTAAGATATTCCTCGTAACGGATTTCCCTTAGCCTGTCTGCTTTGGCGCGGGTTATGTCATCCGGCTTGGGGTAAACGAAAGCAGGTGCTTCTTCTTTTGCTTGAGTTTCGCCGGATTCGGTGCCGAATACTTGCAAATATGCTTCTTTTGGGATTCTGCTCGCAAAAAATACGGTGGTTGCCACAAGCAGTGCACAAATTATGCAGGTTACAGATATTATTTTTATTGTTGTATTGTCGCTTTTTTTCTTTTTGTCGGGCTTGTGAGAATATCTTGCAACAAATAATTTTTTTGTTTTAAGCATTGCGGCACCTCCTTTTTTGACTTATTACTACAATTATACTATTTATTCGGCAAAATATCAATAATTTTTACTTGTTGGAAACAATTTTCGGTTATAAAGAACTTTTATTCGGCAACATTAAGTCTTGAGTTAAAATCGGAGGTTATTTTTTGTGAAGATTCGAAAATTATCATTTGCGTTTTTTGTGATATTTACACTTGCTATATTTTTGTATTTTTTTGTGAGCGTAAGCTTTTTTGTGTCGGACAGTTACACAATACTGGAGGGCACTTCTCTGGAAAGTGCATTACCCCGAGGCTTGTATGCCAACCGGTCGGTAGAGGCATCCCGTGGCGGAAGGCTTAAAGGCTCGGTAGTTCAAAATACAGGAACTTCAGGGAAGGTTATGCTGAAAGCCATGGGTATAATACCCGTAAAGGAAGTTAGTGTAACCACAGTAAAGAACACTTTGTTGTATCCTTCCGGAGAATGTATAGGAATCAAGATGTATTCTAAGGGAATTATTGTTACGGGTTTTTCGGACTTTGATACTCCGGAGGGCGTTTGCGTATCTCCCGGAGCTGTTTCGGGTTTAAAGGCAGGGGACATTATTTTGTCGGTAAACGGCACCTATACATCGTCGGTAAAACAGTTTGCACAGATTACGGATAAGGCAAAGGGTGAGTGTGTCCTTGAGGTGGACCGGGACGGCGAGATAATAAAAATACGGGTAAATCCGGCATATGATAAGGACGGCTATCGCAGAATGGGAATTTATGTAAAAAACTCAGTTGCGGGGGTGGGTACTATGACCTATGTTACCAAGGACGGTCTTAAGTTTGCGGCACTTGGCCACGGTGTTACGGACGGAGATACCGGTGTCATACTTCCTCTTCAGAGTGCAACGGTATACAGGTCACAGGTGCTTAGTATTATCAAGGGCAAAAAAGGTGTTCCCGGGGAGATGGCAGGAGCCATTGACGAGAATAATCTCATAGGTGAGTGTACCTGCAATTCCGGCGGAGGAATATCGGGGGTGCTGTCGGATTATTCTCCGCACACCAAGGCGGTGCTTGCAGCATCAAGAGAAGAAATTAAAGAGGGCGATGCCTCCATTATATGTACGGTAGACGGCACTAACCTGCCTAAGGAATATGATATAAGCATTTTGTCCGTTAACCGAGTAGGGCAGAATAAAACAAAGTCCTTTGTAATTGAAATTACGGATAAGGAGCTTCTTAGCAAAACAGGGGGCATTATTCAGGGGATGTCCGGATCTCCAGTGATTCAGAATGGGAAACTGATAGGTGCCGTGACTCATGTATTTGTGAATGATCCAACGAGAGGTTATGGGATATTTATTGAGAATATGTTAGCTGAAACGGAAAAAATCAAATAACTTTAGTGCTCACTTATACTGGATATAGGTGGGCATTTTTATATTCTATAGGGCATACTCCGGTTGCTTCTTTGAATTTTCGGCTGAAGTATGAATCGTCATGAAAACCGGATGCAGTTGCCGCTTCACTTATGGAATATAAGCCTGATAAGATTAGTTCTTTTGCACGTTCAATTTTAAGATTATTGATGTATTTGATTGGAGATATTCCAAATCTTTTGAGAAATATTCTTCTGAAATATGCTTCGCTGATATTACAAAGTTTTGCTAAATAGGATATTTCAATATTATCCATAGTGTATTCTGTATAAATATAATCAATGGCAGGTTTTATCAATGCGAGTGTATCTTTATTGATATACCCGATTTCATGTTCTTTTCTTAAATCAAAAAGTATATTGTAAAGTAAAGATTTACATTTCATCTCAAAGCCGGAACTTTTTTGTCTCCATACTTGTTCAGAGTTTTGAAATAAGCCGATGAAACTTTTGGAGTTTTTTATTTTAAGTTTAAAGGGTTCAAAAGAGATGTTGTTGAAAAGTTGGAAATTAATTACATAGCCACTTGCATTTCCGACTGAAGTGACAGTATAATTTGAATCTTTCGGTAAGTATAATATATCGTTTTCGAGTATTGTTATTGTATTTTTTTCGTTAAATGTATAATACCATATACCACCTGTATGAAATACAATACCATGGTTGGAACGATTCATATGAACACGGGATACGGTTGCAGGTGTAATACTGCAAGAAATCACAATACTTTCTATATCAAAGTTATATTCCATAAATTTTTTCATACAAATCACCTCGATGATAATGTTAACATGTTGTATCGAAATAGTCAAGTGGTACCGAAATGTTTATTGCTTTTCCACTACGGGTATGTATAATGAATATATAAGTAGCAGTGTAAAAACACACTTTCAAAATGGTTTCGGATATTAACTAATAAAAGGAGATGCAGGTATATATGAAAAAGTTCGATAAAAATAACACCGGGTTATGTAATCAGTTTGAAAATATTTGCTGGATTGAGCAAAGCGGTGTTAGTGAAGCTGAGCTTAAAGCAGAGGTTAATAAGTTTACTGAAAACAAAGAAGGTTTATCCAAAAGTATAATGAAAGCAAAAACCTTTGAGTTTATAGCTACACATTCACGTATTGCAATTGACAAAGATGATATTTTTCAGGATAAGCTTTTCGGCAGGGATATGATTGCAGAACAACGGCTGGTTTGGGAGAATGATGTAGTCAGTAAAAAACTAAATGATATCAAGCAAATTGCCAACACTGCTTATGAATGTGGTGCATATAGAGTTTTAAGCGATTTCGGACACACCTCACCTAATTCCAAATTGCTGTTAGATATCGGCTTTACAGGTCTTTTAGACAGGATAAGCAAATATTCTGATCGTAATGACCTTACTCAAAAGCAAAAAGATTTTTATGAATCTTGTAAAATTTGTATTGAAGCAGTTTTATGTTATATTAAAAGAATCGCTGATGCTATTGAACCTTATAACGTTGAAAACAGCAGGGCACTTTATAATATTGCAAACGGGAAGCCTTCAAATATTTATGAGGCGATGCAGCTTTTAATTGTTTATTTCTTTTTACACGAATATATAGGAGGAACTCGTGTCAGGACACTTGGCAGACTTGATGTTTTGCTGTCGCCGTTTTATAAAAATGACATAGAAACCGGTATATTCACCAAGTCAGAAATTAAAGAAATGATTAAATTCTTCTTTAACAAATTCTGGACTGCAAAGGTACCTTTCGATTTGCCGCTTTGTCTTGCCGGCATTGATGAAGACGGAAATGAGGTTGCAAATGAACTGACGTATTTACTCGTGGAAACTTATAACGAGCTCGATATTCACAGTCCGAAAATTCATATAAGAATTTCCGACAAAACACCCGAAGATTTTGTTAAGCTTGTACTTAAATGCATCAGGGGTGGCAACAGCAGCTTTGTTTTTCTTAATGACAATACTGTTATAAAAAGTCTTATGGATGTTGGAATAGAAGAAAAAGATGCTATGAACTATGTTCCTATAGGTTGCTATGAACCTGCTGTATGGGGCAAAGAAATCGGCTGTACTGGCAACGGCGGTGTTAACCTTGCAAAAGCGGTAGAGTTTACTGTGACAGACGGTGTGGATTTAAAAAGCGGCAAACAGATAAGTGTTAAAACAGGTAAAATTAAAACTTATGATGACTTTATTTCTGCCATAAAAGCACATATAAAGTTTATGGCGGAAAGTGGAATGAACTATATTTGTGAAATTGAAAAATACTACAGCGAAATAGGGCCTGATCCGTTATTATCAGCAATGTACGACAGAAGTGTCGAAACCGGTGTAGATGTTTTCGAAGGCGGTGCAAGGTATAATAATAGCTCATGTTATTTCTATTGTATAGCAAGTCTTGTTGATTCTGTCTGTGCAGTTAAAAGACTTGTTTTTGAAGAAAAGAGAGTTGCATTTTCAGAACTTTGTGAAATTTTAAAGAATAATTGGAGAGATAATGAAAAGCTACGTCTTATTGCTAAAAATGTACTTGAAAAATATGGTAATAACAATGTCGTAGCGGATGAAATAACAAAAGATTTTACAGATTATTGTGCTTCGATTGTTAACAATAAACCTAATAGCCGAGGAGGGGTATTTAAACCTTCTCTTTTCATCATAGATTGGTTTGTTGAATTTGGCTCTAAAACCATGTCAACCCCTGACGGCAGAGTTATGGGCGAAATTTTGTCTAAAAATTTATGCGCTACCGTCGGTCAGGATAAAAAGGGTATTACATCATTGATAAATTCAGCAACTAAAATCAACCATACTCTTTTTTCAAACGGCATCGTGCTTGATGTTATGCTGCATCCGTCAGCGGTAGCCGGAGACGATGGGCTTAATGCTTTTTACACTTTGCTCAAAACTTATATGCATAAGGGTGGAATGGCACTTCACGGAAATGTTTTTAATCCTGAAGATTTAAAAAAAGCACAAAGAGAACCTGAAAAATATAAAAATTTGCAGGTCAGAGTTTGTGGGTGGAATGCATATTTTGTAAATTTGAGCAGAGCCGAACAGGATTGCTTTATAAAACAAGCAGAATCATCATTTTGAGGTGAAAGAATGAAAGCAATAATTTCAGATATAAAACGCTTTGCAGTACACGATGGTGACGGAATAAGAACAACTGTGTTTTTTAAAGGTTGTCCGCTTAAATGCGTGTGGTGTCACAATCCCGAAAGTATATCCTTTCAACCGCAATTGGCATTTTACCACAGTAAGTGTGTAAGTTGTGGAGAATGTGTTTCCGTCTGCCGGTCTAGCGCGCATAAAATCACACCGGAAGGACATGTTTTTGAAAGAGATTTATGTGCTGCTTGTGGCGGATGTGAAAACGCCTGTCTTGGCGATTCTCTGAAGTTTTACGGAAAAGAAATGATAACAGATGAACTTTTGCCACTATTGCTTGAAGATAAGGAGTTTTATGAAACAAGCGGCGGCGGAGTAACGCTTTCGGGCGGAGAATGTCTGTGTCAGGCGGATTTTTGCGCAGAGCTTTTACAGATGTTAAAAAAGGAAGGTATGAATACAGCGGTTGATACCTGTGGATATGTACCAAAAGAAAGTATTGATAAAGTTTTGCCTTATACTGATACATTTTTATATGATATTAAGGCAATTGATGAGAATGCGCATATGAAATGCACCGGAAAAAGCAATAGGATAATTTTAGAGAATATAAAACATATAGACTCTCTTGGTAAAGCAATAGAAGTAAGAATACCATATGTTCCAAATTACAATGATAATCAAATGAATCAGATTGCCGAGTTTATAAGAAAACTTAAAAATGTGACGAAGATTCGTGTTTTGTCTTATCATAATTATGCAGGCTCAAAATATGAGGCATTGGATATGGAAAACAGTTTGCCTGTAAAATTACCGGGCGGAGAGGAAATAAAAAAAGCAGAAAAATTGTTGACTTTGATATAAATTTCATATCTGATTTTAATATAAAAGTCAACGGACATGATATGAGGTTTTCCTATTATTAAGTCAGGCAGTCCTATAATCCAAATCTAAAATTTGTCAACAAAATAACTTGAATCTTAAAATTTTTCAAGAAAAATTTGTTGTCCCATATTGACATCACTCGTGAGCGGTTTACCTGTGGTTCAAAATGGTAAAATTGTGGGAGCTGTGACACATGTGTTTGTCAATCTGTGATACCTACATACAGTACTGTCTTTTATTATTCATAGAAGTTCAGATGAAAAGATTGAGATTAATCTGCTTTGTACATTTTGTGCTAATTTGATTTTTTTGTCTATTTACAGTGATGGTTACAGAAGCTATTATTAATGCAAACCAATACATATTTAAAGGAGATTGGCTTATGTATAACATCAAACTGAATCCGTATATACCAACACCAAATCCGGCTGAAAGCGACAGGATTGTTGCAGCTCATTATTATGCCGCATGGAAAAAGGGAGCTGCGGGAATACACGAGGGGTTTAATGACCTTTCAAAGGAATATCCCGACAGAACACCGCTTATGGGATATTATGATGAAGAAAATCCTGAGGTTTGCGACTGGGAAATCAAATGGGCAACAGAGCACGGAATAAACTGCTTTATATATTGTTGGTACAGAAAACTTGAAAATATGGGGAAACCTGTTACCGTAAATGACCTTCGTTGCGGTCATGGTCTGCACGAAGCGCTGTTTAACGCCAGATTTCAAAAATATATGAAATTTGCCATAATGTTTGAGGCATCACCAAGATGGGGCGGAACCGATGAGGTTGATATGCTTGAAAATCTGATGCCTTTCTGGATGGAAACATATTTTAAAAGAGACAACTATCTTATTGTTGACAACAAGCCGGTAGTGTTTGTCTATCAGCAGGAAAGACTTGAAAGTGAATGTTTCAAAAGTGCTCAAAGTCAGAGAGAAACTTTTGATAAGTGCAGAGAGTACTCAAAAGATTTCGGCTTTGACGGTATGATTTTTGCGGTGTGCGATACAATGGCAGATGAGAAAATGCACAGGGAGCTTATGGACAGAGGATATGATTTTAGGTTCGGATATAATTCGGGTTATAATTCACCATATGATTTTTATGACGATGAAGATGATATCATCGAAAAACAGTGTGAAAAATTTATGATGAATCTGGAGCCTGATAACACAGAGTTTATCCCAACTCCCTCGTGCTTTTCCGACCCAACGCCAAGATTTTCAAAACGTTGGAACGACCTTGGTTATAAGTTTCGTGAATGGTCAAACATCTGGTATCTTTCGCCTGAAAAATACAGAGAGCTTCTTGGTAAAATGAAAGAAATTACCGATAAACTTCCCGATGATGCCTGGGCAAAAAAGATAATAATGATTGACAACTGGAACGAATGGGATGAAGGACACTTTGTTGCACCAAGTCATAAGTTTGGCTATAAATACCTTCAGGCAATCCGCGAGGTATTTACAAAGCGTAACAATCTTCCCGACTATATTACGCCCCGGGATCAGGGATTTACCGGATATAACAAATCCTGGGATACTCCGGATTTTTCAAAGGTGTGCGAAAAAATCTTTAAAGGCAATAAATAGTTTTTTTATTACACAAAAATCAAATTATCAGATATAAAAGGTAAGCCGACCCTTTGTCAGATTTTGTAAACTGACTTCAGGGGTCGGCTTAGTTTTTACATTTCTTTTCTGTATTCCGACGGACTTTTACCGCATATTTTTTTAAACAGTCTGCAAAAGTAGGGGTAATTTGCTATGCCCACGCTTTCGGCTATATGGCAGGCGGAATCCTCTGTGGTTTTTAAAAGCTCTTTTGCCTTTTTTATTCTCTCCCGGTTTATATACTCGGTTACGGTGCATTTTAAGTTGTCCTTAAAGACGTTGTACAAGCGATTTTTGGATATGTAGAATTTTTCGCACAATAAACTCACACTTAAATTTTCCTTAAGGTTGGAAGCTATATAATCCAATATATCATTTACAAGAGGGTCGTATATTGTTTCAATGGCGTTGTCAAAGAGGATTCTGGGTAAAAGGTCATAGAGAGCTTCCAGTTTTTCCTTTGATATAAAGGGCATACTGTTGTAGTGCTCTTCAAGCTTTTGGGCGGTTTTTGAATCGGTGTCCGGAACGTATCGTGGAGTGGAGGGGGACTTATCGGAGCGTACCTGACCCATTATAACAAAGCCTACAATTACTCCATGCTTAATAATAGGCATAGCAGAATCATATAGCCCGGCTTTGCATATGTGGGATTCCAGCTTTCCGGAAGATGCACATCGCGCAAGAATCATTCTGTCGCAAGCTATACAGTGGGCGTTATCCCCCTCTATAGCTTGCAGAAGTAAGCAATATTTCTGCCTTTTAGCAGAGGAAGCGATTTTTTTGTAATTTGCATCAAGGATGGCAATGCTTATTCCGGTAAGGGTAAATATATCGTCAACTATTTTAAGCATCTGTTCTTCGTTGTATTTTATAATCATCAACTTCACCTCGGATTAATTATACAATGTTCGGGAAGATAATGCAATATTTGGAGAATATATTTAATTGTGCATGCTCGCCAGACATGTTAAAATCTTTCTGTAAAATGTAAAAACACAGGAGGCGTTACTTTGAGTGCTTTTTATCTTATATCCATTATTTTAGGGGTTGCTTTTCAGAATGTGGTAAGAAAGCCCTATACAGACAAAACCCAAGGAAAAGGTGTATACTTTTTCGGATTTTTGGTAAGTCTTGCGGCTATGATATTTTTCGTAGTCACGTCCGGTGGATTTAAGTGGAATCCGGGACTTATTCTTTACGGTGCTTTTTTTGCTATTGCCTATGCCACGGCAACCGTAGCAGGCACTGTTGCAGTATCCTGTGGGTCACTTTCCATTACAACTCTTATTATTTCATATTCACTTATGATACCTGCTGTCTACGGACTGATATTTTTAAAGGACCCCATAAGCTTTGGGCTTATACCCGGTATTGTGCTATTGATGATTTCTTTGTATCTTATTAACACCCGTGGACAGGGAGCAAAGGTTACGCTTAAATGGGTTGTTGCGGTTTTTCTTGGGTTCTTTGGCAACGGTATGTGCTCCGTTGTGCAGAAAATGCAACAGGTTAAATTTGAAGGAAGCTATAAGAATGAGTTTATGATATTGGCTCTGGCTCTGGTTACGGTTTTTCTTGGTGTTCTTGCATTTGTTAGGGAACGCAAGGAAATAAAATCCTATGCCAAGGCAGGGTGGCATATGGCACTTTTGTGCGGTATTGTAAACGGCGTTGTAAATCTTTTTGTTATGATTTTATCGGGTATTATGCCGGTGTCCGTTATGTTTCCCATGGTTTCTGCCGGGGGTATAATTGTTACATATCTTGTGTCAAGATTTTATTATAAGGAAAAGCTTACGAGAACACAGTTTATCGGTTTTGTTACCGGCATAGCTTCGGTAGTGTTTTTAAATATTTAAGATATTATATTTCGTATTTATTATTCATTTTCTGCATGTATTCCCTCGGGGTACATCCCATTTTTCTTTTAAATGCATAGCTGAAATAGCTTTGTGATGAAAATCCGCACAGGAATGCTATTTCGGTTAAGGTCTTATTGCTGGTAAGTATCAGGGATATGGATTTTTTAATACGCTGTTCTTCCACATATTTTCTTAAGGTCTTTTCCATTGTCTTTTTAAATATATTGTGAAAGTGTACCGGGCTTAAACAATTTAGTTCTGCAAGCCTTTCCAAAGACAGGTTTTCTGTGAGATGCTTATCAATATATTTAAGAGTTTTTTCAATTACAGTGCTGCTTGCGCTGGATTTTCCGTTTATGTACTGTTTGCCGATTTCGCTGTTTAACACATATATAAGCTCCAGAACAAGGCTTTGAAGCATTATGTTATCCTCTTGGGAGAAGATGTTTGTGTGGTTCAACATCTTAAGAAAAATTTCTTTGTGTTTTTCCGCATTTGCGGTTTTAATGTAGTTTGGCGTTTTTTTTAGTATATCACATAGGACACCCTCTTCTACGCCCATATGTATATACAGACATTTAAAGGGAAACCTTGTATGACGAATCTGCCCCGGTTTTGCACAGATTAATGTGTCTTGAGATATTCTTTCCGAGGAGGAATCAATGTAGGATATTCCGCCCTCCTCAAGAGGAAGCTCTATTTCAAACACGCTGACCTTTCTGCTCTTGCTTATTTGAGTATTGGGTTTGTATTTGTCGGAATCAAATATTCCGAAAGATATAATTTCCGGAAGCTTCATAAAAGCACCTCTTATAATAAGAATTCTAATAAAAACAGTAATTTATATGTATTATTTCTGTAAGATTTATGATAAAACATATTATAAGAGATGTCAATACAAATTCCGGAAGGAGCAAAAAGTATGCAAAAATTTGAAGTAAAAGACCACGAGCCTTCATATCTCCCAGAAGGAGAATGGAAGCTCATATGGGCAGACGAATTTGACGGAACGGAGCTTGACCGCACAAAGTGGGATTTCCGTCTTAACTTCTGGGGAGAACGATTTGATGCATACACCGACAAGGGCATAGTCCTTGACGGCATGAGCCACATTGAGCTTCACAGAACCGAAGTTGACGGAAGATATGTTTCTCCTCAGCTTCAGACAGGTGCCAATTCCTTTGACCATATTTCCAAAGAACGTGCAAATCCATGGGGACAGGACGGCATATGGCCTCTCGATCCCCTTAAAGAGCCTAAGTTTGTTCACAGATACGGCTACTATGAATGTCGCTGTAAGTTCCAAAAGGATCCGGCAACCATGTGGTCTGCTTTCTGGACACAATCACCTACAATCGGTGCACGCTTTGAACCTGAATGGTGTGGTGTAGAGTCCGATATCATGGAGTGTTTTAAACAGGGACAGGCTACAACAGGCAATATCATGGGTGGCTACGGAAGTCAGATAAAAGCCGACGGCAGAGTTACCTATGACCTTGAAGAAACCGAAGACGGATGGCACTACTTTGGTATGGATTGGCAGGAGGACGGCTATGTGTTCTACTGTGACGGAAAGGAAGTATCCCGTTGCAATGAGCACGTTTCTCACATTCCACAGTTTATTCTTCTTACCACCGAGGTTCAGGGCTACCGCTCTGTAAAAACCGAAAAGGTAAAGCTTTTAAACGGCGGAGAAGTTAAAGAATTCCCCTTTATCATAAAGGATAAGTTTGAAGATGACGCTTTTATAGTTGATTTTGTAAGAGTGTTTGACAGAATTAATAAATAATAATTAAAACAGTAAATGCCCGTCGGTTGTTGACGGGCATTACAGCGTGTCGATAAAGTCGACACGCTGAGGAGACGAACGAAAATGGACGCAGGCGAGGAAGCGCGAAGCAGGCAGTACAAAGGTACGGCAATGAGCGATGACGAAGCAAGCAAAGTGTGTAAAATAGCGGCTTTTGGCATTTATGACAAAAGCTACAGAAATAAAAAAGCTCATTAGTAATGATGTAATATTTCTTACTAATGAGCATAATTTTTTTATATTCACTTTGCGGTGCGTTCTTTTTCGACAGTCTAAAAGCATTATATGAGTTGAAGCTTCATATAATGCTCTTTATAAATCTTTTTATTCAAGGGCAGCCTTAAAAGCCTTAGCCAGCTGATCGGGACAAGAAGTGCTTTTATATCCGCACTTTATTCCCTCAAGAATGTCTATAAGCTCGTTGACATCCCTGCCTTCGCAAAGCCTTGCTACACCTTGTGTATTGCCTGCACATCCTCCGAGGAATTTAACGTTTGTTACAACATCATTTTCCATATCAAAGGTTATCTGCATGGAGCATACTCCGCTGGGAGTGAATTTGTACTGCATAGCCTTACTCCTTTTCTATATTCACCACAGAATCTTTGTTAATATCCGCCTTGGAATCAGCATATATCAAAAGGCGGTACCCATTATACTTTACTTCATACACATTCGTACCGTACATTTCTGTATAAGAAGATTCAAGCGGAGTTTCGGATATCTGTTCAAAAGCTTCCGCATTGTACTCTTTGGCATCCTTTACCAACATCTTAAAGGGTACCGATACTATATTGCAAGCGCCGGAAGGTATGAATTCGGAATTGTCTGTTTGCTCATAATCTTCAAATCCGTACCAGGCCACACAATCTCCAAAACGGTATATGGGGCCGTCTGACCAATAAAACTCAGAAAGTTGTCCTCTTTGAGTTTCTATATCTTCTTTGGTTTTTCCAACATCTTCAATAAAGCTTTCATCAACAGTTAATTTGCTTGTTTCCACAGACTTTTCTTCTTTTTTATCTTCGGTATCATCTGTTTTTTCGGGCATATCTTCTTCAATCTGCTCCAAAGTATCCGAATAGTCGTCCACAGAAGAACGAACCTTTTTTTGAGTTGTGTCTTCAGAATTACTGCAACCTGCAAAAATCACAGTAAAAATAAGTATAAATATCAAAAGTAATTTTTTCATAAATTACACCTTCAAAAATCAATCTTTATTCTCAATATTGGACTTTTCTTCCGTATTATCTTCCGTATTATCTTTGTGTCTATCCACGAAAGCTCTGTACGATACCGCACCGAAAGCAATTATAGTAATTATAAAAACTCCGGCGGTATATGCACCTATTTCAAGCACAACCACAGCACTTAAGGCAAGAATGGAAGTTACGATATAAAGTATAGCAACCGTCTGCTTCTGTGAGAAACCCATATCCATAAGCTTATGGTGCAAATGACCTCTGTCGGGAGCCATAATAGGTTTTTTGTTCCACAATCTTCTTACAATGGCAAAAGCCGTATCAAATATGGGAAGTCCCAATATAAGGAAAGGTATAATAAAGGATATAACCACATATCCTTTGAAAAGTCCTTGTATGCATACAACCGAAAGCATATATCCCAAAAAAGTGGAACCGGTATCGCCCATAAAGATTTTTGCCGGGTTAAAGTTATAAGGCAAAAATCCCAGACAACCTCCGGCAAGAGCTGCTGTAAGAAGAGCCACCTGCATTTCGCCGGCAAGGATAGCTATAAAGAACAGCGAGAAAGTAGCAATGGAAGAAACGCCTACCGCCAAACCGTCAAGACCGTCTATAAGATTTACCGCATTAGTAACTCCAACTATCCAAAGTATAGTAAACGGAATACTAAAGTAGCCCAATTCCACATATCCATTGGGGTTAATAAATGTAGGCACACTCAAAAATTCTATGACTACACCGTGGTATACAACAATTGATGCCACCAATATCTGAACGGCAAACTTAACCTTGGCGCCAAGCTGCTTTACATCATCTACAATTCCCAAGGCTACCACTATAAAAGAACCTATAAGTATACCTCTGAGCTGAGCGTCAATTCTGGCAAAACACAGCGTCGCAACTATAAATCCGTAAAAAATTGCCAATCCGCCCATTCTTGGTATGGGATGAGTATGAACTCTTCTGGCATCAGGCACATCTATAGCACCGATTTTCTGGGCAATTACCTTTACAAAAGGCGTACACAGAATACTTATACCAAATGCAACACTAAAACACAGGATAAGCTTGGTAATTACAATATTCATTTAAACACCATATGCTTCTTTAGAACGGTCTGTCTACGAAGCCAACCTTTCTTTTTACCTTGCTTAAGGTCTTGTTTGAAATTCTGTAAGCCCTTTCAGCACCTGTTTTATACACTGTTTCAAGATAATCCTTGTTCTTTCTTAAATCTTCGTATCTTTCGCGGATGGGTTTAAGTTCAGAAGCAACCACTTCTCCTACAGCAAGCTTAAAGTCACCGTAACCCTTACCGGAAAACTCATTAACAACCTCTTCGGGAGATTTACCTGTAATGGAAGAATAAATGTTGATGAGGTTATTGATACCGGCTTTTCCTTCGCGATAAGCAATTTCTCCATCGGAATCGGTAACAGCTTTTTTGAATTTGCGCATTATTGTATCAGTATCGTCCAATATGGATATAAATCCATTTACATTGGGGTCGGATTTACTCATTTTGGAAGTTGGATCCTGAAGGCTCATAATCCTTGCGCCTTCCTTGGGAATAAAAGGTTCGGGCACAGTAAACACATCGCCGTATATATTGTTAAAGCGGTTTGCAATATCTCTTGCGAGTTCAAGGTGCTGTTTCTGGTCGACACCAACAGGCACAAGGTCTGTTTTATAAAGAAGGATATCTGCAGCCATAAGTACAGGATATGTAAAAAGTCCGGCATTTATGTTATCTTCATGTTTGGCACTTTTATCCTTAAACTGTGTCATTCTGGAAAGCTCTCCCATATAAGTGAAACAGTTAAGTATCCAGGAAAGCTCCGCGTGTGTAGACGAATGGGACTGGAAGAACACAATGTTTTCCTCAGCATTTATCCCTGCAGCAAGATACTGACAGAGAAAATCCATACAACGCTTTCTCAGCTCTGTGGGATCCTGCCTTACGGTAATTGAGTGAAGATCCACCACAGAAAATATGCAGTTGTAGTCATTTTGCAGGTCTACCCAATTTTTGAGAGCACCCACATAGTTTCCGAGGGTAATGCAACCTGTAGGCTGAATTCCCGAAAATATAGTCTTTTTATTTTCCATTTTATGTTACCTCTGAATTATTTAAGTTCTTCCTTAAGAAGGTCACCCAGAATTTTAATTCCCTTTTCTATATCCTCATTGGATGCTGTGGAATAGTTAAGTCTGAAAGAATTGCATGGCGCTTCCAGGTCTACCATACAGGTACTTCCGGGAACAAAGGCAACCTTTCTTTCCACTGCCTTTTCAAATATGGGCTTAGCATCCACGCCTTCGGGCAAGGTACACCAAAGGAATATACCGCCATCGGGCTTTGTATATTTAACACATTCAGGGAAATACTTCTCTATGCTTTTTAACATAATATCGCATTTTTCTCCGTGAAGCTCGCAGCTCTTTGCAATGTGTGCATCAAAATCATTCTGTGTGATAAATTCCGTAACAAGCATCTGCATCATAAGGGTTGTGTGAACATCGTTAACCTGCTTAACAACGATGATTCTGTCCATTATATCCTTGTGGCAGCACACAAAACCAACTCTTATGCCCGGAGAAAGGGTCTTGGAGAAGGAACCTACATATATTACTCTGCCGTTTTCGTCCATTGATTTAATGGTGTCTACAGCTTCTCCGCGGAAGCGGATTTCACCGTAAGGATTATCCTCTATGATATAGCAATCATATTTTTCGGCAAGCTCCAGGAGCTTCTTTCTTTTTTCCAAAGACTGGGTTACACCCATAGGATTCTGGAAAGTAGGGATTGTGTATATAAGCTTGATATTCTCTTTCTTTAAGATTTCTTCAACCTTTTCTACATCTATACCGTCATCTGCCATAGGAACACCAAAAAGCTGTGCGTTATATGAGCGGAAAGCATTTAAAGCGCCTATAAAGCTTGGTTCTTCCACTATGATGCCCTCACCGTCGTTAACCAAAGACTTGCAAGTAAGATCTATTGCCTGCTGTGCTCCGGTGGTGATTACAACCTGGTCGAAATCGTGAGGTATATTATCTCGGTTTAATCTTTCAGTTACAATTTTTATAAGAGGCGCATATCCCTCTGTAACACCGTACACAAGAGCCCCCTTGCCTTTCTGAGACATTATTTCGGCAAGAAGTCTTCCCATTTCCTCGGTGGGGAACATTTCCGGAGACGGAATACCGCCGGCAAAACTTATTACATCAGCTGCACCAAGCATTTTGAAAATTTCTCTTATGGCAGACGCCTTAAGACTTGTAACTCTTGATGCAAGTGAGCTCTGAATATCCATTTAATCATATCCTTTCAAAAACGTGTATAACAATTCAATGTAAATTATACTACAAATGCATCTTTGTGTCAATAAATCCCGTGTTATGAATACAAATTTTGTGTGAATATTTTCATTGAAATTTGCCCGAAAATGTTGAAAAGTTGTAAAAAATATGTTAATATATTTTTAGATATGTTCAACTTACAATTACATAGGAGGAAATGATTGTGTCAACTGAAAGAAAACCGATTTACGGTAAGCTTACCGTCATTTGTATGAAAGGTTGCGAAGAACTCGCAGACAAAATCGATTTTTACTTAAAAAGATTCCGCAGTGAATTCGAAGAAGAAGAAACTTATATAGCCAAGATTAAGTGCCCCAGATTTGGTTCCGGTGAAGCAAAATGTGTTCTTAATGAATCCGTAAGAGGTAATGACGTATACATTATCTGTGACGTATTCAACCACGGTGTTACCTATAAAATGTACGGTGTGGAAAATCACATGAGCCCGGATGACCACTATCAGGACTTAAAGAGAATTATCGCCGCCATAAGCGGTAAGGCAAGAAGAATCACCGTTGTTATGCCTATGCTCTACGAAGGAAGACAGCACAGAAGAACTGCCAGAGAATCCCTGGACTGTGCATTAGCTCTTCAGGAGCTTGTAAAGATGGGCGTTTCCAACATCATTACATTTGACGCTCACGATGCAAGAGTTCAAAATGCAATTCCCATTTCCGGTTTTGACGATGTACAGACAACATACCAGATGGTAAAAGCTCTTACAAGAGCTGTTCCCGATGTTAAATACGACAAGGACTCCACCATTGTTATTTCCCCCGACGAAGGCGGTATGCACAGATGTATGTACTACTCCTCCGTACTCGGACTTGACCTTGGTATGTACTACAAGAGAAGAAACTACTCTGTAATAGTAAACGGCAAAAACCCCATTGAAGCTCATGAGTATCTCGGAAGAAGCGTTGAAGGCAAAGACGTTATGATTGTAGACGATATGATTTCCTCCGGTGAATCCGTGCTTGATATAGGCAGAAAGCTCAAAGCACAGGGTGCAAGAAGAATATTTATATTTACTGCATTCGGTCTTTTCTGCAATGGTCTTGAAGCCTTTGATGAAGCTTACAAAAAGGGCGAAATTACAAAGGTATTTACTACAAACCTTGTTTACCGTATGCCCGAACTCAAAACCAAAGAATGGTACTGCGAAGTTGACATGTCCAAATACATTTCCATCCTTATTGATACACTTAACCACGACGAAACCATAAGCCAGCTTCTTGCTCCTGTTACAAGAATCAAGGCTCTTATGGAAAAGCATAAAGCGGAGCTGGATAATCAGGTATCTATGTTTGAAGAAGAAAAATAAACTTCAAAAATGATACGCACCGCAAAGTGAATTAAATTACCAAAAGCCCATTATCGTTTTGATGATGGGCTTGCTTTTTATTCTGCGGTGGCTTTTGGCGAAACCAAAAGCTTTCTATCTGTTCACTTTGCTTGCTTCGTCACCGCTCATTGCCGTACCTTTGTACTGTCTGCTTCGCGCTTCCTCTCCTGCGTCCATTTTTGCGCGTTTATGTCATTTTGCGAATTTCATTCGCAAAATGACAACTCTCACTTGATATGACTGTATAATTGAACTTCAAAAATGATACGCACCGCAAGGTGAATTAAATTATTAAAAGCCCATTATCGTTTTGATGATGGGCTTTGCTTTTTATTCTGCGGTGGCTTTTGGCGAAACCAAAAGCTTTCTTTCTGTTCACTTTGCTTAAAATTATACAGACAAAAGCAAAGCCACAGCTTTTGACTGTGACTTTTATGTTTATTGGTAATTTTGATATTGTTTTACTCAGTTATCTGGTTCTTTTCGTTCTTTTTTGCAATTATCATCCATACTGCAGCTATCAAATATAAAACGATTGCCACATACAAAATATAATGTCCGATACCCCAATCGTAGTTCAAACCGGAAATAACTCCCCTGTCTTGATAATCCCAATTGTGTATATAATAGAACACCAATGTCAATAATCCAAATACAATGCCCGGAATTGGTTTCTTTAAGATGGCAAAAAGCAAGGACATCAGGGCAAATAGAGCTATAATTGCAAACAATGCTACATAGACAAAGCTGGTGCTACCCATTATTTGTTCTCCATATGAAAGGTATGTTTTAGCATAATCAAACATTGATATATCCATCAAATCTTCCGCTGTCATACCAAGTTCTATCTCATCCTGACTGTACTCAGCCGCTCTTTCTAATCTTTCCCTATGATCACCTACAGCTGTTGAATATGGCAAAAACATAGATACTACCATTAGTACTGCCATAATTATTGTGATAATAAACGGAATAAATGTTTTTTTAATTGAAGTATTCATTTTTTATCCTTCCTTTTTGTTTATATAATTACCAATAAATTTTAAGCTGTATATTTAGATGCTTTTTCTATTTTGATTTGTTACCACGATAAATTCTTCCGTGTCACGGTAGTTTTACTTAATTATACAAAATATATTTTTATTTGTCAATAGTATATAATGATTTATAAGAAATAACTATATGTGTTTTGGAGAAATGTCATGGATTGTTATAATGAAAAAGAATATCAAATGTTCATAATTAAAATTGGTTTAAAAGTTGGATATTACCGCAGACTGGCAAATATGACGCAGGAACAGTTAAGTGAATACAGCGGAATGTCTTTAAATTTCATATCACAGCTTGAAGGTCCCAGTGCACCATATGTACCATCTTTGAAATCTCTATACAAAATAAGCAGAGTCCTTGGGGTATCTGTAGCAAAACTTACTGATGTAGAAAATGATTAATAAGCAACCTAAAACTTAAAAATTCACCTTGAAGCAATTATGCTTATATCTAAATTATCTGTCATATATAAAAGGGGATGTAAATTAATTTTACAAGAATTAATTTACATCCCTTAATTTATTAATTATCTCTTTAAAAGAACTTCTTCTTCATACTTTTTAACTTCTGTAATGTAGTCTGCATCTACACCTTCACGGCTTAAGTACTCTGCCCATACATCACCCAAGGGAGCAGTCTTTAAGTCTTCCTGAAGAACCATAAGAGAAGTCATGTCATTTGCTTCCTGAAGAGCCTTCAGTTTGTCATTGGGCTGAAGGAGAGCAAAGAGAAGTGCCTTATGCACATTGCGGATACCTGTAACCCATGCGGAAATACGGTTGATGGATGCATCAAAATAGTCTGTTGCAATAAATACTCTGTCGAGGGCATCGTTTCTTACGATTTCCTTTGCAATTTCCTTTGTTTCATCATCAAAAAGGACTACGTGGTCGGAATCCCATCTCATAGGTCTTGTAACATGAAGGGCAATCTTCTCATTGAAAAGAAGAAGAGAAGAAATTTTGTCGGAAACCATTTCTGTGGGATGATAGTGACCATTGTCCATAAGAGGTGTAATACCTTTATAGTCTGCATAGCTTAATGCAAATTCTGCAGAGCCTACGGTGTAAGCTTCAAGGCCTATACCAAACACCTTGGATTCAAGTGTTACATAAACCTTGGTTTTGTCGTAGGGAACAGAAAGAATTTCATCAAGGGAAGCCTTAAAACGTGCTCTGGGAGCAAGACGATCCGCAGGAATATCCTTATAACCGTCGGGAATCCATATATTCATTACACAGGGAACGCCTGTTTCGTTTGCAAAATATTCAGAAAGCTTAACACAGCATTTTCCGTGGTTAATCCAGTAGTTACGGACTTCATCATCAGGAGAAGAAAGTGTAAGGTCATTTTTTACCATGGGGTGAGAGAAAAATGTGGGGTTAAAGTCAATACCCATTCCTCTTTCCTTTGCAAAATCCACCCAAGGCTTAAAGTGTTCTTCTTTAAGGTTGGATCTGTCTATATTTTCACCAATGGCATAGCATGCGTGAATATTGAGCTTCTTTTTACCGGGCATAAGTGAGCAAGCCTTGTCAAAGTCCTGCATAAGCTGCTCCGGAGTTGTAGCCTTGCCGGGGTAGTTGCCTGTGGTCTGAATACCTCCGGAGAGAGCTTCGCCGGAGTCAAAACCTACAACGTCATCACCCTGCCAGCAATGAATTGATACGGTAACATCCTTTAATGTGTTAAGAGCTTTTTCTGTGTCTACACCAAGTGCTGCATATATTTCTTTTGCCTGCTGATATCTTGACATAAAACCATTCCTTTACATTTAATTTGACTTTATAATATCATAGAATTACAAACCTTTAAAGGTCTGTTTTTGTCCTAAAAAAGTGTCCTTAATTGCAATCACGATACTTTTTGGGAGATTGTCCGTACCTACTGAAAAACAACCTGTGGAAATAACTTATGTTTTCATAGCCTATGGCACGGGATATATCCGACACCTTCATATTTGTATTTTTTAAGTAAAATGCCGCTTGCGAAAGTCTTTTTTCCTGAAGAATCTCCATGAAATTCTTCCCGGTTTTTCTTTTTATTTCTCTGGAGAGATAGCAAGGGTCCATATGTACAATTTGAGATATCTCGGTAAGCGAAGCATTTGAGTAGTTTGACTCAACATAGTTTAAAACTTCAAGAGCTGTGCTTTCCTCGGGAGTATCACAAGCTATATAATCCGTAAGATTAAGAAGCTGCAAAAACAAAAGTTCCATTGTAAGTCTGCTTATCATTCTTTTATTTGACCCTTCACCCATCAACACCATAATGAGATTCTCCACAAGGTTTTGAACAGCAGTAACTTCCGATACCTTAAAGTGAAGATATCCCGAACCGCTGTGACCGTTACACAGACAGTCGGCTATAAAGAGTTTTAGAGGAGTGTCCTCATCGCCCATTATGCCAAGACTGGAGCTGAAAAACTCCGGTAATACAATAAAGTTTACTGCAATATCTTCTTTTCCGGCTTTTTTAATTTCCTGTCGGGCACTCTGACTTAAGAACAACAGCTCACCCTTTTTCAGGTTGATTTCTCTTCCGTTTATAATGTGAGTAGTGGTACCTTCAACCATGTAAACAACCTCTACATAGTCGTGAGTGTGCTCGGGGAAATCTGCAAATCTGGTGTGTGTTCTTAATGTAATAAGCTTTCCTTTATCCAGAAGTTTGCGGCTATTAATGATACTCTGACCCGATTCCATATACAAAAGACGATTTATGGTGCTGCCTTCTTTAAGCACACGGTCTTCTTCTTCTGTTATGGGCATCAGCTTTTCAAGAATACTTTTGTTTAACATTGATACTTATTCCTTCCTGTTTTTTCCGGTAGCATAATCTATTACAACTCCGGGTTGTACATTATAGCAATACACATTAAAGCATATTCCGTCACCATTATCCTCTACGCTTTTAGCCTCCATAAGCACACCGGATGCAACAAGATTGTCACCCTTAAAAAGTGGTGTAACCCTATAGAGAACGTGGTTACCGGTTTCCTTTACATAGTCTGCAATCATATTTTCGAAGGGAAGCATTCCCTCTGTATTCATATACCTTGTACCGGTGATAAGATTTTCTTTGTTGGCATTCTCTCCGGTAAGCTGATGGCCTATAAGATGGCATCTGTTGTAAAGGCTTCTGCCGTCTACAAAGCTGTATTTTTTTTGCTCCCATCCGGTAGGATATATATGACTTATAGAGCCCCTCTCCCCTTTGGGCATAGTGTCCTTTCCAACGCAAGCATAAGCATAGGTGCACCTTCCCAAATCATCCAAATCACCGTATTCTTCATAGGATTCTGTGGTGAACTCCTCTTCTGTAAAGAATGGTTCGTTGTTATTTACCATAACATAGGGATTGGAGGAATACTCGGGTACGGAATTCAATACTTCCAAGCGGGTCGCGGCTGTTATACCACCTGCATTTCCATAATTTTTGTATAGCCGAGGTCCGATAAAATATGCTGCAATAGCTATTACAAGAAATATTAATCCATATATAAGCTTTTTCTTATTTACCCTTTTCATGGCACATCACCTCACACCATTGAAAAGAAGTCCATCTGACTGCTTTCGGGAAGACCATCCAGTATACCGGCTTTTCGCATTACTTCAATTACGGTCTTATTCGCCTTGGAACGTTGCTGTAGGTCTTCTATAGAATCAAACTTTTCTCCCCCGCGGGCTTCGGCTATTGCTTTTGCCGCATTGGTACCAACGCCTGCAAGAGCGTTTAAGGGTGGCAGTATACCGGTTTCGGTAGGCATAAACCTGGTGGCATCGGACTTGTACAGGTCTATCTTATCAAAGTTAATACCTCTTGCGTACATTTCTATGACAACTTCAAGAATTGTCATAACGTTTCCGTCCTTGGCACTGGCTTCCTTGGCAGCTTCCTTGGCTTCAAGAGTTTTAAGACTATCCCTTGCCACAAGCTCTCCTCTTGCCATAAGGTCTGCATCAAATTCATCGGCGCGAACCGTGAAATATGCACAGTAAAATTCCTTAGGATGGTGCACTTTGAAGTAAGCAATTCTGTAAGCACTGGTTACGTATGCAACCGCATGAGCTTTGGGGAACATATATTTAATTTTTTTACAGGACTTAATGTACCAGTCCGGAACATCGTGTTCCCTCATTATTTCTTCAAATTCTTCCGTAAGGCCCTTACCCTTACGCACACTTTCCATTATTTTAAACGCCTTGGCATTTTCTACACCGTGGTGAATAAGATAAACCATAATATCGTCACGGGTACAGATGGCATCCTTTAGGGTACATATACCCTGACGCACAAGGTCCTGAGCATTGTTGAGCCACACATCCGTACCGTGGGAAAGTCCTGAGATACGCACAAGCTCGGAAAATGTTGTAGGCTTTGTGTCCACAAGCATCTGTCGTACAAACTTGGTGCCGAATTCCGGTACAGCAAAGGTTCCTACCGGGCTGTTTATTGCTTCGGGAGTAACTCCGAGAGCTTCCGTTCCTGTGAAAAGACTCATAGTCATGGGGTCGCCCATGGGCACGGTTACCGGGTCTATGCCCGTAAGGTCACGGAGCATTCTTATAACCGTGGGATCATCGTGGCCCAGAATATCCAGTTTAAGCAGATTGGAGTCGATGGAGTGATAGTCAAAGTGAAGTGTAATGATATCACTCTCGGTATCATCTGCAGGATGTTGTATTGGTGAAAATTCGTGAACATCACGGGACTTGGGTACAACTATGATACCGCCCGGATGCTGACCGGTTGTCCTTTTAACACCCGTACACCCTTTAACAAGTCTTTCTATTTCTGCATTGGACACATACTGCCCTTTGCCTTCATAATATTTTTTAACAAATCCGTATGCAGTTTTTTCCGCAACGGTACCGATGGTTCCGGCTCTGAATACGTGAGTGCTTCCGAAAAGCTCTTCTATGTATTTATGGGCTCTGCCCTGATAGTCGCCGGAGAAGTTAAGGTCGATATCGGGCTCTTTATCTCCCGAGAAACCAAGGAAGGTTTCAAAGGGAATATCGTGTCCGTCTTTATCCATTACGGTTCCACATTCGGGGCAAACCTTATCTTCCATATCGCATCCGCTGCCTACGGAACCGTCATTTATAAATTCGTGGTGCTTACACTTGGGGCATATATAGTGCGGACAAAGAGAGTTAACCTCGGTAATGTCACTCATATACGCCACAAGAGATGAACCAACTGAACCTCGTGAACCAACCACATATCCGTCGGAGTTGGACTTACGCACAAGCTTCTGGGCTATAACATAAAGCACAGAATATCCGTTGGATATAATGGAGTTGAGTTCTACATCTATTCTGTCTTTTACTATTGCAGGTAAATCTTCGCCATAGAGTCTTTGCGCCTTTTCGTAGGTGGAAGAACGCAGAATTTCATCGGAATTTGGAATTTCCGGAGGTGCCTTATCGGGAGGAACAGGTACTATACCCTCCTCAATCATATCTGCAATCCTGTTGGTATTTTCTATAACCACTTCTCTTGCAAGCTTTTCACCCAGATAGTCAAATTCCTTAAGCATTTCCTCTGTGGTTCTTAAGTACAAAGGTGCCTGATCATCGGCATCTTCAAAGCCCTGACCTGCCATAAGAATTCTTCTGAAAACTTCGTCTTCAGGGTTTAAGAAATGAACATCACAGGTGGCAACAGTAAGCTTGTTGGCACGTTTGCCAAGCTCTATAATGGTTTTGTTGATATACTTTAAATCCTCGTCGCTTTCTACAGTACCGTTACGCACGAGAAACGCATTATTGCCCAAGGGTTGGATTTCCAGATAATCGTAGAATGAAATAAGATTGTTTATACCGTCATAATCCAGATTGTAGGGGTTTTCCAGTATTGTTCTGTATACCTCACCTGCTTCACAAGCGGAACCAATAAGCAAACCCTCTCTGTATTGCTGAAGAAGGCTTTTGGGTATTCTGGGGTGCCTGTGGAAGTATTCCAGATGGGACTTTGAAATAAGGTGATAGAGATTTCTCATACCCTTTTGACTCTGTACAAGAATAATGCAGTGATAGGGCTTTAATGACTTTATATCCGCCTTGCCCGCAAGAGCAACATTGAATTTATTAACCTCTGTGATACCCTTATCATTAAGAATATTTAAAAGCTCGAGAAATACCTCACCGGTAGCCACAGCATCGTCTATGGCACGGTGATGATTGGTAAGCTTAACCTGAAAGTGCTTGGTAAGAGTATCCAGCTTGTAGTTCTTAAGTCCCTCTACTGTGCATCTGGCAAGTTCCAGAGTATCTATATGAGCAAAGTTATATTCGTAGCCATGGTCCTTGGCACCCTGCTTCATAAAGCCTGTGTCAAAGGAAGCATTGTGAGCCACAAGCACGCTTCCCTTTGAAAAATCAAAGAAGCTTTTAAGAGCTTCGTCAGCTTTGGGTGCATCCTTTACCATATCATCCGTAATTCCGGTAAGCTCGGTTATTCTTGGGGGAATAGGTCTTTCGGGATTTACAAAGGTCTGGAAACGATCTACTATTTCACGGTTTTTTACTTTAACGGCACCTATTTCCGTAATGGCATCTCTTGCCGCAGAAAGTCCGGTTGTTTCTATATCAAAGACTACAAATTCCCTGTCAAGGTCGCCGTCTGCAACTCCTACAACAACATCGGTAGAATCGTTTACAAGATAACATTCCACACCGTATATTACCTTAATATCGCTCTTTTCCGAGGCGTGCATAGCTTCGGGAAATGCCTGAACGTTACCGTGGTCTGTAACTGCAATAGCCTTATGGCCCCAGGAAATAGCCGTCTTTATAAGGTCCTTGGCTTCCGTCATACCATCCATTGTACTCATTTTGGTATGCATATGAAGCTCTACTCTCTTTTCGGCAGAGTTGTCCTTACGGGTGCGCTTTTTGCCTTTAACTATGGAATTTGCCATAATTACACTTTCCTTGGCAAAGGTATCGTACTGCACCTTACCCTTGGTCTTTACATACATACCTTTTTTAAGGTTTCCTATTATTGCTTTTGCCTTATTCTTGGGCAGGAATGCCTTGCAGGAATATGCACCTGCATTGTCCGCTAGGGTAAACATGAGAAGAGTTTTTTCGCTTTTAAGTTCCCTGGTATCCATGGTTATAATTTCGCCTTCGCACACAACGGAGGACATATCCTCGGTGATATCGCGGAATGGTACGGGAGGTTCTAAGGTTATATCCTTACCATAGATCATATCGGAATTTTCCTCGCCGGGTTCAGGTTTGGATTCCGCCTGCTTTGGCTCATAAGCCGGAGGAGGCGGAGCTATGGCAATGGCATTTAAGGATTTTTCCTTTAATCTTTCCAACTGCTCTTCATCGGCATCGTCCACAAACACGATCTCCACATCGGCTTTGAGCTGAGCCTTAATAAGGCGCACCAATGTTTCGGCGCAGTTCATGGAATGGAGCATATCCACGCCGTATTTACAATAAATCTTCAAAACTCCGTCTGAATACTCAGCTCTGCTATCCAGAAACAGGTGTCTTACACCGCCGATTATTTCGTTAACATAAAACACAAGGTTGGTGTAATACTTATCTATATCTATATCGTCTATTGTAAGGTTCTCATATTTTACACGGAGTATAAACTCATTTAAAGAAAACTTTTCGCACACTGCCCTTTTGTAAGCTTCTATAACATCGTAAGCAATAAGCTCTTCGCTCACCACGGTAACTTCCATCTTACGCTCGGCAGAATTTGCATTGGTCTGATATATTACGCAATCTTTGAGTTCATCGGGAATTTCCACACCTTTTATTAAATTTTCCAGTTTATATTTTGTAGGTGACATTGGTACTTCCTCACATTAATTCTATTTCTTTCTTAAGTTCTTCAAAAAGTTCGTCTTCGGGAACTTTTTTTACTATTTCGCCTTTTTTAAATATAAGTCCTTCGCCGTTTCCGCCGGCTACACCGATATCGGCTTCTCTTGCTTCACCGGGGCCGTTTACTGCGCAACCCATTACAGCCACGGTTATGGGTTTATTTACAGTATTTAAGTATTCCTCAACTTTTTGTGCAAGAGGAATAAGACCTATGTTTGTTCTTCCGCAGGTTGGGCAGGAAATAAAAGTGGGCAAATCCTTCTTTAAATCCAAAGCTTTGAGGATTTCCTTTGCAACAATTACCTCTTTAACAGGGTCATCAGTAAGAGAAACTCTTATGGTATCTCCTATGCCGTCTTTTAAAAGTGTTCCTATGCCGATAGCAGACTTTACGGTTCCTCCGAGAAAAGTTCCGGCTTCGGTTACACCAAGATGAAGAGGATAGGGACATTTTTTGCTCATAAGCCTGTATACATCTATTGTTTTATTTACGTCTGATGCTTTAAGCGACACAACAATATCGTCAAAATCGTACTTAAGAAGCATATCTATGTGCTTTTGGGCACTTTCTGTCATAGCTTCCGGTGTAGGTCCCCCGTATTTTGCAAGGAGCTCTTTCTCTATGGAGCCTGTATTTACGCCGATTCTTATGGGCACACCGTACTTTTTGGCACATTCTGCCACAAGGCGGACACCTTCTTCGGAACCGATGTTACCGGGATTTATGCGAACCTTATCTACGCCGTTTTCCATACTTTCCAGAGCAAGGCGGTAATCAAAATGAATATCGGCAACAAGGGGTATATGTATTTTACTTTTTATTTTTTCAATAGCTTTGGCACTATCAATGTCGGGAACAGCCACACGGATAATATCGCAACCAACTTCTTCAAGAGCAAGAATCTGATTAACCGTAGCCTCCGCATCGTTTGTGCGTGTATTGCACATGGACTGTATGGCGACAGGGCTTTCTCCGCCTATAAATATATTTCCTATTTTGATTTTTTTAGTCACAATAACCACCGCTTCCAAAGCATAATAATACATATAATATTTTATCATATTTACGTCAGGTAAACAAGAGGTAAAATAAATTTTAAAGCAATCATAACCACCCGTCAAACGGGTGGTTTGCACTAAGGCTATAAGCCTTTGCTACCGGCCAGCGACTCAAGTCGCTGGCTTTCACATTTGTTCAAGCCCATTGCCTTTGCCGCTTTCGCCGCCCTTTAAAGGGCGTTCGT
>JAZQFN010000026.1:0-25882 GCA_045539515.1 Clostridia bacterium
AAACGATGCAAAGTCGGCATAGAATAATTCAGTTCCATTTTTTATGCCGACTTTAGTGAGGACATGCGGCGAAAATCGCCGCCTCCGCAGCGGCATCGTTTTTGAAGAAACAAGTCTTATGTTTTCAAGGTATTAAAACACGCGGCGGGGAGGGGTGCAGGGGAAAAACCTGCAGTTTTCCCCTGCGGTTTTGGTTCTTTTTCCCAAAAGAATATTCTTTGTTTAAACTTTTTTAAAGTTTATATCTACAAAATATCAATCATTTCTCCATTTAATGCCTTATTCATACTTCTTACAGCACAGAACTTACCGCACATGGAACAGCTTTCCTCTACTTCCGGTTTTCTTTCATCACGGATTTTTTTTGCAGTTTCAGGGTCAATGGAGCACTGCCACTGCCCCTCCCAGTCAAAGGTTCTTCTGGCATCTGCCATTTTGTCGTCAACATCCCTTGCGTGGGGTATTTTCTTTGCTATATCTGCCGCATGGGCTGCAATTTTGGATGCAATTATTCCCTGCTTTACATCGTCAACATTTGGCAGTGCAAGATGCTCTGCAGGTGTAACATAGCAAAGGAAAGCCGCTCCCGAGCTTGCCGCTATTGCACCGCCTATGGCACTTGTTATATGGTCATAACCGGGAGCAATGTCCGTAACTATGGGACCCAACACATAAAATGGTGCACCCATACAGATTGTCTGCTGTAATTTCATATTTGCCTCTATCTGGTCTATGGGCATATGACCGGGACCTTCCACCATAACCTGAACATCCTTTTCCCATGCACGTTTTGTTAGCTCACCAAGTCTTACAAGCTCTTCAATCTGGCAAACATCGCTTGCATCTGCAAGACAACCGGGTCTGCAAGCATCGCCAAGTGAAATGGTAACATCATACTCACGGCATATATCAAGGATTTCATCATAGTATTCGTAAAAAGGGTTCTCCTCCCCTGTCATACTCATCCATGCAAATACAAGGGAACCGCCACGAGAAACTATGTTCATTTTCCTTTTATGCTTTTTTATCTGCTCTATGGTTTTTCTTGTAATTCCGCAGTGGAGAGTTACAAAGTCTACCCCGTCTTCTGCGTGCAGTCGCACCACATCTATAAAATCCCTTGCGGTAAGGGTGTTTAAATCCCGCTTATAATGGATTACGCTGTCGTACACGGGAACTGTGCCTATCATGGCAGGACATTCACTTGTGAGCTTTCTTCTGAAATCCTGAGTATTTCCGTGAGAGGACAGGTCCATTATGGCATCTGCACCCAATTTCACTGCCATATTAACCTTTTCCATTTCAACATTATAATCTTTTAGGTCCTTTGAAACTCCAAGATTGACATTGATTTTGGTTTTCAGCATGGAACCTACTCCTGCAGGGTCAATGCATTTATGCAGTTTATTGGCACATATTACAACCTGACCTTTTGCAACCAAATCCCTTATTTCTTCAGGGGTTCTGTACTCTTTTCTGGCTACTTTTTTCATTTCATCGGTTATAATGCCCCTTTTGGCGGCATCCATTTGTGTTGTAAAGTTTCTCATTTCATCATTTCCTTTCGTTGGCATAAATTGATTTTAAATCAAAGTTATGCATAATAGGTCCCGAACCCCTGCCAAGATTAAGTTTGGCAGACAATGCTCCCGAAATGTATTCCTTTGCCCTCTTAACCGATTCGCAAAGATTAAAGCCTTTGGCAAGATTTGATGCAATGGCGCTCGATAATGTGCATCCCGTACCGTGGGTGTTGGGGTTGTTTATTCTTATTCCCTCAAACCACGTAAATTTCCCATTTTCATACAGCAGGTCATTGGCATCGTTTATGCTGTGACCGCCCTTTAAAAGCACGCTGCAACCGTATGTGTCCCCTATTTTTTTTGCAGATAAACACATATCCTCTTGGGTTTTGATTTCACATCCGCACAAAGCCTCTGCTTCGGGAATGTTTGGAGTGACAACCGTTGCAATGGCAAAAAGCTTTTGTGTAAGTACATTTATTGCATCGCTTTTCATTAAGGCAGAACCGCTTGTAGCAACCATTACCGGGTCTACCACAATATTCTTTGCATTGTAGAATTTTAGCCTTTCGCCAATAACTTCGGCAAGCTTTGCAGATGATACCATACCTATTTTTACGCTGTCGGGAACAATATCCTCAAACACGGCATCAATCTGAAGCTTTAAAAAATCGGGTTCTGCCTCTTTAATACCCAAAACGCCGGTTGTGTTTTGTGCTGTAAGGGCTGTAATTGCACTCATGGCATAAACACCATTCATGGTCATTGTTTTAATATCTGCCTGAATACCTGCACCGCCGGAGGAATCACTTCCGGCAATTGTAAGAGCTGTTTTCATAATTACCTGCTCCTTTTTTTCTGTAGTGACAATTTCATTGCTAAATGATGCAGAATTTCTGCTTCTGCCTTGGGATTATCGGCTTTCATAATAGCAGAAACCACACAAATACCGGAAATAGTAATACCTTCAAGTATATTTACGTTACTTTTATTAAGTCCCCCGATAGCATTAACCGGAATGGGAACGGATTTGCATATTGCATCAAGTGTTTCGGTTGAAGTAATAACAGTTTTAACCTTGGTTGTAGTGGGATATATTGCTCCCACACCAAGATAGTCCGCACCTTGAGCATAGGCTTCAACTGCCTGTGCAACTGTTTTTGTTGTTGCACCGATAATAAAATCTTCGCCAAGTATTTTTCTTGCAATATCAATGGGCATATCACTCTGCCCAAGATGCACTCCTTCCGCGCCTATGGCAAGGGTAACATCAATACGGTCGTCAATAATAAGCGGAACATTATATTTTAAAGTCAGCTTATGAACCTTTTTGGCGATGTCAATATATTCTCTTGTTGTCTTGTCCTTTTCGCGAAGCTGGAGAAGGGTTACACCGCCTTTTAATGCTTCTTCTGTTCTTCTCAAAAATTCTTCTTCCGTAAAGCCTGTACTGTCCGTTATAAAATAAAGTGTTGTGTCAATTTCTCTCATTTACATTCTCTCCTATACATAAAGATAGTCATTTAAGACCGGTTGCAAGCCTTCATCAGAAATATCCTTATACATCTTGTCAAGACTTCTGTTATCATCTATTTCAAACTGTTCATCACCCATATCTTCGCCCGAATCTTTTCCGTTGTATTTACTTTCGTGGTCACCGATTCCGGTAGATACTCCTGCCGACACCTTTGTTGCGGCAATCTTAACAATACCGTTTCTGAATTCTGCACTTTCACGGGAGGACACCGTGATACCCACAAAGGGTAAAAAGATACGGTATGCACAGATTATCTGACAAAGCTGTTTTTCATGAACATCTGACGGATTGATTTTGTCGTTATTTATGATGGGTCTAAGTCTTGGGCAGGAAAGGGACATTTCTGCATGTGGATATTTCTTTTGCAAATAATACGCATGAAGTGCGCTTGCAAGAGCATCCTTTCTGAAATCGGAAAGCCCTAAAAGTGCAGAAAAGGCAACTCCCCTCATACCGCCCATAAGCGCCCGCTCCTGCGCATCAAAGCGGTAAGGCCATACGCGTTTGGCCCCAAGCAGGTGGAGCTTTTCATATTCATCTGAATTATAGGTTTCCTGAAATACGGTTACATAGTCTGCACCACACTGGTGAAGGTACTTATATTCATCGGTATTTACAGGGTATATTTCAAGTCCTACCATACGAAAATATTTTCTTGCAAGTTTGCAAGCCTCACCGATATAGTGTATATCGCTTTTAGCACGGCTCTCGCCGGTAAGAATTAAAATCTCTTCCATGCCGCTGTCGGCAATAATCTTCATTTCATTTTCTATCTGTTCTTGTGTAAGCTTCATACGGTTTATATGGTTATAGCAATTAAAACCGCAATACACACAGTAATTTTCACAGTAATTTGCTATGTATAAGGGTGTAAAAAGATATACGGTATTTCCGAAGTGCTTACTTGTTTCAAGCCTTGCTCTCTGTGCCATCTGCTCTAAAAAGGGTTCGGCAGCCGGAGAAAGCAACGCTTTGAAATCTTCAACAGAACAAGTATCGTGCTCCAATGCTGCTTTTACATCCTTTACGGTATATTTTAAGTAGTCAAAGGAATTCATATGCTCCAGAACATTTTTGCAAACATCGGATTCTATTTTCTCCATACCGGGCAGATATTCCATATGATTTTTTCGAAAGGAAGGCTCTGTTTCCAGTCTGTGCTTTTTTCGGAGGGCTTCGGGTGACAAATGCTCAGAGTCCACAAAGAATTGGTTTTCCATTTTGTGTGCCTCCTTAATCTCTCAAAAATCCCGTAAGGGGATCGGAGGCTGATGCGCCGCGGGTAAGAACCCTGCCAAGCCCCGAAAGATATGCCTTTCTTCCTGCCTCAATTGCCTGACGGAAAGCCGATGCCATAAGGGGCAGATTTCCTGCAGTAGCCAATGCCGTATTTGCCATAATTGCCGCCGCACCCATTTCCATTGCTTCGCAAGCCTGGGAGGGCTTTCCTATACCTGCATCAACAATAATGGGAAGGTCTATTTCATCAATAAGAATTTGTATAAAATCTTTTGTGGCAAGACCTTTATTGGACCCTATGGGGGAAGCCAGAGGCATTATGGTTGCAGCTCCTGCCGAAACCAGGTCACGGGCAACATTTAAGTCCGGGTACATATAGGGCATTACAACAAATCCGTCATTTGCAAGAATCTCCGTAGCTTTGATTGTTTCCTCGTTATCCGGAAGCAGATATTTTGAATCACGCATAATTTCAATTTTTACAAAGTTACCGCATCCAAGCTCACGGGCAAGGCGGGCAATCCTCACAGCTTCCTTGGCATTTCTTGCTCCGCTTGTATTGGGAAGCAAGGTTACTCCTTTTGGAATAAAATCTAAAATATTTTCCTGTTCTTTTGTATTTGCACGGCGGACTGCAAGGGTTATAATTTCTGCCCCTGCATCCTTAACTGCCGATTCAATGAGGTTGAGGGAGTATTTTCCCGAACCTAAAATAAATCTGGAATTAAATTCGTGACCGCCGATAATTAGTTTGTCGTTATTCATCTTAATTTCCTTTCTATACGTTGTATTCTTCTGCTATAATTCTTAAGACCGTGTGCGCCTGATGGGCGGCGCAGAGCATCACTCTTGTTGACACAAGACCCATTCCATCCGACACATCACTTGTTTCATCACCGCAAAGGTAAAATTTATTGGTTATTCTTCTTGTTTGAATTGTATTTGCCTTCCCTGTGCCTGCCATACCTGATGAGGCAACAATGTATTTATCCGGCATTTCTTCCAAAACAAGATTTACAAGCATTGCCTTACACTCAGCGTTATCGAATGCTTCGCAAATAATGTCACAAGCACTCAAAAGCTCTTTGGCATTATGCTCATTAACGCAAATTGTATGAATCTCTGTTTCAAGATATGGGTTTATTTCCATAAGATTTTCTCTTATGGCTTCTGTCTTATACATACCGATTTGAGTTGCTTTGTACTGCTGACGATGAAGATTGGTTATATCCACTTTATCAAAGTCTATAAGTACAAGCTTTCCTATACCCAATCGGGCAAGTGCAATGGCAATATTTGAGCCAAGACCGCCAAGACCGCAAATCCCAACAGTTGCAGAGGATATTTTCTTTTGCAGTTTTGACCCATGCCTGTCATTTAAAGCCTTTATCCATTCAGCCTTTGTATATGTCATATCAGCCACCTCCCACGAAGCTTACAACTTCAACAGCATCTTCGCTTTTGAGAATAATTTCGGAATACTTTGCCTTTGGCACTATATCTCCGTTTAACTCAACTGCAACCCGTTTTGTATCATAACCTGCTGATATAAGATACTCTGAAATTGTTTTTCCGGAAATATCCAGGTATTCTCCGTTAATCTTTACCACACATATTCACCTCCCAAAAATTGCAACAAAAAAGGAGCTACCAATTTGGTAACTCCTAAGTTTACTTACGTTCACCCAAAACTAAAAAGTTCAGGCATCCCTACGTTGGCATTATCCAAATCAGGTTCTCGGTCGAAGGTTGTACCTTCCTCTCAGCCTGTAATACAAGCTCCCGTTTGTTATTTAATTTTTTAATAAAAAAGAAGCTAACCGATTTGGATAGCTTCCTTTTTAACCACACATACAAATAAGATACGCTTCTTATCCCTACGTTGGCATTATCCAAATCAGGTTATACGGTCGAAGGTTGTACCTTCCTCTCAGCCTGTAATACAAGCTCCCGTTTCTTATTTTGTTTTTTGTATTGTATCACTAAACACATGAACATGTCAAGTAGTATTTAAGATTTAATATTATGCGGTCTGCGCTTTTTTTACTAGCTCCAAGTGAGGCACTTTAAGAAATAGTAAAAAAAGATGCAGAATGTTCAAACCGAACCCGCAGGGGGTACCCGAAGCTGTACGAGTGTACAGCGAGAGGTGAGGTTTGGACAGAGCAAAAAGGAATATACAACTAGAAAAGCCCTTTCGGGCTTTTCTACCTTAAATATAAAAATATCAAATTTATACTTTTATGAAATTAAAACCCCATTCCTTTTTGCGGTCTGCGCTTTTTTTACATTTCTTAAAATTTAAAATACTCTTTTGCGTTATTATAACATATTCCCTTAACAATCTTTTCAAGTGCCTTGAAATCTGCGGGATACTCGCCCTTATCCACCCAATTACCCAGGACATTGCAGAGTATTCTTCTGAAATATTCGTGTCTGGGATATGAAACAAAGCTTCTTGAATCTGTGAGCATACCTACGAATTTACCCAGTATGCCAAGATTTGCAAGTGCCTGCATCTGTGCTTCCATGCCGTCGCGGTTATCATTGAACCACCAGCCGGAGCCGAGCTGAATTTTACTCTTTGCCGGTCCTTGCTGGAAGTTACCGAGCATTGTGCCTAAAACATAGTTATCCTTGGGGTTAAGAGTATAAAGGATTGTCTTGGGAAGTATGTTTTCGTAGTCAAGCTTACCCATAAATGCGGAAAGCTTTTCTGCTATGCAAAGGTCATTTATGGAGTCAAATCCTGTGTCGGGGCCCAGCTTTTCAAACATTCTTCTGTTGTTGTTACGAAGTGCACCTATGTGAAGCTGCATTGTCCAGCCAAGGCGTGTAAATTCCTTTGTACATTCCGAAAGAACAGCTGTTTTAAAAATATCTGCTTCATCAAGGGTGATTTCTGCACCTGAAAGCTTTTTGTTAAACACAGCCTCTGCATCGCCTATGCCGAAAGGAACATATTCTAAAGCGTGGTCGGAAAGACGGCATCCGTTTTGGTTAAAGAACTCAATTCTGCCCTTTACCCACTCTATTAATCCCTCGTAGGTTGTAATGCCGTTTGCTTTAACATAGTCTGTAAAATCAGCCTTTTCGATATTAACAAGTTTATCGGGGCGGAAAGTTGGCAGAACCTTGGTTTCAAAGCCTTCCTCACGAAGCTGAATATGATATTTAAGGTCGTCCTGTGGGTCGTCGGTTGTGCAGATAACTGCCACATTGGAGCGTCTTATAAGGTTCTTTGCAGAAAATTCGTCTTTTTTAAGAAGCTCGTTACACTTATCCCATATTTCCTTTGCGGTATCTTCAGTAAGGGGTGTGTCTATATCAAAGTATCTCTTAAGCTCAAGTGCAGTCCAATGGTAAAGAGGATTGCCTATAAGATAAGGCATTGTTCTTGCAAAGCCAACCCACTTTTCGTAACGGTCTGCATCTCCTGTTATGTATTCTTCATCTATACCGAAGGAACGCATCTGACGCCATTTGTAATGGTCACCGCCCAAAAACAGGTCGTAGGCATCCTTAAACTTGTAGTCATCGGCTATCATCTGCGGTACAAGGTGGCAGTGATAGTCTATAATAGGCATATCCTTTGCAAAGTCGTTGTAGAGCTTCTTTGCAGTTTCGCTGTAAAGCATAAAGTTATCGTTTATAATTCCCATTTTAATTACCTCCTGATGTGTTATTTATTATTATAACACAATTCCGTCTTTAAAGATAGATATTTCTCTGTAATTATTTATTTCGTTTTTGGTTTCCTCACCGGATGCCACGGAAATAACATAGTCGAGAAATTCATCCGTAAGGTCATTGCCCTCCAAGGTGGGAGAAGCATCAAAATCTATCCAGCCGGATTTACGCACTGCAAGGTCGTGATTTGTAGCTATCTTAACCGTTGGAACGGGAGCACCCACGGGAGTGCCTCTGCCTGTGGTAAAGAGAACCATATGCACACCTGCACAGGTAAGATTGGTTATGGCAACGATATCATTTCCGGGACCGTTTAAAAGAGAAAGTCCGTTCTTTGTAAGCACATCGCCGTAGTCAAGAACATCAACCACTTCGCTTAAACCGCCCTTTTGCACACAACCGAGAGATTTTTCCTCCAGAGTGGTAATACCGCCCTTCTTGTTACCGGGGGAAGGATTTTCGTATATAACCTGATTGTGCCGTGTAAAGTAGTCCTTAAAGTTATTTATAAGGTCAACTGTTTTGTTAAAAAGCTCCTCTGTGGGGCATCTTTGCATTAAAAGGTGCTCGGCTCCGAACATTTCGGGAACTTCGGTAAGCACACAGCTTCCGCCGTGGGAAATGAGCTTATCGGAAAGTCTGCCCACAAGGGGATTTGCCGTAATACCGCTGAAGCCGTCACTTCCTCCGCATTTTAAGCCAAGCTTAAGCTTTGATATGGGAAGAGGCTCTCTTTTAAAGGTATCGGCATAAGCTTTAAGCTCCTCTATAAGCGCAACCCCTGCAGACACGTCGTCTTCCACGTCTTGAGCATTTAAAAATTTTACTCTCTTGGGATTAACTTCGCCCAATACCTTTTTAAATTCGTCCAGGTTGTTGTTTTCACAGCCAAGACCTAACACAAGCACACCCCCTGCATTGGGATGATTTACAAGTCCACGGAGTATAAGCTGTGTGGTTTTGTGGTCGCCACCAAGCTGAGAACAGCCAAAGGGATGCTCAAAGGCATGGGCGCCTGTTAAATCGGCTATTCTTTTGGCAAGCTTATTTACACAGCCCACGGTGTTTACTATCCAAATTTCGTTACGGATACCAACATCGCCGTTTTCACGGACATAACCCATAAAGGTTTTGTCTGTGGGAACTTTTTCAATTGGTTCATACACAGGATTGTACACATACTCAAGGTTCCCTGAAAGGTTGGTCTTCATATTGTGGCTGTGCACATGGTCGCCCTTTTTTATGTCCTCTGTGGCGTGGCCTATGGGGTTTCCGTATTTGATGATGTTCTCCCCTGCCTTAATATCACAAAGTGCATACTTGTGACCGTCGGAAAGGTTTACATCTACGTTATCGAGTTTATTAATAATCATGGTATTATCCCTTCATTTTTTCTTCTATTGCATCTGCAAGGAAGCTTAAATCCTCATCCCACAAATCCTTATTTGCAAGTATGGTCTTTACGTCAGAATTCTTCATAAATTCCATTATCTTTTGGTCGTCATTGGGCATATCGGTTTTATAGAACTCAATAAGCTTTGCAAATGCGAGGATTAAGCTTTGGGGCATTTGGTTCTTTCTCTTGACGTATTCCAATATTGAAGGAAGTACTCTTACCTTGAATTTGCTTACGGAATTTAAGGAAATGGAAGCACAAAGATGCTTTATGTAAGGATTCTGGAAACGCTCAAACACATTGTCGGCGTAGTCCTTAAGTTCTTCATAGGGAAGGTTAAGGGTGGGTATGATTTCATCATACACGCACTTTTTAACATGGGCACTCATTTTTTCATTCTTTATGCAGTCCCCTACTGTTTCGATGCCTTCAAGCATGGCATAGGGTATCATGGAGGTGTGAGCACCATTTAAAATTCTAACCTTTCTTGTGCGGTAACGGCTTAAATTGTCGGTTACAATAATATTAAGTCCTGTTTTGTCAAAGGGAAATTCCTTTGTAAGGTATTCGGGACCTTCTATAACCCACAAGAGGAAGAGCTCGGAGGTGTTTAACATATTGTCCTCGTAGCCAAGGTCAATATTTTCACCAAAGGGATAGCCTGTAACAATGCGGTCAACAAGGGTGTTGCAGAACACATTTTCATCCTCTACCCACTTTTTGAAGTCTTCACCAAGATTCCAAAGGTCTATATACTGAAGTATATACTTCTTTAAAATGGCACCGTTGGTGTCTATAAGCTCGCAGGGAAGGAAGATAAAGCCCTTTAAGCCAAGGGTAAATCTCTTGTGAAGAAGAAGTGTAACCTTTGCAGGGAATGTAACGTTTGGAATGTTTTCCATTTTGTCCTCTGCGTTGTAGGCGATGCCCGACTCTGTGGTGTTGGACACAAAGAAACGGAAGTCAGGGTTTTCTGCCAGAGCAAGGTAAGCGTTCCAATCCTTGTAAGGCTCAACTGTGCGGGAAATAACGTCTATTACCTTTTTTTCAACAACGGTTTCGCCGTTTTTTATACCTCGCATAAGCTGAGTATACACACAGTTCTGCTCTTCAAGCTTTTGGCACATACCCTTTTCTATGGGCTGAACCACAACAACGCTTGCATCAAAATCTGTGCTTTCGTTGGTGAGCTGTACTATCCAGTCTACAAATCCGCGAAGGAAACCGCCCTCGCCAAACTGAATTATTCTTTCTGTTCTTTTAACCTTTTCAAACATATGTAAGTTCTCCTTTAGCAGATAAACAATTATACTAACATAAAATCCACATCAAAACAAGAGCATCAATTGGTTGGGGAGATTCTTCGACTCCGCCTGCGGCTCCGCTCAGAATGACAAAATGGTAATGCCTGCGGCTACATTTAGAATGACAAAATGATGGTACCTGCGGATACTTTACGGGAGCCTGCTCTCAGAATGACATTTTCATATTATTGCTTTATGTATTAAAAGGGTTCGCCCGAAGCATAGCCTTCGTATTCTCTGAAGAAGTCCTCGGCAGTTTTGTTCATAAATATGCCTAGCTTGCCGTCTTCTCTGTAGCCTAAGAAAATATTGAGTATTCCAAAGTACTTATCTATAACCTGCACTTTAATATAGAGCTTTCTGTCCTCTGTCCATGTAGCAGATGCGGCGCAATCGTAACGTTTATCACCGGGCATACCGCCAATTTCGTCGGAGTAGCCGTCCTGGGGGAATTTGTCAAAAACGTTTTTGCACATACCGAATTTAAGCTCTTTATATCCTTGGGCATTGGTATAGCACATTTTGCCCTCATCGCCGTTAAACTCAAGACGGATTTCGGTAATTCCCATTGGGTTGCTATCCACTTTGTACTGAACACCGTTTATCTCGTCCATAAAGGGAATATATGCCTTGCCTTTAGCGTGAGCAAGCTCAAGAGTAGCGCAGTATTCTTCAAGTTCCGCTAAAGCTGTTTTTTCCTCGGGAATACTTTCTTCGGTAACGCTGTCGTATAGGATATCAAAATAATTTTCTATAATAACTCTCTTTGCGTAGTCCTTGCCTTGATTGTCGGCATTGTATACAAAAACCATGTCCTTGTCGGGACTGCAGATGGCAAACTGACAACCCATACCGTTAAAGAAAAAGGAATTACGTTTGGTTCTCCATATGTAGTAGCCATAGCCCAATGCGGAATGTTCTTCGTCACCAAGCACGTTATTGGTAATAAGTGCAGAGGTTGCAGTACGTACAAACTCTTCGTTTAGTATCTGCTTTCCGTTCCACTTACCGCCGTTTAACATAAACTGCGCCACCTTCATAAGGTCCATGGGCTTGCAGACAAGTGCGGAGTCGCTCCATGAGTGACCGCCGGGACACTTAAGAATATAGGCATCCTTGGAACAGCCGATTTCATCCATAAATTTTTCTCTTAAATAGTCAATAAGAGTTTTGCCGGTAATTCTCTCAACCATGGCACCCACAACAAAGGAGCCAATGGAATCGTAATTATATATAGTACCGGAAGGTCTTGAAACATTATCATTTTCAAAATAGTATTTTACTCTGTCGGGATGAACGGGCTTATCGAACCAGTACTTTTCCACCTTGGCTGTGCTCATCATGAGCATATGACGAATGGTTTGATTACGCATATTTTCGTCTTTCTGATCCTTTATTTCCTCGGGGAAATATTTTGATATGGGGTCATCCAGATTTACAAGGCCCTCCTGCTCCAAAAAGCCTACCGCAATGGCGACAAAGCTCTTGGTAACAGAATACATTCTGTGAAGAAAATCCTTATGGAAAGGCTTCCAGTAGGTTTCAAAAGCAATCTTACCTCTGCGGGCAATAATAATGTCGTGTGTGGAAAGTCCTGTGTTTTCAAGAACTTCTATAAATTCTTTGATTTTTCGGGGATTTATACCCACATTTTCGGGTGTAGTTCTAAGCATTGCAAAAAACCTCCATCGTTATATATGTTAATGTCACTATGATACCGCAATTTTTTCAACTTGTCCTTAAGATTTTTGCTTATTTGATATGAAATATAAAAATTTTGCTTGCCTTTTGCAATTTTCTATGATATATTTACACGGAGGTGTTTTTTTATGGAAATTCATAACGGAGAGCCCCTGCCCGTGGTTCTTTACGACAAAGTTTATAACCGCCGGAAAAAAGCCGGTGTTCACAGCCACAATCACTATGAAATATATTATCTGGTAGACGGTAAAACCAAGTACTTTATCGGGGATGAAATATTTGAAGTTGAAAGCGGAGATATAGTTTTTGTACCAAAGGGTATATTTCACGAAACAGACAGCGAAAACTGCCTGCGTAACGAAAGAATACTTATATTTTTTGATGAGAGTACATTTACACTTCAAACCCACTTTATACTGGAGCAACTTTCAAACCACAGAGTAATCCACATTGCAAAAAACAAAACAGAACGCATAGAGAGATTGTTTGTGCGCATAAGAGATGAATTTGACCGTGGAGGCAAATACTCGGAAACAATTCTTAACATATACATTCAGGAGCTTTGTTCGCTTATATGCAGATATATGATTGAATACAAGCCAAATACATCTGCAAATGAGGATATACACACAATAAGTAATTTTATACGAAATAACTACATGAAGGATATAACATTAAAATCCTTAAGCCATGACTTCTCCATAAGTGAAAGTCATCTTTCCAGAAGATTCAAGGAGGTGTCCGGCATTGGCATAAACGAATACATTACTTATGTACGCATTATGAATGCCGAAAAGCTTTTAAGACAACGCAAAATGCCCATAACAGACGTTGCTTCCTCCTGTGGATTTAATGACTCCAACTATTTTTCCACGGTGTTTAAAAGAATAAAAGGAATAACCCCCTTAAAATATGCAAAATCAAACTATGATGAATAGTATAGTAAAGCCGGATATATTTACCGGCTTTATTTCTTGTGGAATATTTACCAAAAGTATTTGACAAACCATACTATATGTTGTATAGTTTATATGATAGGGTTTATTAAAACCCGGAAGAAACGGAGGAAAAAATATGAAGTTAATTTATGGTATTGATGACAAGCCAAAATTCGGACAGCTTATTGTATTTGCTATCCAGCAGCTTTTGGCAATTATGGCAGCTACTCTGGTAGTTCCTGTAATTATCGGTAATGGTATGAGCCCCGCTGCAGCTCTCTTTGGTGCAGGTGTAGGTACACTTGTTTACATACTTTTTACCAAAAAGAAAAGCCCTGTATTTCTCGGTTCATCCTTTGCATTTTTAGGTTCTATGGCAGCGGCATTTGCAGGTGCAGTATCCGCTCAGGCAGGTTATGTGGGACTTATCCTCGGTGCAATTTTTGCAGGACTTGTATATGTAGTAATTGCAATAATTGTAAAATTTGTAGGCGTTAACTGGATAAACAAGCTTATGCCTGCAGTAGTTATAGGACCTACAGTTGCAATTATTGGTCTTTCCCTTGCAGGAAACGCTGTTGGCGATATTCTTAAAGGTAATGTTGCAGATGCAGCGGGTATGCAGACTGCAGCACCTGTTGTTTGTCTTATATGCGGACTTGTAACCCTCTTTACAGTAGTTATCTGCTCTACTTACGGCAAAAAAATGGCAAGACTCATCCCCTTTATTATAGGTATACTTGCAGGCTACGCTGTAGCTCTTATATTTACACTTATTGGTAAAATAATCGGTTGCCCTGCTATTCAGGTGCTTAACACCACTCCCCTTACAGATCTTGTAAAGAATGGTATCACAATCAACACATTCTTTACAAAGCCCGACTTTACATTCCTTACAGCAATTAAGGGTATTAAAGACATTGATGCTTCCTATATTGCAACCATTGCCGTAGCATATGTGCCCGTGGCATTCGTTGTATTTGCAGAACATATTGCAGACCACAAGAACATTTCTTCTATAGTAGAAAAAGACCTCCTTGTAGAACCCGGTCTTCACAGAACACTTCTCGGCGACGGTATCGGTTCTATGGTAGGTGCTTTCTTTGGAGGATGCCCCAACACCACCTATGGTGAATCTGTAGGTTGTGTGGCTATTACAAGAAACGCTTCTGTAGTTACAATCATCTGTGCAGCTATACTTGCAATAATCATCTCCTTTGTGGCTCCTTTCGTAGCATTTGTAAACTCCATCCCCTCTTGTGTAATGGGTGGAGTATGTATGGCTCTTTACGGCTTTATTGCCGTATCCGGTCTTAAGATGGTTCAGAAGGTTGATCTTAACCTTAACAAGAACCTCTTTGTGGTTTCCGTAATACTTATTGCAGGTATCGGCGGTCTTACACTTACCTTTGGTAAGGTAACTCTTACTGCAATTGCATGCGCGCTGATTCTCGGTATCATTACAAATCTTATAGTTTCAAAAGCAAGCGATCAGGAATAATTCAAGGAGTAAGATATGAATAACATTACAATTTTTGACCATCCTCTTATTCAGCACAAAACCACAATACTTCGCCAGAAATCCACTACAAACAAAGAATTCCGCGAACTTGTGGAAGAAATAACAATGCTTATGTGCTACGAATCCTTAAGAGATTTGCCTCTTGAAGACGTAGAAATAGAAACACCCCTAAAGAAGACTACGCAAAAGATGATACAAGGCAAAAAGCTTGCTATAGTGCCTATTCTTCGTGCAGGTCTTGGTATGGTAAGCGGTATGCTTCAGCTTGTGCCCTCTGCAAAGGTAGGACATATCGGAATGTATCGTGATGAAGAAACAATGCAACCCCACGAATACTACTGCAAGCTTCCTAAAGATATTGAAAACAGACTTGTAGTTGTGGTAGACCCTATGCTTGCTACAGGCGGTTCTGCTGTGGATGCTATATCCCAGATTAAATCCTACGGTGCTACTAACATTAAGTTCCTTTGCCTTATTGCAGCTCCCGAGGGAATTGAAGCTCTCTCCAAGGCTCATCCCGATGTGCAGATATACTGCGCTAATGTGGATGAGGGTCTTAATGAGAAGTGCTACATTGTTCCCGGTCTTGGAGATGCGGGGGACAGGATATTCGGCACAAAATAAACCGTAAGGAAATGTAAAAAAAGCGCAGAACACAAAAGGAATCCATTATATATACTATAATTTGCGCAAACTTAAAAATTTTATATTTCTAATGACAACAACCTCCGTTAATTTCGGAGGTTGTTTTTTATTTTATATTCCTTTTGCTCTGTCCAAATGAAAAAGGCTACAGCACCATGCCATAGCCTTTGTAAAGAATATTTATTATCTGTTTAAATAGTTGTAAATCATATTTGCGGTAGCTTCTCTTGTGAGAACATCCTCAGCTGCGATTCCGTCCGCTTCTGTTACAAGACCTTTTTCGATTGCTGTTTCAAAAGCTTTATCGAATTCTGCTTCTTCGCCCATAGCGTTTAAGAGCATCATAGCAAGCTCCTTGCCGGTTACTGTTCTGTCGGGTTCAAATTTACCTTCGCCAACACCGGAAACAATCTTTGTTTCAAAAGCCCAGCTTATATTGCCGTATGCCCAATGAGTTTCGGGAACATCGGAAAAATCGGAAGTATATACCATCCTTGCTGAGGGGCTGGTTCTCTGAATAAGTGCCACAGCTTCTGCTCTGGAAACTTCCCTCTCAAGTTCAAGACCGTTTTCTGTACCAAGAAGAATACCTTCGCTGTTTAAGGCTTCTGCCTTTGAGAGTTCAGATACTTTCATAACAACAATCTTTGTGGGGTTAACAAGTGCAGGAATGCTCATGGTCATCATATCTGCATACACAAATATTTCGCTGCCCTTGGTGAGTTCTTCTGCCTTAATAATGTTCTTGGTTCTGTACATACCAACTTCTGCATTTTCAAAAGATACCTTGTAGTTACCATCTGCAGAGAATATAAATCCGTCCTTAACTTCGCCTACTGTCATAAATATGGGAGCTGCCTTTTCTTCTGATGCAACTATCACATAGAAAGCATACGCCTGAGGAGGAAGACTTCTTGTGGTCATTGTGCTTGCAATTGCAGTTACTCTGTCCCCGGCTTTAACTTCTGTAGGAATAAGTTCAGCATCGCAAATAAGTGTGTTAACGTCAACATTGAGTGCAAATTCATCAAGTTCAATCTGCTCTTCGCTTACTGCCTTAACAACACCCTCAATAATCTGAGTATCTGCTATAAACTCCTGAACTTCGGGAAGCTCTTCGTTTTCCTTGGTTTCTTCGATTTCCTCTGTCTGCGCTATAGACATAATAACAATCTTTGTGGGGTTTACAAGTGCAGGAATACTCATTGTCATTACATCTGCATACACAAAAATTTCACTGCCCTTGGTGAGTTCTTCCGCCTTAACGATGTTCTTGGTTCTGTACATACCAACCTCTGCACCTTCAAAAGAAACCTCGTAATTGCCGTCCTGAGAGTAAATCAAACCATCTTTAATTTCGTCAACTGTCATATAAATGGGCGCCATATCTTCGGCATCCTTGCGAACTGTTATGTAGAATGCATAAGACTGTGGAGGAAGACTTCTTGTGGTCATTGTGCTTACTACTGCGGTGATAAGGTCACCCTCTTTAACTTCTGTGGGAACAAGGTCTGTATCCCATACCATTGTGTTGTCATCAAGGTTTAATGCAAGATCTTCGATTTCAATCTGTTCTTCTGATACAGATTTAACAACACCCTCTACTACTCTTTTGTCTGATGCAAATTCATAAGCTGCTTCTTCTGAGATGAGCATTATGTCATCTGCGGCATTTTCCTCGGCAAATACCGCTCCTGTGCCGAGAACCATTGTGAGTGCCAATATGGCTGATAAAAGTTTTTTCATTTTTGTTACCATCCTTTTTTGATTTTTTGTTTTGTGTTTTTCGCCATCCGTATATAATACCTGCCAGATAGACGAAAGGTTGCAAAATTTTTTAAAATTTTTTTTATTTTTTTAAAAAGGCAGTTTTTTGCCTTGCTTTTTCCATTGTCTGAATTCTGCCGCAGCGCAGAAAAGTACATCTCCGGAGGAGTTTAGCGCAGTTTCAAAAGAATCCTGAACAACTCCTATTACAAATCCCGTACCAACCACCTGCATTGCAGTCTGAGGGTCTATTCCAAGAAAAGAACACGCCATAGGTATAAGGAGAAGGGAACCGCCTGCCACTCCCGACGCACCGCAGGCTCCCAGAGTTGAGGCAAAGCACATAACCAGAGCCACCAGAATATTAACCTCTATATTAAGAGCAAAGGCAGCTCCCAATGACATAACCGTAATGGTAACTGCGGCACCGTTCATATTAACCGTAGCACCAAGGGGAATTGCAACACTGTAATATTTACTGTCTAATCCAAGATTTTGGCACAGACGCATATTTACAGGGATATTGGCAGCCGAACTGCGTGTAAAAAAAGCTGTAATGCCCGATTCCTTAAGGCACCGAAAAACCAACGGATAGGGATTTTTGCCCAGAGCAAACCACAGAACGAGAGGATTGGTTACAAGTGCTACAAAAAGCATACACCCCGTAAGCACAAGCAACAGAGCTCCGTAACGGATAAAAATTGCACTTCCCTGCTCACTTAAGGTATTGTACACAAGCCCAAGTACGCCTAAAGGTGCAAGGCTCACTATCCACGACACCGCTCGCGATACCGTTTCGGAAAGATGAGAAATGACATTGAGTGTTTCCTTGGCGGCACAAAGTCTTAAACAAAGGCCGAATATAATCGCCCAGAAAAGAACGCCCGGATAGTTGGCTGTGGCTATGGCTTCCACAGGGTTAATAATTACACTGTTAAGCAGGGAAAGAAGCACTTCCCCAAGACCCTCCGGCGGAAGAACATCGGTGGTGGTGTAAAGAGGAACCTCAACTCGGAATATGAAGCTTACCAAAACCCCGGCTACAGATGCAAGGAAAGTACTTATGCCATACAAAAATATAACTGTTAAAAATCTTTTGCCAATACCTTCCCCTGCGCGGGAAAGTGATGAAATAACAAGCATAAAAACCAAGATAGGTGCTACTGCTTTTAAAGAGCCTGTAAATAATGTGCCAAAAAGAGAAATAAGGGTAATTCCCGGCAAAAGAAATCCCAAAAGTATGCCTATGCCCAAACCCAAACCGATACGGCCTACAAGCGGAACACTCATATATAAAGAAAATATTTTTTTCAAAAAAATCGCCTGCCTCAGGAAAATCTGCTATTAGTATTTCCACAAAACAGGCTAATATTTAACTTAAAATATTATTAAGAGGCTTTTTTAGAATATATGTAACAAACTTAACTACAAATCCCACGCAAAATGCAGAGATAACAGTACCCTCTCTTACGCCGACAAGCTTCATATCAAAAAACCACAGGGAGAGCACAAGGGATATAAGCACCCAACACACATCAAAAATAACCTTTACATCGCCAAAGGACTTTTGGGTAACTTGCGCCAATGCCTTAACAAAAGCCTCGGCAGAGTTTAAAATAACATCTGCTATAACACCAAGACCAATGCCGAAGCCCAGGACAACTATACCCATAAAAACAAGCACAAGCTTCATAGCATAGGTTTCATTGGGAACAAAAGATGATAAAAACATACCAAAATCCGTAAAGTATCCGAAAAGCACCGACAGAGGTATCTGCAAAAGCTGGTACAGTTTAAAATCCTTACGAAGGAGAAGCACCTGACCCAAAAGAAGCACACAGTTTGATATAAAGAGCCAAGTACCGAAAGAAATAAATGTAAACTTACAACTTACAACATTGGCTATGGAAGACACCGGCGAAACACCCAGCTCTCCCCTTTTGGTAAGAGCAATGCCAAGGCCTATAAAAAACAATGATATTATAAATAAAAGATAACGCTTTACAATTTCTTTTTTTGTCATAGAATTACTCCAAAATGTTTTTATACACAGGTATTATAACACTTTATTATAAAAAAATCAATTTATAAAAATACACCTTCCGAAAACACATATCGGAAGGTGCAACCGGATTTAAAAACAGTTCTTAATCATCATGTTAATAACAAAAACTATTCCAGAATATTTGTGGTAATATAATTTAATCCCATTTCCACAAGAGCTTGAGCGTCCTCCTTTTTGTCGCAGGTCCACCCATTTACTTCTATGCCTTCTTGCTGAAGTTTTGCTACAGACTGTGGCGTAAGCTTTGGATAGTGAATATCCAAATCCAGCTTATTGGCTTTGAGAGAATTGATGAGGTCATCTGTTACACTATTGCTTGTAAGGAACTGAATTTTTGCCTCCGGAAGAATTTCCCTTAAATACAAACAGTTCTGAAAACTAAAGGAAATAAAAATCATACCGTACAGATAATCGTCATTTTTAATCTCTTCTACCATTCTTGCAATATCAGACTTTACAAAATCATTTTTAAGCTCCAGAACACAAATTTTTCCATATTTTTTGCATATTTTTATGTAATCTTTCAGAAGCGGTATGCGGATATCCTGACGGTTTAAGCTTCCGTCAAGGTCGGGAAGTACAATATTTTTCAGTTCATCGTAGGTGCTTTTTTCCACATTTACATTGCACATACCAAGGCTCACCCTCTCGGTGGTGTCGTCGTGTATTACTACAAACTGTCCGTCTTTGGTTACGTGAACATCGGTTTCTATACCATAGTAGCTTCGGTTTGCCGCAGCCACAAATGCAGGACAGGTATTTTCCCTTTCTATACCGCTTAAGCCTCTGTGTGCAACCATTTTTACATTTTTTGAATCAATTTTTACTGTATCCATAGCTTTACCTCCAAAAAAAGCCGTATCAAAAGACCTAATCTTTTGACACGGCTCCAATTCTCTGTGTTAGTCTTATAATAACATTATGCAATTCTATTGTCAATAAGGACAAATATATTTTACAAAGTTATAAGCTTTGGTTCACCTATATAATTAAGATTGTATTTTTCCACAATCTCCATTGCTTTTTTTAAGGATTTAAGGTCACCTGCGCCCTCCGGGTCGTGAGCATCAAAGCCAAAGGTTACAGGGCATTTTACCTCACCTGCCAACGCCCAGAACTTTTCATTTGGGTAGTGGCGGTTTATGCGGATTCCGAGGAAATTTATTTCAAGGGGTATCCCCTTTTCTTTGGAAGCTTTGCAAATTTTTATCATTTCATTTCTGTAGATTTCTTCATCGCCTTTAAAGTTAATAAGGTCGGGATGGGCTATATAGGTAAACACACCCGTGTTTATAGCGGAAATAACATTTGAAACATACTCTTTTAAGAGAGTTTCATCCTCTGCGGGGCTTCCGTTATATACACCGTCTTCCCTGCTGTAGTGTCCCCCATAGATAAGATACTCTGCACCGTAGTTTTTGGCATTTTGAAGCATATCATCAAATACATCTTCAAAGTATTCCATCTCAAAGCCGAGAATTATATCAATCTTATCCTTATACTTTTCCTTTAAAGAGTTAATCTCATTTACATATTCTTCTGCCATTGACACAGGCACACGGTAATGTGCTTCAAGCCCGTTTTTAAATCTGTGGGGCATATGGTCGGAAAAGCCCATACTGATAATACCGGCATCTATTGCTTTTTGCACATATTCCTCCGGGGTTCCTGTGGCGTGATTGCAAAGATAGGTGTGGGTGTGGTAATTGTAGTTCATTATTTGCTCTCCTTTCCCCGGACTTAGAATTGGGATATCAATATCCGAGCTCTTCATTAACTATAATTACATTTACTCTGCCTTTATTTCTCTGCATGGACATTACTGTATAATTGCAACAAATTCTCTCCTCACTTCTGCAACCGGCGCAAAAGTCACCGTTTTTGTCGTCAGCTGTCACACACTTGCCGTTTACCTTACAGTAGGTGTTCCTTTCAAGACGTACGCAATTGGCAGGAGCGGCAATTTCCTTTACTCTTGCAACAGCATCGTCGATATTATTTACAAGCTTATTTACACCAACAACAACTACAACCTTGTCCGGTCCGAAAAGCATGGGCGCCACTCTGTTGGAGTTGCCGTCTACATTGTAAAGCTCGCCCTTTAAGGTAACGGCATTGGAGCTTGTAAAGTATACATCTGCAGAAAATGCCTTTCTGTATATATCCATTGTTTCTTCGGGCGAAGTTGCCTTGGAGCGGTCAAGATAGTTGTATTTGCCGCAGTTGAAAAGCGCCGGAAAACCGGTTTCCTTTAAGGTAACGGAACCGCCATGACTTATGGTATCCCCGTCCTTTAAAAGACTCTTGGCAATTTCCACCGCATCGGCAGAGGTTTCGGCATAGAAGGCGTTCATATTGTTTGCTTTTAATGCCTCCATTGTCTGATTGATTTTTGTTTTAATAGTTTCTTTTTTAAAGTTATCCATATTTATTCTCCTAACACATAATAAATTTATACAAAGGAAGATTCTTCGCTCCGTTCAGGCAGACAAAAACCTCAACCTATCCACATCATATACATAACGGGAAGTGTAATTACTGCAAGTGTGTGAGATATCATTGCCATAGATGCTCCGGTCTTCGTATCACCGCCGTATGCCGATGGGAACACAACAGTATTTAACCCAAGAGGTGCCGCAAATGCAATAAGGGAAAGTGACATTACCTCCGTGCTTGCACCAATACTTTTCAAAATAAGCATCATAACAGACGGAATTACCAAAAGTCTTAAGAAAGATGCTATGTATACCTGACCGCGGGTGAGAAGCTCTTTTACATTATATCCGCCTACCACAAAGCCAAGAAGTATCATACCCAAAGGTCCCATACATGCGGTGGCATTATCCAAAGTGATGGTAACAAACTCCGGCATATGGGGTCTTACATTTAAAAGTCCCAAAGCTATGCCTATGAAAAGCGAAATTGTGGGAGGGTTTAAAAAGTTCCTAAGGACACCGCCCTTTTGGTTTTCTTTTGGTATAAGAACGCTCATGCCCCATGTGTATACTGTGGCACTTAAAACCATGGTGAACATAAGGTATTTATATAGCCCGGTATCTCCGAAAAGTCCCAAAGCAAGGGCGTTTCCTACATATCCGTAATTTCCGAAAGCCAAGGCGTAGGAATATATTTTTGACTGGTATTTATTTTCTTTTTCCGTATTCTGAGGCATTTTGCCGAAAAGTTTCGAAAGAGGCACGGCAATGATTAGTGCCACAGCCACAAGCAAAATTGCGTACAGCAAATATGTTGCAGTATCGGCAAAATTTTCACGGGTGCAGTTCTTACTGAAGCTGTTTATGGTAAGCAGAGGAATAATAAGGTATGTTTCCAGCTTTGAAATTACCGTACCCGAATCCTCGGGCAAAATTTTTGCCTTTCTTAATACAAATCCGCCTATAATAAAGCAAAAAAGTACAAGCATCTGTGTAAGCGTAGAATTAAAAATCTGCAAAATGAGCATCTCCTAAAAATATTTTCTATATCAATAGTATCACTTTAAAATGCGGTTTTCAACAATCGAAAACCTTTTTCATTACTTTAAACAATTTATTATTTAATGAAATATTATTATTTGGAATAATTATTATATTATGTTAACAAAGAGTATAAATCGGTTACAAATTCACAGTCATTTACCCAATATTCACATATATCATATGTCTGACGTCTATTCAGCCTGCACGTCAACAGGATAAAAACTAACTGAACCGTTTCTGCCGCTCTCCATAAAATTACATACCCATTTTTTGCCTTTGGCATCTTTAAAGAGCATGCCTGTGTAGGATGTAAATTCGGGAAAAACTACATCTGTAACTATGTGTTTATCTTTGGAAAGCTCATTTTGAGAATATAGAACTTCATCTACATACTGATAGGTTTCTGCATATCCAAAACGAATTAATTCAAAACCTTTGATGCTTCCGTCGGTGTAAATTACAACCTTCTTGGCATAATCACCATCTTCAATGGGAACATATGTATATTCATTCTTTTGGTTTTTAAAATCTTCGGGAGCATAAGCAACTGCAATACCTTGCGGTATGTCTTTAAAGTCTTTGCTTACGTTCAGCATAAAATCACATCTGTCCTTACCTTTGCGTACAAAGGTGTATCTGTCTGTGCCGTCATCAAGTTCAAAGCTTTCTTTAAAATCGTTATCGCTTTTAAGAACTATGCTGTAGCTGTCTTCAAATTCACTGTAAGGATAGGGTGCGTAGGTGTGATCAGCTTTTGAATAAACCAGTTCAAAGCTTAGCTCATCCTCGTCTTCTTCTACATTTTTCATATCTGCCCAATCTTCTGTGTAGGAATAAACTCCACGGGCATATTTTTTATCTTTTATAGCTACAAACTCACTTCCGTCATAACCTTCTTCGCAGTACCAGTAGCCTTCAAGAATTTCCATAATATCTTTTTCGGCTTCAACCTCTTCGGAGGCTTCTTTGTTGGGGCTTTTGCTGTAGGAACAAGCACATAAAAGAACTGTGCACAGTATCATAAATAAGGCAAAAAACTTCTTCATTGGTATATACTCCTTTTATATAGAATGTTTAAAATGGTACATCATGGTTCCCGTAAGGCTTACGGTGGGGTCTGCACTTTCGTCGGGAATATCTTTTCGGTTAAGCCACAAAGCCTCGGAAAGCTCGTTGATGTCCAGGGTTATGTCGGCATTACCATCCACATCGCAGAAAAATCCCACAAGGAGGCTATCTGTAAAAGACCAAGGCTGACTTTTAAAGTAGCGGATGTTTTTTACCTTAAGCCCTACTTCTTCCATAACCTCCCGACGTACGGTGTCCTCCAGGGTCTCTCCTACTTCGTTGTAACCTGCAACAAGGGCATAAAGGCGAAATTTGGAGTGTCTGTTGGCGTAGCGGGTAACCAAAAGCTTGTCACCATCGGTAATACCCACGATAACGCTTGGGCAAATCTGGGGATAGGCTATCCTTTTGCAATCCGGGCAAATCATTGCTCTTTCCGTTTGGCTTTGATGCATTTTTGCTCCGCAGGTACCGCAGAAGGTGTTTTTGGAATAAAAACGATGAATCTGCAAGGCAGTAACCATAGTAAATGCTTTATCTATGGGACGAAGTCCGCGAAATTCCTCTTTGGGAAGATAGCTCCAACCATCGAAAGGTTCAACCTTAAAATCAGGAAGGTCAAAATAGTTTATATTGTCTAATGTAAAAAGAAACCTTGCTTTTCCTTTAACATTTGGAATAACGGATGTAAGCTCCCTTACGGTGGGAAATATCACTTCATCCTTTTCATTTCTGCAAAGAATACTGTCTGCAGAAAATATAAGCAATAAATCGCAATCGGAAGGCTGAATATTTTTGTATGTAACATCATACTTGTGGGGAAAAATATCCTGAATCAAAATATCACCTCATTATGTTTTAATTATATATTTTATAGGAATGAATGTCAATGATAGGTATTTAAATTTTGGTTTATAGTGGAGATTAAATGAGGCTGATACAACCAATATGTCATCTTGAGGCAACGCCGAAGAATCTCCAGAACAAGTGAGTTTCTTACTTGAAAGAAAGATTCCTCACATACGTTCGGAATGACAAAGTGGTGGTAAAGTTTGCTTTGTCGATGAGTTAGGCAAATGAGGGGCTCGTTTCTATATGTCATCCTGAGGCAACGCCGAAGAATCTCCAGAACAAGTGAGTTGTATCGCAGAGCCTATTCACTAATTGCCCGTCATTCGGATTATTTGTTAATGTTCCCTGCAAAATATCTTTGCTTGTACAATAATCGAAAGCAACTGCAAACTTGAGATCCTTCGACTTCGCTCAGGATGACATTTGACAGTATACCAATTGCAATGATATAATAAATAAAACAAAATCACGGAGGTAACAATTATGATTGAAAAAGTATCAACAGATAAAGCTCCAAAAGCCATTGGTCCCTACTCTCAAGCCGTAATATGCAATGGTATACTCTACACATCAGGGCAAATTCCTCTTGACCCGACTACCGGAAATATGGTGGAGGGCGGAATAAAAGAACAAACCGAAAGAATAATGCAAAATCTTGAGGCTGTGCTTTCTGAGGCAGGAACCTCCTTTGACAAGGTGGTAAAAACAACTTGCTTTATAGCTGATATGACGGACTTTGCTGATTTTAATGAAGTATATTCAAAATACATTACAAACGCCCCTGCAAGAAGCTGTGTGGCAGTAAAGGCACTTCCCAAAGGAGCTCTGGCAGAGGTTGAAGTAATAGCATACATTTAAAATGCTTAAAAACGCAAACAGGAGTGTCTTTTAAAGACACTCCTGTCAGCGTGTCGATAAAGTCGACACGCTGAGAAGACGAACGAAAATGGACGCAGGCGAGGAAGCGCGAAGCAGGCAGTACAAAGGTACGGCAATGAGCGATGACGAAGCAAGCAAAGTATAGCCTTAACGACCAATACTAAAGATGGTTTTGAAATATAAATTCTGCCTCATACATCGTTAAAATACTCGGAAATATTACCATATTCCCTGTGTTTTTGCCTCGTCTGAGACAAAATTTATTATTTCAAAACTC
>JAZQFN010000027.1:0-5225 GCA_045539515.1 Clostridia bacterium
GGAATGTTATTTTCCTTAAGATATTTGCTTAAATTTTCCCAGCTTGCATTTACAACTAATTCTTCGGGAAAATTTATGCTTTCAAGCATGGCGAGTGCTTCCTGTGCCCTGCCAAGTTGAGTAATGAAATGTGCATCTGTATCAACACAGACTCTGCACCCGTATTTTATGCAAAGCTTTGCAATATCTACACAATTGGGATAAAAATCAGGCTTATGCTTAATGGAAGCATTGTTAATTTCAATAAGCTTTCCTTTTTCAGCAAAACGCTTAATAACAGTTTCATAGTCATACTTAAAGTATGGTGAGCCTGAATGGGCAATTACATTCACATAAGGGTTTTCAGCCATAGCAAGATAAGCATTGGTGCAAGCTTCAACAGAAACCTCGTCCTTATATGTGGGCATATGAAGAGATGCTATGCAAAAATCAAGGTTTGAAAGAATCTGCTCATCTGCATCAAGAGCACCCTTTGAATCCACAATATTAGCCTCAATGCCTTTAAGAACTCTTACTCCCTCATATACCTTGGGGATTGCGTGAAGATTCATAAAATAATAAGGATGGGGAAAATTGTGCATTGACTGACCGTGGTCAGTAATTGCAAATGCCCGAAGACCTATTCGTGATGCCTCATGTATCATCTCAAGTGCTGTGGCATAAGCGTGTACGGATGCTATTGTGTGTGTATGAAGGTCTGCAATAATCTGCATCAGAAATCCCATCCTGTTTCAACTTTTTTGTCCTGAATATTTTCCTCGCTGATATCCATACCCAGGCTCTGGAGAAGCTCTGCCGCTGCATTATAGCCCATCTTCTTCTGACGGTTATTCATAGCAGCTGCTTCGATAATAATTGCAAGGTTTCTGCCGGGCTTTACGGGAATGGTAAGTGACGGAATCTTAATACCGAGAAGCTCGGTATATTCTGTGGTAAGACCCAGTCTGTCATATTGCTTTTTGTCCTGCCACATCTCAAGGTTTATAATAAGGTCAACCTTTTCGGTATTTTTTACCGCACCTATACCAAAGACGTTTTTAACATCTACAATACCGATACCGCGAAGCTCCACAAAGTGACGTATAATCTCCGGTGCACTTCCGAGAATGGATTTGTCGGAAACTCTCTTAAGCTCCACCGCATCATCTGCAACAAGGCGATGACCTCTCTTTACAAGCTCGATAGCCGTTTCACTCTTACCTACGCCGCTGTCTGCCAGAAGAAGCACACCTTCGCCGTATACCTCTACCAAAACACCATGGGTAGTCATGCGGGGTGCAAGCTCAATGTTAAGGAACGCAATGAGCGCACTTATAAATCTGGAAGTAGATACAGAGCATCTCAAGAGGGGAGTATTGTACTTTGCCGCAAGCTCCTTCATAACGGGCATAACCTCCATGCCGCGGGTTACCACCACGCACGGAACTTTCTTTTGAAAAAACCTCTCCAGAGCGTCGGCTCTTTGCTCATCGGTCATCTGCGCAAGATAGGAGGTTTCTACCCTTCCTATTATCTGCATACGGGTATTGTCGAAGTAATCGAAGAACCCTGCCATCTGAAGACTGGGACGGTTTACCTCGTTGTTGCATACAAGGACATCGTTCATACCCTCGGACTCATGTATAACCTCCAGAGAAAACTCGTCAATGATTTTTTTAAGACTTACATTGTATTTGTGTTCGCCTTCCAAAACTGTCACCCCTTCTGAGTACAATATCACATTATGATAATAACATATTTATGAGAATAAATCAATATTAAAAACGCTATATAACACAGACTTTGTAAACATTTCTTTACGAAATGATATTGATATTTTTTTTATCAGGTGTTATAATTTAACCAATACATTATAGAACGGTAGGTAATGATATATGAAACGAACAAAAAAGCTTGTACTTACGGCACTTATGGCTGCCTTTGTATATGTTGCAACCCTTATAAGTATAGGACCTCTGCCGCCAACCAACGGATATGTTCATCTGGGTGATGCTCTGGTACTTTTGTCCGGATTTATACTGGGACCTGTGTACGGGGGCATTGCATCGGCTTTGGGCTCTGCTCTTGCAGATATAAGCCTTGGCTATGCGGTATATGCGCCGGCAACCTTTGTTATTAAATTTCTGATAGCCTGCACAGCCGGAATTATATACTCCATTAAAAACAAAGGATCTCTGCGCCCTGTACTTGCATCGGTAGTGTCCGAGTTTATAATGATTGCAGGGTATTATGTATTTGAGGCATTCATCCTTGGCGGAGGCATCGGAGCTGTTGCAGCCCTTGGAGCCGTACCGCCCAATATTTTTCAAGGTGTATCGGCTATTATAATAGCCACACTTGTATCGGCTACATTCAAGAATAACAAGTCAATAAAAAAATTTTTGGAAATACAGTAAAGGAGCTTTAATAAAATGAGCTACTCAAGAGAAGAATTTGCTATGCATATGAAAAACTGGAATGAGCTTCTCAACACTCGCAAGATGCCGGTTTGGGAAGAGTTTCCGTCTATAGACCTGTATATGGACCAGGTTATAATACTTATGAATCAGTATATCAAAAATTTCCTGTCATCAGACAAGGAAGGTACTCTGACCGTTACTCCGCCTATGATAAACAACTATGTAAAGCTGAAGGCAATGCCTGCACCTTTTAAGAAAAAATACTCCAAGATTCACATAGCATACCTTATAATGATATCTTCGCTTAAACAGGCGTTGAGCATCCCAACCATACAAAAAATTCTCCCCCTGTACGAAGATGAAGAAAAGGTAAAAGACCTTTATAATATATTCTGCAAAAATCAGCTTAAGGCATTCGCTTATATTACCGAAAAGGTTTGCGATGTAACAGACCCTCTTCTGGAGGAAGCCAACTCCAACCCCGAGAGAATGTATGACCTTGCAATACAGATTGCCGTAAGCTCCAATGTATTCAAGATGCTATCCGACGATGTGGCGGAAATTAAACACATCGATGAGATTGGTAAGGGCGAAGAAAATTAATTAAGGAGCCTTATACAATGTTTTTTGATAAATTCAACCTGAAGAGTCTTTGCATTATTCTGGTGCTTGTATCCATTATTTCGGTTTTACCGATAAACACATCCACCGCCAAAGCAAAATCAATAGAAACCGCTCTATCCGTTGCCGACTACAAGCTTTTTCCCATGTTGTATCCTCTCGACGCAAGTGCTAAAACCTTAAACACCTTGAAGCAGCACTACAACGAAACAAAAGAAGCGGCAGAAAAAATGGACGACGAAGCCTATAATTCATCCTACGTAACCGCCTACTCCGAGAGTCTTAAAAGAGCACTTAACTTCGGCCTTGAAAATGCCAAAACTTACACCGGAGATGATACATATCTTGATGATATTGTATCGGTTATCAACGATTACATCGCTTTGCTGGATATTGTTACTGCAAAAGCAAGCGGTGTTGAAGTCGGCAAGGAAGTTACTCCGGGATTTCAAAATTTTGATTTTACCAAACCGGGAATTAATTTTTCGGACGTACCCAAAGGCAGCTGGTACAGTGCAGATGTGGCGAAGGTATCCGCATCGGGAATCATGCAGGGAACCGGCAATAATATGTATACTCCCGACAAGATACTTACCAAAGCCGAAGCAATGATTCTCTTTGGAAAGCTTAATGCCATATACTACGGCAGAGAGGAAGAACTAAACAGGTTCCTTGCAGCACCCCAAGGCCACTGGGCAAGCGGCATTATAAGATACTGCAGCAAATACGAATTGCCGTTTCTGAGAATTCAGGAATTTGATGAATCCTGCACCCGTATGGAGATGGCAATGCTCATAATGAATGCATTTCCCAAGGACTCCTACAAAACCACCGAGTCTGCATATGCAAAAGTTAATTCACTCTTTGAACTTAATGAAAACCCCGAAAGAAATTGCGGCGAGCTGTTTATGGCAGGTATATTTATGGGAAGTGACAAAGGGCTTGAACCCCAAGGGTATCTCACGCGTTCCCAGGCGGCATCCCTCGTATACAGGGCAGCTTATCCACCTGCAAGAATAAAACTAAGGGATTATCTTTATATTCCCGAGGAGCTTAAGTCAAGCTATCCGTCCAAACATTGCACCATAGGCGCGAACGGCCCCGGAGCCCCCTCCAAGCCTGTTTTCAGCATTAAAGGTACTGTATGGAACCCCGGTGCAATAGACTTTACCGGCAACCTCAATACAGTCGGCAATAACGCATATATGCCCTATCTTTGCTATGGAAATCATAAATACTTTGCATATAATGAAGAACAGTACAACTACGTGGCTAACACAGCGTTGGAAGCTCTTGAAATTGCCAACAACACTCAAGCCATTACAGATAAAGAATACCATGCATATTGTCAAACTTACATTAATCCCGACAAAAAGCAGGATTTTGTAATCAACGGATACTTAAACGGGGAATTTACATATGAAGAAATGATAGACAAATATTTTCACGTGAACGACACCTCTTCCCGTGCAAGTTCATACATTAAAAGACTTGATGAATACAAAACCACCTACAATCTGACCTCAAAAACCGATATTGTTAACCTCATAAGAATATTTGAAACAGTAGCAATAATGAGAACACATTTAAGCAAGATTGCAAGTGAAAATTGGGTACCCGATGCCAGAAAATACACGGCAACAGTTACAAAAGACGGGGTTACCTATTACCAGGACAATGAGGTATACTATTTCCTCACCAAAGGATTAAAAATGGACTGCGACGGTTATGCCGCAATAAGCATGTTGATCTGGGATACTCTTGGTTTTTCTACAAGGATGGTCGACTCAGAGTATGCAAACCATGGCTGCGCTGAAGTTTACCTGGGCGGAAAGTGGATGGCACTTAATCGGGATTGTCTTCCTGTATGCACCCACGAAGAAATGCTCGAGGACATAGCTATTTTCCAATCGGTCAAATCCGATGATCTGGCAGGTGTTTTTGCAGATTTGTGCGGCATTGATTTAAGTGTTAGTATACCGCCAACCCACAGCAGCACAGACTTCAGCTTTAACACTCCTATACCGCTTAATAATTAAAATTTAAAAATGGAATGTAAAAAAAGCAATATCATTAAGTTAAGAGGAGCAAGTTCATTCTATGAGCTTGCCCCCCTTTTTTTATGTAAATATTAAAAATTATTTCGAAAAATACTTGACAAATTTTGAAATTTGTGCGGCTGATTTTATTAACTATTGTTAATAA
>JAZQFN010000028.1:0-12747 GCA_045539515.1 Clostridia bacterium
CCTCTCTTTTGCAATAAGCTTGAACAACTATATTGTATCAGATTGGGGAATTTTTTGGTATAACCTTTGTTTCCCACCCGCATAGCGGGTGGTTGTCTGTTTCGTACGCTTTGCGTACTCAACTGTCTAAAGACATTAATGAAAAAGACTGAACGAAAACAGCATCGTTCAGTCTTTATTATTTCTACTTAGTAAGCATCCACACAGCCATTTTGCTTTCCTCAGTCCAGAGTTTTCCGGCAGATGCGTAATCTGTTACCGTGATATATTTACCGTCTTTAAGGGGTAATTTTGCCTCCAGTATGCAATCATACGGTGCTTTATGTTCCTTTAATGGAATTACATCAACGAAACCGTCATCATTTACCGTAACTTCAATTTCATCATCCACGCTGTAGCCGAGTCTGTTTTCCTGTGCCAGCATAAGAGGACCCCGTCTTAAGGCAATATGATTTTTGGCAATTGGATCTTCCCTGTCAAAATTCTGAATCATATAGTTGTGTCCCCAGATTACTTCATTCATAAGAATATCAGTACCATACGAAACAGGATAAATCGCTTCTGTTCTCATATCAAAACTAACTTCTATGATATCACCTTTTTGCCACATACGGCAAAGTCTTATGTATCCTTCGGATACCGGAACATTTACTCCCTTAACCAATGCTTGGGTATTTATGCTCCAATGGGGATTACGGATAAGAATTTCAAATTCTTCTTTTAAGTCAATATCAAGCTCAACCTTAACCTTTCCATCCACGGGATATTCTGTAGTTATATTAAAGGTAACATCCCTTCCCAATGGGGTTTTGGACTTAACAGAACCGTTTACAAAAAGATTGAGAGCAAAGCCCTTTTCACTTGTAAGAAGGTGCATTTTAGGCACAAGACCAATACCGGCTGAACCTATGCATGCACAGCATCCGTAATAATGATTATCGCTCATAATCTTAAGACCGCCTATGCCGTTACCTCTTGTTCCGGCAGTAAGCGGACTGTAGCTGTCAAAAGGAAGGGCTTCAATTGCCCAATCCGGATGGTCACGCTTTATCATAGGTTCTATTACCTTTTCGGTATTTATTGAACCAAGGTATGCATTGTAGAAGGATTTTTCAAATGCATCAACGTACCTTGTATCCCCTGTAAGAAGATGCATCTGAAAGAAAAACTTCATAAGTGTAACAGTAACGCAGGTTTCCTGCATAATATTTCCGTTGGTGGTATTTGCCTGCCTTGCTGATGAATGGTCAAAAAGCTCATGAGTACAGCCTGAACAGCCTATAACCGTAAAGTCACTTTCAAGTATTCTGTTTGCGTAATTTACAAGAGCTGTTTTATACCATTCTTCCCCTGTGATTCTGTAATACTCCAGAAGTCCTTCAAAGCATGAGGTCATTTCATATGCTTTGGTTATGGGGTATTGATACGGCAATAAATCATTGGCATAAGCAAGTTTAAATATATTAACTACATCAGTACCGCCAACATCAACAATATACTTTGCAAAATCAAGATATTCAGGTTTTCCCGTAAGGTTGTACAATCTTACTACCGGTTCAAGAATGGATGAAGAATTAAGACCTCTCCAATGTCTGGTAGCGGAAGTGATTGGCTTCTTTCCTTCTTCATCCCCTATTTTACTTATGATGTAATCAAGCTGACCGCACATTGAAGAAACTATTTTATCCTTAAGTTCATCATCTGTGCAAATTTCGAGATAATACTGCATCCCGAGAAGAACATACTTTCTACTCCACATATCCCAACCGTCAAACTCGTGATTTGAAGCATAAGAGCTTATGCGGCCGGTTTCGTCGGCACTTTCCATCATATCCTTAACGGTTTGTGTAAGAATACGATAAAGTTCAGGGTTTTTGCTATATGAATAAACCAACGACGCTCCACGCATCATCTTTCCCCAGAACTCACCTCTCCACCCGGCTTCATAGTCAGAATCTTCACGAAACTGCTGAACAAACCTTCTCCAGAGCTTTTCATCCATTAGCTGAAAGCTTTCTATATACTTAAAAAACTTATCAATAAAGTTGTTATATGAATAGACATTATCATAATCGGCAAATAATCTATCTTTTTTCAGTCTGGGATAATTTGCACTGAATGTATTATATAATTCTCTCATGAGATTAACCTCCAAAATATGGATTATATCGATATTTTATCATTTAAATTACACATTTGCAATGTCATAATTTGCTATTGGATAATACAATTATTGCACAAAAGCAGCTACTTAAAGTAGCTGCTTTTTATTTAACCGTTAATGGTTACAATTTTTGTATTGTTATCCCAACCCACATAATATCCAAAGGCTTCACTTATTGCTCTTAATGGCATAAGTATTCTATTGTTAACAACCTTTGCCGGAACATCAAGAAGATGCCTTTCTTCATCAAGTCGAAGTATATAAGAGCCCGGCTGGACCTTCATAATCTGACCATCCCTGTCGGCAATGGCAGTATTAATATTCTGTTCCCATTTTACTTCTGCACCAAGGGCTTCAAAAACCGCTCTCATTGGTACAAGAGTTCTTTCGTTTTCTACCATTGGAGGTGTGTCAAAAATAACTCTCTTACCATTTACATAAACAGTAATTTCATCCTCCGAAAAATTATCTTCGGGAGTAACAGTATCTTGTGGGATGTTTTCTTCACTATCATCAGGAAGAGGCTTAATAACAGGATCCTCAAAAACATCAGAAGAAGCTTCAGAATAATAATCCTTTATTGCACTCTTTAATGCTTTATCACCATTTATAAGTTTATATCTGAAATGTATTTCTCCGGATATCCTGGTATCTTCAGCAATAAAACGCATTTGCTTTAAAGTTTCCTTACCGCCATACCATACAGAATTTTCTTTAGCATCTGCACCGTTGTAGCTGGCAAGTCCGATGTAAAGCTTTACATCGGTACCATCACACACATGTGCCCACCAGTAGGCTACTGTTTCAAAGTCCGCGGCGCTATGACCAAACTCCCAGTAAATCTGAGGCGCTATATAGTCAACATAACCCTTTTTAACCCAACCGCGGCTGTCTGCAAAAAGCTGCCTGTAAGAGCTTCTGCCGTTGGTATTAGAACCAAGGGGATTATCCTTCATATTGTCCCAGATACCGCTTGGACTTACACCAAACTCAACACTTTGAAGCGTAGAAAGATTATGAAGTTCTTTTACCAATTTATCAACGTTGTTTCTTCTCCAGTCAGCAATATTGGAAAACCCACCATTATTGTATTTCTGGTATGTGGCATTATCGTTAAAATCCGGACCGGGGTAGAAATAATCATCCATATGCATGCCGTCTACATCATAATTCTGAAGAATTTCAGCCGCACCGTTGTACACAAGATCCTGCACTTCAGGTATGCCCGGATTAAAATAATAATTACCGTCAGAATACTTAACAAGCCATTCAGGATGAAGCTTTGCAGGATGATTTGATGCAAGAGCCTTTAACTCCTCATCACCATTTTTGGTAACTCTGTATGGGTTAATCCAAGCGTGAATCTCCAAAGAATTTGCATGACAAGCATCTATCCAATACTGAAGAGGGTCAAATCCATCAGAGGGCGCTAAACCGTTTTTACCTGTAAGATATCTACTCCAGGGAAATATATCTGACGGGTATATAGAATCCGCGCTGGGTCTTACCTGAAGGAATATGGTATTATATCCGGTATCCTTGCTGTTTTTTACAATAGCATCAATATCAGCCTTAAGTTTATTGCTGTCAGTAGTGGCAGTTAATGGAAAATCCAAACCATAAACAGTGGATACCCACACGCCATGCATAGGTTCTTCGCTAGCATTTGCATTTATGGAGAATAGTATCGGCAAAAGCAAAAGCGTAAGAACTAAAACAAATTTTTTTAAGCTCATTTTCTGGAAATAGTCTTTTTAACTGCACAAACTATATCTTCGGCAGTAAGACCGTACTCCTTTAAAAGCTGAGCCGGAACACCGGATTTACCGAATGCATCTTTAACACCTATTCTCTCCATGGGAACAGGAGCTTCTTCACACAATACTTCAGCAACGGCACTTCCGAGTCCGCCGATAACATTATGTTCTTCACAGGTAACGATTGCACCTGTTTCCTTTGCTGCTTTAACTAAAATATCTTTATCTATAGGTTTAATGGTATGTATATTAATAACACGTGCACCTATACCCTCTTCACCGAGAATCTTAGCTGCTTCAAGTGCAGGCTCTACCATAAGACCGGTTGCAACGATAGTTGCATCTTTACCGTCTTTAAGAAGAACACCTTTGCCGATTTCAAATTCGTAATCCGCCTCATCATAGAGTACCGGAACAGCAAGTCTGCCGAATCTTAAATACACGGGTCCATTGTGGAGAACAGCAGCTTTAACAGCAGCTCTTGCTTCAACATCGTCAGCAGGGTTAATGATTACCATATTGGGGATGGTTCTCATAATACCAATATCTTCAAGACACTGATGTGTAGCTCCGTCTTCACCTACAGAAATACCTGCATGTGTTGCACCAATCTTAACATTGAGATTGGGATAACATATGGAATTACGAATCTGCTCGAATGCTCTGCCTGCTGCAAACATAGCAAAAGAACTTGCAAAAACAACCTTACCGCAGCTGGCAAGACCTGCAGCTGTACTCATCATGTTCTGCTCGGCAATTCCCATATTTATAAATCTGTCGGGAAACTCCTTTTTGAATGTATCTGTTTTTGTGGATTTTGAAAGGTCTGCATCGAGAACTACTATATCATATTCTTTACCAAGAGTCGCAAGGGCTTTGCCGTAGGACTCTCTTGTTGCAATTTTTTTAACATCTGCCATTATACTCTCGCCTCCAGTTCTTCGATTTTGGCATTAAGTTCATTTGCTGCAACCTCATACTGTTCATCGTTGGGAGCAGCGCCATGCCATCCGGCGTTATTTTCCATATAAGATACACCCTTGCCTTTAATACTCTTTGCAAGCACAAGTGTAGGTTTGCCTTTAACTTCACGTGCTTTTGCAAGTGCATCTTTAATTTCATCATAGTTATGAGCATCAATTGTAATAACATTCCAACCGAATGCCTCGAACTTCTTGTCAAAAGGAGTAGGATTCATAACCTTTGTAATATCGCCATCAATCTGAAGTCCGTTAAAGTCAAGAAATGCCACCAGGTTGTCCAGTTTATAGTGAGCTGCAAACATTGCTGCTTCCCAAACCTGTCCTTCCTCACATTCACCGTCACCCAAAATGGTGTAAACTCTGTAGTCCTTGTTATCAAGTTTGGCCGCAAGCGCCATACCGTTTGCTGCACAGATACCCTGACCTAAAGACCCTGTCGACATATCAACACCGGGTATATTTTTCATATCGGGATGACCCTGAAGATAGCTATCTGCTTTCCTTAAAGTCATTATATCTTCTCGAGGTATAAATCCCTTTTCTGCAAGAGTGCCGTAAAGCGCAGGCGCACAGTGACCCTTGGAAAGAACAAAACGATCTCTGTCCGGGTTTTGGGGATTTTGGGGATCTACGTTCATTTCTTCAAAATAAAGTACAGCCATAATGTCTGCAATAGAAAGTGAACCTCCGGGATGTCCGGACTTGGCGCTGTACACACCATCAATGGCGTGCTTTCTAATCTTGTAGGCAACAAGTTCCAATTGAGTGTTATTCATTGTTGACTCTCCTCCGTTTTATATTATTTGTTTTCATTATCTATAAATTCCAAAGCAAGTGAAACCAGCTCATTAATTCTTTCATATCTGCCTGCTATAAAAAGATATCCAATAACTGCTTCAAACCCCGTAGCATGTCGATAGTCTACAATATCCGCGTTTTTGGCAGAAGTATTGGAATGAGCATTCCTGCCCCTTTTATATACTGCAGTTTCCTCTTCTGTAAGATTATCTTCCAGAGCGTGAATAATACGGCTTTGTGCTTTGGCACTTACATAACCGGTAGAAGCTTTATGAAGTTTATTAACGGCAGTATTACCATGTTCAAGTACATACGAACGTACATAAATTTCGTAAACTGCATCACCTATGTAAGCAAGTCCCAAAGCTGAGACCTGTTTTTCGTCAAGGGATTTCAAATAGGGAAATTCCATATTTATACTCTCTTCCATTTAACGCCCTGTCTTGTATCTTCAAGTACGATGCCCATATCTTTGAGCATATCCCTGATTTCATCTGCACGGGCAAAATTCTTTGATTTCTTAGCCTCTGTTCTCTCTTCTATAAGAGCTTCGATATCACTGTCGAGAATCTCTTCTGTCTTCTCCTTAGTTATACCAAGAACATCGCTAAGCTCCGTAAGAAGTGCAAGGGCACTCTTTTTGGATTCGTCATCCATATCGCCAAGAGCCGTGTTTATATCCTTAACAAGTTCAAAAATTACGGATATTGCATCTGCAGTATTAAGGTCATCATCCATTGCTGCATTGAATTTATCTCTGTATGCATCAAAGTTCACAGAATTTGCTCCGGAATCACCCTTTAAGGAAAACTCAATATTTTCAACACATCTGTCTATTCTTTCAAGACTGCTCTGTGCTTGAGAGAGCAGCTCATCGGAGAAGTTAATCGGGCTTCTGTAATGAGCTGTAAGCATAAAGAATCTTATAACTCTATGTGGAAAATGTTCTGCGATATCTCTTATTGTAAAGAAGTTGCCCTTGGATTTAGACATCTTTTCATTGTCAACATTTATAAATCCATTGTGCATCCAATATCTTGCAAAAGTGCAGCCGTTGGCACATTCGCTCTGGGCAATTTCATTTTCATGATGAGGGAACATAAGGTCCTTTCCGCCGCTATGAATATCAATGGTTTCGCCAAGATATTTATTTGCCATGGCACTGCATTCAATGTGCCAGCCGGGTCTGCCCATTCCCCAGGGGCTCTGCCATGCAGGCTCCCCTTCTTTCTGCTTTTTCCATACAGCAAAGTCAAGAGGTTCTCTCTTTGCTTCGTTAATATTGATTCTTGCGCCCATTTCCAAATCTTCGAGAGGCTGTTTTGAAAGCTTACCGTATTCCTTAAACTTACTTGTCTGGAAGTATACATCGCCATCTACTTCATAGGCAAAGCCTTTTTCCACAAGAGTGGATACAAGTTTTATGATTTCATCAATGTGTTCGGTAGCTTTAGGATGAACTGTTGCCTTCTTTATGCCAAGAGCTTCTGCATCCTTAAAATACTCGGCAATATACTGCTCGCCAAGTTCCTTTACTGTAATACCAAGATCATTAGCCTTGTTGATCATTTTGTCGTCTATATCGGTAAAGTTCTGAACGAAATTCACCTTGTAGCCCCTGTATTCAAAGTATCTTCTGAGCTGATCGAAAATTATAAAAGGTCTTGCATTACCCAAATGAAAAAAATTGTACACTGTTGGTCCGCAGGAATACATATTGACCGTATTTTCATGAAGGGGAACGAATTCCTCCTTTTGTCTTGTCATTGAATTATATATTTTCATTTTACATCATCCTTTCTGTCGTGATTAGAATCGATTTTTTCTTCCAGATCATGTACAAGCTTATTAAGCTTACAGATTTCCTGACTGGTGGGATCGGGAATATGTATCTGATCAAGATCCATACTGCTTACCTTCTGATTATTTATACGTACAACACGTGCCGGAACACCCACAGCTGTGGAGTTTTCGGGTACTTCATAAAGTACAACAGCATTGGCTGCAATCTTGGCATTGTCACCTACTTTGAAAGGCCCCAGAACCTTGGCACCGCAACCTATAAGTACATTGTTACCTATAGTGGGATGACGCTTCCCCTTATCCTTACCAGTACCGCCAAGGGTAACATTCTGATATAAGGTGCAATTATCTCCTATTTCAGCAGTTTCACCGATAACAATACCCATACCGTGATCAATAAACAATCCTTTTCCGATTTTTGCACCGGGATGAATTTCAATTCCCGTGAACATCCTGGAAACCTGCGATATAATTCTGGCAAGAAGAAACCACTTATGTTTATAAAAGAAATGTGCATATCTGTGAGCTACTATAGCATGAAGTCCGGGATACAGAAGTATAACTTCAAAATAGTTTCTTGCTGCAGGGTCTCTTTGTAGAATATTGGTCATTTCCTTGGGTGCAACGCAGAAGAAGAAAATTGCCCACAAAACTATAATTGAACCAATAACTATTAACAATGTCATACGCAATCCTCCCTCATTTCACACTACTTTTATTATATATTTTTTTAAGATAAAATACAACACTTTTTTGTACTTTTGTCAAAAAAGATTGAAATGAAGTAATCTTTCTGTTAAAATATATGTAAATAAACACTTCCGGAGGAAATTTATGATATATTCCAAGGTTGAAAACCCCAAATGTAACACTTGCATATATGCTGAGATAAAAGAAAACAGCGGAAATGTTCTTTGTGATATCAAAGGAACAGTCCCCGCTGATTTTTGCTGCAGAAAATATAAATACGATATTTTTAAAAAGAAAATTCGTCCCCAAAAAAAGTTTGTTACAGGTAAATTTACAAAAGAAAATTTTGAAGTTTAATGTATAAAATCAATTTTGCTTCGATAATCTACAGATTTTATGATATCTTCTTCTTTAATCTTCTGTGGCATATCAAGTACAAAGGTGTAGTCATAACTGCGGTCTTCATTTGATTTAATGGAAACCTCGTTTATGGCTATACCTTTTTTGTTCATTTCATCTGTCATATGCTGTTGAAAACCTTCTAAAATTACACCGTAAACAGTAAAAGACCTGATTTTATGCTGTGTCATAAATCGTGTTTTTTGGTGAAGAACAAACTGAATTAAAAGTACTATAACGGTAGTGGCAAGCCCTACTATATACATACCCGAACCTATAGCCATACCAATACCGCAAGTTGCCCATATACCGGATGCCGTAGTAAGACCGCGAATACTTCCTCTCTGTATATAAATCATTCCCGCGCCAAGAAAACCAACACCGGTAACTATACCCTGTGCAAGTCTTGAGGGATCAAGACGTACGTCAGCACCTTCAGATAGGGCACTTTGCAACAGGTCATAGAAGCCATATTTTGATATTATCATCATAAGAGCAGATGCGCATGCAACAATGCAATGAGTACGAACACCTGCTTCTTTCGCTCTGTTTTTACGTTCAAAGCCTATTGCAATACCGCAAAAACATGAAACAAGAATGCGAAAGATTAGATTAATGTGATATGTTTCAATAAATTCCATAAAAAAGCCTCCTTGCAGTAGTATATGCATATAATACCACAAGGCTGAATATTTGTAAACTTAATCTTAAGTTATGTAAAATTTATGTAAAATTAGTGTTCTAACCCTTTACCACAGATTATGTCACCAACGTTGTTATAAATGAACTTTGGTCTGTACGGAAAATGCTTTAATGTTTCCATATCGGTTACACCGGAAAGCACCAATACAGTATCGATTTCGGATTCAACACCGGCAACAATATCCGTATCCATTCTGTCACCTATAATAACCGCATCCTCCGGTTTTACGCCGATAAGTTTAAGACCGGTTTTCATCATAAGAGGATTGGGCTTACCAACATAATATGCAACGGCACCGGTAGCAAGCTCTATAGGTGCTACAAGAGCTCTGCATGCAGGTATGATACCCTGTTCGGAAGGTCCGGTCATATCCGGATTGGTGCCTATAAGTTTAGCACCCGAATTAATAAATTTAACAGCTCTTAAAATACTCTCGTAGTTATATGTCCTTGTTTCACCAACTACAACATAATCGGGATTTACATCGTTCATGGTAATTCCCTTGGCATACAGTGCATTTATAAGCCCCGGTTCCCCTATTACATAGGCAGAACAACCGGGCTTTTGATTGGCAAGAAAATCAGCGGTAGCCAATGCACTTGTATAGAAATGCGAAGCATCTACATCAAGACCCATTCTGGCAAGTTTTTGCTGAAGTTCCTGAGGGGAACGCTCTGAGCTGTTGGTAAAGAAAAGGAAATTCTTATTCTCTTTTTGTAACCATTCAACAAATTCTCTTACACCTTCAAGAATCTGATTGCCATGATATATTACACCATCCATATCGCTTATAAAACCTTTTTTTGAATTTATATCCAGAATATTTGACATAATGCTATAACCTCCAAAAAATTAATTAAATATAATTCCCTGTGTAAACACAGGTGTTTTAAATACATGCTCATAGGTATTATTTGGATAATACACAAATATTGATGATTCATCCGAGTCCCAGTAAAGGTCAAAAACATATCCTAATTCTTCAGCAGATGCAAGATGACAGCCATGTGAGGCGCAAATGTTATTGATGTTATATTCCTTTTGACCAACTTTCAAAATTAATTTAAGGTCACCCTTATCCAAGACATTGGCAAACAAATCACCCGGTTTTCCTGCGTAAGCTGAGCAATCCACATAACAAAACTCTTTTTGAGGATTGTGAACCGCATATATAGTATTAGTCACTTCGTCTTTGTGCACATCGAATCCATAATAATTTAAGTTTTCTACTATAAAATAAAGTTTGGGTTTATTGGCAACCGTAAAATCAAGTACAGGCATCTGCTGACCGTTTATATACATAGTTGAACCGGAATAGCACAATTTCGGAACATAAAGTTCTTCAGACTTTTTAAAACCATAATCAAGGAGAATTCCGGAATCCTTAAACCTATAGGCATTGGATGCTGAACACATAGTAACCGATATTACCCTTCTGCCGTTTCTTACGGCTGTTCCGCAAAAACAGTAACCTGCTGTTGAACTTGTACCGGTTTTAAGCCCATCTGCGCCTTCGTAATAGTAGGTATTATATAATTTATTGGTAGAATAATACCTTAATCCGTTAAACACAATGTACGCCTTTGAGGTTCTTGCAATAATATCGGGATAGTCACTAATAATGTTTCTGGCAAGTTTAGCCATATCCACAGGGCTGATTTCGTTAGTATAACCTCCGCAGCTATCATAATATACTGCATTAAGCCCCATTTCCTTTGCTGTTTTATTCATCAAAACAACAAATTCCTTTTCGCTTCCCGATACAAACTCAACCAATGCCATAAGTGCATTACTGGCAGAAAAAGTCGCCACAGCACCAATAAGGTCATCAACTGTATATTTGGTGTTGTAATTCAAAGGAATACATTGATAATCAGTAAGCACGGGCATATCATAAACATACCTGCTTATAGGCACCTGAGTATCAAAGGAAATATTTTTTTCCTCCAATTCCCTGTATATACAGTACAAACTCATTACTTTGGTCATACTTGCCGGAGAACGGTTTATATACCCGTTATGTTCATAAAGGATTTCGCCTGTTTCATAGTCAATAACACATGCACCTGCAGAAGAAATATATTTATCTTCAACATACGCCGCATTTACAGGTATTGATGACAAAAGTAAAGTAGATATAAGACATAGTAAAACAATAGTGGTTAGCTTCTTCACATTAAACTCCTTATATATTACATTGAATAACATTATACTATTTTAATTTTAACGTGTCAACCGCTCATACAAAGGATTGTACACTATTTTATATTAATATATTGAATTATTAAGCAATTTGTGATATATTAAATTCATATAAGAAAGTACATACAAAAGGATGATAAGGTTATGAATTTTACTTTAAAAAAATTTGAAACACCTTTAATTGTTACACATTTGGCAAATATACATTATTTTGAATTTACAGAAGAGTATCACACCAGGGACGATTATCATGATTTCCACGAGCTTGTGTATGTGGATAAAGGCGAAATCAATGTGAAATCTCAAAGTTACACAGGCAAACTCAAAAGCGGAGAATTTATCATACACAAGCCTAACGAACTTCATTCTCTTGCATGTACAGGTGATGCCCCTAACATCATAATAATTGGATTCAAGTCCAACTGCAGCACTCTGAACATATTCAGCAATGGTGCTTTTCAGACTTCTCTAGAACATAAAAGGATGCTTGCAGATATATTAAGAGAAGGCATGAGCGTGTATAAGCCTCCTTACGATACACCAAATCTTCCGGAAATGCAAAGGGCAGATTCCTATCCGTTCGGTGCAGATCAAATGATTAAACTCAAACTTGAAATGCTGTTGATAACACTTATAAGAGATAATACAGAAGGTGTCTTATTGTCGGGTCCGGTAACAAGAACACAAACTCCCCTTGCTGAAATTAAAAAATATATTGATGAACATTATTGCGAAAACATTCAACTCGACAATATCTGCTTTATATTCGGGACAAATAAGACCAGTCTGTGTAAAAGCTTCAAAACTGAATACGGTGTAACAGTGCTTGGATATATAAATTCTCTAAAACTTAAAGAAGCAAAACATCTTTTAAGACAAAACAAAATATCCATAACTCAAATATCTGAAAAGCTTGGATTTACATCTATACACTATTTTTGTAGATTTTTCAAAAAAGCTACAGGTGCTTCACCCATGACTTACTCAAATACAATACGTTCAAAACTTAACATATGAATCATTGTTTTACACAATAAAAGTGCAACCAAACTTTGTTGTTTGGTTGCATCAGACTGTCGAAAAAGAACGCACCGCAAAGTGAATATAAAAAAATGAAAGCTCATTAGTAAGAAATATTACATCATTACTAATGAGCTTTTTTCATTTCTGTAGCTTTTGTCATAAATGCCAAAATCCGCTATTTTACACACTTTGCTTGCTTTGTCATCGCTCATTGCCGTACTTTTG
>JAZQFN010000029.1:0-9155 GCA_045539515.1 Clostridia bacterium
TGTAAAATAGCGGCTTTTGGCATTTATGACAAAAGCTACAGAAATGAAAAAAGCTCATTAGTAATGATGTAATATTTCTTACTAATGAGCATAATTTTTTTATATTCACTTTGCGGTGCGTTCTTTTTCGACAGTCTGAAACATCTGGAAAACAGATGTTTTTCAACATTTATGGTAATTTTAAATAATTTACAGGATAATTTATACTCTGTATTCTTTCTTATCCCTGCCTTTTTGCGGTCTGGACTTTTTTTACATTCCCTTCATTATATAATGTATTTTTATGGTTTGGTGTTAAATTCAGCCCATCGAGGCTTTTTTTGCATTTTAACATCAAATTCCAAAAGATTCCGTTATGCCTACCACTTCTACAGTGTTCTGAGGGCCAAGTCCTTTTACAACGCCGTTGGCAGAGAGGATTTTTGATATTTCCAAAAGGTGGCAGTCTTTTATTCTTTCGCCGGGGAGTATTATGGGTATTTCGTCGGGCATACGGTATATTATGCGTTTGTTTATACGGTCTATTGCCATATCCGCCGTTACAAACTCGCTGGAGGAATTAAAGGCTTTTTCCGGGGTGAGTCTTAAGTCCAGGTCTTCCGGGATGCGGTTATCTATTACATCATTTACAACGGCATTTTTTGCGCTTATATTTTTGGAAAGTGCCGCCAATGCATGGAAAAGCTTCTTGATTTCACTTCCGGAGTTATATATGCTCATAAGGCATATCACATTGCTTTCGCTGGCAGATTCCACTTCTATGTTTGCTTTATTGCGGAGAAAGTCCGCCACCTCGTAGCCGTTCATTTTTGCATGGGAGAAGTTAAGAACTATTCTGGAAGGGTCCATCTCGTATATGGAGTCCGTACCGCTAAGTTCATTTCCCAGCCATCTTATGGCAGTATTTTCGCAGATTACCTTTTTGCATTTTTCTATTTCCAAAAGCATTCTGTCAAAGCGGTCTTCATTTTCAAAAGCATAGTACACGGCATTTTCCAGAGTACACAAAAGGGCAGGAGAGGCCGATGAGGTCTCATACATTCTTACAATGTCGGTTATCCTCTGAAAGTCAATTTCGGGATCGCTTATATGCAGGAGAGCTCCGCCGCCAAAGGCTCCAAGGGTCTTGTGTACGCTATGTACGGAAAGGTCAGCTCCAAGCTTTGCCGCAGGAACGGGGAGTTTGGAAGAAAATCCGAAATGAGCTCCCAGAGCTTCATCTACAAGGAGCTTTACGCCGTATGAATGACACACCCTTGCAATGGACTTAATGTCCGATACCACTCCGTAATATGTAGGTGAAGTGAGGATTACTGCCTTTGCATCTCTGTAAGATATTATAGCTCTTTCTATATCCTCGGGGTTAACTCCTCCGCATATGGAGTAATGATAGTTAAAGGTACGTTTTACATATATAGGTTCAAGTCCTTGTATAATAAGGGCATTAATTACACTTCTGTGGCACTCTCTGTCCACTATTACCCTGTCGCCCGGTCTTAAGTAGGCACCGAGCATTGCATATATACCGCCGGTTGCACCGTTTCTTAAGTACATACTGCGGCAGGTTTTATATTTTTTGCTTATTTCATCTTCACTTACAGCGGTAAGTTCTCTTAAGTTAAGGGCATCTCCGTCCTTGGAGGAGCCGTTTAAATCCAACATACTTAAGTTTCTCGCCCTCATGGTTACCTTGCCTTTGTGGCCCGGTGCATTAAAGGGTATACGCTGTATTTTGGAAAATTTATATAAACCGTCAAATATCGGTGATTTCACTTATTTTCTTTCCCTTCAGTTTCGTTATCGTATATAATCTTGAGTCCTTCCAGAGTGAGTCCGGAGTCTATTGTGTCTATGGTCTTGGCTTCCTTTGCTATCATACGCGCAAGTCCGCCTGTGGCAATTACGGTTGCATCCTCACCAAGCTCTGCTTTCATTTTGTTTACTATGTTGTCCACGCTGCCGGCATAGCCGTAGTACATACCCGATTGCATACTTGCTACGGTATTTGTACCTATTACGGTGTCGGGCTTTGCTATTTCTATACGTGGGAGCTTTGCAGTTTTCTCCACCAGAGCGTTAAGGCTTATCTTAACACCGGGAAGAATTACTCCGCCCAGGTATTCCTTGTCTTTGTTAATTGCGCAAAAGGTGGTTGCTGTTCCAAAGTCCACAATTATAAAGGGAGCCTTATACTTTTTTATGGCGGCAACAGCGTTTACAAGTCGGTCTGCACCCACTTCCTTGGGGTTGTCCACCTTTACGGCAAGCCCCATCTTTGATGTACTCTTTACTATTATGGGTTCGGTTCCTATGTACTTACGTACCGCGTGGGTCAGTGAGTACATTATGGGGGGTACCACCGAGGATATAATTGTACCTTCAATTTTGCCTATGTGAATTTCGTTGTAGGTAAAGAAATTGCGTAAAGTTACGCCTATTTCGTCGCTGGTCTGGTCTTTGTTGGTAGTCATTCGCCAGCTTGCCTTAAGTTCGTTGTTTTCGCAGGCACCAATGGTTACGTTGGTGTTACCTACATCTATAAGAAGTATCATTTGTACCTCATTCCTTTTCTTCATATATTCCTTTTACCGATACTTCTCCGGAATTTACGGCTATTATTCCTTCCGGAGTCTGCACATTCATAGAGCCGTCCTCATTGATATCGGTACATACGCCCGGTACATCGCCTCTGCCGTCTATGTAATGTATGGTAACCTCTTTTCCAAGGTTTGTGCAGTTTTCTTTGTAGTAATGCAGATTTTCCATATAGGTGTAGTATTCCATCGCCTGATATATATTTTTTATAACAGCCGAGAAAACCTGGTTTTCGTCAAATTCCCGGGCGGAAAGTCCTTTTAAGGATACAGCGTGCTTTAGTTCTTCCGGGAAGCTGTCATTGTTTACATTGATTCCCACACCGACAAGCACAGCTTTTACTTCACCTTCCGAAACTATGTTTCTGGTGAGTATTCCGCATATTTTTTTGCCGTTGCATACTATATCATTGGGCCATTTAATACAGCATTTTACATACTTTGAAAGTGCTCTGTGAATTCCTGCGGCACATATCGGAGTAATAGCCGTAACCGGCATATCAAAAGGGGGTGTAAGGCAAAAGGTAAAATACACTCCGCCTTGGGGACTTTCCCATTTTCTGCCGAGCCTTCCGGAACCTTGAGTCTGCCCGGAGCACACCACCGTAAGCCAGTTTGAAAGGTGGTATTCCCTTATTTTGTCAAAGGTGGATGTAAGCTCTTCAAAGTAAAGTATTTTGCCGGGGTTTTGACCGGATATTTTTATGTTTTCTGCTTCTTTGGAAAGTTTATTTGTCATATTGCTCCAGCTTGGCGTGGATTTCGCCGTTCTTAATTTCCAGTATGCCGTATTTACCCACGGCGGCAGAACCCGGATTCATTATCACCGTACCGCAATTTTCCTCAAGATGGGCGCTATGGGTGTGACCGTAAAGTATAATGTCAGCCCCCATTTCTCTGCCTTTGTACGAGAGGGCAAGCAGGGAGGATTTTACGTTGTATTTGTGTCCGTGACACATAAATATCTTCTTTCCTTCCAGCTCAAAGAATCTTTCAAGAGGGTAGGATTTGTCAAAAAAATCGTTATTGCCCTTTACGCTTACTATCAGCTTTCTTGGAAACATATCTTCCAGTCTGTGGCAATCGTCACACATATCTCCAAGATGAAGCACATAGTCGGGGTTAAGCTTTTCTATAAGGCTCACCGCGTAGGATATTGTATTGTGAGTATCGCTGATTACCAGTATTTTCAAGCTACGAAGCACCTCCGCCACAACTTAAAACGGCATTTCTTGTGTATTGCACATAGGTATTATACTACATATAGTTTTCAATTGCAACACTTTTGTAATAATTAAGAAATATTTTTTCGTCGGTTTGCATTAATTTGAATTTGGGTAGCACTTTTCAGCGCCTCCACAACTTGACACTTTTATTTTATAAATGTATAATAAATATGTATGTACTTTTTTAAAGGAGGTGGAACAATGTCCGCAAATGAAACCATATCCGGCGAGGTAGTAGGCATTATATATTCCAATGACGACAATGGCTACAAGGTTATGGAAATAGAAAACGACGAGGAGAGTTTTATTACTGTCGGATACTTTCATGGTGTAAACGAAGGCGAAGCAGTAAAACTCACCGGCAAATGGACTAACCACCCCACCTACGGCGAACAGTTTAAAACCGAAGTTTTTGAAAAGGTGCTTCCTGCCACCAAAAGCTCCATATGCCGTTATCTGGCATCCGGCATTATAAAGGGCATCAGAGAGTCCACCGCAAAAAAGATTGTGGAAGCCTTTGGCGAGGACAGCCTTACCATATTGGAAAAAGAGCCTGAAAGACTTTCTAAAATTAAAGGTATAAGCATTGCCCGGGCTATGAAAATGCATGAGAGCTATATGGGTCAGCTTGGTTCATCCACTTTGGTGATGTTTTTGCAGGACTGCGGAATTTCAGTAAAAACAGCCGCTAAAATTTACAAGAAGTTTGGCTCTGCTGCCGTTGATATCATAAAATCCAATCCCTACATATTATGTGAGGAGATAGACGGCATAGGCTTTAAGACGGCAGACGATGTTGCCGGTAAGCTTGGCCTTGATGCCTGCAACCCCAACCGCGTAAGGGCAGGTGTACTCTATACCCTCAAGTACAACACACAGTTTGGTCACACATATCTCCCCGAGGACATTCTGGTACCTACAGCGTCAAGGCTTCTTGGAGTAGGCGATGATGATGCAAGGGATGCTCTGGAAAGACTTATCCGGGATAATCTCTGCAAGGCAGATGAGGAGAATGGGGCAAGGAATATCTACATATATTCTCACTATCTTTGCGAAAAATATGCAGCAAGAAAAATCAGCGAACTAAACGAGTATAAATACAAAATTAAAACGCGGGATATAGAAAAACAACTTGATATTATAGAAAAGAAGCATAAGCTGAGCTTTGCCGTTCTTCAGCGTCAGGCGGTTATCAGCACTATGCAAAATGGTGTAGTTGTTATAACCGGCGGACCCGGTACGGGCAAAACTACCATTATAAATGCAATTATCGATATTATGCATTCCAACGGACTCACGGTTTCTTTGGCGGCACCTACAGGCAGAGCCGCAAAGCGTATGAGTCAGGTTTGCTCCTTGGAAGCAAAGACCATTCACAGACTTCTTGAGGCAACCTTTCGTGGAGATGACGAAGAAACAGAGTTCAATGTTAATGAGGATTGCCCCATAGAATCCGATGTGGTAATCGTAGATGAGATGTCTATGGTGGATATCGTGCTGGCTTCCAATCTCCTTAAGGCAATTCGCCCCGGCACAAGGCTTGTAATGGTGGGGGATATCAATCAGCTTCCCTCGGTAGGCCCCGGTAATGTGCTTCGCGATATTATAGAAAGCGGTACAGTAGAGGTTATCCGTCTTACGGAGATTTTCCGTCAGGCAAGGGAGAGCATGATAGTAACCAATGCACACGGCATCAACGAGGGTAAATACCCCGTACTTAACGTCAGGGATAAAGACTTTTTCTTTGCCGATGTACCTTCTTCGGCTGAAGGAGTTAAGTATATTACCTCACTTTGTGCGGAAAGACTCCCCAAGGCATACGGATACGACTCTTTGGATATACAGGTTCTTGCTCCTTCCAAAAAGGGGACTGCAGGAGTTATTAATCTTAATGAGGCTTTAAGAGAGGTTCTTAATCCTCCTGCCAAGGACAAAAAAGAGCAGGACTTCGGCTACAGACTTTTTCGCGAAGGCGACAAGGTAATGCAGGTACGCAACAACTATGATATCCGATGGACAAATGTCAACACCACAGAGCTTGGCAACGGAGTATTTAATGGAGATGTTGGGGTTATTACATCAATTCGCAAGGAGTTTTCCACCCTTACGGTAATGTACGATGAAAAACAGGTGGTTTATGACTTCAAGGATATATCCGAAGAACTTGAACTTGCTTACTGTGTCACCATACACAAAAGTCAGGGCAGCGAATTTACGGCAGTTATCATACCTATGTATGAGGCGCCACATATGCTGGTAAACAGAAATCTGCTGTACACGGGTGTCACAAGAGCAAAGAGTCTTGTGGTACTTGTGGGCAGAGAAAATGTTATATATAATATGGTAGACAACAACCGTGAGGATAAACGTTATTCAGGATTGTGTAAGAGGCTAAAAGAAAATGTGGTTGAAATCCTTTTTTAAAAAGTTGTGCAGTGCCGCGATAGATCTTATATATCCAAAGCATTGTGTTATTTGCCGTAAGCATATTTTGGAGTTTACTGAAGTTCCCATATGCACCAAATGTAAATCGCTGAGCTATACCTCAAACTGCGTAAAGGATGACAAGTACGTCTTTGATGAGGCAGTGGGTGCTCTTAAATATGAGGATGGTGTCAGGGAAACTATGCGTAAGTATAAGTTTCAGGACATAGGATACTATGCCGGAGCCTATGCTTATTTTATGGATAAAGCCACCGAGAACAGGACCTATTTTAGGGAGGCGCTTATTTGCCCTGTGCCTTTGTCTTCGGGAAGAACACGTTCGTACAATCAGACGGCACTTATTGCCCGTGAACTTGCGGCTATGTGGAACAGTGAATATAACGAAGAGCTTCTTTACAAATCCGAGGAGATTAAACCACTAAGTGGAATGAAGCTTCCGGAAAGACAGTTTTATATAGAAGGTGCTATAGCCATAAACCCCGAGTACTGCGTAAGCGGAAAGGACATACTTCTTATAGACGATATATACACAAGCGGTACAACCACCAATGAATGTGCAAGAATTCTTAAAAGCTACGGAGCGCGTAAAGTATATGTGCTTTGCGCTTGCTATGATTAATAATGTAAAGGAAACAACACAATGGCATTACAGGTAGAAAATATCACAAAAACATATGGTACAGATATTATAATAAAGAACATTTCCCTCACCGCTTCCGACAATGAGAAGATAGGTCTTATCGGCGCAAACGGCGCAGGTAAGTCCACACTGCTAAAGATTATTGCCGGAGAACTCAGCTGTGATGAAGGCAGGATACTTACGCCAAAGGATTCCCGGGTGGGATTTTTACGTCAGGACAGTACCCTTGAGGAGAACTGCAGCATAATGGAATATATGATGGCGGCCTTCAATGACCTTATGAAGCTCGGCGATGAGCTGAGGGAGCTGGAGGAGCGTATGGCTATGGGTGACAGCGATCCGGAGCATCAGAGGATTCTTTCTGCATACGGCGCCAAGAGCGAACTCTTTGAAAAGAGAGGCGGCTTTGAAATTAAAACCCGCATCAACACCATTCTTACCGGAATGGGGTTTGATTCCTTTGACAAAAATATGAAGATAGTACATCTTTCCGGCGGCGAAAAAACAAAGCTTGCCATGGCAAGGCTTCTTGTGGAGTCCCCCGAGGTGCTTCTTCTGGACGAACCTACCAACCATCTTGACTTTAAGACTATGCAATGGCTTGAAGGGTATCTTAAGGCATATAAGGGCATAGTTATTACCGTATCTCACGACAGATACTTTCTGGATGCCCTTGTGGATACTATATATGAAATAGAACGAAATGTTATTACGAAGTATGCCGGAAACTATTCCAGGTATCTTGTACTTAAAAAGCAGAACGAAGAAATAGAACTTAAGCGCTACAATGCCCATATAGATGAAGTTAAAAAATTAGAGGAATATGTAGCGAAAAATATCGTGCGTGCATCCACATCCAAAATGGCAAAGAGCAGGCAGAAGGTTCTGGATAAAATGGAACCGGTGGAAAAGCCGGTCATATTAAATGAAAGTTGCCGATTTAAATTTGAGGGGGTATTTCGTTCGTATAACGATGTGCTTACCGTGGAGAATGTTTCCCTTCAGATACCCAAGTCCGGCATACTGGAAACTCTGGCTAAAAATATATCCCTTGATGTTAAAAGAGGGGAGAAGGCAGCTATAATAGGTGCTAACGGCGTGGGTAAGTCAACACTTTTAAAGAGTATACTTCAAAGGCACGAGTTTTTTACCGGTGATATAGAAATCGGCAGAAATACAAAAATAAGTTACTATGACCAGGAACAAAAACAGCTTTCTGACAGTAAAACCGTATTTGCGGAAATCAGTGACCGATTTCCATTGATGGACGAGGTGGATATCCGCACTAAGCTCAGCCTTGTTTTGTTTAAAGATGAGGATGTATTTAAGCAGGTGTCATCTCTCAGCGGTGGCGAGAGAGCAAGGCTGATGTTTCTTATTATAATGCTGGAAAAACCCAATGTCCTTATACTGGACGAGCCTACCAATCATCTTGATCTTCCTGCAAAAGAAGCTCTTGATAACGCCATAGCGGAATTTGAGGGAACGGTTATATTCGTATCCCACGACAGATACTTTCTTAATAAAACTGCAGACCGTATCTTTGAGCTCACCCCGGAAGGTGTTACCGGCTACAGGGGTAACTATGACGATTATGTCAATGCAGCTTTGGATAAGAAAGAAAAATCCGAAGCTCCCAAGGCAAAGTCTGAGGATGGAGCTATGTCTTACGAAAATGCCAAACGTTACAACGGTATGTTAAGAAGTCTGGAAAAGAAGATTGCTTCAGCGGAGGAACATATAGCAGAGCTTGAATGTAGGATAGAAGAATACAACCGTGAGCTTGAACAATGCGGAGCAGACTTTGAGAGAGCAGGGGAGCTTTATGCGGGGATTAATGAGTGCAATGCATCATTAGAGAGGGCTTATGATGACTGGAATAGCTTTACAGAAGAACTGGAAAATTTAAAGCAAAAAAAATTTAAAAATTTTTAAAAAAGTTATTGACAATCCCTTTTTGATATGATATATTAGTAAAGCACCGCAAATGAGGCGCAAAAACATTTTGAAAAATTTTGAAAAAAATTTAAAAAAAGTGTTGACAAAGCAAAATCTTTGTGGTATGATAATCAAGTCGCTTGCAGAGAGCAAGCTTGAAGGAAGCGACAACTTGGTCTTTGAAAAATGAACAGCATATAAAGTAAAATGAGGTTCTCGTTAATTTGAGAGAATTGTACGTCAAGTACTTTTAAACTTTAGTAAATTTCGTTAGTTGTTTTAATGAGCTAATGAACTTATCTAAGAACTTAA
>JAZQFN010000030.1:0-21573 GCA_045539515.1 Clostridia bacterium
TCTTCGTATATATGCCTTTTTGCTATTGCCAAATCTCACCTCTCGACGTGCCCTCGCACGCCTTCGGGTTACCACTCAAAGCAAGTCAAAGCCTTGCTTTGAGTTCGATTTGACAATTCTGAATCGTTTTTTCCTATTCCCTTTTAATTTACTTACAATTTATATTTTCAAAGCTTAAACCTTTGCAAAGTGCAAGGGATATGCTCTGTGGCTCACCGTCTGGAGTACGGTTTATGGTGATATCCTTAAAGCGTATGTTCTTAATCTCGTGTCCGGGTTCGTCAAAGCCGGAAAGCTCTATAGCCGCACAGGCGGTGCGCTGTTCATCCTTGCCGTAGGTAATTGCTGTAATTTCCAAATTTTCGAAAGTACAATCCTCAAAATACGGCACTGTAGGAGCAGGCTCACCGTCATCATTGTAGCCTACGGAGTGCATAAGTACTCTGCACACTCTGGAATCACGGACATTGATATTACGGACATAGCCTCCACGTTTTTTTGTACCTTTAATCTCTATACCGTAGGTGGAATCGCCCATGTCACAGTCCCATATGCGCACATCGCTGATGCCGCCGGACATTTCGCTGCCCATGGTAATGCCATGACCGTAGTAGCTTACACAGTCGAAGACTTTTATGTGCTCGCAAGGGCGGTTAACGATATTGCCCTCGGGATTTTTGCCGGATTTTACTGCAACTGCATCGTCACCGGTATAAAATTTGGCGTTAAACAAAGTGCAATTGGTGGAAGAATCCGGATCCCATCCGTCACCGTTCCATACCTTTTCGGAACGGAAGGTACAATTGTGGGTAACAACATTGTCGGAGTAAATCATATGTACGTTCCAGCTGGCACCATTTTGTATTTCCACATCGGAAATAACAATATTCTGAGCGTTACTCATATTAATAAGTCTGGGGCGTACTCTGCCGGGAATGGTAATTGAGGTTTCACATTCCTTTATGGCTTCGCCAAGGGAATCCATATAGTCCTTCATAAGGATTTTTTCTATTTCCACAACATTTTCCGCAAGCTTTCTGCCGCCGCCGCAGATTATGCCTCCACCTCGGATAACAACGTTTTTACAGTTGTAACCGTCGCTACGGTCCAGGTCGCCAAGGTTTAAAAGGGCTGCATACGCCATCATTTCTATACCTTCAAAACGGCTGTGTATTTTTGGCGTGTAATCTTCTACATTAGTGGTACCGTGAAGTATGGCGCCTTCATCAATATAAAGCTCCATATCGGAATGTAGTTTTAGAGAACCTGTCATATAATCGCCCTTGGGGATATATACACATTCTCCCATCTTGCAGTCGTCCAGAGCCATCTGCAATGCCTTTGTATTTAAAGTCTTACCGTCACCTGCTGCGTTGTAAGGCGGTTTGGTTACATCTATGCGCCTTGCCACAGGCTTTGTGGTACAGATTACAGCGTCAAAGGTCTTTACAACCTTGCCTTCGGACACAACCTCTACCCCAACCTCATAGCTGCACTCAGGGGTTAAATCCTTGAATGTGTAATGAGTACTGTCGGCTTGGGATACCTTGGTGCCGTTTAAGAATATATTATACTTTGAATCGGAGGGTATATCATCCCCTTTTGTCCAGAAAACTGTAATTGAAGTATCGTAGCAAATTTTTTCTATCACAAAAACACGCCCCTTGAAACAATATTGTAAATACATTTTACAATAGTTAAAACCAAATGTAAAGCAAGTTTAAAAATGTGACAAATAAATAATGTTTCAACTTAATTGAAAGCAAAAAAATAAAGAAAAAGATATAATCCCCTCCTTTATTTTATGTTTTTATAAGATTTCCGGCACAAATTCCTTGCCATTAAAAATCATTATTTCCTTATAGCCACACTCTTTTGCAAGCTCGTAGGCATCGCCGAAGGCAGCATCCAGAAACTCCATATTGTGACAATCGGAGCTTACCGTAACCATACCTCCGTGTGCTTTGATTTCTTTAAGAATATTTTTTGACGGATACATACTTTTTCGATAGCCGCGGGGTATGGGTCCGGTGTTAATTTCAAAGATTTTAATTTTTTCACAAACAGCAAGTATGGATTCCAAAGCTATGTCCAGATACTCCTTGCCGGTTTCGTCAAACATAGACAGTATTTCGTTATTCTTAGTTATAAGGTCGCAATGACCCACTATATCAAACTCGTGCACCTCGGGAAGTGTGGCAAGGGTACGGTAGTACTCCTTTACCATAGCCATGGCATCACCATTGAAATAATCGGCAATAAGAGACGGCATATCCTTCGCCTTGCGGTCAAAGTTAACCATCTCGCCGTTACGCTCAAAGAAATGGCAGGAGCCTATGGTGTAGTCATAGCCTATTAAATCATCTTCGGAATAGCGTTCGTATTCAATGCCGGCATAGATGTCTATAACTCCCCTGTACTTTTCCTTTAAAGACGAAATCTCAGCAAGATAGAGGGGTTTATCTTTGGGAAGAAGCCCGGCATTACGGTAAGGCATATATGAATGACTTGAAAAGCCAATAGAAGAAAAACCTTTTTCTATAGCGGCTTTAACCACATCTTCCATAGCATTTTTGCCGTCACAGTATGTAGAGTGGGTGTGCAGATTTTGTTTTTTCATATAAGTCAACTCTTTTCAGAAAACACGTTTACAGTTAGTTTATCACAGCATTTCGCTTTAGTCAATTTAAGCAGAATATTTAATGAAAAAGTTCATATTTCTAACTAAAACACTTGATATTTGTAACTGATATATGTTACTATAAAAATGTATAGATGTATCCAAAAACTATGGAACAAAATGTATTTATAATTTTTAAGGAGGATAAAAATGGATATCAGACAGCAATCATTACAAATGCACAAAGAATGGGGCGGAAAAATTGAGGTAATCTCCAGAGCTCCCCTCAAAAACTCTCAGGACCTCTCTTTAGCATACACCCCCGGTGTTGCAGAACCTTGCCTGGAAATTCAGAAAGACATTAACAAATCCTTTGAGCTTACAAGAAGACACAACCTGGTTGCAGTTATTACCGATGGTTCTGCAGTTCTGGGTCTTGGCGACATAGGCCCCGAAGCAGGTATGCCCGTAATGGAAGGTAAGTGTGCCCTCTTTAAATCCTTTGCAGATGTGGATGCATTCCCCTTATGCATAAAAACTCAGGATGTAGACGAATTTGTAAGAACAGTATATCTCCTTTCCGGAAGCTTTGGCGGTATTAACTTAGAAGATATTGCAGCTCCCAGATGCTTTGAAATAGAAAGCAGATTAAGAGAAATGTGCGACATCCCCGTATTTCACGATGACCAGTACGGCACAGCTATTGTAGTTGCTGCTGCTATGCTTAACGCTTTAAAGGTTGTTAAGAAGGATATTGGCGAAATCAAGGTTGTAATTAACGGTGCAGGAAGTGCCGGCACTGCAATCGGTAACCACATAATGAAGCTTGGCGTTAAAAACCTTGTAATGGTAGACAGATTCGGCATAATCTGCGAAGGTATGGACTTAAGCCCTGCACACGCTGAGCTTGCAAAGAGAACTAACCCCGAGCACATTATGGGAAATCTTGCCGATGCTCTTAAGGGTGCAGATGTGTTTATAGGTGTTTCTGCTCCTAAGCTTGTTACCAAGGAAATGGTAGCTACCATGGCAAAAGACCCCATTGTATTTGCTATGGCAAACCCCACCCCCGAAATCTTCCCCGACGAAGCTAAAGAGGGCGGAGCAAAAGTTGTGGGTACAGGCCGTTCCGACTACAAGAACCAGATTAACAACGTGCTTTGCTTCCCCGGTATATTCAGAGGTGCCCTCGATGTAAGAGCAAGCGACATCAATGACGAAATGAAGATGGCAGCATCCTATGCAATAGCAGGTCTTATAACAGACGAAGAGCTTAACGAAGACTACATAATCCCTGCTGCATTTGACGAAAGAGTTGGCCCCGCAGTAGCAAAGGCTGTAGCAGAAGCTGCAAGAAAAACAGGTATTGCACGTTTATAATTAATATAGAAGAAAGAATAAAATGAAAAAAGGTTTAATTACTCAACAAAATATACTGTCCGCCGCAGAGGAGGTTTTCGCTGAAAAAGGACTCTACGGTGCGCGAATAGACGAAATAGCGGATGTTGCCGGATGCAACAAGCGTATGCTCTACGCTCACTTCGGCAGCAAGGAAGGTCTGTACACCGCTGTCCTTGACAGCGTGTACAGCAGGCTCTCCGTTGTGGAAAAAGAGCTTCTCACAGAAACTCTTTCGCCGGAGGAAACCGTACGATACTACATAAAGCTTTTGTTTAACTTCCTAAAGGACAACCCCACCTTTATTAAAATGGTAATGTGGGAGAACTTAAACGAGGCAAAGTATATGCGAATGTCCAAGGCATCAAGCCTTAAAAACGCTTCGGTAAAAGTTCTGGAAAAGGTTCTCAAAAAGGGCATTGAACAAGGAATATTTAAAGAAGATATAAACATAAGAGAAGTAATAATATCCATTAATATGTTCTGTTTCTCCTGTTTTTCCAATGTATATACAATGACTGATATTATGAACATTGACTTCTTTAATCCTGAAGAACTTGAGCTTCGTCTTAAAAGTGTTACGGATATGATATTAAATTACATTTTAAAGTAAATATTTTTGTTGACTTTTACGATGCATTATAGTATAGTATACTTAAAAGTAACTAAACAGTTACTTTTGAAAATAGTTAATAAAAATTATATTTAAAAAGGAGAAAACGAAAATGATTGAAAAGAAAGTGGTAAATTTACCGGTAAAGATTTTTGACACACGAGCAGAAATGGGCGTAGACTCTGCAAAGAGCGTAGCAGAAGTTATCAACGCCGCTATAGCAGAAAAAGGCGAAGCAAATGTAGTATTTGCAGCTGCACCCTCACAGGACGATATGCTTGAAAATCTCCTTTTGCAGGATATCGACTGGACAAAAGTTCGCGCATTCCATCAGGATGAGTACATAGGCATTGCAGACGATGAGCCTGCAGGCTTTGGTAACTTCCTTGACCGTGCAATCTTTAAAAAAGTTGACTTTAAGGAAATTCACTATCTCCGCTGCAAAGCTGACGAAGCAGACGCAAAGTGCGAAGAATACACAAAGCTTCTTAAGGACTACCCCATCGACATTATACTTCTCGGTATCGGCGAAAACGGTCACCTTGCATTCAACGACCCTGCAGTAGCAGACTTTGAAGACCCCAAGATGATTAAGATAGTTGAGCTTGACGATGTATGCCGTCAGCAGCAGGTTAACGACGGTTGCTTTGCAACACTTAACGATGTACCCAAGCAGGCAATGAGCCTTACCATGTCATTTATTATGTCTGTACCCCACGCAGTATGTGTGGTTCCCACAATCCGTAAGGCAAATGCTGTATACAATGCTTTAAACGGCCCCGTAACCACAGCTTGCCCTGCAAGTATCTTAAGAAATCATAACGATGCTATCCTCTATCTTGATAAGGACAGCGCTTCCAAGATTCTTTAATTTATTTTAAAGGAGTATATAATTATGAAGAAATTAAGAGTTCTTATTATTGGTGCTGCATTCTCTGCAGACCTTCACTCCGACGGTTACAGCAGAATTATGGATAAGGTGGATATCGTAGGTATTTGCGACAAAAACACCGATGCCATTAAGAACTTAGCCGACAGATACGGCTTTACCGGATATGAAGTATACGACAACTACGACGAAGCTATCCAGAAATGTGACTGCGATGTGGTAGACATTTGTATGCCAAATTTCCTCCACCACGATGTAGCTATAAAGGCTATGAACAGGGGTCGTGACATTATCTGCGAAAAGCCCCTTGCCACAACTGTGGAAGATGCATACGATATGGTAAAGACTGCAAAAGAGCTTGGCAAGCACATCTACTATGCAGAAGACTGGCTCTTTGCCCCCGCATTCAGAAAGGCTATATCCATAATTGAATCGGGACAGCTTGGAAAGATGCTCTATGTAAGAGCAAGAGAGTGCCACAGCGGTTCTCACAGTCCCTTTGCACAGACAATTAAGTACTGCGGCGGCGGATGTATGGTTCACTTAGGTGTACATCCCGTGGCATTTATGCTGGCTATGAAGAACAACAAATGGTCAGAGCTTGCGGCTATGACCTCCGGCGGCGGAGAAAACAACATAGTTCACCAGAAGATGGAAGGCGAAGACTGGGCAGGTGCATTTATGCGTTTTGACGACGGCACCTATGCTACCCTTGAAGCTAACTACATAACAACCGGCGGTATGGAAGATATTTTAGACGTATACTGCGAAAAAGGTACTATCCACGTAGACCTTTCTTTCCGCGGACCGCTTCAGGTATTCTCTATTCCCGGGCTTGACTACACAATAGAAAAAGCCGAAGTTACCACAGGCTGGTCCAATGTGGCAGTTGACGAAAAGTACAACCTTGGCTACTGCGGAGAAATCAATCACTTTGTAGACTGTGCTCTTGAAGGAAAAGACGCACAGGTAGGCTTAAGAGGTATTGACGGCTACGAAACACTTAAAGTTATTAACCTTATATATCAGGCATCAAAAGAAGGCAGAAACATCAAAAATAACCATGAGGAAGTGTAATATATGAATAAAAAAGATATACAGATTCCCGTAACCATTGGCGGTGTGACCTTTAAAAACCCCTTCTTTGTTGCATCCGGTCCCACCACAAAAAATGTAAGACAGCTTTTGGAAATAGAAAGAACCGGCTGGGCAGCAGCATCTATAAAGCTCAGCATAGACCCTGCTCCCTACATAAACAGAAAACCCCGTTACTCTCTCTTTAAAGACAGAGATGCCCTTGCATTTACTGCAGAAAAGCGTCTTACCTTTGAAGAAGGCTTAAAGCTTATAAGAGATGCAAAGCCACTTCTTCATGACCTTAAGCTTATGGCAAACATTACCTACGCCGGCGACAATGGTGTTGAAGGCTGGGTAAATATGGCTAAGAAGTTCGAAGAAGCCGGTGCAGATGTAATTGAGCTTAATATGTGTTGCCCCAATATGAGCTACAACATGGAAATGACATCCGGCGGTACAGAAACCGGCAAAAAGCAGACAGGTGCAAGTATGGGTCAGCAGGCAGGTGTGGCGGCTGAAATTGCAAAGGCAGTAAAAGAAGCTATATCCATCCCCCTCTTTGTAAAGCTTACTCCCGAGGGCGGACAGATTGCACAGGTGGCAAAGGCTCTCTATGCGGCAGGTGCTGATGCTGTGGGCGGTACAGGTAACAGACTTGGTATGCCCCCTATAGACATTGACGACCCGGGCAAGGCTTTCTACCATCTGCAGAAAGAAATCTCCATGGGTTGCCATTGCGGTAAATGGCTTAAACCCCTTGCACAGCGTGATACCTACGAAATCCGCAAGGTTTGCGGAAATGATGCCCCCATTATGGCGGCAGGCGGTATCACAGACTGGAGAGATGCTGTGGAAATGATACTCTGCGGCGGTAACCTCCTTGGTGTATGTGCCGAAACCCTTATTTCCGGTTATGACATAGTAAGACCCATGATAGAAGGTCTTGACAAATATATGCAGGAGCACGGCTACTCCACCATTAACGAAATGCAGGGTATTGTGGTTCCTCAGGTTCGCACAGCAAACGATGTAACAATCTTTGCGGGCTATGCCAAGATTAAAGAACCCAACTTAAGCGCTCCATGTAAGAGTGCCTGCCCTCACCACGTTCCCACTCAGGCATATATACAGAAGATTGCCAAGGGCGAATATAAAGAAGCATTCGACCTTATTACAGGCAAGAATCCCTTACAGAGCATATGCTCCTTTGTATGTAACCATCCCTGTGAGGATGCCTGCATAAGAGGCGGCTATGACTCCCCTGTTAAGATTCGTGCCCTTAAGAGATTTATCCTTGAATACGGAAAAAGTCAGGGCTGGACACCTGCCTGGGCAAAGGCAGAGGCAAACGGTCACAAGGTAGCAGTAATAGGTGCAGGACCTGCAGGACTTTCCTGTGCATCGGAATTAAGAAAAGCCGGCTACGAGGTAACCGTATTTGAAAAGGAAAATACTGCAGGCGGTTTAATCCGTTTCGGTATTCCCGACTACAATATGAAGAAAGAAATCCTTGACGAGGAAATAAAGACACTTAACGAAAACGGTGTTAACTTTGAATTCGGCAAGGAGCTTGGCAAGGACATTACCATAGACAGCATAAAGGCTATGGGCTATGAAGCAATATTTGCAGCTATTGGCTCCGGCAAAAAGGTAAATGCAGACATCGCAGGCATTGAAAATGCCACAGATGCAGTTGAATTCCTCAAGGCTGTTTCCACGGGCAATGCTCCCAAGGTATGCGGCAATGTAGTAGTTGCAGGCAAAGGCTTTGCAGCTATGGATGCTGCAAGAAGCGCCGTTCGCCTTGGTGCAGACCACGTAACACTTGCATGGACAGGAAACTACCCCAAGGGTTCCTATGATGCCGAAGAACTTAATCTTGCAAAGGAAGAAGGCATTGTGCTTATAGAAAACGCCGATGCTGAAGAAATTGCAAACGGAAGCGTTGTAATTAATGCAGGCGGTACAAAGATTACTGCTTGCTGTGATATGGCAATCGTGGCAAATGCTTATGTAGCAGATACACAAATCCTAGGCGCAGAAGACAAAAACGGCTTTGTAAAAATTGCAAACGGAAAAACAAGCATAGACGGCGTATACTCCGGCGGCAATGCAGTAAGAAGTGCAAATGTAATTACAGCAATTGCGGCAGGTAAGAATGCTGCAGCAGTAATTGATGCAGACATAAGAGGCGAAGGCGCTACCCTTAAAGGTATACCCTCCACAAAGACTGTTAACCCCGAAATTGTACGTCAGAGAACAGGCTACCTTAAGAAGGATGTTAATGCTCTTAAGCTTAACGATGAAGCAGAAGTTCGCAAGGCAGGCTTTGAAATGTACGAAAGAGTAATGACAGAAGAAGAAGCCGTAAAAGAAGCCTCCAGATGTCTTAACTGCGGATGCGGCGAAGGCTGTCAGCTCTGTAAGACAATATGTACAGACTTCGCGCCCGAAGTAAGCGATACAGACACAATGCACATTGTAAAAGAAGAATGTGTGGCTTGCGGTATGTGCTTTAACCGTTGCCCCAATGGTAACATAGAAATGGTAAACCTTGGTTACACCGTTTGATAACCGGGTATAAATACCACAATATAAAGTTAAATCAAGTATCATTTTAAAGCCGGTAATGAATCCACTTGTAGTGGAGATTCTTCGCTTCGCTCAGAATGACATACTTGGTGGCTTGGTATTATGGATATAAAAGGAGGAAAATAAAATGTTTTCAGTAAATTTTGACATTTCAGGTCAGGTAGCAGCCATTACAGGTGCCGGCGGTATTATCTGCGGTGCTTTGGCTAAAGAAATGGCTAAAAAGGGCGTAAAGGTTGCTCTTCTCGATTTATTCGTGGAAAATGCACAGAAGATTGCAGACGAAATCGTGGCAGATGGCGGCGATGCTATTGCTGTAAAGGCAGACGTGCTTGACCGTGAAAGCTTAGAGGCTGCAAGAGATGAAGTTATAGCAAAATACGGCAAGGTAGACATCCTTGTAAATGGTGCCGGCGGCAACAAGCCCCAGGCAACAATTACAAAGGATCAGGACTTCTTCCACCTTGACCTTGATGCATTTAAGTGGGTATTTGACTTAAACGTAACAGGTGCGGTTCTCACCACAATGGTATTTGGTGAGCTCCTTGCAAAGCAGGGCTACGGTAATGTAATAAACATTGCTTCCATGTCCAGCTATCATCCCCTTACAAACACAGTTGCATACTGCGGTGCAAAGGCTGCTGTATATAACTTTACAGAGTGGATGGCAACTCACTTTAACCAGAACTACTCCAACAACATCCGCGTAAATGCTATTGCTCCCGGATTCTTACTTACAAATCAGAACAGATATCTCCTTACAAACGAAGACGGCTCTCCCACAGACAGAGGACAGAGAGTTCTTGCAAAGACTCCTATGGGCCGCTACGGCGAGCCTGTGGAAATGGCAGGTCCCGTTATCTTCCTTTGTTCGGAAGCTGCTTCCTTTATAAACGGTGCAGTTCTTCCTGTTGACGGCGGTTTCGCATCCTATTGGGGCGTATAATATAATAGAAAACGGAGGATTAAAAAATGCAGTATCATCACGTTGATTATAAAAAGCTTGAAAAATTCTGTATCGAATCTTTCAAGGGTTACGGTTTTAACGAAGAAGAAGCAAAGCAGATTACTGCTGTTCTTCTTGAAGCAGATTTAAGCGGTATTGAATCTCACGGTGTACAGCGTATGATTCGTTACCACAAGGAAATTACCGGCGGTATGGTTAAGATTGATGCAAAGCCCGAAGTGGTATTTGAAACTCCCCTTTCCGCAGTAATCGAAGGTAACGACGCTATGGGTCAGACCCTTGGTGTAAAGGCTATGCAGATGGCTATAGACAAGGCAAAGAAATCCGGCTTTGGTATGGTTACAGTTCGTAACTCCAACCACTACGGTGTTGCCGGCTACTATGCAAGAATGGCAGCAGCAGAAGGCCTTATCGGTATGTCCATGACTAACACCGAAGCTATAATGGTTCCAACCTTCGGTAAACAGGCTATGCTTGGTACTAACCCCATTGCATTTGCAATGCCTGCAGACCCCGTAAACTACTCCTTTGATGCGGCAACAACTGTTGTTCCCAGAGGTAAGCTTGAAGTTTATGTAAAGCGCGGTAATGGTCTTCCTATCGGCTGGGCTCTTGACGAAAACGGTAAAGACAGCGACGAGCCGGACAGAGTTCTCTCCAACATCATAAACAAAACCGGCGGCGGTATTCTCCCCTTGGGCGGTTCCGGTGAGCTTACATCCGGCTACAAGGGCTATGGCTTTGCAATGCTTTGCGAAATTGCCACAGCTATCCTTTCCGGCGGCACAACCTCCAACTACATCTACAAGACTCCCGGCAGATCCAACATTGCGCAGTGCTACATTGCTCTTGACTACGGTATGTTTGGTGATAAGAAAGAAATTGAAGCTTCCCTCTCCAAGTACCTTCAGGAAGTTCGTGATTCTGCAAAGGCAGACGGCGAAGAAAGAATCTACATCCACGGCGAAAAAGAAGCTGAAGCAAGAGAAAAGGTTCTTGCAAACGGCGTATATCTTAATGATAAAACCTACGACGAAATGAAGATGATTGGTGAATTTACAGGTGCATCCGAGTATCTTCCCGAATATCTTGACTAATATTCAAATAATAAAAATACAGTTATAAAAAAATTGAACCGATCCCCAAAAGTCAGAACAAAAATCTAACGATTGGGAGGTCGGTTTTTTATAGCAAAATAAAGTTTTCAGTATAAACTGAAGGTTGTTGAAGCTCTTCTTAAAAAAAGCAAAAATCGTCCGCAGTTTTAAAGGACAGTTCAAATTAAAAAAGTTCTCTGCCGTCTTTAGTTACAAATCCAACAAATTCATCTGTTTTGCTTCTGCCGTTGTACCACAGCATCCACATATTTTGTTCTTCGTTCCATAGGAAAGACGGCTTGTAGCATGCTTCTGCATCCCATGATCCTTCTTCGGGCTCAACTATTGGATTGAGGGGGCTCTTTTTCCATTGTGTAATTCCATTGGGAGAGCAAGCCATACATATTTGTGCTTTATCTATATTTTCATAGCCTATATAGAACATTACATAGCCCATATCTTCGGTCTTAATAACCTGGCATCCCCCTACTCTGTCTTGTTCATAGATATTTTCCGCTTCAGCAACAAATATGGGGTTTATCTTTGATTTTGTCCAATTTATGCCATCTGTGCTTTCTGCATAAGCAAGCACATTAGGCTCATAGGTTTCGCCTGCGGCATACCACATTTTGTATATTCCGTTTTCATAGAGTACACAGGGATTCATAACGGAAAATCCTTCCCACGCTCTTTCGGAAATAAGCACGGGTTCTTTTAGAGGACGATTAAAGTTTATACCGTCATAGCTTTCGGCATAGCCTATAAAGCTAAAGCCTCTTGCCTGACCGGTGTACCACATCTTGTATACATCGCCTATTTTGAGCACACAGTTGCGATTTATGTCGTCCTCCCAGCCACTTTGAGGATTAGCCGAAAGTGTAATCCGTGGTTCTTCCCAGTTTATACCGTCATCAGAAAAAGTAACGGCGCAAGCCTTTTTTGGACGCCAGGAAAAATCCATACGATATCTGCCGTCCTGGTGTGTTACATATACATCAAAGCAAGTACCCAATTTTTTATTTCCAAGAACAGGATTTGCAGGGTGTTTAACAAATTTGTTCATAGTATTCCTCCTATAAATTTAAACTACATTCATCTTAACAAAAACATTTTGAAAAAATTATGTATATATAAAAATCTCCTTTTGCTTTACGGATTTAAGCTGCCGGTATATGTGAAAAAAGAGATTTTTAAAGAACCGAAAATTTATTTGCCCAACATTTTTCTGTATTCGCCCGGAGGCATCCCTGAATATTTTTTAAAAAATGTATTGAAATAATATTCGTTGGCAAAATTCATCATAGAGCTGATTTGTTTGAGAGAAAGGTTTTGGTCTGCAAGTAGTTTTTCAATTTTTTTGATACGCTTGTTTATAACATATTCGCCGGGCGAAATGCCTTCAAACCTCTGGAAGATACGGGTGAGTTGTTTGGCACTCAAATAACAATATTTCGATACATCCGTAACATTTGGCGCCATCTCAATATTATCGTCAATATATTGTTTGGCTAAGGATATCGTTACGTTTTCATCTTGTTTGATGACTTGATTGTTTTCCTTGATGCCCGATAACCGAAAAACAAAAACAAGAATATCTAATATATTGTTCTCAATCAAAATCAGAGATATCTCTTTTCTGATTGAAGCTTCACTGAGGATATGAAGAAGATTGTCTGACATTCGTTCAGTAAGTGAGGCGAAGAAACAATTCCGATTTGTGTCTGTCTGTTTATTAAAAGTAATTGAAAACTTCTGAGTAAAAGGCGCACAGCTAATAACTGTATGCCTGACATTCGGGTAAATAAGCAAGAAAGATCCACATTCAAGTTTGTATCTTTTTCCTTCCACCTCGTATTCCTGGTATCCCTCCGTAACAATGTGCAGTTCAAATCCCGTATGATGATGAGCACTTTTTATAGTAGTGTTGCTGTCACGTTCCATATGCAATTGCTTAAAATAACAATTTTTGACGCCAAAACGGTTTAAACTGCTGTTTTCGTCATACTCAGGCTGCTTATACAGAATTTTCATAGCATCACCTCTGCGAGAATATTATAATATACCATTATTAAAAAAGCAACCCGAATGTCCCTAAATTATAAAAATGTGTCTGCTAATTATATTGCCTTTATATGGATAGACCCATTATAATTTAACATGAAGGAGGATTGAAAAAATGGAAATTATTACAACAATGATCACGCCTTATAAAAAAGATGGCAGTATAGATTATGATACAGCCTTAAAATATGTGGATTGGTATTATGAAAATGGGCTTGACGGTATTTTTGCCGTATGCCAATCAAGTGAAATTTTTTACCTTTCTCTTGAAGAACGAGTAGAGCTGAACCGCATTATTTATAAGCGGGCAAAAAGCCTTGATAAGAATTTTTTGGTGGTTTCTTCCGGTCACATCTCAGATACTTTGGAAAAACAAGCGGAAGAATTGAATGCGATATATAATTCAGGTACCGATGCCCTCGTTTTAATAACAAACCGTCTGGATATTAACAACGAGGGGGACGATGTGTTTATTGAAAATGCAAAAAAATTGATTGCACACTTACCATCCCATGCAAAGCTTGGACTATACGAATGCCCCTATCCTTATAAAAGACTTGTTACTCCAAAAATCCTCGATTGGTGTCTTTCCACAGGACGTTTTTACTATATGAAGGATACCTGCTGTGATGCTGCGCTGATTGCCCAAAGAACCAAACAGTTAAAGGGGAGCCACTTTAAATTGCTCAATGCCAACTGCCAGACCTTACTTGAAACAATGCGAAACGGCGCTGACGGATACTGCGGCATTATGTGTAATTTTCATCCAAAGCTCTATGCTTGGCTGGGCAAAAACTACAAAACCGAAACAGCAGCTCGGGTCCAGGCGGTTATCGGTACTTTTGGCTTTACCGAGGCAGGTCTTCCTTATCCGCTGACTGCAAAATATCACATGAATCTTTGCGGAATTCAAACCGAAAACATCGCACGCAATCGCAAGGCGGAAGAATTAACCGATTACTGCAAAAGCTGTATACAGCAGATGAAATCAGCAACCGATGAAATGGAAAAGCATCTGGAGGTTTAGTAAAATGAAGGGTTACAATTTATGGAGTTATGCTCCCTACAAACCATTTTTGCATAATGTTGGAGATATTTATATTTGCCGTATTGCACCGAACGAAACCGCAATACACTTCGAATGGCTTGATACAGGTGCGAAAGAATATTCTGTTTTTTATAGGGTGAGAGATGAAAAAGATTTTATCTGTCACGGCAAAACCAACGGAACAGAGTTTGATATAGTGAATCTTGAACCTGAAACGGACTATGAGTTTTATGTTAAAACGGATGACAAAACAAGCCTTATCCGTCTTGCAAGAACAGGAAAAACAGTTGGAACAGTAGTAAATTATCTGCATCCGGACGATGAGGTCTATTCCTTCTCGGGCAGATATTTGTGTTCCCCTTCCCTGGTTCGCCACCCTGACGGATTTCTCTTGGCATCAATGGATCTTTATGCAAATGACCATCCACAGAATCTAACTCTTATTTTCCGCTCAGATGATGACGGTGAAAGCTGGCATTATGTCAGCGAGCTTATGCCATGCTTCTGGGGAAAAATGTTTATACATAAGGGAGAACTGTATATGCTTTCCTGCTCCACCGAATACGGTGATTTGCTTATAGGTAAATCCATCGACGGAGGAAAAACTTTCTCAGCACCTGTTTGCCTGCTCCGAGGCTCAAACGGAAAAAACGGTAATAACGGTGTGCATAAAAATCCGCAGAATATACTTATTCATAATGGCAGACTATATACTACTTTTGAATGGGGAGCCTGGGCAAATACCGAATATTGTCACGCGGCGGCCGTTATGTCCTGTGATGTCAACGACAATCTCTTAGTTCCTGAAAACTGGTCATTTACCGAACCAAAAAAATTCGAGCCTTCTGCACCCGAAATTGTGCATCTTCCAAAAGTTGCTATGACGATTGAAGGAACACTGGCAGTTTCTACGAAAAATGAGCTTTTTAATATTATGCGCTTTGGCGGAGACAGGTGTGTAATCGCTTACAAAGTAAATACCCACAATCACGAGGCGGCGCTTGAATACTCCCACTGCATTTCTTTTCCTGCAAATCGCTCAAAATTTATGATAAAGTATGACGATATTTCAAAAAAATATTATTCGGTTGCATCCAGACTTTCAGACGGTGCACATGAAAGTTCAAGAAACCTATTATCTCTTATGGTATCGGACAATTTAAATGATTGGAGCGTTGTGTGCGACCTGTTGGATTACTCCGCTTGCGACCGTGAAAAAGTTGGTTTTCAATATGTTGACTTTGAATTTGAAGGAGAAGATATCATATATCTTTGCAGAACAGCAATGAATAACGCACATAACTTTCACGATTCAAATTATTCTACATTTCATCGTATAAAGAATTTTCGATATATATAACAGGCAGGGGCTGTCTCACTAAATACGTGAAACAGCCCCTTTTCTTTAAGTAGAAAATTGTAATTGCCCATTAATAATAATTTTTCTTTTTATATTTCGAAGGAGTGACACCGGTTTCGGAAACAAAGGCTTTATAAAAATGGCTGTAATCGTAATAACCAAGCATAGAACTTATTTCGGAAAAAGAAATGTCATTTTCGTATAAAAGACCTATTGCATACTCAATTCTGACATGCCTTATAAAATCACTAAGACACTTTCCCGTTTTCTGCTTTACAAGTTTGTTTACATAGTTGGGATGATAGGAAAATTCCTTAGATATGATTGCGGCAGACAAATCCTTATTATAATTTAAACGGATATATTCCACAATTTTATCCGCAATGCTATCTGAAGCTATGGTTGATGTTAATATTTCTGCAAATACTAAACGAATTTGCGAGCTTATGTAAAAATCGTAAAATCGCTGTGCCTTATCTGCACATATTATGTTATCTATTATTTTTTTAAAGGATTTTCCCGTAAATACACCACTTTTGTTAATGATATGGGCATCTTCAAATTTATATATTTCCGGGCAAAGTTCAGACTTGAATTCATCTGCAAATACACATCCGCTTTCTGTGACTTCATTTTCATCATTACAGATACTAAACGAAAGACTGTATACGGAAAAATCGCTTCCGCAGGGCAACATACGGTACATACTGCCGGGAACCAAAAACAAAATATCACCGCATTGAGCTCTGTGTATATTGTCATTTATGCAAACATCAAAAAAGCCACTTGCAACATATATAAACCGATATGTGTACTGTGTTTTCCAAAAGCTTATTTTTTGAAGTAATTTATCATCTTTCCGATATTTAACACAATATATGTTATAAAGTTTTGGCGAAATATCATTAACCTTCATCTCTGCTCCTTAAAACATTTGATTTTTACATATTTAAATCTTTCTGTTACCTTTAATATTATAGATTAGTTGAGTTATAATGTCAACTATAGAGATTGGATTTTACAGGAGGTAAGCAAATGAAAATTTACGATACATTAATAAAAGGATGCGGATATGCACCGGCAGGATATGCCGCAGCAAACAAAAACACCATAATATGTGAGGAACATCAGATATGCGACACAAATTTCTATTTGCCCTTAAATACTTTTTGCCACACTCCGTATGCTCCTGTAACCGTGGAAGGCAAAAAGCTTCAAAAAGTTTTTGATGACCTTTCAATATTTTCGGAAAAATATCAGAACACAAATGCATTTGAATGTGGATTTTGCAAATACCTGGTGGAATCCCCCCTGGACATACTTTTGAAATGCCGTGTTATAAAAGCCGAGAAAAAAGATGATATATACATCGTTACCATACAGACAAACGAAGGACTTTCCCATTTATACGCAAGACAAATAATTGATTGCACAAATACCCCAAAAGAAAAAATAATTACAGTTTTATTCACATCTTCCGACATCCAACATACCAAGAAAGCATTGCTATCTGCATTTGACAATGCAATAATTGAATCCACATTCTACAAAAGCAGATATGCCATTCACATTGATGTTGGAAACAGCGACGAAAACACCGCTAAATTACATATATATAACAAATGGCGTACACTTGACACAGATTCAAAAATCATCTACATTGCTCCTGTTTTTTTGAAAGAAAAAAATCCCTCAAATATACTGTGTGATGTAAATTACAAAAATCCCATTGAAGCATTTGAAAGAGGATATAACTACGGCAAGGAGGCGGTGCTATGATACTTTCAACACTTGAAAACGGCAATGTAATTAAAAACGAACAAGCCATGCCCGATTTTGAAATTTATTGCGATGTGCTTGTGGTAGGAGCCGGAAGCTCGGGCGTATATGCTGCAGATGCCGCCGCACGAAACGGTGCCAAAGTAATATTGTGCGAAATAGGCGAAAACATTGGTGGTATGCACATTTGCGGAAATGTAAATACCTATTACTACGGAATGACCGGTGGTGCTTTTGAAGAAGATGACGAAAAAAACACAAAAGATACAGTATTTTTCAGTAATGGCATAAACTGGGAGAACAGACAAATACGAGCAACCGAAAGACTTATGAAAAGCGGTGTAAAAACCCTTTGCAGCCACAGTGCCATAGGTGTATGGATGGATAACAACCATGTTATTGGCATACGGGCTTTTAACGGAACAACCATCCTTGATATTGGTGCAAAAATAGCAATAGATGCAACAAGCGACGGACATATTATACGAATGACAGATGTGCCTAAAAAATACGGAAAAGACAATGACAATGTTTATGTTCCCTTTACCACAAGAACACAATACATAATTGGTAATTCTCTACGCTCCTGCAACCTGGACAGCGGACTTATGAATCACTATGATGCAAAGGATTTTTCAAAGCAAACTATAGCTTCCCATGCCGCATCTTGCGAACTTATTGAAAAAGGTGAATTTTTAAGCGTGGCATTGCAGGTGGGCATAAGAGAAGGTTTATCCTTTGAGGGAGAGCAGACTCTTAACTATGGTGATGTTCTGCATAACAACCAACCCGAGAAGGTTTTGTTCTGGGCATATTCTGACTTTGACCGTCACGGCTATGAACGGGCCCTTGACGAAGAATTATTCCAGAATTGGTGGGTAATATGTAATCTGGCAACGGTTCTTATAACCATACCTGTTCCCTTTGGAAGCGTGGTCCCCAAAGGTATAAAGGGGTTAGTTACTGCAGGCAGATGTATTTCCTGCGATTCATATACCCATAGTGCTGTACGAATGAACAGAGATATGTTTCGCATGGGCGAATGCGTGGGAACTGCAGCAGCATTAGCAATAAAAAGCAATGTCGACTTTATGGATATTGACTATGACAAATTCTGTGAGCTTACAGACAACGGTTGTCGTAACGGGGCGTTACCCCACGGCTTTTATTTTGACGACACCTACACCACATATCTTAATAAAATGAAATCACTAAACAGAACCCCCGATCCCAGATATTCGCACCTTGCCCCCTATGATGCAATAAGAAACCGGTTGGAATTCGATGTAGACAAAACCCTCCATCTGTTAAAAACAGATGCGCCGGGGCCAGGGTTATGGTCTTGTTACATCTGTAAAGACCAAAGAGGACTATCGGACAAATTATATAATACGCTGACATCTGCCACCGATTTACTGCATCGGTATAACTGTGCTATTGCATTGGGACTTATAGAAGACAAAAGAGCAATTCCTTTCCTTAAAGAAATCATAAACAACAGAGATTGCTTCTTCTACACAGACAACAGGCGTTCTAACCAGTTCCGCAGTGTTGTTGCAGTATGTCTTATTGGCAGATTGGCAAGTGAAAATGACCTGCCACTTCTCTATGAAATATTAAACGATGAAGAATGGGAAAATCCCATGTATCACACCCTTGCCTGCAATTACCTTTACCATCCGGTACCTGACAGAAACTTTGTTTATTTTGCAATGATTACACATCTTTGTGTGGCACTTTATAAAATACACAAAAGAAATAATCTTTCGCTTGGGGATTTAAACAAAAGATTTACCAAATTCTTTGAAGGCAACAAGGTGCTTCGCAGACTGACTCAAACAAACGAGGGCGAGCCTGCATACGATGAAATAAAGAATTACATAAATACAATATTAAAACTTACAAATGTGCAAAAATAAACTGTAGCTTACGAAAAAACACACGAAATGTTTTCATGCATTTCGTGTGTTTTTCTTATATAGAAAATTGTATTGTACATTTAAAAAATTATTTAAAGCATTTTCTTAAATATATCTATGGCTTCGTCAAGAGATGTAAGTTCAGTATACATAAGCTTTTTTTCATCCTCTGTAAAGGGTGCGGTATCCGGAATGCCAATTGGCTTCATCCCTGCGGCATATGCCGCCTTTATACCGTTTCCTGAATCCTCAAACACATAGCAATCCTTTGGATTTGCTCCAAGCTTTTGTGCAGTAAGAATGAAGATATCCGGGTGAGGTTTTCCGTTCTCCACTTCCTTGCCCCCTACTATGACATCAAACACTTCCTCTGCCCCAACTTCTTTCAAATGATGGTCAATGCTTGCCCGTGAAGAGCCGGAAGCAAGGGCAAGACGTATGCCGTTATTTTTAAGAAAATCAATAAGCTCGGGAGCACCCTTTTTGTACCTTACCTTTAAGTTATCTATTATATAGTTTCTCATAGTTTCCTTAAAAAGAGGAATATCCATGGTGGGGTATTTTTTCTCAAGATAGCCGGTCCATCCTGTTTCGTTCATTCCGCAGACATTTACAATATCGGAACCCACACCGGGTATTTTCTGCATATTGCCTGCGTATTCCCATGCGGGTATACAAATGCTTTGGGTGTCAAGTAAAGTTCCGTCCATATCAAATATTACACTAAACATCTTTTGTCTCCATTGTACCATTATTAAAACTCAAGTTCATCTCTGAAAAAGCCTCTTGTGTCGGCAAATCTTCCGTATTTGTCAACTACAGAAACACGCACAAACTTTGCCCGGTCGTCAATTTCAAAATCTGCCGAGGTAACGGTTTCGCCGGGTAAAGCGAATTTTCTCTTGGGGCCCTTGCTTCCGGTAAATACCATAATACGCTCAACATCGGAGCACTCTATATGGATTTTGTTACCTTCCATGGATACTTCTTTAAACACAGGTCCCATGGAAGAATACATTTCACCATTTTCCATTGCACTTATTATGCCATCATAGGTAAAGCTTTCGGGCATAATCATTGTAAATCCGCCAAATGAATCAAATTCGGGTGAATCGGAGGGGTGTACGTTGTGATTATCGTCTGCACTGTGACAGAATATCCGCTTACCACGAGAGAGCAATTTGTCATATAGTGGAGCATTATATTCAAGTCTTCCTATAAGGTAACTGCTGTAGTTGCACATCTCCATACTGAAAAAGCCATCATACTTAAAGATATCTGCCTCATCTTCCATTGACCACCAGGGATGATTGTATGCAGCTATATAGCCATTTTCCTTTGCTGTGCGAATAAGCTCGTTGACATATTCCGTTGTAAACTCTCTTGGCCTTTGTGAGCCCACCTTTGTAAGACTTTGCTTTTCTTCCTCGGTTAAATAATGACAGTATGAGGGATTATAGCACACTATTGCCTCGTTTTCGGGGTCACGGGCAAAAAGATTTATATGTATTTCCTTGTTGTATACATCGAAAATACCTTTGGGATCCGGTCTTATGTATACTTCGTAACCGGTAAGCATAATAAAGTCGGAATCGGTTAAATCCGAATGATTCCTCGGTACCTCGTGATCGGTAATGGAAAGTATGGAATACCCTTCTGCCTTATACATTTCCTTAAGCTCTTCGGGAGTTTTTCTGCCGTCGGACACGGTACTGTGACAATGGAGATTTGCCTTGTATTGATTTTTAAATGGTGAAATTAAATACATAATTATCTGCTCCTATCCTGGTAAAATTATGTTTATGGTATAATTATAGCACACTATTTTAACATTTTAAATGCTTTTTGCAAAAAAGGGAGTGTAAATTAATTCAGCGAATTAATTTACACTCCCTTAGGGAATAGAAAAAAACGATTCAGAATTGTCAAATCGAACTCAAAGCAAGACTTTGAGTGGTAACCCGAAGGCGTGCGAGGGCACGTCGAGAGGTGAGATTTGGCAATAGCAAAAAGGCATATATATTAAGAAAAACATCTGTAAAACAGATGTTTTTCAACATTTATGGTAATTTTATATGATTTACAGGATAATTTATACTCTGTATTCTTTCTTATCCCTGCCTTTTTGCGGTCTGGACTTTTTTTACATTCCC
>JAZQFN010000031.1:0-16952 GCA_045539515.1 Clostridia bacterium
TCCCTTAGGGAATAGGAAAAAACGATTCAGAATTGTCAAATCGAACTCAAAGCAAGGCTTTGACTTGCTTTGAGCGTTAACCCGAAGGCGTGCGAGGGCACGTCGAGAGGTGAGATTTGGCAATAGCAAAAAGGCATATATACGAAGAAAAACATCTGTAAAACAGATGTTTTTCAACATTTATGGTAATTTTAAATGATTTACAGGATAATTTATACTCTGTATTCTTTCTTATCCCTGCCTTTTTGCGGTCTGGACTTTTTTTACATTCCCTTCTCTTCTTTTATACAGTTTTGTATGGTCTCTCAATCCATTTACCTCTTGTAAAATCGGGTATTTCCACAGGGGCACCGCCTTTTAATATGGATATTTCCGAAAGAATAGAAATTACCATCCAGGAGGCCGCATCGTACACATCAATGGGGCACTCAGTACCGTTTGTAACGGCATCTACAAAGGCGTTGTCCACAAGCCAGTCCATACCGTCGTGACCGCCTACCACACCGGATTTAAGGTATTCTTTCCATATGGGGTGGTCGTACTCTTCCTGATATTTTTCTGCGTTACCAAATTCCTCTTTCCAATTAAAGTGCTTGTCCTCGTGCTTTTTGTCCTCAAATACGGAGTCTGTTCTTTCTTCGTACATTGCTCTGGTTCCCCGTACGGTAAAATCTCTTGAATAGTATCTCGGAAGGGTGGTGTCAAGTGTCAGGGTTATGGTTTCTCCGTTGGCACATTTTATTACCGTTGTCACAATATCTCCTTGTGCAAATGTGGCGTTTACAAGCTCTTCGTTATCCGGCATATTTTCTTTTATGTAGTGTTTAAGTCCTGCCGCCTTGGAGGCTGTGGAGGTAAGGGATACCATTCTGTTACCTCGATTTATGCCCAGAAGCTTAGCTATAGGACCAAGCTCGTGGGTGGGGTAGTTTTCACAATTTCTGTTTAAGTAGTTTCTTAAGCGGTAGTGCCTTTTTTCTTTGCCGGTGGATATTTCGTTTCTTAAGTCGTGACCGTAGGCACCTGTGCAATGCACCACTTCGCCCATAAAGCCCTTTTCCACCATGTTTGTAACCATAAGCTCCCGTCTGCCGTAGCAGCAGTTTTCAAGGAACATAAAGGGAGTTTGGGTTTCTTCATTGGATTTTACAAGCTCCCAGCACTCTTCCACAGAGTATGCACCGCCAACTTCCATACCGACTGATTTTTTTTCTTCATGGCATATATTGCAGGCTCAATGTGTGTTTCCCAGCTTGTTGTTATAATTACAGCATCTACTTCTGATGAATCAATAAGAGCTTTCCAGTTGTCAAACTTCATGGCATCGTAGCCGTGCTTTTCTTTTATCATACCCAAAAGCTCATCCATCTTGTCTTCGTATACATCGCAAAGAGCCGTAACCTTTACTTTTTCAAGGTGCAGAAATACATCTCTCAAAAGGCATCTTCCTCTTTTTCCGCAGCCTATAATTCCCAATTTTAACATATGTAAAACCTGCCTTTACAAACAATCGTTTTTGTGTTATACTCATTATACTATATCAAAAAGTATATTAATATACGAAAAGGCGTAAATATATATAATTTTGTGTATGTTGGTGATATGTATGGATAGAATCGAATGGCAAGCTTTTGAAATAAAACCCAGACTCAGGATTAAAGCTTTCAGGACTTGCTTTGAGAAGCACGTTCCTTACGGTGAAAACACATACTTTGCAGGCGAAAGTCATCCCTTCTGGGAAATGGTCTACATTACCGGGGGTGAGTGGGGCGTGTCTGCAGACGACAGAATCTACGAACTTAAAGAAGAATATGTTATTTTCCACAAGCCTATGGAGTTTCATAAAATATGGAAGCCCTTGGAGGAAAAAGCAAGCTGTTTTGTGTGTACCTTTGACCTTGAGGGCGATTCAAAATATCTTGAAGAAAAAGTTTTTAAGGTAAATCATGTCCAAAGAGAGCTCATGAACTCCCTTCTTACAAGAATACGCAGATACTCCAGAGAAGAACTGAAAAAGAGCTTTTTGTTGCCGGAAGGGGAAGGGCAGTATCTTGCAAATATACTGGAAAACTTCTTTATACTCCTGTCCGGTGATGTCATGACTGTAAGGACAGTAACCGATAATGCCGATGCCGTACTTTTCAACAAAGCGGTAAATATCCTTAAAGAACACATAAAAGGGCAGATAAGTGTGGGTAAGCTAGCTTCTACCTGCAATGTAAGTGTATCAAAGCTAAATAAGCTTTTTGCCGCCTATGCGGGATGTGGTGTTCACGCTTATCACATAAAACTTAAAATAAACGAGGCAATACAGCTTATGGCAAGAGGATTTTCATCCAAGGAAATAAGCGATATTTTAGGATTCAACAATCAAAATTATTTCAGCATGACATTTAAGAGAGAAACGGGGCTTTCCCCTATGAATTACAAAAAACAAATGTAAGGTTTAACCCCTTTCTTTTTACTTACGGTGTTTTGACCAGTATTCTCTGGGAGAAACACCGTATTTTTCTTTAAATTTTCTTGCGAAATAGCTTTGGTCGGAAAATCCCGCTTCCAAAGCAATGGAAGCAATGGACATTTCGGAATTTGCTCTTTTCTTAAGCTGTGTTGCTGCAGAAGAGAGCCTTAATTCCGTAAGGTATTTTACCGGAGGCATACCTACTTCATTTTGAAAAAGCTTCCTGAAATGAGCTTCGCTGTAGTTGGTGTTTTCCATAGCGTCGCCCACGGTAAAGTCGGGATTTGCAAAGTTTGATATCATAGTGTTTTTAATCTTTTCAACATCGCTGATTTTATCTCCGGTATATATCATCTCTTTTATAATCATAGATAACGCATCTGAAAGACGAGATAATATTTCAGTTTTATTTGGCTCTGTTTCATAGAATCTGCTAAGCATCACATCAATGAGCTTTCCTAACGTTCCGTTTGAGTCATCTTCAAAAAATACAACCTTGTTCTGTGACGGTTTTATAAAGTCCGGGGTCAGGATTGTGGTATGTATGCTGTTCGTATTTTTGCTGTTGTGGTGCGTTGTGTTTGGCGGTATGCATGCTACAGTACCTTTTGTAAAAGAATATTCCTTTTGGTCTACAATTAAAGTACCGCTGCCACTGGTGGCATATATAATTTCCCAGATATTGTGAGAGTGCATATTAAGTGATATCGGTTTTATAAATTTTCGTCCTATAAAGTCTATTTTCATGTTCTTTAAAATCCTTTCCTGTAAGATGAAGGGGTAAAGCCTGTTTTTTGTTTAAAGCACGCCGAAAAATGAGTTACACCGTTAAATCCGGTTTTGTCAGCTATTTCCGTAATGGAAAGATTTGTCGTGTTAATGAGATTTATGGCACGGCTCACACGGTAGTTTATAAGGTAGTCGTGAAGACTGTATCCGGTGGCTTTTATCATAATGCGGTTTATGTAGTTTGGGTGATAGCCAAGGATATTTCCTATATCTGCATTTGAAAGCTTTTGGGAATAATTTTCTCGTATTATCTTAAGGATGCTGTGGATGGTTTTATTGTCGCAGTCTTTGGATAAGGGAGATGAAGAACGTACAATGTCGCAGAGAATACCTGTGAGCATAGCCGACATTTTCTCGTTAAAATAATTAAGTCTGTTTTCGTATTCATACACAATATCCATAAGAGAATTTTCGTATTCAAAGCCGTTTTTTAAATAAATTACACTACTGAGCTCTGCACAATCCGATATCTTTTCAAAGGAAAGAATGTTCTTTAAATCAAAGCTTTCTTTTTTTACCGGCGGTATGGGAAAGGGTGCCTTATCCAAGTTTGAAAATGACAAATCAAAGCTTATTGCAATAAAGGTCAGTCCCTCGGTTAAGCCGGGATTATAGGAGTAATTCACTCCTGCCGGAAACAAAAAAAGGCAACCTTTTTTTGCAGGGTAGTCTTTGTCGTCTATCGTTATGCTTCCGCTACCTTTAGTAGTAAAGATCAGTCTTCTGTCGTATGCCATAACATTTTTAAATCTGTCGGAATAGGCTTCTGCACAGAAGATTCTGGCGTGTCGCACAAATGGACGAATATCTTTTAATAGCATTGTGTTCATGGATATCTCCAAAGGTTTAATTTTTATAAAAATCAGTTTATTTATTACATATACTTTAACTCAAAACGGTGATAAAATCAAGACATAAATATAATTTTACTGCGGATGGTGATTTTATGTTAAAAAATGTAACTTTGGAAATGAGTTTAAAACCCTTTAAAGAAACCCACGATGAGTATATAACATCTGTTATTCGAAAGATTTTTACCGACTGGAGAATTCTCATAGGTGATGCCCCTTGTATTTCTGTTATGCTATGGACTGCAGACGGAAGTGAAATTCTTGAGTGGAAAGGGGATTTCGACGAGGAAATGGAGTGGTGCCGGTACGTTGGCGGTGCAAACAATCTTGAAGATAAAACCCGAAACATAAAGCTGGACCCCGATTGCATAGGGCTTCATTCCAGAGCCTATTACTATATGGATAATCCCCCGGTATTTACTTATGGGTTACTAAAAAAGATTATCCTCCGCATTAAGAAAATAGGCTCCGAAATGTACCCAGGCAGAGAAATCCGGGTAGGTGAAACCTTTGACCCGGGACCCGAGTTTGCAGTTTCAAAATTCAAGTACCAAAAGCACAACGAAATCTGCCTTGCCGATACTATGGGCACAGGCTCTTTTGTCTGCTGCTATGCCACCCTTCATGCCGATAGTGAAAGCTATGCAGGCTTCCCGGAAGGTATACCCGAGGGAACACCTTTCGGCACCTTCTTCGGCAGACAGGTGCAGTGCTTCCTTGATGCAATGGGCTTTGATTTTTTGTGGCTTTCCAACGGCTTTGGCTTTGGTATGGAAACCACCTCCACCACCGGGGCACTTTTTGACGGGAAAGAATTTAATTTGGAACCGCTTGGCGATATAAAAGACAAGATTCTTAATTTCTGGAAGCTGTTTCGTAAGGAGTGCCCCCATTATCCGGTGCATACAAGAGGAACAAACCTTACTGTGGGAGTTGACCTTGCCACTGACGGATGCCCCATAAAGGATATCTATGACGGCAACTTCGGCATTTTGCCGCCGCCCAATTCTCCATGGGCAGCTCTGGATACCAACTTCGGACTGGAAATTGCAGGCTATTTAAGCCGTATTGCCAAGCTTCCCGGAGATGACTATATGTTCCGCTACTATGTACACGATCCATGGTGGGCAAACACTCCGTGGCTTCATCGCTACGATTCCATGGCTCACGATATATATATGCCCATGTCCCTTTGCAGACTTGATGACAAAGCAGCACCTCACAACCCCTCTCATATCAATATTCTCACCATAGACAATACCTTCGGAGAGATGCCTTCCTATGTGGCTTTTGAGCCTTCAACCCACATCCTGAAGGCTTTACGTTATCTTCCGGATGCTCCCTCACAGGTGGTGTGGGTTTATCCTTTTGATGAATACAACACAGTTCTTAATCGTGATTTTGTTACAGAGATGTTCTTTGGGGATTGGTTTATTGTGGGAGCCATTAATCACGGACTTCCCGTAGGAAGCGTTATTTCCACAGATAATTTTGTAAAGGCTCTGTCGACCAACTCCAAATCATTTGATGCAAGGGTTATTTTAAGCATAGTTCCCATTGCTGGCTCCGATTATGAAAAGGCAATCATAAGTTATGTGAAAAGGGGAGGCAAGGTTATATTCTATGGCAAGAGTAAGCGTGCAAGCAGTGAGTTTCTTAATCTTGCAGGTATCCGCCTTACTGATGATGAGGTAAAAGGCGAGTGCACCGTAGATGTGCTCTGTGAAACTGATGGAGTAAATCATGGGAAATTTTCCAATGCAGTAAATCATCGTCCACATATGTGTGTCGGCGGTATGTGTGCCACCATGACAGACAGGGCAGAGACAAAGCCATTTGTAATGGTAAATGATAAGGTTGCCGGTACAAAGGGGCAGAATTTTGTGTGGCTTGAGGGCACACTTTGTGCAGATTATATATCCGGCCACCTTATAACACCCGATGATGAAGAAAAGTACTACAGTATGGAATCTCTTATGCGAAAGGCTTTGGATTTTCTTGGCGTAAAAATCCGTTTTGTTAAAGAATATCCCAATTCCTTTGAACCTATGCTCAATATCAGCTTTCACGAAAATGCATTTTTGTTTTCTGCCTGTGCCAAGGATACCACAACTGCCGTAAGGCTGAAAATGCCCCTTGGTGCACCTGTATTTACCGGCAGAGAAACAAAGATGGACGAGGAAGGTTTTTCAGTTTGTCACTTTTCCAAAGCGGAGTTTCTGGAGTGCAGAGTATTTGTAGAGCAAAAAGAGGGAGTGATATCCTGTCACGATATGACGCCGGGCAGCTTTTTCAGGAACCGTCGCATCAGAATTACGGGATTGAAGAACGCTACGGTACGCTTTTTTGCTCCGGATTATTGCAAGGAAAATGTGGAATTTATATACAACTCGGACGATGTGTTTGCCTTTGTGAGCGAGCCCTTTGAAGGTAAATACGTAACAGATGAAAACGGCACCTATTACGAAGCAAAGGGACTTACAGGAAAACTGATAATTGCCACCCCTTTCAAAAAGCTGTACGGTTCTGTGAGAGAAGTGCCCGGTAATATACCGGTTACGAATTAAAAAGTGCAAAATCATCGTTTTGTGCTAAATAACAAAAAGATTTTTATCTCTTTTAATAATAGCTTCCATGGTTATATCAAGCTTTAGTTTTGTCCTTGCCGATAAAGCTAAAATTGAATCTTGCGGAATAGAAGAAATGGAACTTCTCAACGCTCTCGGTATCACAGACTACGAAGCAGAAGACCTTTCAAAAGCAGTTACCCGTGATGAGTTCTACAAAGTTCTCTGCACAATGCAGGGACTTCCCGAAACCAAGGGCACCGATGCCGTGTTTGCGGATGTTGACTCTTCAAACGAATATGCAGGCTACATAAGAACCCTTGCAAAGCTTGGAGTTATCACTTCCAAAGACGGCAAAATCTATCCTGATGCTCCCATCAAGTCTACAGAAGCAGTTAAGCTTATTGTAAATGCTTTAGGCTACGGCCCCAAGGCAGAGGCCCAGGGATATGAATCCGTAGCGGTAAAGCTTGACCTCTATGAAGGTATAGACCACAGTCTTTCCGGCGACCTTAAAGCAGACGATATGGTTGTACTTGTTTACAATGCTCTTCGTGCAGATATCATGGTTGAGGTTGTAAAGCCGGGCTCTTCCAAAAAGGAATATAAGGTGGAAGAAGGCACAAATCTTCTCTCTGTATCCTTTGGTGTAAACCTTATTGAAGGTGTGGTAGAAGGTGTTGATATCACCAGAGTTCAGGGCGAAAACGATGTAAGACCCTATCACATTGAAATTGATGGTATGTCACTCAATGTAGGTCTTACCGGTAATCCCTACGAATACCTCGGCTATGAGGTAGAGGCATATTGGAGAGATATCCGTAACTTCGAGCCTACACTCATCTATATAGCCAAAACCTCCGGAAACGAAGAAGTAATTATTGATATTGAAGATATAGTTTCCATAGAAGACAACAAGCTTGAAGCATACACCGAAGACGGCAAGAAGACAAAAACATATAAGCTTAAAAATGCAGTTCCCGTTGTTTATAACGGCGCATCTACAGGATATGCCTTAAGTATGGATATGATAGAAGGCAAAACCGGAACTGTTAAGCTTCTCGATAACAACGGCAACGGTGCATATGATGTTGTATTCGCCGAAGTTTACGAAAACTATATTGTTTCCTACGTTGACACAGATAATATGGTAATCTACGACAAGCTCGACACTTCAAAATCAATTTGTCTGGATAACACCTTAGATGACCCCTATGTCATGGTTTACGATGCTTCCGGTAAGGAAATATCCATTTCCTCTGCCGTAAAGAACAATGTTGTATCAATATATGCATCCAAGGATGATGCATATCAGGCGTATATCAAGGCATATGTTTCCAATGCGTCAGTATCCGGCGAAATCGAAAGCACAGAGCTTTCTGAAAATATCATCACCGTAGAAGGTACTCAGTACAAACTTTCCGATGATGTTATTTCCCGTTACAAGAACTTGCTTGTACCCGGTGCCTCGGTTGTAATGAGTCTTGATGTCAACGGCAAGGTTGCAACGGTGGAAGCTAATTTTGCATCACAGTATGCATATGGCTATCTTGTAGGTTCAGATACCGAAGGAAGCCTCGAAAAGGCCAATAAATTCAAAATCTACACAGCAGACGGCGAATTTATCGAAGTTTATGGTGCAAACAACATTTACATCGATGGCACAAGATATAAAAAACACGATGAATCCATAAAAGATGTTCTTAAAAATGCTTCCAAAGCTATGTTTGGTGATGAAACCCTTGAAAACTCCGAAGCTTGCGTTGTAAAGTATTCTTTAAATGCTTCCGGTGAGCTTGCGGTAATCGATACCCCGGTTAATGGTACAACAAAAACTCTTGCAGTAAGAGCCGACACCTTAAAGTCAAAGGATTCACTCTTTGGCATCAGGGCAGAAGGCACTGCAAGCACAGATACCAGATATCGTCGTTCAGGTAATCACAATACCATAGGACCCAAGGTTGCCTTTACGGTATCTGCATTAGGTTTTTCAGTTCCCTCCGGAACCAACCCTGATTACTTAAGCGAAGACAGCTACGAAGCAGCAAAAGCCATAGACCTTCTCTCACACGACTCAAGCTATCCAAATGTGTGGGCATTTTACGATAACCACAACAAGGCTTCCTCTGAGTTTGTTGTAGTCTTTGACAACAACGGCGGTGCTGAGCCTTCCGAGAGCGTTAAGTTTTCTCTTGTAGAGCAGTATTCACTCGTATACGACGAAAGCGACGGTACTGAAAAATATGCTCTTACACTCCTCACTACAGACGGCACTATAAAGCTTGTTGCAAAGGATGGCTGCAAGGTTAAGGCGGAGCCCAATGATAAGGATACATCCATCACAGCCGACATGGATATTAAAGACCTTAAGAAGGGTGATATTGTTCTCTACAATAGCAATCCCAAGGGCGAGCTCACAGGAGTTACCCTCTGGTACAGACCGGAGACCGATGTTTCCACCCAGACTTTAAGCACAAGCCGTTGGGCAGCCCGCTCCGTAAGAGTTGGTTACATTTATGAGTCCTTCGAGGATGGATACCTCATCTACTTTACAGATGATGTGGCAAATATGGCAAATATCACCGCAGAGGATTGTGAATTTGTAATAAATAACGGTTCTTCTCCCACATACTTTGCATATACCAAAGATGAAAACGGCAGAAATACTGTTTCAACATCTGATGTAGCAACAATCAAGTCATATAAGGATACCGGCGATGATGCCAATAAGATTTTCCTTCACACAAGATACGGTCAGCCATATACCGTTGTAATATTTGAATAGGAGGGCGCAAGATATGAAAATTAAAAGAATAATATCCGTTATACTTATACTTCTTCTTGTTTGCCCCACAATCTCAATGGCAGCAGCTACAAGAAGACCTCAGAAGCTCTGGCCCGGTGCAGTAAAAACTGCCCCCACAAGAGGCGGAGCCGATGACATACTTTTTGAGGATTTCACTTCCGTTGCAGCGGGAGTATTCCCCAAGGGTGTAACCGGCGGCAAGAGTGACACGGGCTATGTAACCACCGAAGAGGTTGAAGTTCTCCCCGGTTACAAAAAGAACTGTCTTGTACTTTATGATACAGACAGCACAGACAGCTACTCCGGCACAAGAGCTACCATAGCAGTTCCCGAAACAAAGGGAATTATTCGCTTTGAAGCGCGTTACAAATATATTCCCACAGAAAACAATACTCATTGTGCTCTTGTTATGGGATTAAAGGGCAGTAAGGGCGAATTCTCCCGAGTAGTTGTGGCATCCTCCAACGGTAATACCTTCTTAAACTTTGCTCAGGCAAATCAGGGTGCTTTGGAAAATGCCCGCATAAGCCACGATGCCTGGTACACACTTACTATGAGCGTTGATTTTGATGCCAAAGAAGTAGAAGCAATGCTTAAGAACGAAACCACCGGCAAAGTGTTCACAAAGTATGAATCAGGTTATGGTACAGCAGGGGATCATACCGGTCTTACTTCCATTGATCTGAATACCCAGAGATGGGGCGGTAAGTATATATTTGACTATGTTCGTGTAACAAAAACAGAAGAATCCCTTTCCGAAAGTGAAGCTGTGGAGATCCAAAAGGGCTTTACACCCATATACACAGAGAGTCCTGCAGAAACTGCTGTTTCCGGCAGAATTAACATTAAGCTTGACGGCTCTTATATTTACACCACAGTAAAGCCTGAGGAAAGCACAAAAGGTAACCTTATGGCATCTGCAAGAAACCTTGCTCACGCCTTTGGTGCAACCTATGTGAGAGACGGCAAAGCCGTTACCGTAACTCTTGGTGACAAAACAGCGGTATTTACCGATGGCTTGGATAAGGCAAGTGTTAACGGAAACAGCGTTTCCCTTACCGATGCTTCCGCGTTAAAGGGCAATCAGCTTATGGTATCCGCCGAAAGCTTTGCCAAGATATTCGGTGGAACTTACAGCTTCGATAAATCCGCAATGGAAGCGGTAATCACAATGAAAGGAGATGCAAAATAATGAAGAAGATAATTACTTTGATTTTAGCAATTTGTCTTATTTCTACCTGTGTTCTTCCCATGGCACAGGCGGCAGAAACAGCATCTCCCGATGCAGGCTGGAATATGCAATTCCGTAAGGATGGCAGAATGATGCCATTCAGACCCCTGGACCAGTATGTGTCACAGCAGAACCCGCCTTCATTTACATTCCCCTTTGTTGAAGATGCAACCTATGATATTATAGTTTGCTCGGACCCCGAGCTTAAGAATGTGGTTTATCACAAAGAGGGTATACCCAACAGCTATTATAACTTTGAATGTATTTTTGAAACCGGTGTTCATTACTGGTGGGCAGCTCGCTATGTAATAGACGGAAAGCCAAGCGGCTGGTCCGATGCAAGAAGATTCCGTATTGATCCCGATGCATACGAATTCCCCTTAGAGCCTCTTGAGGATATCTTCGCAAGACTTCCCAAGACTCACCCCAGAATTTACACAACACCCGACACTCTGGACGAATTCAGAGCTATCAAGGATACAAATCCTGTTTCCAAAGAGCTCTACGACAAGGCAATTCAGCTTGCAGACCGCGGAATGGCAAATGCGGCAAATCTTCATGAGCCCGACGGTTCCTTCTGGGATATGAATCTCCCCGAAGTTTCCAACACTCCCCAGCATCAGGCATGGAGAGGGGATATAAGTGCCGCAAGAACTCTTGCATTAAACTGCGGTTATGCATACCTCCTTACAGGTGACGAAAAGTATATAGAACCCACAAGACTTGCCATGATGGAAATGACCACATGGGACTTTGAAAACAATGTTTCTTACAAACACCACGATATAGAATTCCGTGATGTAACCTGGCAGACTGCCTATGCCCTGGACTGGACATACGACAAAATCCCCGAAGCAGACCGCAAAAAGATTATCGAAATGCTTCGCTACAATACTCAGGTTATGTGCGATCACCTTCTTGACGGTATCAGAAAATCGCCCTATGATTCCCACGGTTGGACAGCATATGGCTACATAGGTAATATTGCCATAGCTCTCTACGGCGAAGTTCCCGAAGCAGAAGGATGGATTCGTTCGGTACTTCCCACATACATTGCTCTCCTTCCTCCCTGGTCCTATCAGGACGGCGGATGGAGCCAGGGTCCCAACTACTGGACCAACTCTTCCGAGTACAACCAGAGATTTATGGATGTACTTAAATTAAGCGGTATGATAGACCTCTATAACACCGCCTGGGCAAGAAATGAGTATCTTTGGAATGTATATGTTACAGCCGCAGGCCTTTACAATACCTTTGGTGATGCTACCGAGGTTCGTCTTGACTCCACCGGCAGAACAAGAAATTCCATTTCCAATCAGGCATACTTTATGCAAAATGGAGTTGCAAAGTGGCTTTTGGAACAGCAGAAGACCAATTGGACTTCCGAAACCGACAACTACTATGTTGCCAATATGTCAGATCTTGAATCCACACCTCCCTACAACTTCCCTCTTGCAAAAGAGTTTAAGGATGTAGGCTGGATTGTAATGACCGATGACCTTATTTCCGAAGACAGAATACATCTTACATTTAAGTCATCTCCATATGGTTCCTACAACCACTCCCATCCTGACCAGAACTCCTTCTTTATTCAGGCATACGGCGAAATCCTTGCCGGAAGAAGCGGTTACTACGATTCCTATCATTCACCACATGATTCCGGATTTACCCGTAAGACCGGAGCCCACAACTCTGTAACCGTTGCTACCAACAAGGGTCAGGCAGATGATGACTTTACTGCAAAGGGTAAGCTTACCGCTTTCCTCAACCACGTTGACTTTGACCTTGGTGCAGGTGATGCCACCGAGGCTTACAAGGGTGTTCTGGAAGGTTTTAACAGAACCATTATCTATGTCCGTCCCGACATATTCATCATAGTCGATGATTTAGACGGCAAAGGCAATGCAGATAGAACAAAGTTTGAATGGTGGCTCAATGCCGAGGGCGGTATGGAAGTATACGAGGACGGCACCGGTGTAAGAATTACCCGTGGCGAGGCAGTTCTCGACACAAGTGTTAAATACCCACAAAAGGTTACCACATACTTTAACAACAACTTTGCGCTTTCCGATATGGTAGAATTCCCTCCCGGATATGCGCAGAAGGAATCTCCCAGTCAGGAAAGAGTATGGTTTGAAACCTCCGAAGTGGACAAAACCAAGATGGTTGTGGTTCTTGATGTTCACAAAAAGAGCGACAAGGCAAGAAACACCAAAGCAGAATACTTTGACGGATATATGACTCTCACATTGGAGGACGGTACCATTTGCATAGTTAACCTTGGGGACAAAACCCAAATGGTAGATGCCGGTACGGTTAGGTTTATAGGTCAGTCTGTTACCATGAACGACAATTCCATCATGCTTGACCACGGTACATTCCTCGAAGCCAACGGTAAGAAGATTTTTGCTTCCGAAGGCGAAATGAGTGCAGTAGTGGGTAGGGATGAACTTGGTTTCTCCACCTATACCGACAATCGCATCACAGTATATACCGATAACGACTATGTAACATCTATAGATTCTGTAACAGATTACAACAGAAGACCCATAGGCAAAGAGTACGGCATAGTAATGGAAGACGGTGCTCTGGAAACTGCCGAAGACGGCTCAACTTCTATTGTGGAAGCCGATGCCAAGACATTTACCGTAGAAAAAGCAAACTACACCCTTATGCTCAACGGCAAGTTTGTGGAAACCAGCCAGATAACTACCAATGTAGATATCTATGTGGATGGTAAGCTTGCATCATCCGGCTCAATAGGTGGCTACACCAGACGCGACGGTAAGAGTGTATTTAATGGCACTGTTAAAGTACCCGAGGGCAGATATCTTATTGAGTCCACTTCCGAAGGTGCAAGCCTCATTGGAGTAAATCTCGGTGCAAAGGCTCATATTTCTGAACTCACTGTAGCTTCCAATGCTTTGGAAGGAAACGCAGTTTACTTAAAGAGTGTTCCTGCCGTTGCTGTAGAAAACATAGAATCCATTTCAGACTACGACGGCATCAAGGGTCAGCTTGCGGTATTTAAAGAAGCAGAAGATGTTCAGTTCCTTTCTCCGGGAGCTGCTATCTACGCAACTCGTCAGTTCCTCTCCGGCGGTGCAGGCGTTCAGCTTCTCAACACTCCCGGACAGAGAGCAGAGTATGTTCTCACCATTCCCGAAGACGGTGTCTATGACCTTGTAGTTAAGTCCGTTGCATGGGAAGGTGATACTAAGCGTATCTTCTCTGTAGGCGGTACCGACTATGTGGTATCCATTGCTCCTGCAGTAAGCTGGGGCACAACTCCCGAACAGTGGGTTGCAACCAAAGCTCCAATCGGTGCAGAGCTTAAAGCGGGTAATTATACTATAGTTATAGAACCTCATACTTTAAGTTGGAACTATGACTGGTTCGGATTTATTAAAAGATAATATATAAGCCAAACAAAAATCAGGTCGGATTTTTTCGACCTGATTTTGTGTTCGGGGACGTAATATACTTGATTTAATGTGTGGGAAATGTTAATATTTAGTTAGAATATAAGTGGGTGCTTAGCCGGTTTAAGGATGAAGATTTTTATCTTGACTTGACACGAACAATTGCGTTGCATAGCAACGCAGCTAAATTCGCGTTCCGCGAGCTAAATTGAACAAGTTCAGCTAAATTGCCTATGGCAGCTAAATGTGCTTCGCACGCTTAAAGCGAATTTAATTTAGCTACTCCAAAGGAGTAATTTAGCTATGGAGTAAGGCGGAATAATTTAGCTTTGCAACTTGTTGCAAAATTTAGCTAAAACGAGTTGCATCTAAACCTTACGCCTCGCAATATGGATATGTCGAAAGGTGTCGAAACAAAAAGCCTTCCCCTTGAGGGGAAGGTGGGTTACGAAGCAACTCGGATGAGGTGGAAATGTAGGGAACAGCCTTCAGGATGTTTTGCAAATATATAATAACGGTTTGTCGGAAACCGCCAAACCCTACAACACCTCACCACCGCCTACGGCGGAGCCTCTCCTCGAGGAGAAGCCTTTGAGAGATGCATCTAAACCTTATGTATCGCAATAATCTTGTTAAATGATGAGGAAAGATGTAGAAAGATGTGGGAAGATAAAAATAATAAAAGCAGTTTTACTTTCTTTGTTAATTTACTTATTATTTATTGATAAAACTATTGACAAATTCACTAAAAATATGTATACTTAAAAAATCTTAATACTTTAGCTAAATGAAGTATGCAGGAGAAAGACTTGTGTCTTGCCGAAGGAGTAACTCTCTCAGGCGCTTGGTAAGCAAAGACTGCATGCAGATAGCGCTCCGGAGAAGTCCGGTTTGTTATTCAAACCAAAGGATGCCGAAGGTGTAAGGCTTTGTTTAAAAAGCTAATCTCTCAGGCAAAAGGACGGAGAAGATGCAATTTTTCAATATTGGTAAGTATATTTTTGCATTTCCGGAGTCGCCCTTTGTTTGGCGGCTTTTAATTTTTTAGGAGGTCTTGTTATGGACAAACTTTTGAAGACGGTTACGGATATAAACGATGCCGTAAACTCATGGGTATGGGGACCTGTAATGCTTGTGTTTCTGGTTGGTGTAGGTGTTTTCCTCACATTCGGGCTCAAGTTTTTACATGTAGGAAAGGTTTCATTCTGGATGAAGAATACCTTCGGTACTCTCTTTAAGAAAAAAGACAAAAATGCTCAAACAGACGGCAAGTCTATTTCTTCTTTCCAGGCACTTTGTACTGCTCTGGGCGGTACTGTAGGTGTAGGTAATGTTGTAGGTGTAGCCACAGCTATTGCTGCCGGTGGCCCCGGTGCTGTTTTCTGGATGTGGTTTGCTGCATTTTTCGGTATGATTACAAAGTATTCCGAAATTATTCTTGGTCTTTTCTACCGTCGGAAAAATGAAAAAGGCGAGTGGATAGGCGGAGCAATGATTTACCTTAAGGAAGGCTTTGCCGGTAAAAAGGGTTTAAAGACCATAGGTAAGATACTGGGTGTGCTTTTTGCAGTATTCTGCATTATAGCATCTTTTGGTATAGGAAATATGAGCCAGATAAATACAATTGCCGCAAACTTTGATGCTACCTTCAGTATTCCTGTTGCGGTAACCGGTGGGGTTATTCTTGTAATCATGGCAATAATGGCGTTTGGCGGTTTAAAGTCAATAGCTTCTTTCACAGAAAAACTCGTTCCCTTTATGTCCCTTTTCTACATAATAGGCGGTATCGTAATCCTTTGTATGAACGGCAATATGCTCGGTGATGCATTTGCTGCCATATTTAAGGGCGCTTTTGGTTTTGATGCTGTAGCAGGCGGTGCCGTTGGTGTTGTAATATCAAAGGTTGCCAAGAGCGGTATTGCCCGGGGCGTTTTCTCCAACGAAGCAGGTATGGGTTCTTCTGCACTTGTTCATTCCACAGCAGATGTCAAGGAGCCTGTTAAACAGGGTATGTGGGGTATATTTGAAGTGTTTGTGGATACCATCATCATCTGCAGCTTCTCCGCATTAATTATCCTTACATCCGGTTTAATAGATTTAAATACCGGTCTGGTTGTGGAAGAATTCAAGGAAATTGCCGCATCGGTTCTCGTTACCGAAGCATTTGAAACCTCTTTCCCTCATGTGGGCGGTTACTTTGCAACAATTGCTATTTTCTTCTTTGCATTTTCCACCGTTATCGGTTGGTTTGTATACGGCTCCAAGGCTTGCGAGTTCCTCTTTGGCAAAGCAGCAACCGTAGTATATAAGGTTGTATTTGTAGCCTTTATTATGGTTGGTGCCACAATGGAGCTTACGCTTGCGTGGAATATTTCCGATACCTTTAACGGACTTATGGCAATTCCCAACCTTATTGGTCTTGTGGTTATGTCAGGTACCATATTTAAAGTTACCAAAAACTATTTTGGCAGACTTAAAGGCGATAAGCTTCAGCCTATGCTTTCTGCATACGAGGATGTTCAGTAATAATAGTTTAAATATTTCGGGACGGCAGGTCGTAAGACTTGCCGTCTCAGCGTGTCGATAAAGTCGACACGCTGAGGAGACGAACGAAAATGGACGCAGGCGAGGAAGCGCGAAGCAGGCAGTACAAAGGTACGGCAATGAGCGATGACGAAGCAAGAAAAGTATAGCCTTAACGACCAATACTAAAGATGGTTTTGAAATATAAATTCTGCCTCATACATCGTTAAAATACTCGGAAATATTACCATATTCCCTGTGTTTTTGCCTCGTCTGAGACAAAATTTATTATTTCAAAACTC
>JAZQFN010000032.1:0-4941 GCA_045539515.1 Clostridia bacterium
AATCTTGTAGCTTCCGTTCTGGATTGTTTCTGTAGAAGGTGTTACCCCTTCAACTGAGATAAGCTTTACTGAATCTTTTACAGATGCAAGTGATGCATATCCGATAGCGTTCGGGTTAGAAGATACCGTCTGAACAACATCACCTGTTGATGTAAGTTCCTGGTTATATTTGCAAGCATCTTCTGTATCTGTGATTGATTCAAAACCGTCTCTTGTACCTGATGCAGCTTCTCTACCGATTAAAACTACCGGTGCATCTGCTCCGCCAACTTCACTCCAGTTTGTAATCTCACCTTTGTAAAGTGCTGCAATCTGTTCGATTGTAAGGTCTTTTACAGGGTTTTCTTTGTTTACGATCATTGCGATTCCGTCAATTGCAACTACTGTTCCGTTAAGGTCTGTTGCTTCTTCAGGTTTAAGGTCACGGCTTGCAAGTCCGATGTCACAGCTTCCTGCCTGAACCGCCTTGATACCTGAACCGGAACCTGTAGGATTGTAGGTTACCTTAACTGCACTGTTTTCTTCCATGTAAGCTTCTGAAAGGAATCCGATTACCTTTTCCATTGATGTTGAACCGTCTGTTGAAACTGTTCCGCTTACCTGTCCATTGTCCTTTGGTGTGTCGGTATTTGTAGTTCCGCATCCTGCAAGGGCTGCTACCAACAACACTGCTACTACCATTAAACTGATGATTTTCTTCATTTGAAATCACTCTCCTAGAAATTTATTTTTGTTTTCTCTTTCCTGAGTACATTTAAAGTTTAACATAGCCAATGTAAACTCTGCTACCATAGGTACGTTAATTGTATGTTAAGCTTTTTCAGTTTTTGTTAATTCAATAAAAAATATCCCTTACACCAATAACGGTATAAGGGATATTTGATATTTTGATATTAAGTACTGCGGATTATAAAACCAATGAAGGAGCAGAATAAATTCTTGCGCCTAACTCCTGATTCAGCATGTACAAGCTCTTTGGATCAGAGCCAAACAATTCCATCTTTGTGATAAGGTCGTTTGCATTTGTTTCTTCTTCGCCCTGTTCCTTTACAAACCAATCAAGGAACTGCATTGCACGGAAATCTTTTACATCGTATGCTGCTGCATAGATATCATTGATAAGCGATGTTACATATTCTTCGTGTTCAAGTCCTGCCTTTAATACATCCATATCGCAAGTAAACGTTTTGTCAGGTTTTGCGATTGCATCAAGTGTTACAACCTGATTTTCATTCTGCAGATACTGATAAAACAGCATTGCATGGTCACGTTCTTCCTGAGCCTGAATCATATACCAGTTTGCAAATCCGTCAAGACCTCTTGCCTGAAAATAGTTTGAGAAGTCAAGATACAGATATGCTGAATAAAACTCCTTGTTGATTTGCTGATTTAACAGCTCGCGTACTTTTTCGTTCATCATTTTACATTACCTCCGTATATTAATAAATTTTATTTTATCTGTCTAAAATTCTGCCATCTGTTGAAATTGTAACTACCTGCCACGGTAAGAACTTACCGCTATCCTGAATGGCTCTTTTTGCAGCGTTTTCTATTCCTCCGCAGCAAGGGACTTCCATTCTTACGATTGTTACACTTTTAATATTGTTATTTTTAATGATAGCAGTCAGTTTTTCAGAATAATCACCTTCATCAAGCTTGGGACATCCCACTAAGGTTACCCTGTTACGCATAAAATCATTATGGAAATTACCATAAGCATATGCTGTACAGTCGGCAGCTATCAAAAGATTTGCCCCATCAAAGTAAGGAGCATTAATTGGAACAAGCTTGATTTGAACCGGCCATTGCTGAAGCTGACTTGTAATTTTAGGAGATACTTCGCATTCTTCAGCTTCTTCTCTCCGAATCACTTTGGAGTTCATTCCGGGACAACCGCAAGGTAGCTTTTCTGCCTGCTTATTAAGCTTTGCTTTTTTTACCGCTTCTTCATCATATGCTGGTGCTTCCCTTTCTTCAAATGTAATAGCACCTGTCGGACATGCAGGAAGGCAATCCCCTAATCCATCACAATAATCTTCTCGGGTGAGCTTTGCTTTTCCATCTATCATTTCAATTGCACCTTCATGACACGCTGATGCACAAAGTCCGCAACCATTACACTTTTCTTCGTCTATTTTTATGATTTTTCTTATCACACATCATTCCTCCTTCACAAAATTCTATGAACTAATTATAACACAAATTGCATCAAAAGTCCATTGTTATATTTTGCAGTTTAAATCTCAGGAGCAATAAATCCCTTCTCTTGGAGTGCACTTTCTATTCTATTAAGAACCTCTTCAGAATCAGCTTTAACGGTGTGATAATGATATCCGCCTGTTATATTCATAAGCTCTGACGATTTTCCTGTTCTTACCCCTTCTAAAAACTGTGCTATATGCAGTCTTGAAGAAATGTTAAGAGGTGCCGTCATTTTTCCATAGACTTTATGCCACACAAAAACATCAGCAACAATTCCTCCAAAGTCAATAATCGTATTGAGTTCATCCTCTGTTTGATCTTTCGTATGAAACAGTTTAAATACCCTTTCACAGTGAGGAGTTGTCTGCATAACATATCCGCTGTGTGTTGAAAGGATTTCGTAACCGGCAGCCTTAAGAGCAGAAATATCCTGAACAATAATCTGTCTTGATACACCAAACTTTTCAGATAGTTTTCCGCCGGGTACTGCATTTTGTGCCGACATCATATAGCTTGCTATTTCTTTTCTTCTTTGATCAGCCTTCATTAAGTTCCCGCCCTTCTATCAGATTGCGTGAAGATTTTTAAGCGAAAGGTCAAGGATCGGAGATGAATGTGTTAATGCTCCACTTGATATATAATCCACTCCAATGTCAACAAGTTTTGCGACATTTTCCTTTGTAACATTACCGCTGCATTCTGTGACTGCTTTACCTTGGGTAAGTCTTACTGCTTCTTTCATATCTTCAACGCTCATATTGTCAAGCATTATAATATCTGCACCTGCTTCTAATGCTTCTTTTAACATATCAAGGTTTTCAACCTCGACCTCAACCTTGCAGACAAACGATGCATATTCCTTTGCCATTTTAACAGCTTCTTTAACACCGCCGGCAGCTCCAATATGGTTATCCTTAAGCAAAATAGCATCGCTTAAGTTATATCTGTGATTATGACCACCGCCGACTTTTACGGCATACTTTTCAAATACTCTCATATTTGGTGTTGTTTTTCTTGTGTCCAAAAGCTTTGTCTTTGAGCCTTTGAGAAGGTCTGCAATTTTTCTTGTATATGTTGCAATGCCACTCATTCTCTGCAGATAGTTAAGTGCTGTACGCTCACCTGAAAGGAGAACACGAATATCACCTTTTACAATGCCAAGCTTTTGCCCCTTTGTAACTCTGTCGCCGTCCTTGCAGTTAAATGTTACTTCAGTATTTTCATCAAGGAGTGTGAAAACTCTCTTAAATACCTCAAGACCTGCAATTACACCGTCTTCTTTACAAATCAGGTCTACCTCGCCCAATTTGTACTCAGGCATAACAGAATTTGTTGTAATGTCCTCACTTGTAATATCTTCTTTAAGTGCTGATAAAATTAAATCGTCTGCGTTAAGCTTCATTGTTATATTATTCATGGCTTTGTTTCTCCTCCTCAATTGACCTTAAAATTAACTCTTTATATTCTTCCTTATAGTTTTCATATTTCTCCGGTTTTACGTCCGGCAATGAATTATCCTTTAATGAATTGTAATTAAGGTTTATGTCTGATGCTGCACGCTTTGCAAAAACAAGACTTTCTAAAAGTGAATTACTTGCAAGTCTGTTTCGTCCGTGAACACCGTTACAAGCTGTCTCACCAATTGCATAGAGTCTATCCATACTTGTTTTACTGAATCCGTTTACATCAATGCCACCCATAAAATAATGCTGTGACGGAACTACCGGTATAGGCTCTTTTGTTACATCATATCCTTCATCAAGACATCTCTGATATATATTCGGGAAGTGCGTCTTGATTTCCTCTTCCGGAATAGGTGCAAGAGAGAGCCAAACATGCTCAGTTCCTTCTTTTTCCATCTCGGCAAAAATTGCTTTAGATACCTTATCACGTGGAAGAAGCTCGTTTACGAATCTTTCTCCTTTTGAATTAAGAAGTATTGCACCCTCTCCTCTTACCGATTCGGAAATTAGGAATTCTCTACCATCTTTTTTAGTAAAAAGAGTTGTAGGATGTATCTGTATGTAATCAATATGCTGAAGCTTAACACCGTATTTAATTGCAAGGGCAAGCGCATCACCTGTTAAATGGCGGTAGTTTGTGGAATGCTCAAAAAGACCTCCGATACCGCCTGTTGCAAGCACTGTGTAGTTTGCAGTTATTGCATTAAAATCGCCGTTTTCATCGTGTCCAATAATACCTCTGCACTCATTATCATCACAAACCAGATCAACCATTGTGAAGTTCTCAATAAGGGTTATATTTTTACGGTTTCTTGCAGTTTCCAGAAGATGAGATGTTATTTCCTTTCCTGTTTCATCCTCATGAAAAAGAATTCTCGGAGCGGAATGTGCGCCCTCTTTGGTATAGTTAAATGCTTCCCCATCCTTCTCAAAACGAACACCGAAGGATACGAGATCCTCAATAACTCCTTGAGAAGAGCGAATCATAATATCAACTGATTCGGGATTATTCTCATAATGCCCTGCCTTCATGGTATCCTCATAAAATGCATCGTAATCATCTTCATCACGAAGCACACAAATACCGCCTTGTGCAAGATAGGAATCACTTTTCCTTGCAATGTTTTTTGTTACCATTAAAATGTTTCTGTTTTCGGGGAAGTTCAGTGCACAATAAAGTCCTGCAACACCACATCCCACAATCAATATATCTGTATTCATTACTTTGCACACTCCAACATTCTGTTAAGCGGAACAAGAGCAGCCAGCCTTGTCG
>JAZQFN010000033.1:0-63114 GCA_045539515.1 Clostridia bacterium
CAACAGATCTGTGACCTTTGAGGTTTACAAAGCCATTTGCTGTAGCTTCTTTAATAAATTTGGCATTTAATTCGTCATTTCCTGTAACAAAGGGAACGTTCATAAGTGAACGGTGCTTTGGATTTGCAACTGTTGCACTGAACATTTCGCTTTCATCAAGATATGAATAAAGAATTTCTGCTTTTTTGAGATTTGTCTTGTACATTGCGTCGATGCCGCCGTTTTCTTTGAGCCATTCACATACAAGCTTACAGATGTATATGGCATAAGTCGGAGGAGTATTAAACATTGAGCCGTTTTCGGAATGTGTTTCGTAGTTGAACATGGTAGGACAAATATCCATTGCCTTACCGATAAGGTCTTCACGGATAATAACAACAGTAAGACCTGCAGGTCCCATGTTTTTCTGTGCTCCGGCATAAATAAGACCAAACTTTGAAACATCTATAGGCTGAGAAAGTATGCTTGATGACATATCGGCAACAAGAGGAACATCACCTGTATCGGGGATATTTAAAAATCTTGTACCGTAAATTGTGTTGTTGTGAGTAATGTGTACATAGTCAGCATCTGGAGAAAACATAGATTTATCTATTTTGGGGATATAGTTATACACCTTATCTTCAGATGAAGCTATTATTTTTGCTTCACCGTATCTGGATGCTTCTTTCTGAGCTTTCTTTGACCACATGCCTGTCATGATGTAGTCGGCTTTTTTGTTTTCACCGTAAAGGTTTAAAGGAATCATGGCAAACTGGCTGGACGCACCGCCCTGAAGGAATAAAACCTTGTAGTTGTCAGGAATAGAAAGAATTTCGCGAAGAAGTGCCTCGCAATCGTCAATTATTTTCTGATAGTCGGAAGAACGATGGCTCATCTCCATTACCGACATCCCTGAAGTTCCGTAGCAAACAAGCTCAGCCTGTGCTTTTTCCAATACAGGAAGGGGAAGTGCAGACGGGCCTGCTGAAAAATTGTATACTCTGTTCATAATCAATCTTCCTTTCAAATTAGTATATCAACCATTATAGAACAAAAATTCGCTCAAGTCAATAGTAAACCGAACTTTGGTTGATAAAATTTTTACTATTTATTCTACTTATTTATATAACATTTTACCATAGCTATATGTTCCTGTAGCATAAATATTCAAAATCTGTATAAAAATAGTAAAAAGAACATATTAGGGAGATGATAAAGTGAAATATAAAAGAAGAAAGCACAACTCCGCAAAGTATATACGTTGCAGCTTTGAAAAAGATAAATCAACCGGGATAAAATCAACCCTCAGAAAAACCCTTATTTCTGCCGCAATTGTTTTGGCAGTTTACGCTGCCGGCAGAGGCGGTTTTACAAACACGCACTATATAAAGAATATTATAAGTACAGACAGCCCGTTTGTGGGTGAAAAAATAACAAAGCTTGTAAAGGATGCAGCAACCGAAGCGGATGTCATATATTCTGAACACTCCGAAAAATACCGTCGCGACAATGTGTATGCCGGCAATGAAAAAGATATTCCCAAAGAATCTGACGGTACAGAAACCCCAGCTCCGTTTAACCCACTTAACCCCTGCACCGGTCGCCTTTCCTCACCATTTGGTAACAGAGTACACCCTGTAAGCGGCGAAACAAAATTTCACAACGGCATAGACATAGCATCTCCGGAGGGGAATATTGTCATGGCATGTGAAAGCGGAAGCATAAAACATTCCGGGTATAATTCCTCATCGGGAAACTATGTGATAATAGACCATGGTAACGGATTCACCTCATCTTACGCCCACATGCAAACGCTGAAATGTAAAACCGGAGATATCGTAAATAAAGGTGACATAATCGGACTGGTAGGAAGCACCGGCACATCCACAGGACCGCATCTTCATTTTGAAATACGAAAGGACAATGCGGCAGTAAATCCTCAGGAATATATAGAAAGGTGATATTTATAACTTTCTCCTTGAAGCTTCACAAAAATCTTGCCCTTGCAGTATTTGCGGCAACTATGCTGTACCGCACCCCCGAGCTTTTGCTCGCTTATACTGCTGTAGGTATTCACGAACTGTGCCATGCTATTGCTTGTGTAAAGCTGAATTATATGCCCGGAGGTCTGTACATAGGAATATGCGGTATGCATCTGAATATACCCGATCTGAAATATTTTACGGACAAAATCCTTATATATTCAGCCGGCCCCCTGGCAAGTCTGTTTACATACATACTGACAAAATCAGCACTTATAATTTTTCCGGTGAAAAGCTACTACCTGTCATTTTTTGCTTTTGCAAATTTGTCGGCTGCAGTTATAAACATCATACCCATTGCTCCACTTGACGGTGCCTCAATACTGAGAGCACTTCTTGCAAAACACTTTGGCATAATAAAAGGAAACAGGATATTAAAAAAAATATCATCCTTTTTTTATGTCTTTTTTTCTGCGGTAAATATATGCTTTATACTGCTGGGAATATTCAATCCGGGCTTGTTTTTGTTTTTTATATTCTCTGCAAAGCACAAAAATGATTTTCTATATTCCAAAGATGAAAAAAACGTGCTATCCGGTATAATGGATAAAAGCAAAAAAATAAAGCTTGTAAGCTGTGACAGCCACAGCGAGCTTTTGTCCCTTGCGTCACTCATAAGCTATGACTACACCCTGCTGTTTGCCGTATATTGTAACGACAGATTTATAAAAGAACTCAACCAAAGCGACATAATTCACGGAATAAACACTTACGGTGCTCTCTGCACAGCAGTAGAGTATATTGAACATGAATATGGCATATAATAAAAATTATTCTTGACAAAGAGAAAAACCCATGCTATACTAACTGTACTACAACACATAGTACAGTTAGTAGGTGGTGATTAAATGATAAAAATTGATTATAAGGATAACAGAACCATACATGAGCAAATAGAAGACGGAATTAAAAAACTGATAATAAACAAGATACTGCAGGAGGATGAGCAACTGCCATCTGTAAGAGATTTATCTGTGAGTCTTACCGTTAACCCGAATACTGTACAAAAAGCGTACAAGCTTCTTGAAGCCGAAGGATTTATATACAGTGTAAAAGGAAAGGGAAATTTTGTTGCTCCTGCAAACTATACAAAAGACGACAAAAAAATCAGCGAGCTTTACGAAAGTCTTCGCGAAACAGTAAAGTCGCTTTTATACCTTGGCGAAGCAAGTGAACAAATAGAAAAAGAAATACAGCATATAAAGGAGGATATCAAATGATTAAGGTTACATCTCTTACAAAGGAATTTGACGGTTTCAAAGCTCTTGACGGACTTTGCATGAATGTACCCGAAGGGTCAATCTATGGGCTTATAGGACCAAACGGGTCCGGCAAGACCACCGTTATAAATCACATAAACGGCTGCTACAGACCCGAGAATGGAAATGTATGTGTAGACGGAGAGGTTGTTTTTGAAAATGAAGCTGTAAAGCAAGGCATACTGAATATATCCGATGAGTGGTTTTATTTTTCTACATATACCGTAAAACAAATGGCAGAGTTCTATGCCGACATATATCCCGCCTTCAGCAAAGAGCGTTATGAAAAACTCAGTTCTGTGTTTGGTATAGATGAAAAAAAGCAAATCAGGAAAATGTCTAAGGGACAGAAAAAACAGGTTGCCTTCTGGCTGAGCCTTTCAGCAGTACCAAAAGTGCTTATCCTTGACGAACCCCTTGACGGACTTGACCCTGTAATGAGAAAACAGGTGCTTAATCTTGTTATTGCCGACGTTGCCGAACGAAATATGACTGTATTGGTGTCGTCTCATAATCTGAGAGAGCTTGAGGATATATGCGACCATGTGGGTATAATCCACAAGGGCAGACTTATATGCGAAAAACCTCTTGACGACTTGAAAGGCAATGTCTGCAAGTATCAGCTTTCCTTCGGTGAGGATGTCGATGAGTTTTTAAACTCTTTAAGCGGACTTATGAATCTTTCAAAAACCGGCTCGGTTTATACTCTTATAGTAAAGGGCGATTCCCGTGAAACCGAGAAGCTTCTTAAAGAAAAAAATCCCTTGTTTATTGACAGAATAAATCTGACACTTGAAGAAATTTTTATATACGAGTTGGGAGGTCTTGGATATGACTTTAAAAACATCATTTTTTAATAAGGGTATATATAAATCAACGGTTAAAAGACACATCTGGGGCTCAGTTGTATATTTTCTGATATTGTTTTTCTCAGCTCCGCTTTTGCTGCTTATGGATTATGACATCAATTATAGAGGCGACACCACATACTACGCAGATAATCCGATTATACTGGAAAACACATATATGATTATACCAATGCTTACCGCGATTGTTGCACCTACAATTGTATCTGTTTTGGTATTCAGGTTTTTACATTCAAAAAATCAGGCAGTGTTTATACACAGTCTGCCTGTGTCCAGACGGGCAAATTACATTTCGTCCCTTGCTGCAGCCTTTACACTTATGGGTGTTCCGGTTATACTCAACGGTCTTATACTTTCGGTAATATCTCTTTGCGGTTACGGTGCGTATTTTACTCCATACGACTGTCTTATATGGACTGCATGCAACTTTCTTGGAATATACATGATGTTTTCATGTGCAGTTTTTTCAGCAAATCTGACAGGAAACAGTTTTGCGAGTGTAGCGATAAATGCTATCATACATTTGTTCCTATTTATAACCGTTTCCGTATTTTACATGATGGCAGAACTTTTTCTTTACGGTTTTTCACAGCCTGATACACTTATTGAAATTATCGCCGAAAACAACTATGCGTATGTCACATTTGGCATGGCAGACCAATATTTCAGAGAAAATATAGGTGTAAAAGATTTAATCATATATCTTGGTACTCCGCTTTTGTTCTATGTGGCATCATATTTTCTTTATAAAAAAAGAAAGCCCGAAACCGCAAGCGATGTGGCAGGCTTTAAGTGTCTGAACACCGTCTTTAAATACGGTGTATGCTTCCTTGCAACAATGTTTGCCTTTGCATTATTTGCATCAGCCATTTCCGAAAGTCCGTTTATTACTGTAATAAGCATACTTCTTATAAGCATTGCAGTATACTTTGCCTGTGAGATGCTTCTTAAGAAAAGCTTAAAGGTTTTTTACGCATGGAAAGGCTACATAGCTTTTGCTGCAGTATTCATGGCAATGGTTCTTCTGTTTTCCCACACAACATTTTTCGGATACGAAACAAGACTTCCCAACAGAGAGGACATCGCAGAGGTTGCTGTGTATAACTACTACAACACAGAAAAACCATTTTGCAGCAATGAAGAAGTTATCAGATTTGCTCTCGACACTCATACAGACTTTGTGCAAAAAGATACAATTTACAAAGTTGAATCAAGCTATCGCAGCTACGGCACTGCATACACACGGATTCACATTGACTACAAACTGAAAAACGGTAAGACCTTGCTTCGAACATACAACATACCCAGCCGCCAGTTTGAAAATCTTATGAGCGAGCTTTACAACATTGAAGAGTATAAAAAAATATATGAACCAATTTTCATGAATGATTCCCGCTTTGTAAGAATCAGAACAGAAGGTGGAGTAATAGAAAACAAAGCAGAACTTATTGATGCCCTGAGAAAAGATTACCTCATGTCAAGCTACAGCGACATATACCACGCCGATCACCTTGCACCCACCGCAGAAAACACCACCCTGTATAATATATGGGTAGAGTACGAAACTACTGATTTCTCTCCCGGTGGAGAACCGTGGATTAATACATTCCAAATATCAGTAAATTCAAAGTTTACAAACACAGTTAATTTGCTTCAGAATAAGAAGTAAAATACTAAGGAATACATAATAATACTTTCTTTCTTAGAAACCCACCTCCGTCATCAGATGGAGGTGGGTTTTTGATGAATTGGTAAATTAGTGTTTGGCGAACTATTCTACGCTGTAGAGGCAGCCCTCCTTGCCTAAAGGAGGGGGGACCGTCGTAGACGGTGGGAGGATTCAAAAATACTCATAGTTATACATTTTTAACATGTTTGAATAACGAATCCCTCAGTCTTTGCCTACGGCAAATCCAGGTCTCCGCTTCGCTTCGGTCGGCGATAACCGCTTGCCACCGGCAAGCGTCGCCCCTTTAGGCAAGGGAGCCTTTTTGCTCTGGTGTCAACCCACCACTAAACACTAATTTATACAAACAGCCCTATCCGACTCATTACAAGTATCCATAAAAACAAAGTAACAAGGCACAGAGCCGATGTCACAACCACTATCTGACCTGCAAGGGCTTCATCACCGCCCATTTGCTTTGCCATGGCATAGGATGAGACAGCCACGGGGGATGCAAAGGTTATAAGCACACACACCATAGCCTCACCTCAGAAGCCCAGAAATGCCGCTGCACTGATTGCAAGAGCCGGCACAAGAACAAGACGTGCAAGGGATACTATAATTATTTCTTTTAAATATCCGGTTGTGCCCGAAAACTCAAAATTTGCCCCAAGAACAATAAGTGCAAGCGGGGTAGCAAGTGCCGAAAGGTCTTTGACGCATTTTTCTGCAACAGACGGAAGCGGAATTTTAAAAAGCACAAATAAAAGTCCGACAACGCATGAAATAATGAGTGGATTTGTGACTATGCCTTTAAAAAGAGCTGCAATGTCAAGCTTTTCGCTGTTATCCCTGAAGCGTTCGAGAGCAACAACTGCAAGCACATTGAACACAGGCACAATTATCGCCACCATCACAGAAGAAAGAGCACCTGCATCTTCGCCGCATATGTATCCCACCAGGGGAACACCGAGTATGGCGTAGTTTGAGCGGAATATCGCCTGAAGCACAACTCCTCTGACAGAGTTCTTTTTGCTGATGTGAAACACGGCAACATATCCAATTGCAAAAGTAACAAGTATAGCACTAATCGTAAATATTATAAGTGCAGGATTTAATATTTCACCAATATCTGTTTTATAGATATTGTAAAACAGCAAAAGAGGCAAAAACACCTTGAATACAATGCGATTTATTGCGTCAAAGCTGTGTTTATCAGCAAGATTTATTTTTTTCATGAAATACCCAAGGAGCATCATTATAAATATTGGCATGATTGCCCTTGTGGATAAAATAATACTTTCCATAACTTACCCTTCCTTATTGTTCCCTATCATCTATTAGTTTTTCATGTATTTATTCATACTCCCGGGTTTCAAAACCATAGCTTACCCACCCGTCTACAAGATTCTTCTGAAGATAATCAAGAGACCAGCCCAGGCACTTTTCGTAGAAATCAACACCGGCATATACTGTGTTATCTATTTTTCTGAAAGCACCTATTCCGTCATAAACAACACCGTTTACTGTGGCATTGGCTTCGCCGACACGCAAAACTGCATTTATATCCTTGTCAGCTTCGCCGCAGTTTGTGGTTATGGTAACAAGTCCATCATCATATGTAATGGTAGCAGAGTCGCCGTAGGCATATTCTATGCAGTGTCTTAAGGGCATATAATACCTTTCACCGTCGCATATTTCGTTTTCCATGTCGCCCCATACATAGTATGACACAGCAGGCTCTTCCCACACATATCCGCCATCGGCTTCGTTATCATTTTTAAACAGTTCAACTATTCTGAAGCTGTTGTCGTCGGTAAGTTCGGGCATGTCAACTGCGGTTGTGCCAAGCTTTGACAGTTCCGCTTTGCTGCTTAATGTCATATTGACATCACCGCTATAGTTATAGTCCCATGTACTTTCATTGTATTTGGTATAGATATCTGCAATACTTAAAGATATATCCCAGCTTTCAGAAACTGATTTTACTGTGTTACCACTGAGAGTATACTCAAAAGTTATACCTTTATCACCAAGAAGCTTCACACCGCTTAGTGCATCCTTAACATCAACGATGGCTGCACGTGCATCCTCCGCTCCGTCTGAGAGAATCTCTGTATCAGCATACAATTGCTCAATATATTCAAAAACGTCAGATATAAGTGCTGCGAAGGAATCATTATCATATTTCACGATGCAGGTGTTTTTCATCATGGTAATTTCTGCGTGCTCTACAGCAGTTTCTGTTATTTCCTTGTTGATTTTTTCAATTTTTTCCTTAGTTAACTGTTTATCAAAAATATCAAATATTTTATTGGCATCCTCTGCAGGCAAATCTTCAGCAAGGTTAACAACGGCATATTTTTCATTAACAGGTGTGGAAAATACTGCAATAAATTTTTGTGCGTCAATATCCATGTCAAGCCATATACCCATCTTATAGCTGGCCTGAGATGTAAAATTTCTGTTGAAAACTATATTCTGAGATGCCGATGCAACAACAGATGCCTTTATACACCTATAATCAGGGGAAATGTCTGCCTGTGCTCTGACAACCGTATCGGATGTACACAATGATTCAAGCAACGCTTTTACATCAACAAAATTATGTACCACTTCGGGCATTTCGATTTCACTAAGAGCATCGACAAGCTCCTGTGCATTACTGAGACTTACCGAAAAAGTACAATCCATAGTGTAGTTAGTGTATGCTTTTGTCATAAACTCCGGCACAGCCTGAGCCCCTGCACCAACAGACAAAAAGCACATAACAATACAAAGTACCAGTGAAATAAGTTTTTTCATAAAAGCCACCTCTTTTTTTATAATAAATTAATTACCTTCTGCTTAATTGTTACGAGATATTTGGTAACTATATCAGTTTGGTATTTATCAACTACTGTTAGGCTACCATCAAAACTAACTTCATTTCTGATGGTAGGCTTTATTTATTTGTGCTTTGCGATGCGTTCTTTTTCGACAGTCTGATGGCATCCAAAGCGGATGCCATTTTGTTTATTCACTCTGTTTTATTGCAGCGGTAACTGCATTTCTCATAAGAGTTGCTATAGTCATGGGGCCCACACCGCCGGGTACGGGAGTGATGGCACCTGCCACTGTGCATGCAGAATCGAAGTCCACATCACCGCAAAGCTTGCCGTTTTCGTCACGGTCCATACCAACATCTATTACAACTGCACCCTCCTTAATGTAGGAAGCATCCACCATTTTGGCTCTGCCTACTGCAACAACAAGGACATCTGCCCTTTTGCAGACTTCCTTTAAGTCTTTTGTTCTTGAGTGGCAAATGGTAACGGTGGCATTTTTGTGAAGAAGTAACATTGCCTGAGGTTTGCCTACGATATTGCTTCTGCCTATAACCACACATTCCTTGCCGGTTAAGTCAATGCCGGATTCCTCTATTAAATCCATAACACCTGCAGGTGTACAGGGAAGGAAGTCGAAGTCGCCTATCATAATTTTGCCCACGTTTACGGGATGGAAAGCATCCACGTCCTTTTTAGGGTCTATGGCATAGAGGATTGTTTCTTCATTAATGTGTTTAGGTAAAGGAAGCTGGCAAAGTATGCCGTGAATATCCTTTCTTTCGTTAAGCTCTTTTACAAGATTAAGAAGTTCATCCTGGGTGGTTTCCTCGCCAAGTGCATATTCTTCGGAACGGATGCCGATGTATTCACAAGCTTTTTTCTTGTTGTTTACATACACTCTGGAAGCACTGTCGTTGCCTACTATAATAACTGCAAGTCCGGGGTCTATACCTTTTTCTTTAAGGCTTATTACCTGCTCCTTAAGTTCGTCTTTTACTCTTTGGGATACCTTTTTTCCGTCTAAAATCTGATACATTTTTTCTCTCTCCTTTATGTTGTGGTTTGCTGTTTTGTCTGTCATTGCGCAAGGGTCTTACAAGGCAATCCTTATCGTAGCCTATAAGGTCTTCCCTGCCTGCCTTTTTAAGAGCTTTTATTACAAGGGGTATGTTGTCGGGAACCCTGAACTGCAGAAGCGCCCTCTGCATCCGTTTTTCCTCCGGGTCTTTGGGTACATATACCTCTTCCATTGTAAAGGGGTCAAGCCCTGTGTAGAACATACAGGTTGAAATTGTAAAGGGTGTGGGATAAAAATCCTGCACCTGCTCCGGGTGAAGATTGTGCTTTTTTATATACAAAGCAAGCTCTATGGCATCGTGAAGTGTGGAACCGGGGTGACTGGACATGAGATACGGCACGAGGAACTGCTTTTTGCCTATTTTTTCGTTTATGCGATAAAACTTTTCGCTGAAGCGGTCGTAAACGCTTCTGCCGGGTTTGCCCATATATTTAAGTACATTATCAGAAATATGCTCGGGAGCTACCTTAAGCTGACCTGACACGTGGTGCTCACAAAGCTCTTTAAAGAAGGTGTCATCCTTGTCGGCTATAAGGTAATCATAACGAATACCTGAACGGACAAAAACCTTTTTAATACCGGGGATTGCTCTTAGCTTTCTTAAAAGCTCCAGATACTTTTTGTGAGTTACCTTAAGATTGGGGCAAGGCTTTGGATAGAGGCACCGTTTGTTTTTGCAAGTACCTTTTTCCATTTGAATATCGCATCCGGGACCGTAGAAGTTTGCAGTAGGTCCGCCTACATCGTGAATATATCCTTTAAAATCCGGATCCCATACCATTTTTTGTGCTTCGTTTAAAACCGACTTTTCGCTTCTGGACTGAACTATTCTTCCCTGATGGAAGGTAAGTGCGCAGAAATTGCACTGGCCGTAGCAACCGCGGTTATTTACTATACTGAATTTTACTTCCTCTATGGCAGGAACACCTCCCGCCTCATCGTACATAGGGTGCCATGTGCGCATATAGGGAAGTGCGTAAACGGCGTCAAGCTCCTTGGTGTTTAAAGGCATCATGGGTTTGTTCTGCACAAGATATCTGTCGTAGTGCTTCTGTACCAATGCTTTAGCGTGAATGGGGTCCTGATTGTCAAACTGAATCTTCGTAGCCTCGGCGTATTTTCTCTTGTCGGACTGTACATCTTCGCAAGAGGGAATTTCTATATATTCGCCTGTGTTTTCCAGGGATTTACGTACATAACAACATCCGTCCACGTTGGTGTCGGAAAGGTTCTTGCCCTCTTTAAGGGCATCTGCAAGCTCTACTATTGCTTTTTCGCCCATACCGTAGATAAGCACATTGGCACGGGTGTCAAGAAGTATGGAACGGCGAACCTTGTTGTCCCAATAGTCATAGTGGGCAAAACGCCTAAGGCTTGCCTCTATGCCGCCTATAATCATAGGCACACCGGGATAGGCTTCACGGATTCTGTTGCAATATACTATGGTAGCCCTGTCGGGTCTTAAGCCCGCCTTGCCTCCGGGGGAATAGGAATCCTCGGAGCGGGGCTTTTTGTTTACGGTATAGTGATTTACCATAGAATCTATGTTGCCTGCCGCCACAAGAAAGGCATACTTTGGCTTACCCAGCTTTTTAAATTCCTCGGCAGTTTTCCAGTCCGGCTGTGATATTATGCCAACGGTGTAACCGTGACTTTCAAGAACACGGGATATTATGGCGTGCCCGAAGCTGGGGTGATCCACATAGGCATCACCGCAAACATATACGAAGTCAAGCTGTTTTATATTAAGTTTTTCCATATCTTCCCGGCACACCGGGAGAAAACCTTTGTTTGACATAGATATTTCCTTACTTCATAAGCATTTCGTTATACTGTTCTCTTGTAATAAGTACCTGTCTGGGGCGGTTGCCGTCAAGGCCGGATATGATTCCTCTTGCTTCCATCTGGTCTATGATGCTTCCGGCTCTGTTGTAGCCTATGCGGAAGCGTCTTTGCAGAAGTGATGTGGAAATCTGTCCGCTGTCCACCGCCATTTCTATAGCTTCGGGAAGAAGTTCATCTGCATCACCGGGGTCATCGCCGTCGGGCTTGTACTCATCATCTTTTTCAAGCTGTTCTATAACCGTAGCATCGTACACCGCCTCACAGTTTTCGGTAACGGCGGCAACTACTGCCTTAACATCATCGTCGGATACAAAGGCACACTGCATTCTGGCAGGCTTGGTTTCGCCTACGGGCATATAGAGCATATCGCCCTTACCCACCAGTTTTTCTGCGCCGCCCATATCAAGGATGGTCATGGAGTCCTTGGCACTGGCAACCATAAAGGAAATACGGCTGGGCACGTTTGCCTTGATGTTACCTGTAATAAATTTAACAACAGGACGCTGTGTAGCAATAACAAGGTGCATACCTGCAGCTCTGGCCAGCTGTGCAATACGGCACACATAGTTTTCCACATCGCCGGGAGCAACCATCATAAGGTCAGCAAACTCATCGATGATTATTACTATGGAAGCCATCTTGTTTTCGGGAGTGCCCTCTTCTTCCATAAGAGCGTTATAGCCCTGAATATTACGAACATTGTGTTTCTCAAACGTGGAGTAACGCTCGGTCATTTCCTGAACTGCCCAGGAGAGAGCTCCCGTTGCCTTCTTAGCATCCTTAACTACGGGGATAAGAAGGTGCGGAATACCGTTGTACACACCAAGTTCAACCTGTTTGGGGTCTATCATTACAAGTTTAACTTCGCTTGGGTCTGCTTTATACATAAGGCTCACTATAAGAGTATTGATACATACCGACTTACCTGCACCGGTAGCACCGGCTATAAGCAAGTGGGGCATCTTGGCAAGGTCCATAATAACCGGCGCACCGCTTATATCCTTACCCAATGCAACTGCAAGCTTGGATTTGTGATTTTTAAATTCTTCTGATTCTATAACCTCTCTCAAGGTTACCTTACTGGGGTTGGCATTGGCAATTTCTATACCAATGGTAGACTTACCGGGAACCGGGGCAATCATTACTCCGCCCTTTGCCGCAAGCTTTAAGGCAATATCCTTGGAAAGACTCGTAATCTGATTTACCTTTACGCCCGCTGCCGGCTTAACCTCGTAACGGGTTACAGTAGGTCCGCAGCTTATTTCCACAACCTGCGCATCCACATGGAAGCTCTTTAAGGTTTCCACAAGCTTGGTGGCATTTTCTCTGAGTTCTTTACTCATATCACCGTTTGAGCCTGAAGTGTCGGGGGCTTCAAGTAAATCCAATGAGGGGTAATTGTACACAATTACCTCCTCGCTTTCTGCTATTTCACTTTCTATTTCGTCGTGAAGGCTCTGTCTTTCGTCTTCGGATATTTCGATTTTTTCCGAGGATTCTTCGGATGTTTTATCGTTGTATATATTAATTTCCGGTTCAGTATCCACAAGCTCCAGTTCTTCCGGAGTCCAGTATTCTCTTTCGGGAGGAGGTTCCGGATAAGGTATGTCATCATCCTCATCCATGGAAGCCACAGGAGTCTTTACCTTACGCTTGGGCTTGTCCTCGGCGGATATTTCATCCGCTTCCTCCTTTGCAGATGCAAAGAGTTTCTTTATGCCTCTGTACACAGCACCTACCATAGCCGTAAAGGATACATTAAATACCACAACAAGAAGAATTGCAAATATGGCAAAGAGCACCACACCGGTGCATATTTTCTCCATAATACCTATAAGAGGTATGGCAATAGCCGCACCTATAAGTCCTCCGGAAAAAATGTTGCTGTGACTGTAAGCATATATGCTGTTGAAGGTCTGGCCATAGGCAAAAAGTACATGGGAAAGTGCCAAAAGATCCACAAGTGCTATGGAAAGCAACACATATGTACGCTTTTTGTCCACAGATTTTGATGCAAAGAAGTGCACAACCATAGCCACAACCATAACGGGTATGATATAAGCACCTACACCAAACACACCGCGAAACACCTTGGATACCACCGTGCCAAGTGCTCCGGCAGAGCCTGTATACACGCAAAGGAAGAGTATAATACTCAGTGCCGCAAGGCATATAGCAGTTATTTCTATATTTTTGTTATTCGGTTTTTTCCTTAATTTGTCCGCCTTTGCTTTGGACATTACTTTCTTTGAAGTTTTATTCATATAATTCACCTTTTATTAAGCTTATTTATAAGTTCACCATTGTTTTTTGTACGTATTATACTGTTTATTATATTCTCTGCAGCTTCCTGGGGATTGGTACTTAAAGACTTCCTCAAAGACCATGCGGTCTCTTTCTCCTGAGGAGAAAGTATGAGTTCATCCTTACGTGTACCGGATTTATATATATCTATGGCAGGGAAGATTCTTCTTTCACTTAACCGTCTGTCCAGATGAACCTCCATATTGCCGGTGCCTTTGAATTCTTCAAATATTACATCATCCATACGGCTTCCGGTTTCAACAAGTGCAGTTGCAAGTATGGTAAGACTTCCGCCCTTCTCTATGTTTCTTGCAGCACCGAAAAACTTCTTGGGTTTATGGAGTGCTCCGGGGTCAATACCGCCGGAAAGGGTCTTTCCCGAAGAGGGAACCATAAGATTGTAGGCTCTTGCCAGACGTGTAATGCTGTCTAAGAGTATAACTACATCCTTGCCGTGCTCTACAAGGCGCATTGCCCTTTCGAGAACCATCTCCGCAACCTTGATATGATGCTCGGGAAGTTCATCAAAAGTGGAATATATTACCTCGCCGTCTATTGAGCGTTTCATATCGGTAACTTCCTCGGGTCTTTCATCAACCAGCAGTACTATGAGGTTAACCTCGGGATTATTTTTACTGATACTGTTGGCAATGCTTTTAAGCAAAGTGGTTTTGCCTGTTTTGGGCGGTGCCACAATCATACCTCTCTGCCCCTTGCCGATGGGTGCAAGCAAATCTATAATCCTTACGGCGTAGTCCTCAGAGCTGTTTTCCAGCCTGAGTCTTTCATCGGGATAAACCGGTGTAAGATACTCAAAGGGTTTGCGCCTTAAGGTCTTGTCTATGGAGTCGCCGTTTACCGTCTTTACATATATAAGCGGAGCAAAACGCTCTCCTTCGCTTGCAGGACGGGCTATACCATGAATATAGTCGCCTGTTTTAAGATTGAATCGTCTTATCTGAGTGGGTGGCACATACACATCATCGGGAGTGGTAAGATAGTTATCCCCTCTTAAAAATCCGAATCCATCGGCGTGAATTTCAAGAATCCCCCTGACCTCGGTAGTATTATTCTCCTTGGCAGTTTCGCTTTTTTCATTAGTTGATTTTTCTTCTTTCTTTTCCGGTGCGGAAACTTCCGCATGGTTTCCGGCTTTGGAAATCAGCTCTTCCAGTTCACTTTTTTTAAGCTTTGATACAGATTTGATTCCCAGACTTTTTGCCTGTTCCCTCAAAGAAGAAAGTGTAGGGTTTTTCTTGGTTTCGGACATAAAATATACTCCTTAAAAACGAAATTAAAATAACAATAAGAATTTAAAAATAATTATACATACTAATTATAGCATAAAACAAAACTTAATTGTATGTGAATTTTGCACTATATTCAATTATTTTTTTGTTTATTTTGCTGAAAACTATGGTATGGATTTTTATCTTCGGATATTATATAATAGTTAAGTACAAGATTCAGAAATCAAATGAGGTTACTATATGATTAAAAAGAAACACTCTGTAGTCAAAATCTCAGCTATGTACCTTAAGAAGATGGACAAGCACGACACCTTTGGCCTTACAGCAGAAATGAGCTTTTACCTTTTGACAGCTCTGTTTCCCTTTTTCATACTTCTTTTTGTTATAGCCACGCAAATAAGTGACAACATGCAAAATATGCTTCTTAACGTTATTACATATCTTCCAAGAGATATGGAGGAAATGATTACTTCCATGCTTTTAAACTTCAAGCAATCATTACCTATTATTATAACCTCTGCCGTATTCGGTCTGTGGTATATGACCAGCGTTATAAGCACCATTACCAAAGCCCTCAACCGTTTTTATGAAGTTAAGGAAACCCGAGGCTTCTGGCGTATGAAGGGTATGTGCCTGCTGTACTCCATATTTATAATACTGCTTGTGATTATGAGCTTTGCCCTCATAATCTTCGGCGAGGGTACGCAGTTCTTTTTAAAGTACAAAAACTTTATCCCCTTTTTAAGCGAAGAAACCGTGTGGAACATTGCCCGTTACATTGTGGTATTTTTGGCAATATTTGTTACAATACTTATTATGTTCAAGAACCTTCCCAACAAGAAGCTTACATCAAAGGCAGTTGCGGCAGGTGCTGCCCTCACCACCCTTGCTTGGTGCGTTGCATCCTACGGTTTTGCATTCTATGTAAACTCCTTTGGAACATACCATGTTATTTACGGTTCTCTTACCGGTATCATCGTACTTATAACGTGGGTATATATAACGTCTTTTGTTATTCTTTTCGGAGGTTCCATTAACGCTTTCTGGTACAGATTAAGTCTTGCAAAAAGAATATCCAGGGCCAGAAAAGCCTCTCAGGAAGAGTTAATGTAGTCACTTTTAATAAAAAAACACCTTTGTTTACTTTTTAATTGAATTTTTTTACAATTTTATTAAAATATTTTCAAAAAAGACTTGCCAAACGCAGTTTTTTTTGATACAATATACCTTGTGTTTATGACCGTGCAATTTTAAGGGAGGTTGTAAGCATCGTATTACAACCCATAGAGTATAGTATTTGATTGGATTATCAATAGGAGGTGCATATAAATGGCAAAGTGTGAAATCTGCGGTAAGGGTGTTGTTTTTGGCATTAAAGTCAGCCACTCCCACAGAAGAGCCAACAGAACTTGGAAGGCTAATGTAAGACCCGTTAGAACAGTTGTTAACGGCACATCTAAGAAGATGAACATTTGCACAAGCTGCTTAAGAACTTTAAAAGCAGGTAAGGCTATATAATTATCGTATAATAACATTATTAAACAAAATAAGGACATCGTATACCGATGTCCTTATTTTTTGTACTATCAGTTTATTTTAAAAAGCTTTTTCAGAAAAGCCCTTGCAAACCGGGGCAAAGTAAGTACCACAACCTTCATTTACGACACCCTTCCTTATCTCTTCTTCAAAAAGATGCACAGGACCGTTATAAGCACACATTCCACCACAACAATTGCCGTGGGCGGAAGAAAAAAAGCCATAAGAAGCCCTGTCACAAATCCAAGAATACCTGCAACAATGCAACCTCTTCCTATTCGCCAACGAAACATTTCCCCGCCACCTTTAACAATTTTTAATTATATTTAATCTGAGCTTTATGTGCTGCTATATTAATTATATGCAAAAGGGTGTTTCGGTGTTACCCTATAAAAGAGCTGTTTTTTACATTATCCCGGGTTACATATACCGAATAAAGCTCTGTAAGAGCATTTATAAATTCCCTGTCCAGACTGCCTTTCGGTTCAATGCCCGAAATAAGCATTATCTTTGCGGCAACGTTGCCGGTGGCGGCATCATTTATTCCCGTAATTTCCACAGGTTCAATATTATCTATAACATTGGATAGTGCCAGCATCATTGCCTGAATAACAAATACGCTGTTTCCTGACTCACCAACCTCTATAGGTAGGCTAAACTCATCTATTATCTGGGCACATACAAGGCTTTGATTATTATTGTGTATTTCCCGGTGCTCTTCCACGATTTTGTCCCAGGTGTCATTATCTATGCTTCCTGTCTGATTAAGCCCTCTGCTGCGCTGAAAGCTCCTTACACTGCTTTCGGTCTGTTCTCCGTATATCCCGTCGGGTATGATTCTTTCTACGGATTCATCAAAAAACGAAATATCCCTTAAAAGGCTTTGAATATATCTTATTTCCTCTTCCAAAACTATACCCCCTGACTTCTGCTGATGGTATTTCCCGGATATGATGGTGCGTTAATATCCGGTATAAGCACGGTGTTTCTTACACCGTCGTAAGCGCGGTAAAGTTCATCCCAGGTCTGTCGGCCCACAACCCCGTCGGGCACAAGACCTGTAGTACGCTGAAATGCCTTTACCGAATTTTCGGTAAACTCTCCGAAATATCCCGTTATGGGAACTGAGGGCACCGTGTTGTAAAACTCGCTTATTACCGACAAGAAATACTGAAGTGTTGCCACATAGTCATTTTCATCGCCAAGACGCAATGCTTCGGGATATTCCAAAGAAGAGCCGAATATAGTAACTCCCACACTGTCTAGCTCCGCAAGGCGCAAAATGCCCACATAAAGCATAACCAGCTTGTTCCAGGTCGCCTCACCCACTATTCCGTCTGCGGTAAGGTCAAAAATTTGCTGAAAAGTTCTTACGGACCTTTCCGTACTTTCACCGTATATACCGTCAACATCAACCCTCGGAATTGCGGGATAATTTCGTGCAATGGTATTTAATTCTCTTTGAATTACCGTTACGCTGTCGGACACCGTTCCTCTTGTTATGGGGTAGCCGGGATAAAGTGTACGGATATCCGTAATGGGGGTATTTTCCACAAGTTCTATATCTTCACCATAGTAATACTTAAGTATTCCCAGAGAATTATACCCCTGTCTTGCCAGATATTCGCTTCCCCACTGAGAAAGTCCTTCGCAGGTAACCGTTGTACCGTTGCAATATTTGGCTGCCAGAGGCTCAATTCTGCCAAGTCTTCGTATGTATGTGGTAAATATCCTGTCTACAATTCTGCTGATATTTTCAAATATGGTACGTCCTTGAATGAATTTCTGGTCATAAGCAGTGGAGCTTGTAATATCAAAGTTATAACCTCTGCTGGGGTAAAAATTCGTATATACACGGTTTAATGCATAAGATATCTGCGCATAGATGTTGGCATATATTGCAGATTCATTCCATGTGGGGTATATTTCGCTGGATGCCACATTTTTAATATATTGCGGAAAGGACAACGTGACATTTTGTGCATTGGAATCCGGTGAACCCAGATGCACCGTAATATATTGAGGTACAGAAGGCGTTACAACTACAGCCATAAAACATTCCCTCCTTATAAATTTTGTGGTGTTTCCACAAATTCGTTCGCACGGTTATCAACAGGTGCATTTTCTATAAGCGGTATCAAAGGTGTATCAACAAGCGTAGTTTGACCGGCAAATATCTGAACATCTTTTATAAACACCGTATAAAATGCAGGCTTATCAATTCTTACATCAACCAATGTAAAAACATCTGTATTACCGGGATTAAGGCTTAAATCTTCATCGGGAGCACTTATTGTTATTAAAGGTATTTGTCCGTTTCTGTCGGTAGTTCTCTTCCCAAGAATACTAACCCCATCTCCTCTGTTTGAAAGTACGGTAACAGTAGCTCCCTCTACGGGAAAAGAACCGCCGGATGTGTATATTCTGGTGGCAAGATATCCGTTTTGTGCCATTATATCACCTCTCAATATTATATAAAAAAAATAATCCCCTTATGACACTTAAGTCTAAGGGGATTTTGTCACTTCAGCGAACGGATGCTCACATTTACAATATCGGTGTACACCGAAGCATATTTTTCGACGGACTCCTTAATGAGAGCTTTAATTTTTTCTGCAGAATCTTTAATATTTACGCCGTATTTTAATGTAACCTCTGCATTGAACACCACCAGATTTCCGGTTTTTTCTACGGATATCCTGTTTATTTTTTCAACGCCTTCACATTTGGACGCCTCATAGGATGCCAACTGACACAAAACCGTATCATTTATGGAAAACTCGCCCATATAGCTATAGGTGGGACGAACTATGGATTTGTCTTCTGACCTGACTGTGTGGGCCGATTTCCTGAATGGCTTAAGAGGGTCAAGAAAATAGCCGGAAAAAGTCTTTTTTATTTCCATTACAGGTACAGGAATTACGTGTTTGCCCTGACTGTTACGTGTAAGCTTTGCCTTGGCAATATCTTCACGAGTAACTACATCTTCTATATTTATAATTTTTTCAAACTCAGGCAGTTCCAGTCTTTGCCGGATTTTTTCTACCATTTTAACACTCGTGCCAAGTATCAGGATGCCGTCTGCTTCATTAGATAATATAGCTTCCTTTACCTCACGGCAATGTTCATCGCTGACAAATACCGCTCTCTTGACTGCAGCAACAATGGTATCCTCCTTTTTGGCAGAGGAACCTGCAACAATCTTGTTTTTGTGTATAAGTATGCCGTCGTCAATAATGTATTCCAAAGAATAATTAGCTGCAATACTTATGGAGTTATAGCTTTTGCCTGTTCCGCTCTCTCCTACCAATGCATAGGTTATCATAGATTATCTCCTCTGATATGATTCATGTGATATTACTTTATAGTATAATAATACCACACATCCTATTATATCATTAAAAAAAGCCGCCCGCAAGTATAAAACTTACGAGCGACCTTATAAATCGTTTTAAGAAACAATTACTGTAATTCTACAGTAGCGCCTGCTTCTTCAAGTTCAGCCTTAAGCTTTTCAGCATCTTCCTTGGAGAGACCTTCCTTAACAGTGCTGGGAGCACCATCAACGAGATCCTTAGCTTCCTTAAGACCAAGACCTGCAGCGTCCTTAACAACCTTAACAACCTTAAGCTTGGAAGCACCTGCATCCTTAAGTACTACGTTGAATTCGGTCTTTTCTTCAGCTGCAGCAGCACCTGCACCGGCAGCACCTGCAACCATAACGGGAGCAGCAGCGCTTACGCCGAATTCTTCTTCCATCATTTTAACTAATTCTGCTACTTCTAATAATTTTAATTCTTTGATATCAGCAATGATCTGTTCAAGATTAGCCATTTTTATTTACCTCCTATAGTAAATTATTTTTAATAAATTTTTTGTTTGTTTTGTGCCGAATATTATTCAGCGGGTGTTTCTTCTGCTGCAGGAGCTTCCTCTGCAGGAGCTTCTTCAGCTGCGGGAGCTTCTTCAGCTACGGGAGCTTCTTCAGCTACGGGAGCAGCTTCTTCAGCGGGTGCTTCTTCCTTAGCAATGTTAATTTCGGAAGGTTCAACACCGTTGTCTACGAGAGCCTGTAATGTTCTTACTAAGTTAGAGATAGGAGCGTTAAGGCTACCCATGATCTTAGCAATAAGAGTATCTCTCGAAGGTGTGTTAGCAAGAGTGTTAACTTCATCGATGGAAATTACATTACCGTCGAGGAAACCTGCCTTAATCTGAAGGCACTCTACTGTCTTAGCAAAATCTGCAATAACCTTAGCAGGAGCTACGGGGTCATCTGCGCTTACTGCGAGAGATGTAGGACCGTTAAGCTGTTCGTCAAGACCATCAAGGCCAACTTCCTTAGCTGCAAATCTTGTAAGAGTGTTCTTAACAACCTTATACTCAACGCCGGCTTCTCTAAGCTTTTTTCTGAGATCTGTATCCTGTTCAACAGTAAGACCTCTGTAGTCTACAAGAACACCTGCCTGAGCTGATTTTAATGTTTCAACAAGTTCTGCTACAACCTGTTTCTTCTGTTCCAATACGCTTGCACTTGGCATATTTTTCACCTCCTGATATTTGGCTGAAATATTATACAAAAAGGGTTCCCCACAAAAACGCAAGGAACCCATAAAAGCAAAATTAATCTTTACTTAAATTATAATGTGTTCCTCGGTAGGATTTACGCTAAAAAGCACCTACTGTCTGTGGACCTTTTCTAATATAACACAACGATGCAAATTTGTCAATACTTTTTTTATTAGTTGCCAAATTTGGATGTGTTGAGCTTAACGCCGGGACCCATAGTGGATGTAACAGCGATGCTCTTAAGATACTGACCCTTAGCAGCTGCGGGCTTAGCTTTAACGATAGCACTAACAAGAGTGTTAAAGTTTTCGGAAAGCTTTTCTACGCCGAAGGAGCTCTTACCGATGGGGCAGTGAATGATGTTGGATTTGTCAAGTCTGTACTCGATCTTACCTGCTTTGATATCTTCAACAGCTTTAGCAACATCGGGTGTTACAGTACCTGCTTTGGGGTTAGGCATTAAGCCCTTAGGACCTAACACTCTACCGATTCTACCAACAACGCCCATCATATCGGGAGTAGCAACTACAACGTCGAATTCAAACCAGTTTTCGCTCTGGATCTTTGTTACTAATTCTTCTGCACCTGCATAGTCAGCGCCTGCATCAAGAGCCTTCTGTACGTTGTCGCCCTTAGCGAAAACTAAAACTCTGATCTTCTTACCTGTACCATGAGGGAGAACTACAGCACCTCTAACCTGCTGATCAGCATGTCTTGAGTCAACACCGAGCTTAAAGTGAGCTTCAACTGTTTCGTCAAACTTAGCTTTGGAAGTTTTGATAACGAGATCAAAAGCTTCAGCTACATCGTAGAGTTTGCTTTTTTCAATTAACTTTGCACTTTCTAAATATTTTTTACCTTTACGCACTATTCTTTCCTCCTTATGTGGTCTAACGGAAACTTAATTCCTCCCACTTACTCAAAACAATTAGTCTTCTACTACGATACCCATGCTTCTTGCAGTACCTGCTATCATGCTCATAGCAGCTTCTACACTTGCAGCATTAAGGTCGGGCATTTTCTGCTCAGCAATAGCTCTCAAAGCGTCCTTGCCAATTGTAGCAACCTTAGTTTTGTTGGGAACACCGGAACCGCTGTTGATTTTGCAAGCTTTCTTTAAAAGAACAGCTGCCGGGGGAGTCTTAGTGATAAAAGAGAAAGATCTGTCCTGATATACTGTAATAACTACAGGGATAACAAGACCTGCATCTTTAGCAGTCTTTTCGTTAAACTCCTTACAGAACTGCATGATATTAACACCATGCTGACCGAGAGCAGGACCTACCGGGGGAGCCGGATTAGCCTTGCCGGCTTCAATCTGAAGCTTAATGTAACCTTGTACTTTCTGTGCCATTTTGCGCACCTCCTTAAAAAACATGTGGTAAATAATCGGAATGCCTTAAGCATCCTCCCACTCCAACAAATGCACACAAGTAAATGCACTTGTTGAGGCCTCTGCATAAACTGCAGAACTCACCTTGACGGTGATTTATAATATCGGTAAAACCGGTATTAACAAATAAATTATAAAGATTCTACACTTGAAATATCCAGCTCAAGAGGAGTCTTTCTGCCAAACATAACCACGCTGACATTAACCTTCTTGGAAGCTAAATCTATAGAATCAACTATGCCAATCTGATTTGCAAAAGCACCGGTAATAATTTTAACATTATCACCCACTGCGTAATCTACATTGACTTCTCTTACTTCTACTCCGAGGGATTCAACCTCTTCTTCAGTAAGGGGAACGGGCTTTGAAGCCGGTCCTACGAAGCCTGTAACACCTGTGGTATTGCGCACGATGTACCAGGTATCGTCTGTCATTACCATTTTAATAAGTACATAGCCGGGGAAAATCTTACGGGTTACGATTCTCTGTTCGTCGCCCTTGGTTTCCACAACATCTTCGGTAGGAACTCTTATATCTACGATAAGTTCTTCGAGATTACGGTTTTCTATTGCTTTTTCAAGATTAGTCTTAACCTTGTTTTCATACCCGGAATAAGTATGAACAACATACCATTTGGCATTTCTGTTTACCTTGCCTGCGCCCATATTCCGGCCTCCTTAAATTACGTAATTATACCCATGGGAAATAACCCCCGCAGAGGCATACTTACTATATTAGATTATTGTACAATCTCTCTGCCCAATAAAAGTTTAAATAATCCCCACTGGAATATTGCGTCGAAAATTGCGATAATAATACCAATAATAACTACTACAGCAATAACTATCAGAGTATTGTTGAGAACCTGTTTCTTTGTGGGCCAAGTTACCTTCTTTAATTCGGATTTGATTTCCTTAAAGAATCTAACTACTTTGTTTTGTTTTTTTGCATTAGCTTCTGCCATAATGCTTCACCCCTTTTGGTTAAAAAATAAAACAATCTGAGCCATATACGGTTAAATACCGTCCTAGGCACAACTCAAAAAGAAATTATTTTGTTTCCTTGTGCATAGTATGTTCTCTGCAGAAACGGCAATACTTCTTCATTTCAAGTCTGTCGGGATCGTTCTTCTTGTTCTTCATAGTGTTGTAATTTCTCTGCTTGCACTGTGTGCATGCTAAGGTAATCTTTACTCTCATTTCGGAGCACCTCCTATTGTTTTATCGTGCTTGTATCAGATAAATTAGTTGTGTGAAAAAATATTTTTGCACACAAAAAAAAGACCTTTTTATCAGCACTCAATATCATATCACAGTATGAGGGCAAATGTCAAGCAAATTTTTCAAATTTGTTAAAATATTTTGCCGGTGCCGAAAAGTCTTTTTTGGCGCAATAAATATGCAATTGTTTACTTGTCTTTGGAAGAAAAAACCTTGAATTCTTTTACCTTATCTTCATCGTCCTCCGATGAATTTATGTACAACTCCTCACATTCAAGCTGTGCTTCCTGCAGAATTTGTGTAGCTTGGGTTACTGCAGTAAAAAGTTTTCTGTACATTTCTTTGTAATTTGGCATAAAGTAAATTTCCCTTCATTAAAAAAGTGCGCCCCGAAAGACGCACCGAAAAAGTGTCTCTCAAAGCTGCCACGCAAATTACCATCCAACAGTGAGAAATGAGTAATAGAGAAAACACTTTTTACCAAAGTATTTTCCCACTGCAGGATTTAAATATTTAATTTGCATGGCACATATATTGTACCATTTAGGTCACTTTTTGTCAAATAAAAAAACAAGGCAATCAGTTGCCCTGTTTTCCGTTAAGTATTACATCCCGTATTTTTTCGCCCTCGTATACAAGTTTAAGGGAGAAAAAGGGCTCGTTATCTTCAATAAATTTTAAAAAGACCTTGTCCCCTTCCCAGAGGTTTAAGTTTAAAATCTCTTCTTCAGGTATCCATTTAAGTTCGCCCTCATTACACAAGGTTACATCCTCAGTATTGGTGTCGGCAGTAAAAAGATGCATATACTCGCCTTCCCACTTGTCGGACACAAATGTAACCACAGCCCGATACTCCCAGTTTTCCGGTATAATCCCTGTTTCTTCATATACCTCGCGGAGCATACATTCTTCGGGACTTTCGTTTTCGTTAAACTTACCGCCGATGCCTATCCATTTCCCTTCATTGGGGTCGCATTTCTTTTTTGTGCGATGAAGCATAAGCACTTTGCCGTTACATTTTATATAACACAATGAAGTGTTTTTCATATGCTCACCTTACCATTTCTGTAAACTCTATGCTCTCTATACCATCAAAACCCGATGAACGGTTTATTATTTTTTCTTTAACTCTTTCAAACTCTTTTCCCCTTAAGGGTACAGGCTGATAATTATTTCTTCCCTTCACCGAGGTTATGGCACATGGAATTATACTTACCTTTTCTTTGTCCGGTACGAGCTGTCCGTTTTTAAAGTGAAAGGTTTGTCTGAAAATCATGGTATCGGTGTCTGCAGGGCTTTTATTTCCGCCGAAACAAAAATTACCAAGACTGTATACTATGTATTTACCTTTGTATCTCTCTACACCCTGGAGCACGTGGGGATGATGACCCAGCACAAGGTCTGCACCATTGTCTATAGCACTGCGGGCAAGAGTTATCTGGTCTGCAGTAGGTACATCGGCTTTTTCCACACCCCAGTGAAAGCTGGCTATTATTAAATCCGGGTTGCAGCCCTTAAGCTCCTTAAACACCTTGTTAAAGTTAACTCTGCCGGTATATTCCAAAGCATTGGTACCTACAAGACCCACCTTTATGCCCTTTACATCTACAATGGAAAAATCCGACATACCAAAGGCGTTTATACCCATTTCTTTCATTACATTTTTGGTATCGTCAAGGGCTTTGTCGCCGTAGTCTGCCGTATGGTTGTTGGCAAGATTAACCGCTTCCACAGATGATGATGTGAGTATGTTGACATATTCGGGCTTTCCGCGGAAAGTAAATTGTTTCTGTGCCCTTATACCCCCATCGGAAAGAGGCCCTTCCAGATTTGCAATGGTAAGGTGGTCCCGGGCGATGTAGGGCTCAACCATAGAAAGAAAATAAGTGCAGTCGCCATTCATTTCCTCATAAACCGCATCAAAGGTGCCGGCTGAGCCAAAGCTAAGGTCGGACCCCAGGGTACAGTCCCCTATGGCAGATATGGTGATTGCCACATTGCCGTTGTGAGGCGGAAGTATATCGGAACGCTCTGCCCCAACAACTGCTACGGGTATATATTCACTTTTATAAAAGCCGGTTGCAAACACAACTGCAACTGCCACAAGGATAAATGTTGAAATGAATAATATCTTCTTCATTATAAATAACCTTTACAAGTTTTCAAAATTACAATATGGATAATTCCGTAGAAAAGGCTCATTGCAATATACAATGAGCCTTGATCTAAATTGCTTTCTTTTTCAAGATGTTGTTAATCCAACTCAGATTATGGGAGTAACAATTTCTACATCCTGGTATACAGGAAGACCTGTACCTGCAGGAATAAGCTTACCTAAGATTACGTTTTCCTTAAGACCGATAAGAGGATCCTTCTTACCCTTGATAGCTGCATCGGTAAGAACTCTTGTTGTTTCCTGGAAGGAAGCAGCAGAAAGGAAGGAGTCTGTAGCAAGTGCTGTCTTGGTGATACCGAGGAGTACATCTTCGCACTCGGGTTCAGCTCCGCCGTTGGCAACAGCTGCCTTGCGTTCAGCTTCGAATTCTGCTCTGTCTATAAGTGAACCAATAAGCAGGTTGGTGTCACCGGGTTCGGTAACTTTAACCTTTCTTATCATCTGTCTTACGATAACTTCGATATGCTTATCGTTGATATCAATACCCTGAAGTCTGTAAACTCTCTGTACTTCCTGAATAAGATAGTCTGTTACAGCCTTTATACCATCTTTGCCCATTACACGGAGCAGATCCTGAGGATAGATAGAACCTTCGGTGAGTTCCTGAGCAAGAGCTACGGTATCACCGTCGCTAACCTTAAGTCTGGAACCGTAGGGAATAAGGTAATTATGAGTTTCGCCGTCAGGTGTTGTAATGACAGCTTCTCTCTTCTTCTGAGTTTCTTCAATCTTAACAGTACCTGCTTCTTCGGCGATAATAGCAACACCCTTGGGTCTTCTGGCTTCGAAGAGTTCTTCAACTCTGGGAAGACCCTGTGTGATATCGTCACCGGCAACACCGCCGGCATGGAAGGTTCTCATAGTAAGCTGTGTACCGGGTTCACCGATGGACTGAGCAGCGATAATACCAACTGCTTCACCGGCATCAACCATATCACCGGAGGAAAGGTTGGAACCGTAACACTTAGCACAGATACCGATTCTTGCTTCGCAGGTAAGAATGCTTCTGATTTTAGCTTCGGTAACGCCGGCTGCTACAACCATATCTGCAGTAGCTTCGCCCATAAGGGAACCTGCAGCCACAAGAACTTCACCTGTTTCGGGATGGATGATATCTTCAAGAGCAGTTCTGCCTACGAGTCTGTCTCTGAAGCTTTCGATAATTTCTTCACCTATGGCAATCTTCTTAACTGTAATACCCTCGGAAGTACCGCAATCGTCCTCACGGATAATAACATCCTGAGATACGTCAACAAGTCTTCTTGTAAGGTAACCGGAGTCAGCAGTTCTGAGCGCTGTATCGGTAAGACCTTTACGGGCACCGTGAGTGGAAATGTAGTATTCCAAAACGTTAAGACCTTCTCTGAAGTTAGCCTTGATAGGAATTTCGATAGCGTTACCCTGTGTATCCGCCATAAGACCACGCATACCGCAAAGCTGTTTGATCTGGTCTTTACTACCACGGGCACCGGATGTAGCCATCATATATATGGGGTTGTACTGATCGAGGTTTTCCATAAGAGCATCGGAAATATCATCAACGGCACCGTTCCATACGGAGATAACCTTGTTGTATCTTTCCTCTTCTGTAATAAGACCTCTCTTGTACTGTTTTGTAACCTTATCAACGTCTTTCTGAGCTTCTTCGAGTCTGCCGTACTTGGATTCAGGAATCTTCATATCGAATACGCTGATTGTAAGCGCACCCTTTGTGGAGAACTTGTAACCAAGTGACTTGATGCCATCGAGAACTGTAACGGAATCGGTTGTACCGTGGGTTCTGATGCACTTGTCAAGGATTTTACCAAGACCCTTCTTATCGGCAATAAATTCCATGCCGACTTCAAGCTCTAAGTAGTTGCCGCCCGAACGGTCTACAAGACCGATATCCTGGGGAACCTGTTCGTTGAATATAATCTTACCTGCTGTAGCATCAATGATACCTTCATAGGTAACACCATCTACAACCTTTTTGCTGTAAACTTTAATAGGAGCGTGGAGTTCAAGAGCACCTGAGTTGTAAGCCATAAGAACCTCGTCGAAATCCTTAAAGTACTTACCTTCACCCTTTTCGCCTTGGAAGCATCCTTCTTCGGTAAACTGAGCGGGTTTCTTGCCTGCTTCTTCAAGCTCTCTGTTCATTTTAATAAGGGAATCACCGCGGGTAATTGCCTTCTTGTTGTTTTTGTTAAATTCCTGATTACTTAAGTAGCAAACTATATCGCCAACTTCAAAGCCTGTATCACCGGGGTCGGTAATCTTAACTTCCTTGGGCTTATTGATTGTAAGATAGTAACTACCAAGTACCATATCCTGTGTAGGAACGGTTACAGGTTTACCATCCTGAGGCTTCAAGAGGTTATTTGCAGAAAGCATAAGGAATCTTGCTTCTGCCTGAGCCTCGGGAGAAAGGGGCACGTGAACAGCCATCTGGTCACCGTCGAAGTCGGCGTTAAACGCAGTACATACGAGAGGGTGAAGCTTTAAAGCTCTGCCTTCTACCAGAATGGGCTCGAATGCCTGAATACCAAGTCTGTGAAGTGTAGGAGCACGGTTCAAAAGAACGGGGTGTTCCTTGATAACATCTTCAAGTATATCCCAAACTTCGGGTTTAACTCTCTCTACCATACGCTTTGCACTCTTGATGTTGTGGCAAAGGTTATCGGATACAAGCTTCTTCATTACGAAGGGCTTAAAGAGTTCCAGAGCCATTTCCTTAGGAAGACCGCACTGGTAAATCTTAAGTTCGGGTCCTACAACGATAACGGAACGACCGGAATAGTCAACACGCTTACCGAGAAGGTTCTGACGGAAACGTCCCTGCTTACCTTTGAGCATATCGGAAAGGGACTTAAGAGGTCTGTTTCCGGGGCCGGTAACGGGTCTGCCGCGTCTGCCGTTATCTATAAGAGCATCTACAGCTTCCTGAAGCATTCTCTTTTCGTTACGAACGATAATATCGGGAGCTTCAAGCTCTAAAAGTCTTTTAAGTCTGTTATTTCTGTTAATAACTCTTCTGTAGAGGTCGTTTAAGTCGGAAGTAGCAAATCTGCCGCCGTCAAGCTGCACCATAGGACGGATTTCGGGAGGAATTACGGGAATTACATCCATAATCATCCATTCGGGGCGGTTGCCGGAAAGTCTGAAGGATTCTACAACTTCAAGTCTTTTTGCTATTCTTACCTTTTTCTGACCCTGAGAGTTTTCCAATTCTTCCTTAAGCTGCTGAGAAAGTTCTTCAAGATCAATTGCCTGCAGAAGTTCCTTGATAGCCTCAGCACCGATAGATGCATTAAAGCCTTCCTTACCGTACTTTTCTACAGCTTCCTTGTATTCACTTTCAGAAAGAATCTGCTTTTCCTCTAAGTTTGTCTTACCGGGGTCTATTACTATATATGATGCAAAGTAGAGCACCTTTTCAAGTATTCTGGGGCTGATATCCAATATAAGACCCATACGGCTGGGAATACCCTTGAAGTACCAGATGTGAGATACGGGAGCTGCAAGCTCAATATGACCCATACGCTCTCTTCTTACCTTGGCACGGGTAACCTCAACACCGCACTTGTCACAGACAATACCCTTGTAACGGATTCTCTTGTACTTACCGCAAAAACATTCCCAGTCCTTGGTAGGTCCGAAAATTCTTTCACAGAAAAGACCGTCACGTTCGGGCTTTAAAGTTCTGTAGTTGATGGTTTCGGGTTTCTTTACCTCACCGTGTGACCACTCTCTGATTTTTTCCGGAGAAGCCAAACCGATTTGAATGGCACTAAAGCTCTTTTCTTCAATCATTGTTTCTGACATAGCTAATCTCCTTTCTCTTACTGGTCACTGCCGAAATCGTCAATGCTGCTGTCGATATCAAGGTCTTCATCAAAATCGAAGGACATGTTCTTGATATCAAGTTCCATCATTTCCTCTTCCGGTGCATCTTGTATATCATCTAATCCCTGAGAATATTCATCCTCAGGCTCATCCTCATCGGAACCGAGAGTCTTCATAAAGCTTTCGAAGAGATCATCATCTTCATCTTCGTCCTTATTGTCTGCGGAATCCGCGGGAGTTTCATCGGGTTCTGCCATTTCATAGAAATCGTCGCCACGATCGAAGTTAAACTTGAAGCCGTCATCGTCGAGGGTTTCCTTGAGTATGATTTCTTCATCGTTTTCGTCGAGAACTTTAACATCAAGACCGAGGGACTGAAGTTCCTTAATAAGAACCTTGAAGGATTCGGGAACGCCCGGCTTGGGAATGTTCTCGCCCTTAACAATGCTCTCGTAGGTCTTAACTCTGCCCACAACGTCATCGGACTTAACTGTGAGGATTTCCTGAAGTGTATATGCGGCACCGTATGCTTCCAGTGCCCAAACTTCCATTTCACCGAATCTCTGTCCACCGAACTGAGCTTTACCACCCAGAGGCTGCTGAGTAACAAGTGAGTAAGGACCTGTACTTCTTGCGTGAATCTTATCGTCAACAAGGTGATGGAGTTTGAGGTAATACATATAACCAACGGTTACAGGACCATCGAAAGGTTCACCGGTTCTGCCGTCGTAAAGAACAGTCTTACCGTCGGGATTTTTACCTGCCATTTCCAGAGCTTTACAGATATCTGCTTCTGTAGCGCCGTCAAATACAGGTGTGGCAATCTTCCAGCCAAGTGCCTTTGCTGCATAACCCAAGTGAACTTCAAGCACCTGACCGATATTCATACGGGAAGGTACGCCCAAGGGGTTAAGCACAATCTGGAGAGGTGTGCCGTCGGGAAGGAAAGGCATATCCTCTTCGGGAAGAATACGGGAGATAACGCCCTTGTTACCGTGACGACCCGCCATCTTATCACCTACGGATATCTTTCTCTTCTGTGCTATATAGCATCTTACAAGCTGATTTACACCGGGAGAAAGCTCATCGCCGTTTTCACGGGTAAATATCTTGACATCTACTACTATACCTGCTTCACCGTGGGGAACTCTTAAGGATGTATCTCTTACATCTCTTGCCTTTTCGCCGAATATTGCACGGAGAAGTCTTTCTTCTGCGGAAAGCTCGGTTTCACCCTTAGGTGTAACCTTACCTACAAGGATATCCCCTGCTCTTACTTCAGCACCGATTCTTACAATACCTCTGTCATCGATGTCTTTGAGTGCATCCTCACCTACATTGGAAATATCGCGGGTGATTTCTTCTGCACCGAGCTTGGTATCTCTTGCTTCGCATTCATACTCTTCTATATGGATGGATGTAAATACATCTTCCTTAACGAGTCTTTCGTTAATTAATATAGCATCCTCGTAGTTGTAACCTTCCCATGTCATAAAGCCGATGAGAATGTTCTTACCGAGAGCTATTTCACCGTTTGCGGTGGAGGGGCCGTCTGCAATGATGTCGCCCTTCTTTACCTTTTCGCCACAGTTTACGATAGGACGCTGATTAATACAGGTGCTCTGGTTGGAACGGAGGAACTTTGTAAGCTTATAGGTTTCAATGTGTCCGCCTTTTTCCTTAATAACGATTTCATCAGCGCCAACGCTCATAACCTCGCCATCTTCCTTGGCAAGTACACAAACGCCGGAATCCTTGGCTGCCTTGTATTCCATACCTGTACCAACGATAGGAGATTCAGTCTTTAAGAGAGGAACCGCCTGACGCTGCATGTTGGAGCCCATGAGAGCACGAACGGCGTCATCGTTTTCAAGGAAGGGAATCATTGCTGTAGCTACCGACACGATCTGTCTGGGAGATACGTCAACGAAGTCAACCTGTGAGGGATCCACTTCTATAAATTCATCGCGGTATCTTACGATAACCTTTTCGTTTTCAAAAGTACCGTCGGGATTGATTCTTTCGCTGGCGGGGGCAACCTTGTAGTTATCCTCCACGTCTGCAGTCATATACACAACTTCGTCTACAACCTTGAGAGTTTCTTTATCGAACTTTCTGTAAGGTGCTTCAATAAAGCCGTATTCATTAATCTTTGCATAAGATGCAAGGGAGTTGATAAGACCGATGTTAGGACCTTCAGGAGTTTCGATAGGACACATTCTGCCGTAGTGAGAATGGTGAACGTCTCGTACTTCAAAGCCTGCTCTTTCTCTGGAAAGACCGCCGGGACCAAGTGCCGAAAGTCTTCTCTTATGAGTAAGCTCTGCAAGGGGGTTGGTCTGATCCATAAACTGAGAAAGCTGTGAAGAACCAAAGAACTCTTTGATGGCACTTACCACAGGTCTGGAGTTAATAAGAGCCTGAGGTGTTACGGAGTCTAAGTCCTGAATGGTCATTCTTTCCCTTACAACTCTTTCAAGTCTGGAAAGACCGATTCTGAACTGGTTCTGCAAAAGCTCACCAACAGCACGGAGTCTTCTGTTGCCCAAATGGTCGATATCGTCTGTAGAGCCGATACCGTACTGAAGACCCAAGTGATAGTTGATGGACGCAAGGATATCGTCATTTACGATATGCTTGGGAATAAGGTCGTCTATTCTCTCTTTTATAGCGTTCTTAATATCCTCTTCAGATTCATTCTGTTCGAGGATTTCCTTTAATACCTTGTAACATACAAGTTCGTCAACTTCCACATCGGAAAGGTCGAAATCTACAAAGTTATTGATATCTACCATACCGTTGGAGAAGATTTTAACTTCCTTGCCTTCTACGGTTACATATACTACATTTACGCCGGCTTTTTCGATAAGCTCTGCCTTATCACGGGTAAGAGCTTCGCCTGCTGTAGCAAGGATTTCACCTGTTTCGGGGTCTGCAACATCTTTTGCAAGGGTTTTGTTTCTGATTCTGGAAGAGATGGCAAGCTTCTTATTGAACTTATAACGGCCAACCTTGGAGATATCATATCTCTTTGCATCATAGAAGAGTGCATTAATAAGAGATGTGGCACTTTCCACTGTGGGAGGCTCGCCGGGACGAAGCTTTTTGTATATCTCAATGAGAGCTTCCTCGGCACTTGCGGTAGCATCCTTTTCCAAGGTAACCTGGATGGTGTTGTCGTAGCCAAAGAGCTCTAATATTTCTTCATTGGTATTTATTCCGAGTGCACGGATAAGAACTGTAACAGGGAGCTTTCTTGTTCTGTCTATTCTTACGGAGAATACATCGTTGGAATCGGTTTCATACTCAAGCCAAGCACCGCGATTGGGTATAACGGTAGCATTGTAGAGCTCTTTACCGATTTTATCGTGCTGCATATCAAAGTATATGCCGGGGCTTCTTACAACCTGGCTTACGATAACACGCTCCGCACCGTTGATAATAAAGGTACCGGAATCTGTCATAAGGGGGAATTCGCCCATGAAGATTTCCTGTTCTTTAACCTCACCGGTTTCCTTGTTTATAAGTCTTACTTTAATTTTAAGGGGCTTGGAATATGTAGCATCGCGTGCCTTACATTCCTCAATTGAGTACTTGGGATTGTCATCAAGATAATAGTCATCGAACTCAAGTACGAGATTTCCTGCGAAATCACAAATAGGAGATACATCATGGAGTACCTCTTTTAATCCCTTCTCGATGAACCAATCATATGACTTTTTCTGCACCTCAATTAAGTTTGGCATCTCAAGAACTTCTTCTACTTTGGAGTAGCTCATTCTTTCATTCTTACCAAGCATGATAGGATGTGGACGTGCCGTCAATTTAATCACCTCATATTATTATTTGCAACCCTGTAACACTTATTGTAAACTATATATTGTTTCTAATAATATTACCAAATTTTTCCGTAAATATCCCTTAAAAATCGGGAATCTGCACAAAGGCAAACTTACAAAAAAAGATACAACTGCAGTTTACTATCATATCATAACATTTCAATTATGTCAAGGAAAATTTTTTTATTTTTTACAAAAAGTTTATTTTGCCTTTGTATCTTTTGAACAAGTGGTTTTAGTCTATAATAAAATCATCGTTAAAGCCTTTATCAAGAACACCCTTTGCATATTGTTTTGCAAGTTCAAGAGAGTGAAGCCTGTAGTTACCGCACTGAATGGGGTTAACTGCAGGAACATCATCGGATTTAAGCACATCGTTTAATGACTTTATCATAACGTCTTTGATTACGCTTACCTCAGGGCTTCCCCATACAGTTAGGTAAAAGCCTGTTCTGCATCCCATGGGAGAAAGGTCTATGATTCCTTCCATATAATTACGCATATATGTAGCCATAAGATGCTCTAAAGTATGAATACCGGGAGAATCCAATTCTTCTTCGTTTGGCTGACAAAAGCGAATGTCATATTTTGTCACCTTGTCACCCTTTTCACCCTGATATACTGTGCACATTCTTATAAATGGAGCCTTTACCTTTGTGTGGTCTAAGGTAAAGCTCTCAACTAACTCTTTTCCGTTTTCGTTCATAGTTACATACCTCCTCAATCGTGATGATGTGTGTGCTTTTTACCTGCGTGAGTATACAGAAGATTTGCAAGTGCAATATCGTTCTCATCAAAAACCACAATACCATTGTCCGTAAGAAGTCTTGCGGTTACTCCCATTCCGGAAATCTTTTTGCCGCCAAATGTGCCGTCATAAATCTTCTTGCATCCGCAGGATGGACTGCCTTGCTTTAATATTGCAAGAATTACACCCTCTTCCCTTGCCTTCTTAAGAGCTTCTTCGGCGCCTTTGCTGAAAGCCTCGGTAACATCTTCACCAAGGGTATTTACCACCTTTTCACCCTGAAGTTCGCTGCAGGGTCTTGGAGTTTTAAGGCCTCCCATAACCTCGGGGCAAACAGGCACAAGCTCGCCTTTATTCTTCCATTTAAGAAAAAGAGGGTGCTTACATATATTGTTGGTTCCGTCGTATTTGGTGCACTCACCATAGAGGCAAGCGGATACTAATATCTTTGGCATATTAAGGATTCCTTTCTACTGTTTCTTTGGCTTCCTTTCGGGAAGCTCCACTAAAATAATTGCAACCATCATAAATGCACAGCCTGCAATGGCACGTACACCGGGTTCATTGCCGGATATTAGGATACCTGCCAGAAGTGCAAAGAGGGATTCCATACTCATTATAATGGAAGCAACTGCAGGCTCGGCATTCTTCTGCCCTAAAATCTGGAAGGTATATGCAACGCCGGAGCTCATAACGCCTGCATAAAGAATTGGAATTGTGCAGGCTTTGATTTCCTCAAAGGAAGGTCTGTCTACCGCTATTATGTACACAAGGCTTATGATACCCACCACAAAGAACTGTATAAAGGAAAGCTTTACGCCATCCACCTTGGGGGAAAAATAATCTATGGCAATAATGTGGAGTGCAAACACAAATGCACAACCCAAAAGCAAAAGTTCGGATTTATTAAAGGAAAAGCTTGTACCCTCTTTAACACAAAGAAAATATAAACCAAAGGTAGCAAGCACAACACTTATCCAAATAACCGGGCGGACCTTCTTGCCCATAAAAATTCCTATGATGGGAACTATAATAAGGTAAAGGGCTGTCATAAACCCTGCCTTGCCCTCATCGGCATCAACCAATGCCATAGTCTGGAGCGTACTTGCCGTAAAAAGAATAATTCCGCAAATGATACCGCCGATAATTAAGGTTTTGGGATTCGTCTTAATCTGTGTGCCTTTTTTCCGTGAGGAAGCAGTCATTATTAAAATAACCGGCATAAGGGCGATGCAACCCACGAAATTTCGTATGCCGTTGTATGTAATGGGGTGAAGCACGTCAACGCCTTCCCTTTGAGCCACAAAAGCAGTACCCCATATTAAAGCAGCAATAAAGAGAAAAACATTACTGCGGTATCTTTGAAACTTTGATGTCTTGGTCGGGATTGTCATCCTGAGTTCTCCTTTTGTTAAAAAATCCTGGAAATAAGGGTGCATATGCCGCTAAGGGGCATACACAGAAAAAACCAAAGCAAACTGTACTTTAAGCATATCTGACCCATAAAGTTAAAAGGCAGGGAGGAATAATCCCACACATTCCACTTAAGGATAAGATTTACCGTAACTCCCACAAGAAACTCCGCAGCGGTAATAACCGCCGAACCGGCAACGCATTTAAGGAGTATATTCTCCGTACGGAGCACACCGTTTAAAAGATATATAATGAGAAAACAAGCTCCGCCGGTAACTGCCATTGTCCAATGAGTATAACCTCTCCAGAATACCTCCAGACCCGAATAACCGGCAGAACCGATTAAAAAAATTAAAATATATTTCATTTAAAATCCCCACAATATTTTATAATAAATATTATTGGGTCTTTGGTTCTGTTTATTCCGGGGGTTTATGGCTCTTTTGGTTCAAAATGCCTGATAATAACCCTATTATATAATATTATAGTACGAATGGAAAATTTTTTCAAGTTATTTTGATTTTTTCTTACATAATATTGACCTTTCATAGTGCATATGATAAAATAGTTGCAGGTGAAACTGTTTCACCTGCAACTATTTATATAAAAAGAGGTATCCTATGGCTACAATTATGCGAAAAATGAGCACAGTAAGCCGATGTATAAATATATACAGAAGCAAAAAATCCCCCGAAGATTTACCGGGAATATACCACGGATATGTATTTGCCATATACAACAACCCCGGAATGCCCCAGGAGTGGCTTGCAAAGCATATGTTCTTTAACAAGAGTACCGTGGCACGCCACCTTGCACAGCTTGAAAAGGCAGGCTATGTAAAAAGGGAAACTTCTCCCAGGGACAAAAGGGAACTGCTGGTGTACCCTACCGAAAAAATGAAGGATATTTACCCCAAAATCCGTGAGATAACTTTGAGTTGGAATACAATGATATCGGAAGAAATATCCTCCGAAGAGATGGAAGCCTTTAATACCACACTGGATAAAATTCTTGAAAAATCCATCTGCATTTCAGAAGAAGCGGAGGAAGACGGAAAATGAAAACAATACTGAGCTACCTTAAAAACCTCCGGGCTAAGATGGGGCTTGTTCTGTTCATTAAAATTTTTGGAACAGTTTCCGAGCTTCTTCTGCCCTACATACTAAGCCACATACTTAAAAATGTAATAGAAAAAGGCATAAAGAGCATTGTGCTTTGGGGAGTGGTGATGATAGTCTGCTCCGGTATAGCCTGCATATGCAATATAATTGCCAACCGAATGGCGGCGGCTGTATCCAAGGTATTTGCCAAAAATATGCGAAATGACCTTTTCAGAAAGACCTTGTACTTAAGTGCTCATCAGACAGACGAATTTACCATACCTTCTCTGGAATCCAGAATTACATCGGATACCTACAATGTGCATAACTTCGTAAATATGATGCAGCGAATGGGTGTAAGAGCACCCATACTGCTCCTTGGCGGACTTGGAATTACCATGATAATGGATATGCGGCTGGCTCTGGTGATGATAGCAACCCTCCCCTTTATGTTTGCTACCATATTTTGTATATCCTCTAAAGGTATTCCCCTGTACACAAAAGTTCAGCAATCCGTTGACCGCATGATAAGAGTAGTCCGTGAGGATGTAGGCGGTATGAGGGTAATTAAAGCCTTGTCCAAATCCGACTACGAACACAAGCGCTACGACAAAGTAAACAAAGAGCTTATACGCAAGGAAACCCGTGCCGGAGTGATAATGGGTACGGTAAATCCCATAATGTCCACCCTTATGAACATAGGAAGTGTGGGAGTAATAGCCCTTGGTGCCTACTGGGTAGGTAAAGGTCTTTCCGATGCAGAAAACATAATAGCCTTTATGCAGTACTTCAACCTCATATCTATGGCAATGATGGGTATGACAAGAATGTTTATGATGTACACCAAGTTTGCCGCATCCTCCAAAAGAATTGCGGAGGTCCTTAACACTCCCGAGGATGTAACCGTTAAATCCAAGAAAGAGTACCCGGATATTTCCACAGACAATCACATTGTCTTTAAAGATGTACACTTCAGCTACACAGGTAAAACCGAAAACTTAAAAAACATAAACTTTCAGTTAAAAAAAGGCGGTAGATTAGGTATAATAGGCGCTACCGGAAGCGGAAAATCCACCATAGTAAAGCTGCTGATGAGATTTTATGATGTAACGGAAGGTAACATCTACATAAACGGCGAAGATATCCGCACCATAGATAAAGAAAGATTCTACGCAATGTTCGGTTCGGCAATGCAGTACGACTTTCTTTACTCCGACACCATAGCCGAAAACATCGCCTTCGGCAGAAATATCCCGGAGGATGAAATAAAATCAGCTACAAAAACAGCTCAAGCGGATGAATTTATTGATAACTTTGAAGAAAAATTTGAACACGAACTGTCACAACACGGAGCAAATATTTCCGGCGGGCAGAAACAGAGAACTCTTATTTCCAGAGCCTTGGCATCAAAACCGCCCATAGTAGTCCTTGACGACAGTTCCTCCGCTCTGGACTACAGAACAGATGCACGATTGAGGACTGCCCTTAAGGAAGGCTTAGAGGATTCCACGGTAATAACAGTTGCCCAAAGGGTAAGCTCCGTAAAGGACTCCGACCTCATTATTGTAGTAGAGCAGGGAGAAATAATAGGAATGGGAAAACACGAACAACTTATGGAAACCTGCAGTGAATACAAAGAAATAAGCGACTCTCAGATGGGAGGTGCTTTTGTTGAATAAACAGCGAAACCAAAGACCAAACAACAAAAAAGTAAAAGACTTTAAAGGTACATTTATCCGTCTTTGCGGATATGTGCTGAAATATTGGCATTTGTTTATACCTGCAATTCTTCTGACACTACTTTCCAATCAGCTTGCCCTTTTGGGCCCCAAATACTCCGGCGAAGCTATTGATGCAATTGTTGCCAAAGGCGGCGTACAGTATGAGCTGGTTCAGTCCAGGGTTGTATGGACACTTATATGCTATGTATTATCTGCAATATTAAGCTATGTGCTTGCCGTGCTAATGATTAAAATAGGTCAGAAAATAGTATACACTATGAGAAAACAGCTTTTCGAAAAGCTTACCACTCTTCCGGTAGGTTACTTTGACACCCACCCCACCGGCGACATAATAAGCCGCATATCCTACGATATAGACACCATAAATGCATCACTTTCTCACGATGTGGTACAGATAATGACAAGCATCTACACCGTGGTGGGCTCCTTTATATTTATGTGGAATATATCAAAACCTTTGGTTGCAGTGGTTATAATCACCGTTCCCATACTTATAATATTTACCAAATACCGTTCCAAAAAGGTAAGACCGCTTTTTTCAAAACGTTCCCGAAAGCTTGGCGAGCTGAACGGATATGCAGAAGAAATGCTTACCGGCTGCAGAAGTATTCAGGCATATAATCGTCAGGAAGTGATACAGGGAAGATTTGATCAAAAGAACGAAGAAGCTATGGAAGCTCACTATCAGGCAGACTACCACGGCATGATAATGTTCCCCACAATTAACTTTATAAACAACCTTTCCATTTCCCTTGTAATGATATTCGGCGGAATACTGTATATGTACAGTACGAATGGTGTGATACAGGCAGGCTCAATGTTCTTTATTACCCTGGGCGGTGTGGCACAGTTTGTGCAGTACTCACGTAAATTTGCGTGGCCTATAAATGAATTTGCAAACATCATTACGGAATTTCAATCGGCATTTTCCGCAGCCGAGAGAGTATTCAGAATACTGGATGAAAAACCGGAAAAAGAAGATATTCCCGATGCGGTAAAGCTTGAAAACCCCGAAGGAAATGTACAATTTAACAATGTGGTGTTCGGCTACGACAAAGATAAAACTATACTTCACGGCATATCCATAGATGCAAAGGCAGGCACAAATATTGCCGTGGTGGGTCCCACCGGAGCCGGAAAGACCACCATTATAAGCCTTTTGATGCGATTCTACGATGTAGACAGCGGAAGTATTACCGTAGACGGCAAGGACATCCGCGAATTGGAGAGAAGCTCCCTTCGCAAGTCATTTACAATGGTTCTTCAGGACACGTGGCTTTTTAACGGAACCATCTTTGAAAACATTGCCTATGGCAAAGAAGGAGCCACCCTTGAACAGGTAAAGCATGCCGCAAAAGAAGCTATGATAGACACATTTATTGAAAGCTTGCCCGACGGGTACGATACCGTGATAACCGATGACGGCATAAACATATCCAAAGGACAAAGACAGCTTATAACCATAGCAAGAGCCATGCTTGCAGATGCAAAAATGCTGATACTTGACGAAGCTACATCCAACGTAGACTCCCGAACGGAAATTAAAATTCAGGAAGCTATGACAAGGCTTATGAAAGATAAAACCTGCTTTATAATAGCTCACAGACTCTCTACCATACAAAACGCAGATAAGATTATAGTTCTGCAGGACGGAGTGATAACCGAAAGCGGAACTCACGACGAGCTTATGGAAAAGAAAGGATTTTACTCTACGCTTTATAATTCACAATTTAACTAAAAACACGAAAATACGGCACTCATTAACGAGTGCCTTATTTTTGATTATAGAATATAAAAACTGTATTTTATCTTTTTGTCACTTAATCTGTACTTTTCCGGAAGCTTTGGACCGCAACTGTTTGAACCTATGCCGGAAACCTTGTAGTCTATGCGGACATTGGTGTAGCCGTTCTTTTTGAGCTCATTGGGATGAGTTGCATTAAAGAGAGTATCTGTGGTGTACTCGGACACATTTACCTCAAAGGCGGTATCCGTTACAAAGCTTAAGCCACAGTCCATGCCAAGGTATCGGGTGTTAAAGTGGTTGCCGTGCTCCTGGGGAACAACATAGTTTACGTACTCCTCCGAAGCACTTGACGTGTACATATCCATCTTTGCGTGAGAGTTCATATCGCAGTAGCTTTCGCCGGGACCCATACCAAAATAGCTGAACGTATCGTTTGCCTTCAAGAGAGTAAACTCAAAGCCAAGTCTTGGCAGATAGGAAGAAAATTCCCTTACATCGCCGTCAAATGTAATTTTGATTTCGCCGTCTTCAAAGAATTCATAGTTTACCTTGTACTTAACTATGGGCATTCTTGCAACGCCGGCAAGAGATGCTTCAACTGTGATTACATTGTCCTTAAGGGTGCAGGCATAAACCTTTGTAAATGTTCTGTTTAAGTTTTCACTGCTCCAGTTTCCGCCGTTTCCTTCTATATACGCCCACTCATACTTAACCTTGCGGTCATTGTCGGTGGGAGCTCTCATTACGGTAAGCTCTGCCCTTTTTGCAAGAAGCTCTTTGCCGCTGCGGACAATACTCTCAACAGAACCATAGTGCTTATTGAATTTGTATTCGTAATCTCTGCCGGAAATGTAATATCTTTCAGCATCTTCCGTTATTCCTTTGTGAGGTTCGCTTATAATATTGCCGGCTCTTTTAGTATCAAGCTCAAGCTGGCACATTGCAACCTCGGTGCCGTCCTTTGCAATAAGCGATACATTGACATATGCACCAAAACGGCAGAATTTTGGAATATCAAAATCAAGTTCCACCTCTGTATGACATTTCGGCTCAATATCAAGGTTCATAGCCTTTACATCTTTTGTAACGCCGTCAACGCTTAAGGTCATTACAAGGGTGCAGTCTATCATATTTGTAAAGTCAAACTCATTTTTTACCGTAAGAACTTTTCCCTCTAAAGTACAGCTCATGGGCTGATATGCATACTTTGCATTAAGGGAGCCTGCCTTAAGGCTTCTGTCGGAAAACACCAGACCGTCAGAGCAGAAGTTGCCGTCGTGGGTAAGCTCGCCGAAATCTCCGCCGTATTTCTGCACACCGTCCTCTATAAACACATGGTCTGCCCATTCCCATATACAGCCGCCTATCAGTGCAGGGTACTTTTTGAACACTTCCATATAGTCTGTCACATCACCGGGACCGTTGCCCATGGCGTGAGCATATTCGCAAAGGAAGTAGGGCATTTTATGTATGGGATTATTGCCGTATTCCTCCACTTCTTCAACCGCTGTGTACATATGAGAACGCACATCGGTAAGCTCAAACTCATCACCCTTGGGGTTCTCGTGGATTCCCTTATGAGATGCATCTTCGCAATGATAAAGGCGTGAAGCATCTCTTTTTTTTCCCCAACGAAGCATTTCCTTGTGGTTTTCGCCGTAGCCGCTTTCGTTGCCTGTGGACCACATTATGATTGACGGATGATTTTTATCTCTTTCCATCATTCTTACCATACGCTCTATAAACATTTCCTTGAAGTTGGGATCCATGCAGGGCCATATGGGGTCAGACACATCGTAGTAACCCCCGGTAACGGTGCTTCTTCTCGCATAGCCGTGAGTTTCAAGGTCGGTTTCATCTATTACGTAAAAGCCCATTTCATCGCACATATTGAGAAACTCCGGCGTAGGCGGATAGTGGGATGTACGAATGGTATTTATGTTCAAAAACTTCATTGTTTCAAGGTCTTTGCGGATGTCTTCTTCACTCATACACCAACCCTTTGCGGGGTGAGTGTCGTGGTGGTTTACACCCTTTAAAAGTACGGAAACTCCGTTTAACAAAAGCTCATATTTATCGGAAACGGTAATTTCTCTCATACCGACCTTTATGGGTATGAATTCTGTCTTACCTTTAATAATTACGGTATAAAGGTGAGGATTTTCCGTATTCCAGAGAATGGGCTTATCAAGATTTTCCACCTTTTCTTTGCCGTCATATATTTCGTAGTTTGGGGCATCAACAGCTATTGTCTTTGTATCTGCCTTAATCTCCACATCAACAATGTGACCTTTCTCACGGGAGAGAAGATACACATCGCGGAATATCCCGGAAAAGCGGAAAAAGTCCTGGTCCTCAAGATAGCTTCCCACACACCATTTATGTACTTTTGCAGTAAGGGTGTTTTTGCCTTCCTTTACATACTTTGATATGTCAAACTCTGCCTGAAGGTGGGAACCCTGGCTAAAGCCCACATACTCACCGTTTACATAGAGAGTAAGACAGGAGGACACACCCTCAAAAACTATGTAGGTTTCTCTTTTTTTCCATTCGGTATTTACTGTAAATTCCCTTTCATATACACCGCAGGGGTTGTCATCGGGAACATAGGGAGCATCTATGGGATGAGGGTACATAATATTGGTATATCCCGGCTTTTCATAACCAAGAGTCTGCCAGCAGGACGGAACAGGAACTGTGTCCCACGCAGATATTTTTTCAGGAACATCTATATCCCTTTTAAAAAAGGCAAAATTCCAGTTGCCGTTTAAAAGCTTGTAGTAGTTGGATTTTGTTTTATCACCTTTTAGAGCCTTTTCCAAAGAATCATAGGGTATGTAATACGCTCTCTGGGGTTCTCTGTTTTCGGAGAATTTTTTTAAGCTTTCGTAATATCTCATAACAGCCTCCTTGACTTTTATGCTTTTTTGTTATATTATACACCATATAAACCGCTTAATTCAACATATTTTCTTAATATATTTTTATATTTTCTTGACATAGTTCAAGTGAAAGGAATTTAAAAATGACTGATTTTGCAATGCCCCAAATTAAGAGCTGCGGAACATTTTTCAGTGATGAGCTGCCCCAAAGAACGGAAGTACGACCGGTTGAATTCTTTGAAATAGAGCTTTTTACCTCCAACGGAGCCAAATTTTTTCTCGACGGAAAGGAATATCTTTCCAAAAAAGGTTATGTTCTTATTGCCAAGCCCGGTCAAAAAAGAGTTAACCATCTGCCTTTTTCCACAATTTACCTTAAAGTTATTGCAAAAGGCATTGTAGCAGAGGAACTTTTGAATACACCCGACTATTTTATGCCGTCACAAACAGAAGAAATCGAGGCTCTCTTAAAAGATTTAATCCTTCTTAAGCAAACTCCGGAAAAGGAAATACTTTACAATTCCCGTCTTTTGGGATTTATAGACAAATTAATAAAAGAAGCCCGAAGTTCATTACTGCAGACCGAACTTCACGATGACTTAATTCAAAGGGCAAAAGCGTACATAAAGGAGAATTTTAATAACCCAATACGCCTTAAGGACATTGCCAAAACAAGCCACTTAAGCGATACATATTTTCACAAGATTTTTACCGCAAAATGCGGCCAAAGTCCCAACGAATACCTTACAGCCTGCCGTACTGATGAATCCAAAAAGCTCCTTGGATTTACGAGAATACCAATAGGAGAAATCTCGGAAAAATGCGGATTCTGCTCACAGCAGTATTTTAATAAGATTTTTAAAAACAAAGTAGGTATTTCACCGTCGGCATACAGGAGAAGTCTTGCAACAAAAGACACTTTTTAATACAAAACAGAACCTTTACAACAAATGGGTATTATGTTATCATAAAGGCATAGTTATTTTAAGTTAAAGAGGTGCACTATGCTTAATATTACCGATTTAAAATGTGAAAACCTTGTAAACCCTCTGGGAATGGACGAAAAAAATCCTCTGTTCTCGTGGAAGCTTGTAAGTGATAAAAACGACACCTTCCAGACCGCATACGAAATAACTGTAGACGGTGTGTGGAATGAAAAGAAAGACAGCAACCAAAGTATTAATATAGAATACAAAGGTTCTGCCCTTGCCCCCAAAACCCGATACAACTATACAGTAAAGGTATGGGATAACCACGGAGAGAGTGCCGAAGATGAAGGATACTTTGTAACAGGCTACATGGGCGAAGAACCCAAAGCAAAATGGATAGCACGTCCCGGAAATGTTATGCCTGTATTTGTAAAGGAATTTGAGGTATCCAAAGCAGAAAATGCATACATATTTGCATCCTGCTACGGACTTTTTGAAATTAAAATAAACGGCAAAAGAATAACCGACACCCTTTTAAATCCGGGATTCACCTCTTATCTTAAGAGAATCCAATACAGAATGTTTGATGTTGCCCCCTATCTTAATGAAGGCAAAAACACCATAGAATTATTTATTGGCAAAGGCTGGTGTAATGGTAGATTTCCTGCATTTTCCACCGTACCAAGTCCCTTTGGCGAAATGCCCCTTTGTGCTTTTGCAGAGCTTATAATAAACGGCAAAACCGCACTTGTAACCGATGACACCTGGGAAAGCTATGAAAGCCCCGTAGTTATGTCGGAAATATATGACGGTGAAATCTACGATGCAAGAAAAGAAGGCAAAAAGGAAAAGTTCTTCCCTGCTGTGGAATACAACATTGGCTTTGCGAACCTTGTGCCTTCCATCGGCGTACCTGTAAAGGTAATTAAGACATTAAAACCCCTTAGTATGTTCACCACACCCAAAGGCGAAAAAGTGCTGGATTTCGGTCAGAACATTGCCGGATGGGTTAAATTCAGTATAAAAGGCAAAGAGGGCGATGTAATTAAATACACCCACGCCGAAGTTTTGGATGCAGAAGGTAACTTCTACACAGAAAATATGAGAAGTGCCAAAAATGAAATTACCTACACCTTTAAAGGAGAAGGCGTTGAAACCTATCGCCCGGTATTTACATTTCAGGGATTTCGTTATGTACGCATAGACGAATGTACTCCGGAAGTTACTGTTGACAACTTTGTGGCAGAGGCAATATCCTCCGACACAAACGTAAACGGTCATATAGAATGCTCCGACGAAATGATAAATAAGCTTTTCTCCAATATTTTGTGGAGCCAGAGAGATAACTTTGTGGATATCCCCACAGATTGCCCACAACGCGACGAAAGACTTGGCTGGACAGGAGATGCTCAAATATTTATAAGCACAGCACTAAAAAATGCCGATTGTGTTGCATTTTTCAAAAAATGGCTTCTTGACATGATGGCAGACCAAAAGAAAGACGGTATGGTAGGAAATTACATACCCCTTATGACCTGTCAGAAAACCTCCTCCGCATGGGGAGATGCCGGCGTAATCTGCCCTTGGGAGCTTTACAAAACCGGTGCGGATAAGCGTTTCCTTGAAACCACCTATCCCATGAGTAAAAAGTGGATTGAATATATAAAGGCTCAGGGCGATAACCCCTATCTGTGGAACACGGGCTTCCAGTATGGCGACTGGCTTGGTCTTGATGCAAAGCCGGGAAGCTATGAAGGCTCCACCGACAAAACCTACATTGCCACAGCCTTCTATGCATACTCAACTTATCTTACTTCAAAAATGGCAGAAGTTCTCGGTTATGAGGATGATGCAAAAGAGCTTAATGAACTCTACAAAAATATAGTTGAAGCTTTCCGCAAGGAATACATAGGCGAAGACGGTGAGCCAAAATGCAAAACCCAAACTGCATATGTTCTTGGTCTTTACATGAATCTTTTTGAAGATGGTTTCAAAAATGCAGATGCCCTTAATAAAATGATACTTGAAAACGGCACAAAGCTCCAGACAGGCTTTGTAGGCACACCCTATCTTTGCTATGCACTTTCCCGACACGGCCACGCAGACACCGCCTACGGACTGCTCATTCAAAGGGAATACCCCTCCTGGCTGTTCTCCGTAAAGCAGGGTGCCACCACCATATGGGAGCACTGGGACGGCATAAAAGAGGACGGCACCATGTGGTCTACTGCCATGAACTCCTTTAACCACTATGCCTACGGCTCCGTGGCAGACTGGATTTACTCCGAGGCAATGGGTGTAACACCACTTGAGGCAGGCTATAAAAAGATAAAGATAGCTCCCACTCCCACCAACAAACTCTCCTATATGGAAGCAAAATTCGACACGCCTCACGGCTTTGTAGGCTCAAGGTGGGAACACAAGAACGGAAAGACAGAATACACATTTGAAATTCCCTGTAACACCACCGCAGAGGTTATACTACCCGACGGAAGTATTCATAGTGTTGGTTCGGGTGTGTATACATTTTAAGGATAATTCAATATAGTTAAAATGAAAATGCCAGTCACATATGTGCTTGGCATTTTTGTGTTAATATTACTGTAACTAAGCTGCGGCATTCATATTAATACTTTCAATAACCTTTCGGATTCCTGCCCATACAGAAAGGTCTGTAAAGATTTCAACCACACTACCTTTATCTGTAAACGGCGCATCTTGTAGCACAGATAAATCCTTCATCATGCCGTTGTGAACAATATATTCAACAATCTGATTAACAAAATATATCTGTCTGCTATCTAAATTTGTGTTGCCTAAGAATTCAGCAAAAGCTTCTTTTGCCGCATTCATATCGAGGCCTACAATTTCACGAACAAACTCGCCAAGCGGTTTTTCTCCATACTCAGCAGTATATTCCTCTCTTGTGCCAACCTCATTCCACAGAATCTTTTCAAGTTCTGACACATCATCCTTAGTCAGCGGTACATTACCTTTTAACTTCGCAATTACACTATTATCCTGATGCTGTCTTACATAATATTCCGCTTTTGCTCTGTAATTTTTAAGGTCATCGCTTTCAAGTTCAGACTCTTTCCACTCTGTAGAAAGAATATCATCACCAAAGTTGGTGTCATATCTTAAAACATGGTGTGGAATGTACTTCATTAAATTACGAAGCGACTCACGAATGTGCTCAAAGTCATTGATTCCGCAATTATCAAGATAATCCGTATGCAATATTTTATTGATAAGTTCAGATTTTGCCGATATTTCAGGAATATTTGCAACACTTGCAATACCACTTACTTTTTTAAACAAATCACTTCTATGCCTGCCATAACCTTTTCCTGCAAGATATGCAAGTTCAATTCCGTACATAAGTGCATCAAATCGCACAGCACTTGCTTCATCCTCGTCTGGAATAATGAGTGGTGCAAGTTCTTCTTTGATAATAAGCGTATCTTCATATGTAAGCGATACATAATTTTCTTCATTTGCATATAGTTCAACGTATTTGAGGTGTTGCTTTACAGCAAAATTCTCTTTGTTAAGTTCTCGAACTTTTGTTACCATTTCAGAAACCAAACTCTTACGGAAAGCAATTAAATCTTCTGTCTGATAAGCAATATCCTGAAGTTTAAAGATAATTTGAGATTTCAGGTTGAATATAGCTCCCTGAAGTGCCATCTGATTTGCAGTAGGCTTTCCTTGGTTCATTCTGAAAAACTCAAAGTTTCCACAAAAATCAAAAATGTAGAATTTATTTTTATCTTCTCCATCTAAAAGGTCAGGACAAAGACGGGTACCTCTGCCAATCATCTGCCAAAACTTTGCTTTACTCATAACTTTCTTGAAGAATACAAGGTTCAAAACCTCCGGTACGTCTATACCGGTATCAAGCATATCAACAGAAATAGCAATTTGCGGAAGCTTTTTGGGGTCTGAAAATTCATCGATCAAGTTCTGTGCATAATTGATTTTGTTGTCAATCACCTTTGCAAAACCATTCAGATGCGGGTATTCAGAATTGAAAACTTCAAGTATTTTTTCAGCATGAAGATGGTTTTTTGCAAATATAATCGTTTTTCCGAGTTTTTCACCGTATTCAATTTTAATGCCGTCTGTCATAAGTACGTTAAGCACCTGACGAATTGTGTCACGGTTAAATATCCATTCATTCAAAGCAGAAGAGCTAATTCTTTCAGGGATTTCACCATCTTCGTCTTCAAAAAGGTTTTCGTATTCTTCTTTTTCTTCATCTGTTAATTCTTCATAAGTGATACCCTGTTCAATAAATTTAAGCTTTGATTCTACCGACATATAATCAACAAGGTAACCATCTTTAACTGCTTGTGCAAGTTCATAGCCATAGGTAGGCACACCGCTTTCGAGCTCAAAAATTTCATAAGTGTTCTTATCAATTTCATCTTTCGGTGTTGCAGTAAGACCAACAAGCGGAGCATCAAAATAGTTAAAGATATCTCTGTATTTATTATAAATTGAACGGTGCGCTTCGTCACAAATTAAAAGGTCAAAGTGACCGCTTGTGAATAGTTTTCCTTCCTCATCTTTAACTTCGTCTATGCAATTATACATAGTCTGATAGGTCGAGAACACACAATGCGCCGCAAAGTTATCTTTTTCTTCACAAAGGTTAGTAACAGATAAATCCGGCAATAGATTTACAAAAGAACGCTTTGCCTGTGTTACAAGAGATGTTCTGTCTGCCAGGAACAGAATGTTTTTAACCCATCCATGTTCTAAGAGCACTTTGCAAAGTGCAATGACAGTTCTTGTTTTACCCGAACCTGTCGCCATAACAAGAAGTGCTTTTCTACGGTTTTTAACATCCAAGCTATCTGCAACTGCTTTGATAGCACCTTCCTGATAGTATCTTCCTGCAATATTTTTATCAACCATCACATTTTTAAGACTTGTCCTCATTCTGCGAAGGTTGAACATCTTTTCTAAATCACGCTTTGAATAAATGGTAGCAACTTTTCTTTCGGGATATTGGCCATCATCAATTCTTGTTTCAAAACCATTGGTGAGGAATATAACAGGACGTCTGCCGTACTGTTTTTCTAAAATATCTGCATAAAGTTTTGCCTGCTGTCTGCCAACTGCTACATCTTTACAAGTGCGTTTTGCTTCAATAACTGCAAGCGGTTTGTGTGTATCGTCATATAATACATAATCTGCATAGCCAACTTCAGATTTGTTGGGCATCCCCGGAAATTCAACTTCATTTATCCAGTTTGTATTTTCCGTCCAGCCTGCCTCTTGAAGCATAGTATCTATGTATATTTTTCTTGTCTTAAACTCAGATAAATCAAGAGGTTTTGAAACATAAGTCTGTTGTTGCTCGGCTCGACGTGCGGTAAGCTCGTCTTTAAGTGCCTTATTTTCAGCCATAAGACTTTCAAGGTCAACGGTCTTGTCTGTAACAAATGACAGGGCTTCTTCTGTGGTAAGTTCCAAAAGGCTTGCATCAAACTGACCTTCCACATAATCCTTTCCATAGCAATACGCTACATAGTCAAGGAAATAATATAGATTTTCAATGCAAAGCTTCGCTTGCTCCATAGATATTTTCTTTCCACCATGGGCTGCAATATTACCGGCTTTGCGGATGAAATCCATTCTTCTGTATATGTCATTACCTACAACATCACGAAATTCTTCACTACTCATCAGAGTAATAAGAGTGGTGTCATAGGGCATTTCCAAATCATTGTCAACGGAATACATCCACTTCACCGCAAACTCCATCGCTCTGCGACAATTTAGCACAGATGCTGCCACATCAATATTCAAAATCTTTTCGGCAGAAATAGCCACATCTGCAAATGTGGCAAATTGCGGGTCAGATTTTAAAAAGTCAAAGTTTGTCATTTGTGGTCACCTCTATTTTTGGGCTTGTTTCTTAATTTCATCTACTATATGTTTGTAAAGCTCTTTTTCTACTTCCGTAAGATACGGATTTGAATGTATCTTCATTTTATTTAAAAGTGCATGAATTTCTACCAAATCGTTTTTGTTCATTGTTTGCATCTCCGTCACTACTTATTAACTGCAAAATAAAAGTTTATCTTCTGCTTGTTTGAATGGATCTTGACACTTCTTCAATCGCATCTGCAATTCTTTCATAATCTGAACCCCAGTCTCTTCTTGAAGCGAAAAGAATATCTGTGTTGAGATTAAATTTATTCGTTTGGTTTTTTGTTTTTAATTCAACTTCAATGCATTGATCTTGTTCTATCTCGTTCTCATCCCCTAAAAGATAAACCCTGTTACAACTAATCATTTGCCTGACAGTTCCTATAGGATAATAAAAAGACTCGTTCGGCTTTATGAAACCAATTGTCGTAATCAAAATATTTTCAACCATAACTTTAATCTCTTTTGCAACTTCATTCCCAAAATTGTAAACCTCTAAATAATACTGAAAAATATCTTTGTCGTTTTTTTCAGGGAATACTGATATTTTACACAATAATTTTGAGGTTTTACTTGATTGTAGCTTATATGTTTTAATGGAATATTTCACAATCAACCAAGTTAAAACTATAAATGCTATATAGTAAATGATTTCAAATATGTCTTTTATGCATTGCATATACATTCACCTACCCAAAATATTTTTGCATTAGTGCTTTTTTAAGAAGTTCTAATTTTTCAAGGCTTTTTTGTACTTCCAATTTTGATTTGTCGGTCTGTTCGACAAAAGCAATATATTCCTTCTGCAATTCTATTGGCGAAATAATCTGCATATATGCTTTCATAATTGCAGTATTCAAATTAGGTTGAGTACCAGCCGGTGCTATTGCTCTGAAATGCTCTGTCATTTGATTCAACGCTTGCAATAAAAATACTTTATCTAATCTATTATCTATATTTTCCATCGCAAGCCAACCATCGTGAATACATCCATCAAAAGTAATTATTCTTGCAAATCCAAGAGAAACTCCACAATTTGCAAAGATTAAACTGCCTTTTTTTACTAAACGACTCTTTTTTACACCATCTTGAATAATATGCTCCTTCGTAGAATGCAGATAGACATTATCTCCTTTTGTTGCATCTCCAATCTTAATCCAAGGAATCGTTCCACCTAAATACTGCTCGATAGGTCTTGGAGAACCACCTCTTGAAATATCACACAGATTTCCAAGCGGCTCTATATCCCACCCTTTATCATTTACATTTATGTCACCAAACAGTTCGACAAATCGTGCCTTGACAAGCTCATCCAGTTTTTCAAGTTGATCTTTTCGCTTGTCGATTAAATCTGTTACTTTATCAAAAATTAAAGATATTTTTCGCTGCATTTCCAAAGATGGCATTGGTACATTTGTTTCTGCTAATATATTTTTACTAATTGCTTTAAAGGTGCTACCTGTACCTTTTGCGTTTAATTCGTCTACCTTTGATGAGATACAATACCACAAGTACATTCTATCACATACGGTTTCATCAACAGTTAATGCTGCTAGTCCTCGACCAATGCAACATTTTGTATCTGCTATATTTAATGCGCCAATTGGAGCACGCACAGATATTAAAATATCACCCGAATTTGCGATTTTTGTGGGTTCGCTACACCATATACGTGCTTGAGGATGTTTTTTTCCAAAATCAGCATTACCTTGAAAAAAGGGGATTCCTTCTCTGTTTTCGTTATATGATGATGAATTTGGAGATTGCCCCATATTTAGTTTACATATTGAATCTAATCTTTTCATCACAGCATTTCCTCCAATTCTGCCAATCCTTTGGTTATTTCCATTTCAAGTTCGTGGAGGTCTGCCATAATTTCGGCTGTTGAAGGATATTCCACAGGTACATATACTGTTTCTTTATATTTATTGATTGAAAGGTCATAGTCGTTAGTTACAATATCCTGCTTGTCCACAAAGAAGCTCTGTTCTGTCTTTGCTCTGTCAGTTTCTTTATCAAGATTATGGTATCTTTCGATAATATCAGGAATATCATTCTCGGTTACAGGCATTCTCTTATCGTCAAGAGAATATCCGTCTGCTTTCATGTCATAAAACCACACTTTATCTGTTCCACCGTGACCTGTTTTTGTAAACACAAGAATAGCGGTAGAAACACCCGCGTAAGGTTTAAACACACCTGAAGGCATGGAAACAACAGCCTCCAGGCGGTTATTTTCAACAATCTCCTTACGAATTGCTTTGTGGGCAGTTGACGAGCCGAAGAGCACACCATCAGGAACGATGCAGGCACATCTGCCACCAATTTTGAGCATACGAAGGAACAGAGCGAGGAATAAAAGCTCTGTTTTCTTGGTTTTGCACATTTTAAGTAAATCGGCAGATACTATATCATAATCAAGGCTACCTTTGAATGGTGGATTTGCCAAGATAAGCGAATACTTATCTCTGTCTGGATTCTGGTCGGATAAGCTGTCACGATATTCGATAAACGGACTGTCAATTCCGTGTGTCATCATATTCATAGCACCGATACGAAGCATGGTTCTGTCCATATCGTAACCAAAGAACATGGAATTCATATAGTGGTCTTTTTTCTGCTTGTTGAAGAATATTTCTTCCTTGTAGTTATCTTTTAAATATTCACCGGCAGACACCAGGAATCCACTTGTACCGCAGGCGGGGTCGCAAATAACATCATCCGGCTTTGGTTGCATCATAGCAACCATCATTTTAATAATGTGTCTTGGAGTTCTGAACTGACCATTCAAACCTGACTGTGCAATTTTATTGAGTAAGTATTCATATACATCTCCACGCACATCGGTATCCGAAGAATTTTTCATCAGCTCGTAAATATCATCAAGGCTGGTTACAACCTTATCAAGCAAAAGAGGTGTCGGTAGTTTAAAGATTGCATCGTCCATATATTTTGAATATGCGCTGTCCTTATCTGCGTGAAGGTTCTTTATAAACGGGAACACCCACTCCTGCATAATTGTGTACATTTTGCCTGCAGGGAAGTCGCGGAATGTTGACCATTTCAGTTGATTTCCGTCAATACTGCGTTCACCTATCATAACCTCATCTGCAAATATACTTTTGTGAGGAAGACCAAGCATGGCGCTTTCCTTTGCACGAAGATTATCCGTATCGTCAAGGTCGTGAATAAACATAAGATATGTAATCTGTTCAATTACATCAAGGGGGTTTACAACTCCCCCGGCTGCAAATATATCCCAAAGACCATCTATTTTATTTTTAAGTTCACCTGTAATCATTTGTTATTCGTCCTCTCTGTTCCAAATATAAGAAGTATATCTTCCACCACTTAGTTTAATAATTTTGCCAGTCTTAACAAATTCATTAAGTGCTCTTTGCACAGTTGTTTCGCTTATGTCGGGGCATTTTTCCAATATATCCTGCTTGGTTATCTTTCCAAGGGTATCTTCAATTATTTTTGCAATTCTTTCGGGTTTGGAAAGTTTGCTTTCAATCATTATCTGCACACGGGATGCGAACTCCCTGTGGGCTGCAAGAATAACAGAAAGCATATACTTTACAAATGGTGCATAGTCATTATTATTTTCGTGCCAACCTATGGAACTCTTTTGCAGAGCATCATAATAGCTATCTTTTGTTGTTTCTATCATTTTTTCTATACTGATGTATTTCCCAACTATATACCCACTGCGATAAAGTAATAAAAGAGTAAGAAGTCTTGACATTCTTCCGTTTCCGTCATTAAAGGGATGTATACACAAAAAGTCAAGAATAAACATGGGTATTGCAAGAAGTGGATTGATGCTTTCCATAGCTATGGCTTCATTGAGTGCCGAGCAGAGTTTCTCCATGCTTTCGGGAACCTCCCAAGCTTCCACCGGCTGAAATCGAACAAACTTATTGCCTTCAGAGTCCTCTTCAGCTATAACATTGTCCACATTCTTGTATTGACCGCCATAAGTTACAGTATTAAATCTATATAAATCTCTATGAAGTTGCAATATAATATTAGGCTTGAGCGGAATGCCATCATGATTAGAGTGGATTGTATTCAGAACATCCCTATATCCTGCAATTTCTTCTTCGGCCCTGTTTTTGGGATTTGTTTTAGCCAAAGCAAGTTTTTTAATTCTTTCATCAGATGTATATATACCCTCAATTTTATTGGAAGCTTCCGTACTCTGTATTTTAGCAATTTCCACAAGTCCTAAAAGTGCATCAGCACTTGATTCTATAAACAAATTTTGTTTCCCCTTGTATTCATGAATCTGCGTAAGCATTGATACAATATCCGGTGTTAAAAACTGTTCCCATTTATTCTTATAGTTATATATTCTCATAATATCACCTTTCAATTTAGTCATTTACTCATATTATGTCACAATTATATTATAGTATTTAATTTGGTAATTGTCAAGTCAATTTAGTCATTTTTACATTAATGACTAAATTGAACATTGAGATGGTTATTATAACATCTATCCTATTTTCAAATTAAACCAAAACAAAAAGGAGATGCATGGTATCTGCATCTCCTGTAAATTACATTTCTTCCGGTTTGTAATTTTTATTTAATGTCCTTAATATTGCAAAATCCGCCACAGGTTTTGGGAGCTTAAGCTTTACCGTCATCTGTGCATGGGGTGCACTCTCTATGAGGTTATCCCACTCATCATACATCTCGTCGGCTGTAAAGCTGAAGTTTTCTCCGCTTGGATTTAATACTTCAAGGACATCGCCTTTTTCGAATTTGTTTCTCTGCTCCAGTATTGCCTCGCCGGTGGCTTTGTCATAGCTTTTAACCACAGCAGCAATGGTATACTCCTGAATGTATGTGTTACTTGTGTAGAGCTGATGCTTTTCCGTGGGCTTGCCGAAGTAGAAACCGTTGGTGTACTCTCTGTGGCTTACCTTGGTAAGCTCGGTTAAAATATCCTCGGAAACCTTGTAGTCCTCACCTTCTGCAAAGTATGCATCTATAGCATCACGGTATGCTTTTACCACCGTTGCCACATAGAGCTCATTTTTAACTCTGCCCTCTATCTTAAAGCTCGTAACTCCTGCCTTAATAAGCTGGGGTATATGCTCTATCATACAAAGGTCCTTGGAATTAAATATAAATGTGCCTCTTTCATTTTCGAATACGGGCATGTATTCGCCGGGGCGCTTTTCTTCCATAAGATAATACTTCCAGCGGCAGGGATGTGAGCAGGCACCGCGGTTTGAATCTCTGTGGGTTAAGTAGTTACTTAGTAAACATCTTCCCGAATAGGACACACACATAGCTCCGTGCACAAAGCACTCTAGCTCCATATCGGCAGGAGTCTTTTCGCGGATTGTTTCTATTTCACCGAAGGAAAGGTCACGGGCGAGTATCACCCTTTTTGCCCCAAGCTTGTACCACATATTTGCGGAAGCATAATTGGTGTTGTTTGCCTGGGTGCTTACATGTATATCAAGATTGGGTGCCACCTCACGGACAATGGAAAAAGCTCCCAGATCGGAAATAATGATGGCATCTGCACCAAGCTCGTCCACCTGCTTTACAAATTCGGGAAAGCTGTCAAGGTCGGAATTGTGGGGAATAATATTCGCGGTAATATACACCTTGGCTCCTCTTTCGTGGGCAAAGTCTATACCCTCTTTTATTTCTTCAATGGTAAAGTTCTTTGCGGCAACTCTTAAGGAAAATGCCTCACCGCCTATATACACTGCATCTGCGCCGTACATTACAGCATATTTTAATTTTGCAAGACTCCCTGCAGGAGCCAGAAGCTCAGGTTTATTCATAATACTTTCCTTTCTGTGGAGATTCTTCGCTTCGCAAGCCATCAACTGTGGCGCATCGACTTCGCACCGAGGTTGGCGCTCGTCTCTGCTACAGTTTTGCCTGAGGCAGCCTCACACCATTCAGTACGCCTTTGGCTGCTTCATGGGAGTCTGCTCTCACAATGACACCTTTGTTTTTTTACTTAAGTCCTCTGTTATTTTATTATTTTTTTACCGAAAGACTCATTCCGTCGCCTATGGGAATTATTGATGTGGTAAGCCCTTCGTGCTTGCAGAGAAAATCAAGAAAATCTCTTATGTTATTTACAATTGCGTAATGCTTTCTCGGCAAAAGCTTGTCATTTGCGGTCATACCCTTGTAGAGAATGTTGTCGCATATTATAATTCCACCGGGATTTAAGTTGGGGTAAATTACATCAAAGTAATGCCTGTACCGGGATTTGTTGGCATCCAAAAACACCATATCAAGCTTGCCTTCTACTGTGGTAATTGTTTCCTCTGCAGCACCCTCTATAAGATGAATTACATCCTCTTTTCCGGCTTTCTTTATATTTTCCCTTGCAATAGCGGCATACTTTTCGTCCTTTTCCAAAGTGACAATCTCTCCGCCATCTTCAAGATATCCCGAAAAGAATATTGAAGAATAGCCTATGGCAGAGCCGACTTCCAGAATTCTCTTTGGCTTTTTGTACTGAAGAAGAGTTGCAAGAAAGCCCTTTACTTCCCTTTGAATAATAGGAATAAAGCGCTCATCTGCATACTCTTCAAGCTCCTTTAAAAAGCCTGTACTCTGAGGAATTGTATTTACAATATAATCCACTATATACTGATAGTTTATATTATCCGTCATATTTAAATACCTTTCTACTTTTGTATATTAAGATATGTTTCGGGAACATCTCCCATAATAACCGTCTCGGCTACTACTGCCGACGAGGAAAGATTGGATATTTCTTCAAAGCCGGGCAAAAGCGCACTTATATCCACATCAACACGCACACTTAAGGTATGAAGTACCTGATTAATTCCGGCAGGCTTAAAGCTGCTTTCAAAATCTATGTGAGCAATATTTGCCGGAATAATTTTAAAATCAATATCCGGTCCCATACCCGACAAAAATTCAGAGCCGGCAAAGTTACCCAATGGCACGGAGATGGTATAATTTTCCTCTTTATCAAGATATTCCAGCACGCCAAGAGCAATTTCCGATTTCAGCCTGTTGGCTTCCCGGGCATTGAGGGCTACGGAATCTATGCTTCCGTCTTCACCTCTCGTTACCACCACAAGCTTGCCGTAATCAGTATGCTCCGAGGCCTTTTGTATAGCCAGGTGAATTGCCGTATTTGCAACATCTTCCATCCGCGACTGTGCTACGGAACGCACCGTTCGTACCATAGCTTGGTAGGCTCCCAAAAGGTTATATATAATCACAGCGAGAACTATCAGTATAACAATCGCTTTAAGTTTCCACGCTTTAGCCTTCTTAGCGGACACATATATCACCCCATACCATTATACAAAAATATGGCACATGGTGTTCATAATATTTTAGCACAAATCGGCTAATATGTAAATAAATTTTTAAAAATACCGTCTTTACAGACGTTTTTTTACTTTAAATATTGCGAAATGCAGTATTTTGTGATAGAATATTATATATTATTTTCGTTCAAGGAGAATACTTATGGATACATATTGCGAATGCTTATTTAAAAAGAAAAGAACTTTAAGGGATAACATAATTGCCATTATTGTGGCATTGGTTGCTCTTACTCTGTTATACTATTCTCTAATACTGCTTTTTATCCCTGCGGCAACCTTTCTGGCACCTGTGGTGTGGTTCGGTATAATATGGGGCTCTGTAAAGATAATAAAAAGACAGAATATAGAGTACGAATACCTGCTTACCGGAGGCGATCTGGACGTGGATATGGTTATTGCCAGAGCCTCCAGAAAGAAGCTCCTCTCCATACGCAGAAGAGAAATAGAATTGGTGGCACCCATGGGAAGCAGCAAGCTCTCCAATGTAAGCACCGATGCACAGATTACCGATATAACCTCGGGTTACAATCCCGAAGCGGTATATGTAATGGTTACCTCCAACGACAAGCACCCTGTAATATACTTTGAGCCATCAGAGAAAATGCTCGACCAGCTTAAGGGCAAAATACCCGGAAAATTCTTTGAAGAATAATGAGGTGTTCCTATGGCATTGGGTACAGATATAGTTAAAATATCCCGCATGGAATCCGTAATATTCCCCGAATTTCCAAGGAAAATATTTACGGAAAATGAAATAGCATACATCAATACCAAAAACAACAAAGCACAGACTTCTGCCGGTATTTTTGCCGCAAAAGAAGCTGTGCTTAAAGCTTTTGGAAAAGGAATTACTCTTCCTCTTAATCAGGTTGAAATACTTCATCTTGAAGGCGGTGCTCCGCGCATAAAGCTTTTGGGGGCCGTGGCGGACTTTGCCGGTGAAAAGGGCTTTGAGGAAGTAGAAATAAGCATATCACATGACGGAGAATACGCAATAGCTTGTGCTTATGCCCGGATAAACAATTATGCACTCTGCCACCAAAAGGCTCTGTTTAAACTTAAAAACTGCCCTCGGGATACCATAACCCCCGAGCTTATTGCACCCTTGCTACCCAAAAGAAAATCCGATAGTCACAAAGGTACCTACGGCAGACTCTACATTGTGGCAGGCTCTCTTGGGCTTACAGGAGCGGCAATTATGGCGAGTAAAGCATCCCTTATATGCGGAGCCGGACTTATAAGTCTGGCATGCCCCAAGGAGCTCAACACCATATTTGAAACGGCTCTGACCGAAGTAATGACAAAACCCATACCAAGCCGCGAAGGATTAATATCCCTTGAGGGCGCAGAGGATATATTAAAAAATGTTTCCGCTTCAGACCTTTGCCTTATAGGTCCCGGTCTTGGCAGAGGTGACGAAATTACAAAAATAGTGCAAATTGTTATTGAAAATACATCCAAACCCATAGTGGCAGATGCAGACGGACTAAACGCCATTTCCCATAATACCGAAATATTAAAAAAATGCAAAGCTCCGGTTATAATTACACCCCACATAGGTGAATTTGCTGCTCTTACAGGTATGGATATACCCACAATACTTGAAAATCCGCAAATGCATGCTTTAGCCTTTGCACGCAGATACAACACCGTTGTAGTGCTCAAATCCCACAACACAGTAGTGGCATCTCCCGACGGCAGGGTATGTGTAAACCGTCTGGGCAATCCCGGTATGGCAACCGGCGGAAGCGGAGATGTGCTTTCCGGTGCTGTAGCATCCTTTGCCGTTCAGGGCATAGACCCCTTTGAAGCAGCACTTTTGGGAGTATATATACACTCCCTTGCGGCAGATATGGCATCCTTTGAAAAGGGCGAATACTCCCTCACTCCGGGAGATATTCTGGAATATATTCCCTATGCCATTAAATACACTCAAGCAAAAGGAGACTGATTTATAATGCGCACACTTGCTGAAATAGATCTTGACGCTTTAAAATATAATTTTAACCAAGTTAAATCCAAAACCCATGCTCCCATAATGGCTATCATAAAAGCCGATGCCTACGGTCACGGTGTAAAACAGGTTGCCGATACCCTTCTTAAAGAAGGTGCGGCGTGGTTTGGTGTTGCTACATCCGACGAAGCCATAGAACTGAGAAATATGGGCTACACCACACCTATACTTATACTTGGAGTAATATTTCCCGAAGAATATCATAGCATAATACAAAGAGATGTTTCCTTTGCCGTATCAAGCTATGAAGCCGCTCTCTCTGCCCAAAGCGTTGCAAAAGAGCTTAATAAAAATGCTCTTATACACATTAAGCTGGATACCGGCATGGGCAGAATAGGCTTTGACTTAAGCGATAATTCCATAGAAGAAATTATAAAAATTTCTCAAATGGAGAATATAACCATTCAGGGCATATTCTCCCATATGTCCAAGGCTGACGAGGAAGACAAAGCTTACGCAAATATACAGTTTAAAAGATTCACCGCCATGTGCTCTTCTCTTGAAGAAAAGGGAGTTAAGCTCCCCATAAAGCACATAGCAAACAGCGCATCTATTGCAACTCTTCCCCACACTCATCTTGATATGGTGCGAAGCGGAATCGTAAACTACGGTCTTAAACCCTCGCAATGGGTGGGTGAAGAGCACATAAGTTTAAAACAGGTAATGACACTTAAATCCAAAATAACACACATTAAAACCGTGGATGAAGACCTGCCCATAAGCTACGGAGGAACCTTTGTAGCAAAAAGAGGTTCAAAAATTGCCACAGTTGCCATAGGCTATGCAGACGGGCTTGCGAGAATACTTTCCAACAAAGCGCATTTTCTGGTAAAAGGTCACTATGTACCTGTGGTAGGCAATATATGTATGGACCAGTGTATGATAGATATTACAGGCTACGACGATATAAATACCCAAGACGAAGTTATAATATTCGGTTCCGATGGCAATAATACAATCAGCGTAGATTCTGTTGCGCTTCTTTGCGGCACCATAAACTATGAGGTTGTATGCTCGGTAGCAAGAAGAGTTCCCCGTGCTTACATACAAAATAACAAAATCATTGCCATAGAAAACCGACTTACAAAGTAACAGTTATGTTACTTGGCAGAATATACATTTGACTTTAATGCCAAAAACTAATATAATTGTTATATATCAATAGTATATCGGATTGGGGGCATGATTGTTTTGTCACGGCAAAAGAAAATACTCATTAGTTTACCCGATGCACTTCTTACAGATGTTGACAACCTTGCAACAAGCCGAAAAATCAACAGAAGCGAACTTGTAAGAGAGGCTATGAGAACATACATCGACAAGCAAAAGCGTGCCTCTCTGGAAAAAAGTCTTAAGGAAGGATACATTGCAATGGGCGATATAAATATCGAAATTGCGGAATTGTCCCTTGAGGCAGACAACATTCAACAGCAAAGCTACGAAGAAAAATTAGCGGAGTGTGAATGAATTTGATGGTAAAACGAGGAGATATTTACTACGCGGACTTAAGCCCGGTGGTAGGTTCCGAGCAGGGAGGCATACGCCCCGTGCTCGTAGTGCAAAATGACGTAGGCAACAAATACAGCCCTACTGTCATCGTTGCAGCGATTACCTCCAAAATCAATAAGGCAAAAATGCCTACCCATATTGAAATTGAAGGTGAAAAGCACGGCCTCACAAAAGATTCGGTAATACTTGCCGAACAGATACGAACCATAGACAAACGAAGACTAAAAGAAAGAATCGGACACCTGGACCAAAGCCTGTCATACAGCGTAGACACGGCTCTTAGAATAAGCTTTGGTCTGTAACACTTGATTTTACTTAAGAAAGGCGGTATTTTTATGAAGATGCCCGTAAGAATCAAAGCAGTACTCATTGCTATAGCAATCCTCATTGCCTCATCGGCAGTAATTGCCTTTGCAGCACCCGGTGACAGCAATGACCCTCTGGTAACCTTATCCTACATTACAGACACACTTATGCCGGAGATTGACTCCATGGTGGATAAAAAAGTCACCCAAAAGGTTGACGATGCTCTGGAGAATTATACTCCCACATCCAAGGGCGAAGCCTCCGACAGCTATATCCTTGTAAATGTAAAGAAAAATCAAAAAATTATAGGCGGCGAGGGTACTGAATTTGTAGTACGTTCCGGACAAGGGATTATAGTTGCCACATCAAACGGAGGACTTGCAGACCTTACGGTAGGTCTGGACCTTCCCGACGGAACAGAAGCACCTCTTAACCATCTGTTGCTTTCACCGAGAAATGATTCCAGAGGAATTAAATTTACCACAAACGGAATTGTACTTATAAGAGGAACATATACAGTTAAATCCAAATAAGACCACCTTGTATACAATCCAAAAGGGAATGTAAAAAAAGTCCAGACCGTCAAAAGCAGTAATTAAGCTTAATAATAATGATATATTATCCCTTAAACACTTAATTCTTGTATTATATGTAGAAAACCATTGTTTTTACAATGGTTTTCTCTTTATAAAATGCTTTTGACTATTGCCAAAAAGGGTCTGTAAAAATCTTTGAAGATTTTTTTACAGACCCTTTGTAATCAAAGATACCCCGCCGAGCCGTTACTTGGGACATATTTTTAACCTGCTACGCAGGTGGACTCCGCCCGATTGCTTAAATGTTCCCTTGGAAAACCCCGTCAAAGCGAAGCTTAACATGGTCTACAGCCACAACCGGAGATAGGATTCCGTTCTATTCTTATCGGTTAAAATAAAATCCTTTTTTACGCACACCGCAGGGATTATGCACGAAGTATTTTTTGTGCGCACAATTATAATACCACAAAATTATGTGTGATGCAAGAATTTTTAATCTAAAATATCAAATTCCTCGCCACATCTATCTTTAAACATTTCAAAGGCACGGTCAAGCTCATCATCATCGTCTATAGTAACAAAGATATCTTCACCCGAAGACTCGCTTTCTATTCTCATGATATAAACCTCAGACTCTGCAGCTTCATCTTCGATATCCTCGGGAGTAGCCAGAGCGGCATATTTGTTATCACCTATTTCAAAGGAATCCACAATTTCGAGTTCGATAGGTTCGTTGTTTTCATCATAAAAAGTAAGAATATTGTTCTGTTCCATATTATAAGTCTCCTAATTATTTTTTATGCTGTCGAGGTAGCTTTGAAGTATTATTTCAGCGGCTACAGTGTCGATAACATCTTTACGGGATTTACCTCTGGTGTTTGTTGCATTTAAAAAAGCAGAAGCCTCAACCGTAGTCAACCTTTCGTCCTGAAAGATAAATTCCACCTCAGAAAGTTCATTTTTTAAATCAGCGGCAAAATCTTTTGTAATATCTGCTCTGAATCCTAATGAACCATCCATATTTTTAGGCATGCCGATTACGATTTTTGAAACAGAATATTCATTGGCAATATTTACAACCGCCTCAAGCATCTTAGCATATACTTTATTTGGCACGGTTTTTATTCCATGAGCCATGCACCCCAAAGGGTCACTCATCGCAACGCCTACTCTTGAATCCCCGTAATCTATACCCATTATTCTCATAAG
>JAZQFN010000034.1:0-31458 GCA_045539515.1 Clostridia bacterium
GAACCTGCATGAAATTGCTTTCACATGGACCTGAACCATGCGCGTCTGCCAATTCCGCCATACCTGCATATTAAATTATAACCTCATAATTTTTACACGGGAGAGGTAACCCCGAGGAGGAGCAAAACCGCTTAATCCTCAAATATGAAAACGGAAAAACCGAATTCAACAACTTTTCACCGATGTGACGCGAGCAGAACCATGCGCGTCTGCCAATTCCGCCATATCCGCATATTTAGTTTTAACCCCTTAATTTTTACACGGGAGAGGTAACCCGAGGAGGAGCAAAACTGCTTAATCCTCACATATTAAACGGAAAATCCGGCTTAACCTATTTAATCACCGAGGTGGCGTAGCCTGAACCATGCGCGTCTACCCATTCCGCCATATCCGCATAAATTATTAAATTGTGTCTTTATTGAAAAATAAAAAAATCGCATACCAAATATCTTTTGTATTCGGCATGCGATTTGGAATTGGTGCGAGCAGTGGGACTTGAACCCACACGTCATAAACACACGCCCCTCAAACGTGCCTGTCTGCCAATTCCAGCATGCTCGCGTTTCAACATTGACTAGTATATCATAACGCAATTGGTTTGTCAACAAAAATTTTTAAAAATTTCAAAAAAAATTTCGTTTTCTGAAATTGGTTTACATAATTCGACGGCAAGCCTGTTTTCCGTGCTTGCCGTCGTAAGTTTTTCATTTATAAAATAATACAAATAAGTCCGCCCGAGCCTTCGTTTATTATTCTTTGCAAGGTTTCCTGAAGTTTAAACCTTGCATCGTCGGGCATACGCATCAGCTTGTTTCTTAAATCCTCATTTACCAATTCATAGAGGGATTTGCCGAAGATGTTTGTATCCCATATGGATTTGGGGTCTACCTCAAATTCCTTGAGCAGATAGTGCACAAGCTCTTCGGATTGTTTTTCCGTTCCCACAATAGGGGATACCGCGGTTTCTATGTCGGCACGTATCATATGAATACTTGGTGCACTTGCCCTTAAGCGTACGCCGAATTTGCTTCCCTGCTTTACTATTTCCGGTTCTTCAAGCTCAAGCTCGTCAATGCCGGGGGATACTATTCCGTATCCTGTTGCTTTAACTTCGGCAAGGGCATCGGATATTTTGTCGTATTCCGCTTTAGTCTGTGCCAGAGAGCGCATAAGTGTCATAAGGCTGTCTTTACCATTTATTTCAAAGCCTGTTTCTTCTCCCAAGATTTTGTAGAATAAATTCTCGTCTGTGCCCACTTCTATATGGACGGTACCTTCGCCCAGGTTTATGTCCTTTACCGATGCCGAGGTTATGCTTTCACAGTTTTCCAAAGAATTTGAAATTTTTCTTGCATCGCGTATTTTGCATACATCCGAAAGGGAAGACATAATGGCGGATATCATATCTTTTTTTAGCCAATGTTCATTTTGAAGTCCATCCACCCAGTCCGGCATATCCACGCCAATTTCCTTTAAAGGGAATTCAAAAAGGATTCTTTCTATAATTCCATTAATGTCATCCTTATTAAGCTCTGCGCAGTTTACATTAACAACAGGTACACCGTGCTTTTGCTCAATTTTAGTTCGTACATCCAGGGCATGCTGACTTAAAGGTTCTCTGGAGTTAAGCAGTACCACAAAGGGTTTGCCAAGTTCTTTAAGTTCGTCTATAACCCTGTCCTCGGCTTGTATGTAGTCTTCCCGGGGAATATCGGTTATGCTTCCGTCGGTAGTTATTACAAGCCCTATGTTGGAGTGGTCGCATATTACCTTGTGAGTTCCGGTTTCTGCAGCCTGAGCAAAGGGTATTTCGTTGTCATCCCAGGGAGTTTTTACCATTCGGGGTGCGTTGTCTTCTATGTAGCCCAGAGCGGAGTCTATAATGTAGCCTACGCAGTCAATCATTCTTACATTAAATTTAGCATTGCCGGATAAAGCTATCTCTACTGCTTCATTTGGTATAAACTTAGGTTCGGTAGTCATTATGGTTTTACCTGCACTGCTCTGGGGAAGTTCGTCGCGGGCTCGTTCTCTCTTAAATGCGTTGTCTATGTTGGGTATTACCAGCAAGTCCATAAATTTCTTGATAAATGTGGATTTGCCGGTTCGCACCGGACCCACTACACCTATGTACACATCTCCGCCGGAACGTTTGGAGATATCTTGGTATACATTGTACTCTGCCATATATATTCCTCCACACTTTGTACTTTTTGTACATTGTATGTATGTGAAAAATCAATTATGCACTTGTATTTATTGCAATAATAAAAAATTGACAAATTAATGTTTTTGTATTAGCATTAAACATATTGGATAGTTAAATATACTACTTCGTGTTGTTTTGCTAAAAATGCATAACTTCCTTTTCCTTTTAAGTATGCTTCTACAACCTTAAGTTTAAATTCATAACTATATTTTGCCATGAAAAAACCGACCTCCCATTCGTTAGATTTTGGTCTAACTTTTGGGGGTCGGTTCAATGGGCGGCTGATTTTTCTATAAGACTATTCAAGTTCTATAAGACCGTAATTTCCGTCTTTTCTTTTGTAAACCACGTTCTTTTCCATATTGTCTGCATTACTGAATACATAGAATGAGTGTCCCAGAAGATTCATCTGAAGGATAGCTTCTTCCACGCTCATAGGTTTTGCGGAATATCTCTTGGTTTTCACGATTTTGAATTCGGTTTCTTCCTCTATATCCTGATACTCCGGAAGTGAATCAAAGGCACCTGATTTGAGCTGTTTTTCAAGACGGGTTTTCTGCTTGCGGATTTGTCTTTCAAGTACGTCCTCGACTCTGTCGATAGATGCATACATATCCGGCTCCGAAACCTCGGCTCTGTAGATGATTCCCTTATGGTATATGGTTACTTCTATTATGTGGTTGTCCTTCTGAACGGCAAAAGTAACATCACCAGTTGCTTCATCACCGAAGAATTTATCAAGCTTTGACAGCTTTGATGTGGTATAATCTCTGAGACCTTCTGTTACGTTAATTTTTCTTCCTGTGATTGTTAACTTCATACAAATACCTTCTTTCCTGTTGGAATTATATTATAGCCTTAAGGCGTATAATCATATAATTGCAGTTTTGTGTCTTGTTACATGACAGCTTATATTTACTGCGCAGGGCATTCCGGCAATGTGGGTAGGGGCGGTTTCTATATTTACGCCCAGGGCGGTGGTTGTACCGCCAAATCCCTGAGGTCCGATGCCCAGCTTATTTATTTTGCAAAGAAGTTCCTCTTCAAGTTCAGCGTAGAAGGGGTCTTCGTTGGAGGAGTCTATATTTCTGGTAAGTGCCTTTTTTGCAAGGGTAGCGCAACTTTCAAAGTTACCGCCGATGCCTATCCCAACCACTATGGGAGGGCAGGGATTGCCGCCTGCACTGTCTACGGTTTCAAGTACAAAATCCTTGATTCCCTCCACTCCGGCAGATGGGGAGAACATCCTTATGGCGCTCATATTCTCGCTTCCAAAGCCCTTGGGAGTTATGGTGATTTTTATGGTGTCGCCGTATGTGTACTCGTAGTGTATTACAGCCGGTGTGTTATCGCCGGTATTTACTCTGTTTAAGGGGTCGCGCACTATGGATTTTCTTAAGTATCCGTTGGTGTATCCAAGGGCAACACCTTTGTTTATGGCTTCTGTCAGATTATCGCCTTTCACATAAACCTCGTTGCCAATCTCCACAAAGAACACAGCCATACCTGTGTCCTGACATATTGCCATGTTGTTTTTTTCGGCCACTTCGTAGTTATCCTTAAGCTTGGAGAGCACATCTTTGCCGGTTGGGGATATTTCGCTGTCTATTGCTTTGCAAATAGCGCACCGTACATCCCCGGGCAGATAATAGTTTGCTTCCTTACATAAGTTTTCTACTGTTTTTGTTATTTCAGTTGAATTTATTATTCGCATAGCTTCTTCCTCTTAAGTATATTGTATCATATCTTTTGTATAAATACAATAAAAAAATAATAAATTTTTAAGACTTTTTGTTCACAATTGCGTAATAAGTTAGAAGGTTTCAACCTTTATCATATTGGTGTTACCGGATTTGCCGTTTGTTCTTCCGCCGGTAAGCACTATGCTGTCGCCGGTTTCAAGTCCCAATATTCTTTTGGTTTCCTGACTGGAGTGGTAGAAGAGTACGTCTGTAGAGGTAAATTCTTCGCATAGTACGGGAGTTACGCCCCAGGAGAGGGCAAGCTTGTACCAGCCTTTGGGGTCAACGGTCATACCTATTATGGGCATGGGTGCTCTGAAACGGGATACCATTCTTACTGTTTTGCCGGATACCGAGCATGCCACAATTGCTTTGGCATCAAGGTCTATTGCCATCTGGCAGGTGGTGTGGGACACGGCGTCTACTACATTTTTTATTTTAAAGTTTGTTTCGTGGAAACGTTTATTGTAGTTAATGTGTTTTTCAGTTTCTTCCACTATTTCGGACATGGTTTTCACGGTTTCCACAGGGTATTTGCCTGCTGCAGATTCTCCCGAGAGCATAACTGCGCTGGTTCCGTCGTACACTGCATTGGCAACATCGGAAATCTCTGCTCTTGTGGGTCTGGGATTGTGAATCATGGATTCGAGCATTTCCGTAGCGGTAATTACTCTCTTACCCAGAAGTCGGCACTTGGTAATAATATACTTCTGTACGGCAGGAATTTCAGTAAAGGGTATTTCCACACCCAGGTCACCTCTGCCTATCATTATGCCGTCACAGCACTGGCAGATTTCCTCAATATTGTCAATACCTGCCTGATTTTCTATTTTGGCTATTATCTCTATATTTTCGCCGCCGTTGTCGTTAAGGAAGTTGCGTACAGATTCAACGTCTTCTTTTTTTGATACAAAGGATGCTGCTATAAAGTCTGCACCGTTTTCTATACCAAAGAGTATGTCAGCCTTGTCCTGCTCACTTAAATATACCTGTCTTAACACTTTGTTGGGGAAGTTCATACTCTTGCGGTTGGATATTTCGCCGCCCTCTATAATTGTGCATATGGCATCGGTATCGGTAAGCTCTTCCACTTTAAAGATTAAAAGACCGTTGTTTACAAGAATGGTGTCACCGACTTTAAGATCCTTTGCAAGGCCGTCATAGTTTACTGCCACTATAGTATTGTCACCTTCCACATTTCTTGTTGTAAAGGTGAATTTATCTCCGCTCTTTATGGTTGCCTTATCGCCTTTAAAGGTTTTTATTCTGAACTCCGGTCCCTTGGTATCAAGCATAATGGCAATAGGGAGTCCAAGCTCGCTGCGAACCTTTTTAATCATATCAAATTTTTCTTTGTGTTCCTGATGAGTTCCGTGGGAAAAGTTAAGTCTTGCCACATTAAGACCCGAATGGCACATAGATTTAAAAACTTCTTCGTTGCTGCTTGCAGGACCTATGGTGCAAACAATTTTTGTTTTTCTCATTAATAACAGCTCCTTATATGTAATTCTTATTGCTAAAATCAAAAAAATCTCACATATATATTATACACTTGGTTTTGTCAAATGTAAATACATCATTTACTACAATATTCTGCCGGAAACATTGATTTTGATGTTGACTTTTTGGAAAATTTTGATATAATGAATATATTATAATAAAAGGGAGTAGCCGACGGAGTGTCCGCTGCAATTTGCGTCAATACGGTACTGTGTGCCTGCATTTGCATTAAACGGCAAGACTTTTATCATACGTTTGGTATGGTAAAGGTCTTTTTTTATGCTCTCAAACAGGAGGTTAAAGTATGGATTTGTTAAAGGATTTGTTTTTCAATCTTGCCAACATTCAGTGGCAGATGGTTGTAATGTGGGCAATAGGTGCAATTCTCGTATATCTTGCTATAGCAAAGGATATGGAACCTACACTTCTTTTACCCATGGGCTTTGGTGCTATTTTGGTTAATCTTCCCTTGTCCGGTGCTGTAGGCCCCGAGGGTGCACTCTCTGTTCTTTTTGATGCAGGTATATCCAATGAGCTCTTTCCGCTTATACTCTTTATAGGTATAGGTGCTATGATTGACTTCGGACCACTTCTTTCAAATCCCAAGCTTATGATATTCGGTGCTGCAGCACAGTTTGGTATATTTATGACCTTGAGCCTTGCAACACTTTTCGGTTTTGAATTAAACGATGCGGCTTCCATAGGAATTATCGGTGCGGCAGACGGTCCCACTTCCATAGTTGTTGCTCAAAAACTCAATTCCAACTATGTTGGTGCTATAATGGTTGCTGCATATTCCTATATGGCTCTTGTGCCAATTATTCAGCCGCCTGTAATAAAGCTTCTTACCACTAAGAAGGAGAGAAGCATCCGCATGGCATACGAGGAAAAGCAGGTTTCCAAGCTTACAAAGATACTTTTCCCCATTGTTATTACAATGGTTGTAGGTCTGGTTTCACCCGAAAGCGTTTCTCTTATAGGTTTTCTTATGTTCGGTAATCTTATTCGCGAATGCGGTGTTTTAAACAGTCTTTCCGAAACAGCACAGAAGGTTCTTGCAAACCTTATCACCATATTCCTGGGTATTACCATTGCTACCAAGATGCACTACGCTGCGTTCCTTACAAAGGAAACACTTCTTATCATTGCGCTCGGACTTTTTGCATTTATATTCGATACCGCAGGCGGTGTGCTTTTTGCAAAGATTATTAATATCTTCAGCAAGAAGAAAATCAACCCCATGATAGGTGCTGCAGGTATATCTGCATTCCCCATGTCTGCCAGAGTAATTCATAAGATGGGTCTTAAGGAAGACCCCGGCAACTTCTTGCTTCCTCACACAATCGGTGTTAATGTGTCCGGTCAGATTGCATCTGTAATAGCAGGCGGACTTATACTTAATTTCTGTATGTAAAGGAGAATGTAATCTATGAAAGCTTTTTTTGATAATTTAGTTAAGAGTCTGGATGTAGAGGCATTTATAGACAGCCTTTCCTATATGGGTAAAGGAATGCTGGGCATCTTTATAATTACTGTTGTTATAATTCTTGCGGTTTATCTGATAAATAAAATAGGAAGTGCAGGTAATAATCAACAGTAATAAAAGCCACCGGCTGTAAACCGGTGGCTTTTTGATTTTTTAAAGTCCTAAAATTCTGTATAAATCTTCTTTAGTAAGATTTTCGTTTCCGAATATTCTTCTGGCGTATTCAAGTATATCGCTGTTTCCCACAGAGCCGTTATATGCCGGAGAACCCTGCTTTTGGGCATCAAGATTATATTCCCAGCGCCATTTTTCATCTTCCACGGAATCTCTTAATAAATCGTACAAAAAGTCGCTTTTGTCGTTATTACGTTCATAATTCAAGGCAGTTTTTTCCTCGTTGGCAAGCATATCTCTTATGTCTTTATGCTGCTTGTAGTTGTAATCACGGTCTTCGCGCATTCCTTCGATATCATTGAGATACCTCAGATAATCTCTGTTTTCTCTGTTTTTAACCATATCGTAGGCATCTTTAAGACGGTTATAATCCGAAGTATATTTCTCCATGTACCTGTCGTATGCGGCATTGTAAAGCTCCGGAATTTTTGCTGCCAGCTGAGAATTGTAGTAGTTTAATGCCTGACTTGCGGCACTCTGGGCATAACTGTTGGCAATACCGCCTGTTTTCAGGGCATTCTGAGCTAAAGCTCTGTCATAACCAAGGTTGCCCTGAGTTTCGTAAACCTTTTTGTATGCAAGGTATGCCGGGTCTTTTGTGTAATCATAGGTGAATTTGTCAGATGCTTTTTTCACTCGGTTATATAGCTTGTCAAGCTCGTCCTCATACAATGACTCATAATCGTAAAAATCATCATTGTCATAGCTGAAGGGGTGATATTCGCTGCCATCGTCACCGCCGGTATAGCTTCCGTATTTGGCACGTACAGCATTTGCTACATCATTTGCCTTGGTCATACCTTTTTTATCATTGGATTTTGCAGCGTTAATAAAATCCCTTTTTGCATCCGTAACCCTACTTAAAGCCTCATAGCTTAATGTTTTGTCGTAGTCCGAAAAATACATATCGCTGTTTTCTTCCATAAGTTTTTTCTTTTTTGCATATTCTGTCATATTTGTCCTCCTTATTTATATATTCCGGTTTCTCTGAATCCTATTTCCATGGAGTTTAGCGAAAAATATCCATTTCCGCTGAATTTCAGAGTGTGATTTTTACTGCAAGATACAGGCAGCCTCAGCTTCATTACTCCATTTTCAATTTTTTGGTTTCCCGTGGCAAGTCTGTAGGTTTTGTGCTCATTTATCAGATAAAGCTCAAACCTTGCACCCTCTCCAAGACAATAGCGAAAGTAAACGCTGCATATGTGTTTGTCTGAAAATTCTTCATCGCCCAGACCGAAGGTAAAGTACCATTCCTTTGGAAGTGTTGCATTAATATCAAATATTTCTTTTGATGTTATACATTTAACACCTTCGGAAGTGTTTACAAGCTTCACTGTACCGGCACAGCTTTCGCGGAAATGCCATACTTTGCAAAGGGTGTCGTATACATACATACCTTCTTTGCCCTCCGAAACAGCAATTACATAGTAGAAACGGTCATCTCCCGAAGCGTGGGTGCACACAGAATCTTTTGTAAGTATATTCTTGCTTATTAGCCTTGGTACCGAGCCCGAATAGGCGTATATTCCGTCTTTGCCCCGGTAATACAGTGTTCCCGACACATTTACAAGGGTATCGGCACCACCTTCGCATACACCCGGAAAGTCTTTTCTGGAAAGGGTGAATTCTCTGGGCTCGTTGCCGTAAATCTTGTAAATACAGTCCTCCTTAAAGGCAATAATATTTCCGTTGTAGGATGTAATGGCGGTAAAGTTTCCGTCGCTTTCCACACCGGTTTCAAAGGACGAAGAGGGCAGAACTCCGTAACTGTCTGCGGTAAAGTCCTGCCACATGGAGCAATCGCCCAGTTTCGATGCGTGTATGGAGTCAGCTGTTACTCCCCACATACGGTTTCCTGAAGAACAGATATCCACAAAATTAGGAATACCTTTTTCCACGGTTATATTTAGTACAAATACTTCATTGTAGCCGCCGTGGTCAAGAGTTCCGTCTTCAAATTCCACTTCCGTATACTCGGTTATGGAGCCTGAGGGTGTGCTGTGGGTGGTTTTAACCAGATTTTTAATCTTAAGGGTTACACCGTTTGCCATTTTTTTCACGTAGGCTTTGAATGCATCATCCCTTTCTTCGTCAATGGGTTTAACCGTCATTTTTACCGTTACTATATCGCCTGTTTCAAAATCTTCACCGAGAGAAAAATTGTAGAACTGATACGTGGTGGAAGAAGGTCTGTATCCCTTGTGAAAGGAAATTATAGAATTTCCCGAAAGATATCCCGAGTACCAGGTGTTGTAGACCATGGGCATATTATCGTCGGTTTGGGATTCTTTTTCAAATTTTGCCTGAGCAAGAGTTTTGGACATACTTTGGGACACACATCCCGGTTTCGCCGTGTCGGAGTTGGTGTTGTATATTACGTTGTCGGGTATGGCAAGTATCTGGTTTTTAATAAAAGCCAGCTTGCGAGGCTTTTGCACCTCTTCGGCGGTGGAATATTCACCGATGGGGGTTTGTGCGGCATTGTGGCAAAGATATATATTTCCGCTTTCTTCTCCGCTGTATTCTATGGTGTATAGCTTGTTGAAGTACCCGGCAGTAAGGGCTGTATTTGAAAAAGTTCTTTCCGAAGAAGGAGCTTTGGATGTGCACAACACCGGGTAGTTTTCGGATGAGGTGTTAAGACATTCTGTAAGCTCGCCAATATCGTGACGGTGATTTTTATTAAGTCCGCCAAAAGTGCTGATATTGTAAAGGGCGGTATTGTTTTTGCTTCTTAAAAAGGGAAACATCAGCTATCACCCCTTTTCCTTTTTTGGGGAAGGTGTTCTCTTCTCCATTTCTTTTGCCAGCTTTCAAACAGGGTGTTGAATAAGGCAAGACTGTTGTTGTACATGGATATGTCCATATTTTTGAGATCCAGCATATATACCCCGTAATACGCATACATGTTTGCGTATTCATCACCGAGCGCAGTTTCGGAATCTGCGGTAAGGGGAGAGTACTTGGTGTCTGTTTCGCTGTACATGGTCATATAGTCGATTATTATTTTCTCCAGAGTACATATCCAGGAAAGCTTTGTTTCTTCTGTGGCGGTATTGGGGCGAATATCGTCAATCAAAGTCAGTATTTTTCTTACAGTCATACCGCTACCTCCTCAAGCTTGGAAAGCTTTTCCTTGATAATCTCCAGAGTGGATTCCACAAGGGTCAGCTTTGCCTCTGTTTCCTCTTTAAGATCTTCCACATAGCCGAGAATTTCTTCCAGATTCTCTTCCGTAGATGAGCCTATTGAGGGGGGAAGACTTCTAAAGTTCATAATGATTTACCTCCTTTTTAAAAATATTAAGACATCTTCCCTTTAATTATATTTCATTTGTACTACACATTTCGCCTACGATAGAAAGATTTTTATAAAACCGGCTTTATAAAATGTAGTCGATGTTGACTTTGACTCTTCAGATTGGTATAATTGATTACAGTAACAGGCAACTGTAAGCATTTTTTACAATCGGCACAGGTTACAAAAACAGATAAGGAGCAAAGAAATGAGAAAGATAATTTTTACAATATGTGTGGTTTTAACGATACTTACTTTGGGTGTTGCAGCTAATGCGCAAATTATATCGGATAAAGACATGGGCATTAATGTTGATGTTCCCGAAAATTGTGTTGTGGATTATTATAATGATTCCGTTTCAAAACAAATAATTCTCGGGATGGTTAAAGGAAACGGTAATGGCTGGCGTGTAGGAGCCGTTCTTTTGGCCATTAACAATGATGCGGCATATTTTGATGGTATGATTACCGATGAAGAGTTCCTTGGATTTTTGGAGGCTATGGTATCGACCGAGAACCTCACCGAAGAGCTGGAGGGTGATTCAAGTGCGTACTTTACCAAAAAAGATGTTTACACAATCGAAATCAACGGCATAAGATACCAGGTGTTCGACGGAACATATGTAACTTCCGGTGAAGGCATAGTTACTGAAAATATGTATGTTACAGCCTACGCCTGGGCAAAAAACGGCAGGATATATTTTCTGGAATACTTCCGCTTTTCCGGTGAATCCGATAATTTCAGACCCGAGGAGTTTTTGGCAGGTATAGACTATGAACCCGGCACGATTAAAATTATTGTAAACGGTAAAAGAATTTATCCCGATACAGCACCCGGCGCAATCGAAGGAAGAATCCTCGTACCTATAAGAGCGGTGGCTGAAGAAATGGGCTACAAGGTGGATTGGAATGCCGAAAAACAGCTTGTAACTCTTTTGCCCGGCAATTCCGGGGAAAATACGGTAGTGTTTGAACTTGGCCAAAAGGATTACCTTGTAAACGGCGAAACCTATCAGCTTGATGTTCCTGCAGTTGCCATAAATGGCAGAACCTATATTCCTCTGCGAGCTGCAGCGGAGTCCATGGGTGCATTGGTTTCCTGGGATGGCTCTGAGAATACAGCTATTATAAATCAAAAATAACAATAAAAAACAGCCCGGATGTCAGATTCGACATTCGGGCTGTTTTTACGTTAAATTACATTTTGCTTCCTTTGCTTCCGCCAAAGGACATACCTTCAAGAACATTTGTGTCAAAAGCGTAAGAAATTTCGCTTTGTTCTCTTGCACGTTTGCGGGCAATGGTTATCATCTCGTCCAGAAGATTGGTGTATTTTACACCCAGAGGCTCCCAAAGGTAGAAGGAGAGGGAACCGGGTATAGTATTTATTTCGTTAAGGAAAATCTCGCCTGTCTTCATTTCTATCATAAAGTCTATACGTACAATGCCGTTGCACCCCAGACACTTAAATGCCTTTACAGCCATTTCGCGAATGGTTTCTCTTTGCTCGTCGGTTATGTCTGCGGGAATTTTTCTTTGAAGACTTGCCATTCCTTTTGAACCGGTTTTTGCGCCCTTTGCGCCTCCTTTTCTTCCGGAAGTGTACTTATCTTCGTAGCTCAGAATCTTGTCGGAATTAATGGGTTCTTCACATTCGCTGGCTTTTGCATCGTCTGTGTCCCCAAGAACGGAGCAGTTTATTTCCTTGAGGCTTTCCACAGCTCTCTCGGCAAGAATTTTGCCTGCAAAGTTAAATGCATTGGAAAGAGCCTCTTCCAGCTCGTCACGGTCGGAAGCTTTGCTTATGCCTACGCTGGAGCCAAGGTTTACGGGCTTTATTATAACAGGGTAGTCAATGGCCTCTTCAATGCTTTTTATTACTTCCTCGGGGTCGTCGTTGTAGTCCCTGGCAGTAAAGCATTTGCAGTCCAGTACGGGTATGCCGTTGTCCTTGAACACGGTTTTCATATAGTACTTATCCATACCTATTGCAGAAGCGGTAAGGTCACAGCCTACCAAAGGCAGGTTCATCATCCTGAGGTACCCGTGTAAGGTTCCGTCTTCGCAATTGGTGCCGTGTACAATGGGGAATGCCATATCCACAAGAGTAATAATCTTCTTTTCAAAAAGCTTTGTTTCTGTTTTAACAAGGTATGTCTTGCCCTTTTCCACAGAGAAAGTAACCTTTTTGCTTTTTTTAATCAATTCCTTAACATTGGAAAATTCCTTTATATCTGTAAGGTATTCACTGTAATACATCTCATTTGTTTTGGTAATGTACACAGGTATTACTTCATATTTGTCGCGGTTTAAGTAGCGCATTGCCTGAACGGCAGAAATTATTGATATTTCATGTTCAACGCTTTTTCCGCCAAAGAGTACGGCAAGTTTAATTTTGTTCATATGATTTCAGTCCTTTTTAAAATTAATAGTTGTCGGGCAAGTCGTTTTCCAGAAGGATAATTTTTCTCTCGCCTTTGGTATTAAGTGCGTAGGCGTGAGTTATAGCTTCGTTAAAGCTCTCTGCTACAAAAATTTTATCCTCAGGGAAGTTACCCTCTGTAAGACCATTGTATATGGGCTCGGTCTGTTGCTTACCCACAAGGATTACGTAGTCGCATATATTGGATGCGTTTTTGCCGAATTCTCGGTTGAGTTCTTCCTGCTTTGAGCCAAGCTCTACCATACCGGGTGTAAGGAGTATTTTAGTACCTTCAAAGTAGGAGAGGGTTTCCAGGGCAGCCTTTGTACCGCTTGGGTTGGAGTTGTAAGCGTCATCTATTATAAGGTCGTTTCCTTTTCTTACAAGTTCAAGCCTGTGGGGTACCTGCTCAAGTTTTGATACCTGAGATTTAAGTCTTTTCATTTCGATTCCCATAGTGTTTGCCACCGCTATGGCACCTGTAATGTTAAGCACATTGTGCATACCTATAAGCTTTGTGGAGAATTCCTCTTTTTCGCCGCCGGGGGCAGTTACCGTAAAGATTGTTCCCTTTTCGCCGAGGCTCAATATGTCGGCATTGTAGTCGCCTTTGCCCCGTACGGAATAGCCTATGTGCTTTCTGTTACCGATGTAAGATGCAATGTTTTCGTCGTCTGCATTTACAAAGAGTGTACCGTCTGCAGGCAGGGAATCGGCAAGTTCAAATTTGGTTTTCTTTACGTTATCTATGGATTTAAAGGTTTCCAGATGCTGAGGTCCCACCGATGTAATGATACCTGCATCGGGGTGAACTATGTCGCATATTTCTTTTATTTCGCCAACACGCTTTGCACCCATTTCGCATACAAAAACTTCATTGAGTGCGCTTAGGGAAGAACGGATTGTTATTACCACACCCATGGGAGTATTGTAGCTTTCCGGAGTCATAAGGGTGTTGTACTTTGCTTTGAGAAGGGTGGAAAGATAATACTTAACGCTGGTCTTTCCGTAGCTTCCGGTAATACCTATAACCTTGGCATCTGAGGAAGAAAGAAGCTTTTTCGCATGGTTTATATAATGATTTGTAATCATAAGCTCAACAGGTCTGTTTATAAGGTTTGAAACCATTATAAAAGCCGGTGCCAGCATAAACAGTCCGCTTAATGCAACGCAGGTTGCATTGAATTTATAGCCCACTGCTGTAAGTAATGCAAGGAGAATAAGGGTTGTTGCAATAAGCCTTTTAACTCTCATGGTGTATACAAGGGGCTTTTTGGCTTTCTGCGGACGGGACAAAAGTATCATAATTGCAGAAATTGCAATAAATATCCACTTTATCCCATAGCTTCCCTCAAGAGCTTCTATACCATCTGCGTCCCAATAGGACAGAAATACCAGTATGGCACCGCCTATAAGGTTGGAAGCCCATTTTGAAAAGTTCTTCAAAATCCACTTTGAATGAATCTTTGCCCTGTAGGAATTAAGCTGAAAGAAGTGTAAAAACTTTATAGTAGACACACAAAATGCCGCAGCCGACATTATAATACACAAAATAAACAATACTGTTTCCATAGCATGTTCCTCCTTATAAGCTGATGTTCATAAATGATGCCAGCACACGGTTAAAGGTGTACATATCGTCCAGGAACGAATAGTGACCGCACCCTTTAAGCACAACTTTTCCTGCATCGGGCATAAGCTCTTCCATCCGTATTGCATCGGACACGGGTGTTGCAAGGTCGTTTTCCCCCCATACAAGAAGGGTAGGAGGTGTTACCTTGGGGAACAGATGAACAAGATCTTCGTTTACAACCCTTACCATAGTCTGCTTCATAAGGGGAGAAGCAGCTTTGTAGTCGGCAGAACCGCTTTTTGACTGAAGGTTATTAAGGGCATTGGGGAAAAGCTTTTTTACTATACCAAGAGAAAGAAACTTCTTGCCTAATTTGTAGGTTTTAATTTTCATATTCTTTTTAAAGGTCATTTTGGGCTTAACCCCGGCACTGTCCACCAGAATAATCTTATTTATTTCAAAAGGCAGACTATCTCTTTCGAAGAATTTTATTATAACTCTTCCACCGAAGGAATGTCCCAGAAAGGTTGCTTTGGTTACGCCAAGTTTGTTTAAAAACTTTATTATAAAATCCACATAGTCGCTGACACACCAGGGAGCAGGCGGTTCGTCGCTTAAGCCAAAGCCGGGCATATCGGGGGCTATAACCTTGTATTTAATCTTGAGCACATCGGTCATACTTTTAAACAAAGTAATGTTGGAGCCCCATCCGTGGAGTAGTACAACACATTCACCGTCGCCCTCTGCTATGTAATTTATATTCATACCGTCAATATTTATATTCAAGTAAATACCTTCCTTCGCGGCACATAATCATACATAATAAATTATATCACAAATGCATATATTATTGCAAGAAGTTTGTTATAAAACAGCAAAAATATCGGGAGAGTTTCAAAACCCTCCCGATAAATCCGTTATATATGGTTTTTCATATGACTTAATGCACTTTTTTCCAATCTTGAAACCTGCGCCTGACTTATGCCCAGTTCCTTTGCCACTTCCATCTGGGTTCTGCCTTTAAAGAACCGCAGATTCAGTATTTTCTTTTCTCTGCTGCACAGCCTGGTCAGGGCTTCCTTGAGTGCTATTTCCTCCAGCCAGTTTTCATCGGAATTTTTGTCATCGCTCAGCTGGTCCATCACATATATGGCGTCTGCTCCATCGCTGTATACAGGTTCATAAAGAGATACAGGGTCCTGTATGGAGTCGAGAGCAAGAACCACATCCTCTTTTGGCATATCAATAAGCTTTGCTATTTCGTTGATGGTGGGCTCTTTTCCTGTTTTTGCAGTAAGCTCTTCCTTGGCGCGCAGTGCTTTGTAAGCTGTATCCCGAAGAGAACGGCTTACGCGTATGGCGTTGTTATCTCTTAAATATCTTCTTATTTCACCGATTATCATAGGTACTGCATAGGTAGAGAATTGTACATTCTGACCCATATCGAAATTGTCTATGGCTTTTATAAGACCTATACATCCCACCTGAAAAAGGTCGTCAGGATTTTCACCTCTTCCGGAAAACCGCTGTATTACACTTAAAACCAGTCTGAGATTGCCCTGAACAAACTTTTCTCTGGCATCACTGTTTCCGGATTTTATGTCTTTAAGAAGCTCTTCCTTTTGAGCTTTTGTAAGTGTCGGAAGAGTTGCCGTATTTACTCCGCAGATTTCAACTTTGTTCATAATTGACGAATCTCCTTTTTGCTGTTTATTTCACTAATAAGGTTTCCCCCGGGACAACTTATGTATACTGTCATAAATTAGCAGAAAAGATATAAACAAATTGTTTTAAATTTCAAATTTATACTTGAAAAAACCTCAAAAAACAAATACAATATATATTGTATGATAATATAGCTAATAATAAGGAGATAAGTAATGTATCTTATTGCAGGACTGGGTAATCCCGACAAGAAATACGAAGCCACAAGACACAATATAGGGTTTGAAACCATAGACCTTCTCTGCCGTAAAACAGGCATCAACCTTACAAAGCTTAAATTCAAAGCTGTGTGGGGAGATGGAATTATAGGCGGAGAAAAGGTAATAATTGCCAAACCTCAGACATATATGAATTTAAGCGGAGAGAGTATAAGGGATATAGCTTCCTTCTATAAAATACCTCCCGAGAATATCATAATAGTGTGTGATGATATCAATATCCCTCTGGGTAATATACGCATACGCCCCAAGGGAAGCGACGGCGGACACAATGGTCTTAAGTCAATTATATATCAGCTTGCAAGTGATCAATTTGTAAGAATCCGTATGGGCGTAGGTGCCCCCAAAGGTGAACATTACAACCTTGCGGATTATGTTTTGGGTAAGTTTTCAAAGGAAGAGATAGAGGTTCTTACACCTACTGCAAACCGCGTTACCGAGGCAATAGAAACTATTATTAAAAATGATGTTGCCACAGCTATGAACAGATATAACGGAGCTAATAAGTGATGAAGACATTTTCCTATCTTCTGGACGGAATGAGTGAGTTCGACAGCCTTATTGAGCATATCAAAAAAGGTAAAGGATTCGTTCACACTCTTGGTGTATCCGGAAGTCAGAAAACACATCTTATATATTCGTTGGGCGAACACCACACCGGCAAAACCCTTGTGGTAACTCCCGATGAAACCGAAGCGGGAAGGATGGCAAAGGAGCTGTCGTTCCTTTGCGGTGATGGAGTTTTATATTTCCCTTCAAGGGAATACCTTTTTTATGATGTGGATGTGTCCAACCGTAAAAATGAATATGCAAGACTTTCTGTGCTTGCCCGCTTAAAGAATGCCTCATATATTGTGTGCTCGGTCAGTGCCCTTGCATCATACACTTTGCCAAGAAATTATTTTGACGAAAACAAAATTTCCCTGGATATGGCTTCAGCCGTAGATATGCAGGAGCTTATATCCAAACTCATATATATGGGCTATTCCCGCGTAAGCGCTGTGGAAAATATAGGACAGTTCTCAGTAAGAGGTTCCATAATAGATGTTTTTTCCCCGGGAGCGGATATGCCTTTGAGAATAGAGCTTTGGGGCGACGATATAGACTCTATGCGCTATTTTAGCCCCGATACTCAGCTTTCAGGCGAAAACACCGATGAAGCAGAGATTTATCCTTGTGCGGAGCTGATGTACACCGGCGACGAGGCAGCTTCTGCGGTGGAAAAAATACGTAAAATGAAGAACGAAAATCTTCTTCGTGATGTGGAAAAATTCGCCCAGAGCAGATACTTTCCATCAAACGATAAGTATATGCCTCTGTTTTATAAAGACACACCCACACTTTTGGATTACCTTGACGAAAACGCCTTGTGCATACTTTCCGAGCCAAAGGATATAAAGCAAAAATCTGATGTATGGTACAAGGAACAAAATGAAATAATCTCCAATCTTATGGAAAAGGGACTGTTCCCCAAAATTTCCGATGGGTATTTCTCCGATTATTCCAAAATAGTAAAAAATATTTCCGGAAGGATAGGAGTATCCTTGAGCGCATTGTCCCATTCAACGCCGGAGCTGTTTCCAAAACAGCTTATATCCCTTACCGCAAAGACCTTAAGGGCATACAGCGATAATGCCCAATACCTCATAGATGATATTTTATATTGGAAAAAGTGCTCCTATCGTGTTCTTATTTTACTTGGTTCAGAAACCAAAATCAATAATCTCAAGGAAGCCCTGCAGGAAAAGGACATAATGGCTTCCTATGTTACAGACCTTAGCCACACACCGGATTTCGGTGAAATATTTATTGTAAAAGGCACTTTGGAAAGGGGCTTTGAATATCCATCCATAAAAACGGTTGTGGTAACCGACGGCGAGCCGGTTTCTCAAAGAAAGAAGCATCGCAAGGTAAAAGACGCCAAAGATGCCATTAAGAGCTTTGATGAAATATCCCCCGGAGATTATGTGGTTCACAGAACTCACGGCGTGGGTCAGTATATGGGCATACATCAGCTGGAGGTTCAGGGAGTAATCCGTGATTACATTAAATTAAGGTATAAAGGTACTGACTCCCTCTATGTTCCCGTAAATCAGCTGGATATGCTATATAAATATTCTTCCACCGAGGAAAAAACTGTAAAGCTCAATTCTCTTGGAGGAACAGGATGGCAGAAAACCGTAACAAGAGTTAAAGAGAGCGTTGCCCACCTTGCGGAAGATATGATAAAGCTTTATGCCGCAAGAAGCCAGATGAAGGGTCACGTATTTGAAAAGGATTCCGACTGGCAAAGACAGTTTGAAAATGACTTTATATATGATGAAACCCCCGACCAGATTCGATGTATAGAAGAAGTAAAGGCGGATATGGAGCAGGGCAAATGTATGGACCGACTCCTTTGCGGAGATGTGGGCTACGGAAAAACAGAAGTTGCCTTAAGAGCAGCTTTCAAGTGCGTAATGAGCGGTATGCAGGTGGCATATCTTGTGCCCACCACCATACTTGCATCTCAGCATTTTAACACTTTCCTTTCCCGTATGAAGGAATATTGCATCAAGGTGGAAATGCTTAGCCGCTTCCGTACCAAGAAGCAACAACAGGAAATTATTGCCAAACTCAAAACCGGCGAGATAGATGTGCTTATAGGTACTCACCGCATACTTCAGAAGGATGTGGAGTTTAAGTCTTTAGGGCTTCTTATAATAGATGAAGAACAGCGTTTCGGAGTGGGTCATAAGGAAAAATTAAAAGAGATAAAGAAAGATGTGGATGTGCTTACCTTAAGTGCCACACCAATTCCCAGAACTCTCAATATGGCAATGATTGGTATTCGTGACCTTAGCGTTATAGCTTCCCCTCCCGGTGACCGTTCTCCTGTGCAGACCTTTGTTATGGAGTATAACCCCATAGTTGTTCAAAATGCAATTGAAAGGGAAATTGCCCGCGGAGGGCAGGTATATTATCTTTATAACCGTGTGGAAAGTATAGAGCGTGTGGCTGCAAAGATTCAGGAACTTGTGCCCGAGGCCCGTGTGCGAGTCGCCCACGGTAAAATGAGTGAAACTCAGCTTGAGAATATTATGCTGGAGCTCATAGAAGGTGAGATAGATGTTCTGGTATGTACCACGATTATAGAAACAGGTCTTGATGTGCCCAACGCCAATACCATAATTCTGGAAAATGCCGATTGCCTTGGATTAAGTCAGCTTTATCAGCTTAAAGGCAGAGTGGGACGCTCCAACAGATTGTCCTATGCATACTTTACCTATCATGAAGGTAAGGTACTCGACTCCGTTGCTCAGAAGAGGCTTCAGGCAATAAGGGAATTTACCGAGTTTGGCTCCGGATTTAAAATAGCAATGCGCGATCTGGAAATAAGAGGTGCCGGAAATATCCTTGGAAAAGAACAACACGGCAATATGAATCTGGTTGGTTACGATATGTATTGCTTGCTTTTAGAGCAGGCAGTAAAGGAGCTTAAAGGCGAAGAGGTAACCGCAAAGTGCGATACTGCCATAGATATCAAGGTGAGTGCGTACATTCCTGAAACATCCGTTCCCGATGAAAAACAGAGGATAGATATGTACAGGCAGATTGCCTCCATGTCTTCTGATGAAGAACTCAGGGATACCGAGGCAGAGTTTATAGACCGCTACGGCGATGTGCCCGACTCGGTGCACAATCTTATGAAAATCGCCCTTATAAAATCTATAGCTTCCGAGCTGTATGTGTCCGATATTACACAGAAAGACGGCCTGATAGTCTTTACCTTCGACAAGATTGTAAGCCCTCTTGCCATTGTGGATATTATGGACGGTTACAAGGGCAAAATGATGTTCTCCTCGGGAAACACCTCATATCTGAGTTACAAATATGATGATGATATTCTTGAGAATATTAAAATTATATTACAAAGACTAAAAAATACAATACAGAATGAACCTGTATAATGTATAATTACAATATTAATTTCATGTAAATGGAGGAATTTCCAATGAAAAAACTTATAAAGCTTATATCTCTTATTTGCATCGTTGCACTCTTTGCAGGCTGCAGTCTTGTAAGCACTACAGAAGAGGAAGCGGAAGTACCCAAGAGCGAAACAGCAGTTATAATAAACGGTGTTGAGTACACTGCTGCAAGATTTAATATTTACTATTACAGTGCGCAGGATGAAATACTTCAGACTGCAGGCTATGTTAATGCCGACGATATTCCCGCAGATTTCTGGGAACAGAAAACCGATGGCAAGTCCAACCTTGAAAGAGCCAAGGAGATTGCCATAGATAACCTTGTGAAAGATGCGCTTGCTTATCAGAAGGCTGAAAAGCTCGGAATTGAGCTTACCGCAGAAGAAAAGTCCAATCTTACCAATCAGATGGCTTATATTAAGCAGGACCCTAAGTCCTATGAACAAATTGGAATTATGGGTACCACAGAAGATGAATTAATGAAATTCTGGGAAGAGCAGACTTGTGTTTCCCATATTTTACCTGCACTTATAGAAAAAGGTGAATTAAAGGTGGATGAAGCTGCAGCTGAAAAGCAGCTTAAGGATGAATATGTAAGAGTTAAGCACATACTTACATTTACTATCAATCCACAGACACAGGAGCCCCTCGCTGAAGATCAGGTTAAAATTGCCGAAGAAAGAGTTCAGGAAATACTTGCAAAAATCAATGCCGGTGAGGACTTTGACAAGCTTGCTGAACAGTACAATCAGGATGGTAATGTAGATTATCTCTTTACCAAGGGTGAAATGGTAGCTGAGTTTGAAACTGTTGCTTTCTCCTTAGCCGACAATCAGGTAAGCGGACCGGTTTATTCTCCCTACGGAATACACATTATTAAAAAGATTCCCATGGATATGAAGGGTGAGCAGGAAGAACTTAAGCTTCAGGCTATTAAATCTCAGATGGTAATGCCCGATTACGAAAAGCTGCTTGAAGACTGGGTAAAAAATGCCAAAATTGAAAAGAAAGAAGATGTACTAAAGAAAGAAGGAGCTAAAATAGTTAGCAAAAAGTAAGCTCTTGCGACATAAAATTTAGCAATATAAGAGTCATTTCGGTGAATTAAATCGGAATGACTCTTTTTTTAATGAACGAATGCTTGTACTTCTTACACCGTTTTACATTTTTTGTTATTTTTGTATGATACAATATACAAAAACGTTGAAGGAGAAAAAAATATGAGCGGTGCTGTAAAAAAGATAAGGAGCATAGGTGAGCTGTTTCGTTTTAAAGAATTTAATATAAATATAAGTCTTACGGATATTATATATATTGTAACGTGCTACATATCTTCGGCGTGTACGGTTCTGGACGGACGCACACCCTTTGCTTTGTGTGCCTATGGGGCAGCCTTTACCGGAAGGAGCTGGCCGGTCTTCCTTATTGTTACTCTGGCAGGAATTATAAGATTCCGCTTCGATTCCCATGCATTTGTTTATATATTTACTCTGGTGGCTTTTACTGCATTTATGAGTGTTTTTTCCGGGGGCAAAAAGAATCGCGGTATATTACTTGGTGTCTTTTTGTTTGTTGTTTCTCTGTGTGCCGATTTGGTGGACGGATTTAAAACGGAACGGTTCATATGGAATCTGGCAGAAGGGCTTATCCTGTGGGGTGGGGTTACGGTATTCAAAAAGGCCGTTAATCTTATTTCAAATTATAAAGACAGAAAATGCATATCGGATTTTGATATACTTGCATTAGGAGCTTTTGCTGCGGTAGTAATAAGATGTACATCGGAACTTCCCCTTTTGTTCGGACTTAGCTTTGCTTCTGTATTGGCAATAGTTCTCCTTATGGTGCTGAACCTAAAAGGCGACCCTGCTGTGTCGGTTACAATGGGAGTTGTTTGTGCAGTAGCTCTTTGGGACAACGGAGCCGGCATGGCGGCTACGGTTGGTGTATATGCAATGTCCTCAATAGCGGCAAACTCCTTGAAAATTTTTGGTAAGTGGGGATGTATTCTGGGTTTTGTGATAATAAATACCATGTATGTGTCTTTTCTTCCGTCGGAAATGCTTCCCTTTGATATATTTGAAATAGTTATATCCGGTTTGGTGTTATTGATTATCCCCCGAAGAGTGACGGATTTTTTCGGGTCTTTTTCGGAAAAGAGAATAGGTACTCCTCGCGGAGTTTATCCCATAAAGGACAAAAATAATAAAATAATAGCTTCCGGGCTGTTAAAGCTTGCAGACTCCTATCGGTTTCTGGCACATTCCTACAAAAAGGCATACACTCCCGGAGAAAACTCAAAAGCTTACATAATAAATATGCTGGATATAGCATCCTCCAAGATTTGTCCCGAATGCGGACTTAAGTACAACTGCTGGGAGAGGGGATACAAGGAAAGTTACAAATCCATGCTTCAGATGCTTGAAACAGCCACCCAAAAGGGTGAAATAACTGCCAAGGACATACCGGAGCAGCTCAGGCAAAAATGCATTAAACCCCGGGAATTTGCAGATTCCTTCAACAAAATGTATAACGTATATAAAGTGGAGAAAATATGGCAAAGCAGAGTAAATGAATGTAGAGAGCTTGTTATCAGCCAGCTTGAAGGGGTGGTAAAATCCGTGGAACATCTTGCCGGGGAAATGGATTCTTTTTCGGATATAACAGCAGAAAAAGAGCTCAGTATAAGGCTTGATGAGGAAAAAATAGATTTTAAAGACATAGATTTTATAAAGGGTAATGGCGACGAGTATACCGTGGATATCATTATGGATTCTTCACGTATTTCTCCCGGAGAAGAAATGAAGATTGCAGGCATCATTAAGGAACTTACGGGCATCAACACCTCAAAAACTTCTGAAAGTCATTGCATAGAAGGGCTTAAGGTAACATTTAAACCATCACGCAGATATATAATTACTTCCGGAAGTTCAATGGCTGCAAAAGATGGCGAAAAGCTAAGCGGTGACAGTGTGTTGTTTTGCGAGGATATGCATGGGGATTACGTAGTAGCCATAGCAGATGCCGTGGGCAGCGGCCCTTGTGCTGCTCACGAAAGCACCGATGCCACAGAGCTTCTTAAGACCTTTATTAATGCCGGTATAGACGCAGAAACAGGTGTGGAGCTGATAAACTCTGCATTGCTCTTACGTTCTTCCGGAGATAAATACGTGGCTTTGGATATTTGTGTTGTTGATGCTTTGGATGGTAACATAAAGCTCATTAAAAGCGGAGCCGCATCCGGTTATATAAAAAACGAATACGGAGTGTCCTGCATAACTTCAAATACATTTGCCTATGGGGTGTTGCCTCAGGACGGTGGTATAACCACCGAATTGTTTACACTTACGGACAAAGCCACCGTGGTAATGGTTTCAGACGGGCTCAGTGAAATATTTAATAGCGACAGAGGTGATGCTTTAAAGGGAATAATAGAAAAAACAGATACCGAAAATCCTCAGATTTTGGCATCTGTCATTATGAAAAACGGACTCAGGGAATGTAAAAACAAGCCCAAGGATGATATGACAGTATTGGTGCTTAATATTCAAAAAGCTTAACTGTATTATGATATGGTTTCTTAACTGAATAATGATATGGTTTTTAAATCTACGAAAAAAGCGGTGTAAAAGTAATATTTACACCGCTTTTTATATTTTATGAAATTAGAAGTTTCTGCTGTAGTTAGGAGCTTCCTTGGTAATGGAAATATCGTGAGGATGGCTCTCTCTTAAACCTGCAGCGGTAATTCTTACGAATTTACCTCTTTCCTTAAGTTCGGGGATTGTAGCTGTACCACAGTAACCCATGCTGGAACGAAGTCCGCCCATAAGCTGGTAGATGGTGTCTGCAACTACGCCCTTGTAAGGAACACGTCCTTCAACACCTTCGGGAACAAGCTTCTTGGTACCGTTCTGGAAGTAGCGGTCCTTACTGCCCATTTCCATTGCAGCAATGGAGCCCATACCACGGTATACCTTGAACTGTCTTCCTTCGTAGATTTCACTTTCACCGGGGCTTTCTTCGCAGCCTGCAAGAAGGGAGCCTACCATTATAACGTCTGCACCTGCGGCAATAGCCTTGGGGAGGTCACCGCTGTACTTGATACCGCCGTCGGCAATTACGGGGATATTGTACTTCTTGGCAGCCTGATATGCATTGTATATTGCAGTTACCTGAGGAACACCCACACCTGCTACAACACGTGTTGTACATATGGAGCCGGGGCCTATACCAACCTTAATGGCATCTGCACCTGCCTGAATAAGCGCTTCTGCAGCTTCTTCTGTGGCAATGTTTCCTGCAATAACCTGAATGTGAGGATATGCTTCTTTAACCTTTTTAAGGCACTTCATAATGTTCATGGAGTGACCATGTGCAGAGTCAAGAACAAGTACGTCAACCTTGTTGGCTACGAGAGCTTCCACACGGTCGAGTACATCGTCGGTAATGCCTATTGCGGCACCTGCGAGAAGTCTTCCGCTGGAATCCTTGGCAGCGTTGGGATATTTTACGGACTTTTCAATATCCTTTATGGTGATAAGGCCTTTTAAGTAACCGTTTTTATCAACGATGGGAAGCTTTTCGATTTTAGCTTGTCTTAAAATTTGCTGAGCTTCTTCAAGTGTGGTTCCTTCGGGAGCGGTAATGAGATTTTCGCTTGTCATTGCTTCTTTAATTTTCTTTGAAAAGTCGGTTTCAAAGCGAAGGTCACGGTTTGTAATAATACCTTTGAGTCTGCCGTCCTCTTCTGTAATGGGTACACCGCTGATTTTGTACTTACCCATAAGAGCATCAGCTTCGGCAAGAGTGTGATTTTCGGAAAGTCTGAAGGGATCTACGATAACACCGTGTTCACTTCTCTTAACCTTGTCTACTTCTGTTGCCTGCTGTTCAATTGTCATATTCTTGTGGATAATACCAACACCGCCTTCTCTTGCTATGGCAATAGCCATTGCAGATTCGGTAACGGTATCCATAGCGGAACTCATAAGCGGTATGTTGAGCTGAATGCTCTGTGTTAAATTGGTTTTCATATCCACTGCGTTAGGAAGCACGTTGGATTCCTGAGGAATAAGAAGGACATCATCAAAGGTGAGACCTTCGTATGCAAATTTACCTGACATATAATAACCCCTTTCAGAATATATTTATCGATTTTAATTTATTGTTATAAGTATATATTAAAATAGACGTTTAGTCAATCGTTTATCTTTAAAAATGTTTATTTTAGACAAAATAATTATATGTTTTTGTTTCTTCGTGTTAAAAAACAACGATATCTCTTCCTATGCAAACAAAAAAGCACATACCGGATAATCCGGAATGTGCTTAATTTACGGATGAATTCAAAATCAATAGAACACTCTGCGAACATTCTTGATTCTGTTTCCGTATGAAGTTTCAGAAAGTGACACAATCTCTACGGTGTAACCTGTTCTGGGAGAATGGATAAAATATCCGTTACCCACATACAAACCGGAATGACCGATTTGTGAACCGCCGACAGAGTCGGCAAAACAGATAATATCGCCGGGGAGCATCTGGTCTACGGGAACTTCAATACCGTTTAATGCCTGATCACGTGCAACTCGGTTCAACTCAACACCCATAAGGCTGTAGCAGTATTTTACAAACCCGGAGCAGTCAAATCCCTGAGGGGACATACCGCCGTATACATAAGGTGTGCCTATGTACTGCTTCGAAAGCTCTATAAGAGCTTCGCCGGGAACTGTGGAACCGGTATAAGAGGGAATGTAACCGTTGGATACGGGTACAACTCCTGTGGAAGCCGTGATGTCGGGCAGCTCCATTTCTACGTTGGTTTCTGTAAGAATTATGTAGTCTGCACATACATAAGCTTCTTTTCCGCCGTAGTAAATGCGGTACCAATTATCCTGTGCGGATAATATGATAACCTCTGCGTCCGTGGGTATAAGACCCATGGATTCGCTTTCTGTTGTTGGCATAGAACGCACATTAAGAGCATCTGCGTTTACTTTGCCTTTGGATACTGTGTCTGCACTTGCCGTAATGGATATGACAAGGGAGCATGCAAAAACAGCAACAACAGCTCCTATTTTTTTCAACATACAAGCTATGCATACCTCGTTTTTTGAGGCTTTCCTCCAAAGTTTTTTGTGCCGAAAATAAACAACACAAGTGCTATTATACCTCAAAACAAAGGATTTGTCAAATATTTTTTAAAAAGTGCACTAAATATCCATCAGCGTTTTGGTTATAATGCCCAATACGAAGAAACCCTCGTCCGGTATTTCCTCGGTGGAAAAAGCCTTTGGTGTTTTGGTGGATTCCATGGTAAGACAGGGCTTTCCCAATGAATTTGAATACTTACGAATTATGAGCTTACCGCCTTTTATTGCGGCTATAACATCGCCATCTTTAATGTCGGTTGTCCTTTGAATTATTATTAAGGAATCCTTCTTTATATTCAGTTTGTTAAGGGCGTTGTCCGGAGCCGAGGTAGCCATGAGATTTTTTTCGCCGTCCCTGATTTTTAAAGGCAATATCACGTGGTTGTCCATATTGCTTATTTCTTTTGTAATTAATCCCTCTATATTGTTGGGTTCATAATAGGGGATTATAGTACCGGGAAGAATCTGGCTGAGTTTTCTGCTTGCTATGTCATCATCAAGAAGAAACGACGAAGGCACGTTAAAGAATTTGGTTATAAGACCAAGGGTTTTAAGGGTAGGTCTGGCATAACCCGATTCGTAGTTGCATATGGTGGTTTTCCTTACTCCTATGATGTCTGCCAATTGCTGCTGGGTAAGTCCGTATGATTTTCTTAAGCTTTTGATTCTTTCTGCAAACTCATTGCGGGAAGTTTTCATAATTATCACTCTTCTTTTGTAAAATCGATTATAAAATTACCAATAGTTTCAGATGAATTGGCTTTTCCGCTTAGCTGTTGCATTTTAATAATTTGATTTTTCTTTTCTTCGTTACTAAGGAGCATATTGACCAGTACATCTATGGGCAGATTCTGGCTTACGCCTGTTGCCATGCCCGAATTTATTAGGTATTCTTTGTTTCTGTCTTCCTGACCGGGTATGGGGTTTATAAGAATCATCGGCAAGCTTTTGGATATTGCCTCGCTGGCGCTTAAGCCGCCCGGTTTCGTAATCATAATGTCGGAAGCATCCATAATTACGTCCACGTTATCTACATATCCGAAGTTATAAATTTTCTTTGAGGTTACCATTTGGTCAATTCTGTTTTTCATAGATTTGTTGCTTCCGCATACACTTATTATCTGAAAGTCGGCGTTCATATGGTCCAGGGTGCTGATGTATCTTTCCGTGTCGCCAAAGCCCATTGAGCCACTCATTATAAACAGAGTTGTTTTATCCTCAATTCCAAGCATTTTTCTGGCTTCTTCTTTTGGAATTTTTTTTGAGAATTTTTCGTTAATGGGTATTCCGTAGGGGAGAATTTTATGAGAGTCAATTCCCTTTTTCATGAGCATATATTTCACATCGTCGTTTGCGGTAACAAAGTAATCCATATCTGCCATATCCCAGTAGGGCAGTATACAGAAGTCGGTAACTATGCCTATGGTTTTGGTGTTTACCAGCTTTTTCTTTTTGTATGTAGTCATAAGCACAGCAGCCAGAGGATGTGTGGATATTACTATATCGGGATTTTGCTTTGAAATATATTTTCCGAATTTGCTTGCCACAAGTCCGTTGCAAAACCTGGACCAGGACAGCTTGGAATCGGGGTTGTGTTTTTCTATACTGTCATAGAACTTGCCGTACATATATGGAATGTATTTGGCACTCCATACGTAGCCTTTTTCTATGAGTTTGGAAAGACTTCTTGAAAAGTACTTGTAGGCGTCGATTACAATGGCATCAACACCTTTGGACAAGAGATTTTCTTTTATGGAATTTGAAGCTATGTGATGTCCGTTACCGGTGGACATGGTAAGTATAATTGCTTTCATATACCGACACTCCTTTCCAAATAAATATTATACTATACACATTGTATTTAAGTCAACTCAAATTGCTGTAACAACTTTAATATGTTTTTCATATTATAGACTGAAGCGACATAACGGAGGTGTTGTTAATGCTTGGTAACAAATGCTGTGGCTCTATTTTTGGCTCAAATGACGGAATACTTTTCTTTATCCTTGTATTCCTGCTTTTATTCGGATGCTGTGATACTAAGTCCGTCTGTGACTGATATGATTTAAGGAGGTAAGACATATGTTAAACTTATTTGGTGGCAGAAATTGCGGCGGAGAGGATAACAGTACCATCTTATGGTTTATTATTCTCGTTATTCTTCTTTTTATGAACAATGACGACAAAGACTCATGCAAACAGAACCACTGTCAGAATGACTGTGGCTGTTGAAAACTGAAGGAGGATAACAATGTTTGACAATTCCAATTGCTGTTGCGACCCCTGCTGCAACCACGGTTATAATAACGGGAGCTCATGGGGCTCAAACATCTGGGTTTGGGTTATTGTTGCAATAGTTGTAATATGGATTTTTTCCGACAACAACAATAATTGTTGCTGCTAAACCAAGGCACTATGCTGCACGGCTTCGCTACAGGCGGAGCCGTGTTTTGGTATCTGAAATTTTTTTGAAAAAATTGTAAAATTCCTCTTGACAACATCGGTTAGTTATGCTAAACTAACTTATGGTTAATCAAGGCTAACAAGAGGTGAAACAAAATGACATTGCGTGAAGCTGTTCCCGGCGAGGAATACATAGTCCGTAAAATTGTTACGGAGGATGAAGATATGGATGCATTTTTGTTTTCTCTGGGATGCTATGCAGGCGAACCTATTACTGTAATATCCCACAAAAGGGGAGGCTGTGTAATTTCTGTTAAAGACGGAAGATACAGCATCGACAATCAGCTTGCAGATGCCATTATAATATAAGGATTTAAAAAGACAAATTTTTTGTCTTTTAATTTTGCAAAGCAGTTAGATGAAACTAACTACAGGGGAGGAATTTATTATGAGAATTGCTTTGGCAGGTAATCCCAATAGCGGAAAAACCACAATGTATAACGCCCTCACAGGGCAAAATGAAAAGGTGGGCAACTGGGCAGGTGTTACCGTAGACACAAAGGAACACGCCATAAAGAAGACTTATTCCGGCGGTGAAGATATTGTTGCGGTGGATCTTCCCGGAGCATATTCCATGTCACCTTTTACATCGGAGGAGAGTATTACCAGCGATTATGTTAAAAACTCCAACCCCGATGCCATAATAAATATAGTTGATGCTACAAACTTAAGCAGAAGTTTGTTTTTTACCACACAACTTCTGGAACTTGGTATTCCTGTGGTTGTTGCATTAAACAAAACCGATGTCAACAAAAAGAAACACAATGAAATAGATGCAAATAAGCTATCCAAAAAGCTTGGTTGCCCGGTAGTGGAAACTGTTTCCATATCTTCAAAGGGTATGGCAGAGGTTATAAAATGCGCAGCTTCGTTGCAAGGAAAAAAACAGACTGCGCCTTTCAGCCAGAGGGAAACGGATTTTTCCACCAAAAGCGCAGCTGTGGAAGCAGATAAAAAGAGATTTGAATTTGTAAACAAAGTAGTAAAAGAAGTAGAAGAAAGAACTGTACATACAAATGAACTCAACTCCCAGGACAAAATTGATGACATCATAACCAGCCCCTGGGTCGGTCTTCCCATATTTGCCGTTGTAATGTGGTTTGTGTTCTGGGTTTCACAGGCATCCTTAGGACCCTGGCTTGCAGAAAGTGTGCTTTGCCCTGTTATAGACAGCTTCGGCGAGCTTGTTGCCGGTTGGATGGAGGGTACAGCTCCCATACTTCAGACAATAGTTGTAGACGGTATCATAGGCGGTGTAAGTGCGGTTCTCGGATTCTTACCACTGGTTATGGTTATGTATTTCCTCATTGCACTTTTAGAGGATTGCGGATATATGGCAAGAGCCACAGTAGTTCTTGACCCCATATTTAAAAAGGTTGGTCTTTCCGGTAAATCCGTAATTCCCTTTGTTATAGGTACAGGCTGTGCAATTCCCGGTGTTATGGCGTGCCGAACCATTCGTGACGAACGGGAAAGAAGAGCCACCGCTATGCTTGCTCCCTTTATGCCCTGCGGTGCAAAGCTCCCCGTAATAGCCCTTTTTGCAGGCACCTTCTTCGGCGATGCTTCCTGGGTAGGTACACTTATGTATTTTGTGGGTATATTAATTATCCTCATAGGTGCACTTCTTGTAAACAAAATAGCAGGTTACAAGCCCAAGAAGTCCTATTTCATTATAGAACTTCCCGAGTACAAAGCACCATCACTCTGGGGCGCAGTAAAGTCTATGTGCTCCCGCGGCTGGGCATATATAGTAAAGGCAGGTACAATTATCCTTGTATGTAATGCGGCGGTTACAATTATGCAGAACTACGGCTGGAATTTTGCACCTGTGGAAGATGCATCCGAGTCCATTTTAGCATCCATAGGTTCGCCCATTGCCGTGCTTTTAATCCCTCTTGGGTTTGGTGTGTGGCAGATGGCGGCAGCTGCCGTTACCGGCTTTATAGCCAAAGAAAATGTTGTGGGTACCATAGCTTCCGTATACGGAATTTCCCGTTTTATAAATTCCGAAGAGCTTGCCTTGGTTGAGGGCGCAGGGGGCGAGGTTGCCGCAGTGCTGGGTCTTACAAAAGCAGCAGCTCTGGCATGCCTTATGTTCAACCTCTTTACACCTCCTTGCTTTGCGGCAATAGGTGCCATGAATGCAGAGCTTAAGAGTAAAAAATGGCTTTTTGGCGGCATTGCACTTCAGCTTTGCACAGGATATACGGTGGCATTTTTGGTGTATCAGATTGGCACACTTATTACCTTGGGCAAGGTTGGAAACGGCTTTGTTCCCGGTTTAATAGCTGTACTTGCTATGGCAGCCGTACTTGTTGGTCTTATTGTTAAGTCAAACAAAGAGCTTAAGGCAGAAACCATAAGCAGTTGCGTCAGTATTCGAACTCGCCAAAATCAAGTAAAATAGCCGTTTTTCAACGTTGTCGGTCTTGAAATACGTCAGTATTCCTGCGACCTGCCGCCTTGAAAAACAATCTATTTTATCTTGTTTTGGTTCAAAGAATTTTCGGTGCTGTGTTTT
>JAZQFN010000035.1:0-20121 GCA_045539515.1 Clostridia bacterium
GAAGATATGTCGTATTTAGGAACTCAGTGACGATGACGCGGAGGTCACACCTGTATCCATACCGAACACAGTAGTTAAGCTCCGTGGTGCCGATGATACTTGGCGGGCAGCTGCCTGGGAAAGTAGGGAGTCGCTGGGGTAAAAAATACACCGTACAATTTGTACGGTGTATTTTTTTGCCTCAACATCGGGATAATTTCCCGAAAGTTGCGGCGCCACCCCGCAAACGAGTGCGAAGTACGAAGTGAGCGGCAGGTGGCACCTACGTCAAAACTGTCGCAGAGGCAAGTGCCCTCTACGGCGCGAAGCTGATGCGCAACAGTTGACGGCTGGGAGTCATTAGCGTAAAATTTGTTTTGACCCTGCTAAAAAGCAAGGTCCTTTTTGTTTGTCGCTCTGTTTAACGAGTGATACACTAACTCCCGTATGTCATCCTGAGACAACGCCGAAGGATCTTCAAAACAAGTGAGATACCCAATTTTAAGGAAGATTCTTCGCTTCGCTCAGAATGACATATTTGATATGTCTTTATCAGCTAACCTCACCGATAAATGTTATTTTAAAAAAAGAACTACTTTCAACGGTGGTTCTCTTCATACCATATATCAATAATCATTTCTTGAGCCGCAATCAACATTATATGACTCAAGAATTTCTACAATTTCTTCTATGGCTTGGGAATCATTTAATTCATCGGATTGTATAACCTTTTGAATTTTTTTCAGTGCTTCACAGGATAAACTATTACATATTTTATCCGCATCAATTTCAAAATCATCAATTCCCTTTGTAATATAGTCTGCAATATATCCTTTTAAAAGTTCTGTTTTAATATGCATCAAATTACCCTCCAATTAAAAAATGCGCCGACATGAGCCGACGCATGAAAAATGTATAGCTCACCTGATGCGACTCAGTTTATATAGCACAAATTAGGCATACATAAATGGAGCATACATTTTTACCAAGATAATAAAAATGCTGCCTAATTTGCTTTAAATATTAAACTGAGTCGCATAACTATTATATCACTAAACTAACAAAAATACAATCCTTTTTAGTATTTAATTTTCCCTCCAATTAAAAAATGCGCCGACATGAGCCGACGCATGAAAAACGCAGCTCACTGTCGCTAAACAATCCATCATAACACAAGTATGCGGAAAAGAGTCTGCATTTTTACCAATAGTAAAATGCACACTTGTGTTAAAAATATTCAGGATTGTTTAGCAATATAAGTATATCACTAAACTAACAAAAATACAATCTTTTTTGGTATTTAATTTTCCCTCCAATTAAAAAATGCGCCGACATGAGCCGACGCATGAAAAATACAGTGCTCATGTTTGCGAAACATTCTTTCAACGTGTCATAACAACAAAAGCGTGTGAAAGTAGAGCATGTATTTTTACCAAAAGGTAAAATACACACTTTTGTTGTTTTTATAAAGAATGTTCCGCAATGTAAGTATACCACTTAACTAACCAAATTACAATCTTTTTTTAGTGTATTTCTGTTTAAAATAAAAATTATTTACTTTTATCATTTTTTATGTATAATTATATATATCAAATTAAAATGAAGGTAAATGTATGCAAACTGTTGATACAGTACTTGATATGAAATATAATCTTGAGTTAAGCCCCTTAATGACAGATGAATACGAAGATTTTGTTACTCGAAATCAGGAAACTTTTATTCGTGTTGTGGAGGAAGAATTCGGCCATCAGGAAGATGAACCCATTTCTAAAGAAGATATCAGAAGGTGTCTTAATCATCCTCTTGAAAAGGCATTTAACGTGCTTTTAGATGGTGATGTGATAGGTGGCGTTGCTGTCCGTATAGATGAAGAATCAAATATAAACTGTCTTGACCTTATATTTGTTGATTGGGACAAGCAGGGTAATGGTATAGGTTTTGCTGTGTGGAAGCTCATAGAAGAAAAATATCCCGAAACAAAAATATGGGAAACTCATACACCTTATTTTGACCTTAGAAATATTCATTTTTACATAAATAAATGCGGTTTTGCTATTGTGGAGTTTTTAAATGAATACCATAAAGGCAATGAAGAAGACGGCCCCGGAGGAGTTCCTTTTTTCAAATTTGAGAAGAAAATGTGGTAAGAACAAACGCGCGCTAAAATTAAGCGCGCGTTCTGTATTTATATAATTGGTTTTGTGCATATGATTTATAATGAAGTTATATGATTGTTTATACTAACTATGCTTTCCGAGGTGATTATATGTTTGCATAACAAAAAATGAGTATTTTGTAATTACAAAAGAAGAGCAATAAATATTCCCGATAGTACTATTCCTGCACACATCATTTTGTACAGTATGTGCTTTTCTTTAAAGATGAGCCATCCGGTAAGTACAGTTACAATTACAGCGGATTGTTTGATTATAGTCATAATGGTAACCTCGCTTGCAGGATTTGCATTTGCTTCAAAGAGAAGCTTGTCACCCACAATTAAAGAAATGCTCATAACCGGTATCCAGTAATTATACTTCAGACATTTTACGGAAACTTTTTCTTTGCGTACAAGAAGTACTATGCCATATATTACAGTCATAAACAACATAAACCAGAACTGCAGCTGAGAGGATTCCATAGATTTCATAAGCACTTTGTCCATGGTACCGGAGATGGCGTTTAAGAAGCAGTTAAGAAGAGCTGCTATCAGTACTGTGAAAGTAACCCCCTTTGAAGAGGTATCTTTTTTAAGATTAACCATTAACAGACCAATAATAACAAGCGTAACACCAATTGCTTTAGCTAACGTAAAGGTTTCACCAAGGATAAAAACACCTAATGCTGTAGAAAAAACCATTCGTGATAAATCCATTATGCCGTAAAGACTTACAGACATTTTCTTTATGGCAAGAAATGCAAAAATCCATGCTGCGCAAACAACGGCGGCTTTTATAAAACTATAGAATATGTATATTGGTTCGGTGGCTATTGCTTCCTTCCATGAGAAGGGAGCCGTAATTAAAAAACCCACAAGCGTGTAGAAAAACAGAATTTCGTTGGAACTGCTCTTTTTGAGAGCCGCCTTTTTCATTCCTTCTCGCGAACCTTTTAAAAATGCATATATAAAGATAAATAAAATCCAGATGTTATCCATTTTCTTTTTCCTTTCGTAACTTTGTATATTGTACTACTTTGAGGATAAAAAATCAAGTCTGCAAATTAAGCAGACTTGATTTTATATATTCATATTCTCAAAAGGAACATTTTTAACTTTGAACTCTTTTCCGTTAAGGTAGCTTAGTTCATTTTCGTCGTCAAAATCAAATATGAGTTTATAGGAATACAAAGCTTGTGTTTTCATTTTTATTTTGTCATTGAATTCGTTTGTTCCGTATTTTCCGTCACCTGCCAGTGGATGACCGATGGAGGCAAAATGTGCTCTTATCTGATGAGTTCTTCCTGTGAGCAGGTCAACCTCTACAAGACTTGTGAGTTTGTTTTCCCGGAGTACCTTATACTTGGTAAGTATACTTTTTCCCTCGGCTACGGGGGAGGTGTGTATGTACACTCTGTTTTGCTCCGCATTTTTAACAAGATACCCTTTCAGTGTGTCTTCCTTGTTTTTGAGTTTTCCCTGAACAAGGCAAAGATAATACTTTTTAAGTTCTCTTGATTTTATCTTTTCGTTGAGAATTTTAAGTGAAAATGCATTTTTTGCACCTATTACAATTCCGCCGGTGTTGCGGTCTATTCTGTTACACAGCGAGGGGACAAATGAATTTTCCTTCTTGGGGTCATATTCACCTTTTTTATACAGATAAGCTTTCATATGATTAAGGAGAGTGTTGATTTTTTCGTCCTCATCATCGTGAACAATTATTCCCGGTTTTTTATCCATAAGTATGATGTTATCGTCCTCATATACTATGTCAATAACAGGGTCAGTGATTTTTAAAAAAGATGTTTTTTCATCAGGCACTTCAAAGAATTCGTCATTGATGTAAAGGTCTATCTTATCGCCGACATTAAGAATTGTGTTGATATCGCCTTTTTTACCGTTGATTTTTATTCTTTTTTTGCGTATTCCTTTATAAACAAGGCTTTTGGGCATGGTTTTAAAATATTTACCCAAAAATTTGTCGAGCCTTTGTCCTGCATCGTTGCTGTTTACGATTACACTTTTCATTTTTTGCTCCTATAATGCTGATATCAATTCACGGTATTCTTCATTTTCCAAAAAAATATTGCTGTCATAATTGCCGATTACAGCAGTTATTATATTTGCTTTGGTTGGGTCGATGCCTCCTGCACCATAACCTATGGATAAAACTTGCATATCGGGTTTGGGACCGCATTCGTTTGCAATGGAACACAGGAAGGCGGCGTCGGAAGATTGCATATTTTCACAATTTTCATCACCGGGCATAATCTCTATACCTGCATTGTTTAATAATTCAAGTACTGTTCCATCTGTAGTTTCATTAAGGCTGACATCAGAAGTTATAATATATTCAATGCCAAGTAGTTTTAAGGCTGCTGCAACAGCTCTCATACACCCGGGAGTAGTTTCGTCGGATGCTCCATATTTGGTGTATATGTTATCTATGTGATCCGGAATATGTTCGGGAACAGGCTTTTGCAAAACGGCAAAAGCCTTCCGGCACCGGATTGATGCTCTGTCGGTGTATTGTACAGATATGGAAAGATCAATGTTTTCTTTCTCAAGTTCTGTACATATTTCATCGGGATTGGCACCTGCATCAATCAAAGCACCAAGAAGCATCCCTGCACTAAAGCCCAGGAAACAGTCCATATAAAGTATTTTCATATGCAGGCTTCCTTTCGGTTAGTCATTGTTGTGTTCTATAGATTCCTGTTCGGGAGATTCATTGTTGGCAAGGCCTTCGCCGTCAATGGATACTTCCACCTTAACATCCTCTATAGATGAAAGTTCCTTTGAAGTATCGTATTCTATGGGGGCTGTGGTTCCTTCGTAAACAATATCTTCAATTTTAACATTATCAATAGAAATATTGTTTATTCTGTCTATTGCTTCGCAAATTTCATCTGTAGTAATGGTTGAAAGGAATTTTTCATCAAGGGAAAGAGCGGTTTCATAGTTGCGTTTAGCTTTTGTAAGTCTGTCGCGCTTTTCAAGAATAGTTGCATAATTGTAATATGCTTCCGGGAAAGAGGGCTTTCTGGGTATGAGATTTTCGTAAACTTTAAAGGCATCATCAAGCATTCCGAGTCCAATATATGCTTGACCTATGTTATCCAGTATTACAAGGTCTGAGGGAAGTTTTTTGATTCCTTCCTGAGAAAGCTCAAGAGCTTTTCCGTATTCTTTATTAAGAAGATAAAAGCTGCCCAACGAACCGTAAAGACCTGCTGTGGCATAACCCTCTGCATACAGCTCTTCAAGTTGAACGATTGCCTGACTTAAATCGCCTTTCTTCCATGTTATGAGAGCACGGTTGAGTTTAACCGCCTGGAATTCTTCAGGTTTAAGAGCGTGTTTTCCTATTATGGTTGCTTTGGTCATAATGGTTTCTGCTTCATCCAGTTCACCATTTCTGAGTATTAAGTAGGCGAATATAAGCTGATATGAGGGGTTAAGTCTGCGGGTTTTATATGCTTTGCGCATTATTTTAAGACCCATTTGGGGATTGGAACGGTAAATGTTGACACCTGCAAACATAAGTAAATTTGTTCGGAAAATAAATACTACCAACAGAATTGTAACTATGAGCACGCCCCATGTAAGAAGAGGTATGTTGTATGAAGAAACATACCATGTACAAAGAGCAGGTATCAGAACAGCAATCAGAAATTTAAGAAAACCTTTCATAATAAATCTCCTTTAGTTAAACCAAAATTTTTTATCCAGACTTCTGTATTGTATTGCTTCCGCAATGTGGGAAGCCTGTATGCTTTCGCTTGAGGCAAGGTCCGCAATTGTGCGGGCAACTTTCAATATACGATTGTGTGCACGAGCGCTGAGCCCTAAGTTTTCGAAAGCAGCCTTAAGCAGGACTTTGCTGTCTTCGGTCAATTTGCAAAACTCATCCATCAGTCCGGGTGTAAGCTGTGCATTGCAGAAGATGCCGCTTTTTTTATAGCGTTCCAGTTGGATTTGTCTGGCTTTATTAACCCTTTCGCGGATTTCTGCAGAAGTTTCACCTTTTTTGGTATCAGCAAGTTCGTCGTATTTTATAGCGGGAACTTCTATATGAATATCAAACCTATCCAGCATAGGTCCGCTTATTTTGCCGAGGTACGACTGTATCTGACCCGGTGTGCAGGTGCATTCTCTGGTAGAATCTCCGAAGTAACCACACTTGCAGGGATTCATACTTGCTATAAGCATTACAGAACTTGGGAATGAAGAACTTCCGGCAACACGGGATACAGTGAAGCAACCATCTTCAATAGGCTGACGCATAGCCTCTATAGCATCTTTTTTAAACTCCGGGAATTCATCCAGAAAGAGTACTCCGCGATGTGCAAGACTTATTTCGCCGGGCTTGGGTATACTGCCTCCACCTGTAAGCGCTACTCCGGAAACCGTATGGTGAGGACTGCGGAAGGGTCTTTTTGTAATAAGAGGCAAGTCTTTGGGAAGCTTACCTGCTACGGAATAAATTTTTGTTACTTCGAGTGATTCTTCAAATGACATTGCAGGTAAAATAGAGGGAAGCCTCTTGGCGAGCATGGTTTTTCCGGAACCGGGAGAACCTATCATAATAAGGTTGTGTCCACCGGCCGCAGCTACCTCCATAGCCCTTTTAGCACCTTCCTGACCTTTTACATCATAAAAATCTACGTCGGAAAGATAACTGTCATCAAAAAGGCTTTCGGGATTAAAGGTAGACTTTTCAATAGGTATGTTTCCTCTGAAGTGCTCCACCACATCATTCAAACAGGCTGCACCATATACTTCGACTCCTTCAACCACGGCTGCTTCCGCCGCATTTTCTGCCGGCACCATTATCTTTTTAAAGCCCATTTCTCTGGCGGCAATGGTTGCAGGAAGCACTCCTTCCGCTTTGCGGAGATGCCCATCCAGTGCCAGCTCGCCTACGATGATGTAGTCCTCGGAAGCTTCTTCGGATATCTGACCCGAAGCGGCAAGCACAGCAACACATATGGGCAAATCGAGAGAAATACCGGATTTTTTAGTGTTGGCAGGAGCCAGGTTTATAATTATTTTCTTTTGAGGAAGGCTAAGTCCGCTGTTTTTTATTGCAGACTTTATGCGTTCTTTTGATTCCTTAACGGCTGTGTCGGCAAGACCAACAATATCCATGCCGGGCAGACCTGCAACAAGATCTGCTTCTACGTCAACGATATATCCGTCTATGCCGGAAAGTCCGCAGGAGTTCACTTTAGCTAATGCCATAACATTCTCCTTGTAAGGGTTGTGTATAGAATAATTCTGTAAAAAATATAGTTTTTTCTATTATATCACATATAAAAGCTATTTTCCATATGTTTTTTGATTTAATAATTAACAAATTGTAAAACCAACCGAAGTGTTGACATTTATGAAAAGTAATGTCATAATGTTAAGACAGAGTTCTTAAAGGCGGAAAAAATGATGGAATTAAAAAAAGGTATTTATAAGCACTACAAGGGCAACCGATATGAACTTATTTGTGTGGCAACCCATTCGGAAACACTTGAAAAGATGGTAGTATACAAGGCTTTGTACGGTGAGGGAGAAGTGTGGGTGAGGCCTGCATCTATGTGGAGTGAAAAGGTTTTAATTGATGGCACCGAGGTGCCAAGATTTGTGTACATAGGCGATTAAAAAGTTTCATTTAAAGCAATATTCTCTTATTCTTGAGTCGGAAAATATTAGTGTTATTAACAGGGTAGGGTAAACCAACTCGCCCCTTTTGGATAAAAAATAGAGGTTATCCAAAAGGATAACCTCTATTTTGGCGACCGAGAAGGGGCTCGAACCCTCGACCTCCAGCGTGACAGGCTGGCATTCTAACCAGCTGAACTACTCGGCCAGACACTTAAGTTTAACTCAAGTACTTTGTTAGTATAACATCAGAAAAGGAAAATGTCAATAAGTTTATTGAAAAAATACGGTTTTTTATTTTAAGTAAACTGCTTAGACAGGTGTATGTTTTACTTTAGTATAAAAACCTCTTTTGTACACAGAATAACCGTATATTATAAGGAGTGATAGTTATGATAAAAATAGCAATGTTTGATTCAAAGCAATATGATATTGATTCTTTTGATGCTTTAAAAAATGAGGATATAAAAATAAAATATTTTGAAACAAAGCTTACAGAGGATACGGCGTATCTTGCAAAAGGCTATGATGCTGTTATTGTTTTTGTAAACGACACGGTAAATTCCGCTGTTATAGATATCCTGCAATCACTGGATGTAAAGCTTGTTGCTTTAAGGTGTGCAGGATTCAACAATGTAAATCTTAAATATGCCTCCGGCAAAATAAAAGTTATACACGTTCCTGCATATTCTCCCGAAGCTGTTGCTGAACATGCAATGGGTATGCTCCTTACCTCGGTTCGTCGTATTCATAAAGCATATATCCGCTCCAAGGATTTCAATTTCAGCTTAAACGGACTTACTGGATTTAATCTACACGGTAAAACCATAGGTGTGATAGGTACAGGTAAGATAGGCAAGGCATTTGTCAACATATGCAAAGGCTTTGGTATGAAGGTGTTGGCGTATGATTTATATCCTGATGAAAATCTTGGTGTAGATTATACAGATATAAATACCATATTCAAAACCTCAGATATAATATCGCTTCATTGCCCTCTGACAAAGGAGAATTATCATATCATAGATGAAAAAGCTCTTTCTGTTATGAAGGATGGCGTGGTTATAATTAATACCTCAAGAGGTTCTCTTATTGATGCGGAGGCACTGCTTGAAGGAATAAAAATCCGTAAGGTTGGTGCTGCATGCCTTGATGTATACGAAGAGGAGTCCGACTTGTTTTTTGAGGACAATTCGGGGCATATTGTTCACGACGATATATTGGCAAGACTTATCTCTATGCCCAATGTACTCATAACATCACATCAGGCATTTTTGACTCGTGAGGCTTTGTCAAATATTGCAGAAACAACTCTTGGCGGTATTGAGGCTTTCTTTGAAAAAGGAGAAATTTTAAACGAAGTAGCATATAAGGTGAAATAAAAAATCGGTCTGTAAAAGTAGTTTTACAGACCGATTTAATGTATTATGCGGGTCACTTTTTAAAATAGTGGTTATTGGAGCCGGGAACAAGCAAATCAAATTTTTTGTCGCCAAATGCCTTGTTTCCGCTATTGTCAATTACAAACCATTTACCATCTTTGCCCTGAATCAGAGCGTATTCATCTTCGTAATATTCGGAAGTATATAAATATGTTTCTTTAATTATATCCTCACCTTTAATGTTTATATAAGAATAGGTTTGACCATCTTTGGAAACAGGTGCAATGTTATCGGTAAATACTCCTGCATATGTGTACCGGGGTTTTATTTCAAATTCTCCGGCTGTGTTTATGTATCCCCACAGTCCGTCTTTATCCTTTTGCACAGGTGCTCTGTTTGTAGAGGAAAAGTCCTTTGCCGCCGCAAACTGCGGCTTTACAAACTCTTCACCTTCAGTATTTATATACCCGAATTTGCCGTTTTGACCTTCAACAACAGCCACTCCGTTTGAAAAAGAACGTACGGATTTGTACTTGGGGGCAATTGATTCTTCTAAATCCACGTTTAAGAAGCCCCACTTTCCGTCTTTGCAGAAGGCGGCAAAGGTGTTTTCCAGATCGCGGACTTCATCATATTTCGGTTTTACTATCCATTTGAAATTCACATCTACATATCCCCATTTGTCCCCTTGCTTTACGCCGGCAATGCCGTTCTTGAGGTTGCGGACACCGTCATATTCATCGGAAAGCTTCTTTCCTTTTTTATCTATAAAAAACCATTTGTCGTTTTTGGAAACTCCTGCAACACCTTCGGAAAAGTTATTTGCATTGTCATACGCGGGCTTTATTACCCATTTACCTTTGGTGTCGGCATATCCCCATTTGCCATTTTCGCAAAGGGCAATAAGGTCACCACTGAAGGATTTGATATTATCGTATTTACATTTGGTTACTTCTTTGCCGTTTTTATCAATGATTCCGTATTTTTTTATACCGTCACGAGTTTGTACAACAGCTATAAGTTCTTCGCCAATAGGGAATATACCATCGTGCGTTGCGTCAATTACAACAGTACCTTTCGTATCTATAAGTCCGTATTTTACGGTTCCGTCACTTTGATTTACACCGTAAACCATGGTGCCGTCGCGAAAGAGTTTTGCTTTTGATGGGGAAGATGTTTGCATATAGTTTTGAAAAAGCACAATTATCATTGATACAATGGCAAACAGTATACTGCCGACAATAAGAATTGTACGTATTCCTTTTTTATTTACATCTCTGGTTCGAAGCATATTATTTATCCTCATATTCTTAAAAGTAATATACGATAATTGTACACTTTCAGCTAAAGAATGTCAATATACAAAAAAACCGCAAAGCCAAAGCTTTGCGGTTTTTAAAACTAATTGACGTTTGATTAATAATCGTAAGAAGAATTATAGAGATTGTCTATTGAATCAAATGTGCGGTCACCCCAGATGGATTCGCAATCTGTATCTATAACAAACCATTCGTCGTTTTTAGCATTGTCATCATCGCCGACACATACAACTGCATATCCGTCATCGTAGAAGGTTGTTGCATTTTTGAACATATCTTCAACAATCCATTCGCCGTCTTCATTGATGAAACCGTAGTTATCCTTTTCCTTTTCTTTTACACGTGCAAGTCCGTTGCTGAAGCTGGAAGCAGTATAGAACATAGGCTCAATAACCCATTCGCCGTCTTCGTCTATGTAGCCGTATACATCATCATCTTCTTCTTTGACACATGCAAGGCCTTCGGAGAAGGAAGAAGCTGATTCAAATCTGTCTTCAATAACCCATTCGCCGTCTGTATCAACATAGCCCCATGTATCGCCGTCTTCGCTTACAAGTGCAAGACCTTCTTCGGTGAAGGGGTATGCATTTTCAAATCTTGGAGGGATAACCCATTCGCCGTCTTCGTTGATATAACCGATTTCATTATCTTCTCTGGCAAGGCAAAGACCCTCATAGAAATACTGATCGATACCATCGAATTTGTCCTTAAATATCCATTCGCCGTTATCGTCTATATAGCCTTTTCTGCTACCGTTTTGTGCAGCACACATACCGTCCTGGAAGGAAGCAACGTCATCAAACTGAGGTTCGATAACCCATTCGCCATCGGTATCGATAAAGCCCCATTCGCCGTCTTCGCAAACTGCTGCAAGACCGTCACAGAAAGCATGGGAAGATTCAAAGTCAAGAGGAATAACTTCCTCACCGTCTTCGTTAATGAATCCCCAGGAGGATTCGCCATCATCGTAAACACCAACTTCGATAAGACCGTCATCGGAAAGAAGACCCATATAACTATATTCGTAGTCTGTAAGCTCTTCGCCTTCGATGGTTATGAGAGCGTAATATGTATCGTATTCTTCTTTGTCATATTCGCCGGCAACAGCAAGGCCGTTACCTAAAAGCTCGAGAGAGTAATACTGAGCTTCAAGAACAATTTCACCGTCTTCGTCAAGGATACCGTATTCTATATCGCCGTCGGAATTTTTGTCACCATATACAATGAAACCGTCTTCGGAGAAAAGGTTATACTCTTCTTCTTCGGAACCGGAGCATGCAATGCAAATAGCTACAATCAAAAGAATAATAGCGGTAAGAGCAGCGGCAGCAATGATGATAAGCTTTTTGCTTATAAAGGGCTTGGGAGCTGCGGGGGGTTCAAATCCGCCATATGTAGGAGCGTATCCTTCTGCAGGAGCAGGAGTATATGCTTCTGCAGGAGCAGGTGCATATGCTTCCTCTGTGGGAGCTGCATTAGCTGAATCCTGAGGAACAAATGCGTTGGGATCCGGCATAGCATAGCCTACAGTAGGTTCATCGTCGCCCTGTATAGGCTGGTTGTTGGGAATTTGGTTTTCGGGCTCGCCGAAAGAATTGTTGTTCTGAAAATCAGACATAGTCTAATCCCCTTTCTGTAATATTAAATATATCTTCTGTAATTTTAGCATAAATTGCGGTATTTTGTCAATAATAATATAGAAACACCGTATAATTATACATTAACTTACAAGGCATTAATCTTGCAAAGGTGCCCAATGTGTGGTAAAATAAAAATAATGATAATGTTATTGAAGAGGAATCACAAATGAACACTCATGCATACAAAACTCTGGAATTCGATAAAATTGCCCAAATGGTGTCTTCCTACGGCGTAATGGAAGTCACAAAAAAGCGTATTGTCGAATCTGAAGTATCCGACAACATTAAAAAAGTAAATAAAATGCAGGATGAAACAGCTGAAGCTATAACACTTGTAACCAAGAAGGGTTCACCGCCGATTATGTGTACTCTGGATGTGCGTTCTTCCCTTAAACGCGCAAAAATGAGCGGAGTTCTTTCCATTGGCGAGATTCTTGCGGTGGGTAAGGTTTTGGAAACTTCAAGAAGACTCAAGGAATACCCCGATGATATAGAGGTTCCTTCCATGGGAGAGCATTTTGATGCCCTGTGGGGAAACAAGGACCTTGAAAAAAGGATTTTTCAAAGTATTCAGGATGGGGAAACTCTTGCAGACGATGCATCACCGGAACTTGCGGATATCCGAAGAAAAATCAGGGTTGCCAACAATAAGGTAAGAGATACCCTAAAGAGCATAATCTCTTCACCGGCATATGCCAAGTGTCTGCAGGAACAGATTATCACTATGCGTGACGACAGGTATGTTGTCCCGGTTAAGGCAGAGCATCGCGGAGATATTAAAGGTATAGTGCACGACACTTCCTCTACGGGTGCCACATTGTTTATAGAGCCTATGAGCGTGGTGGAAGCCAACAACGAAATCCGGACTCTTATGGATAAGGAAAGAGATGAGATTGTACGGATTCTTTCTGAATTTTCGGCTCATATTGCCAATGATAGTGAATTGATAGAGATGACCTACGGAGTCATTGGAGAGCTCGATCTTATATTTGCAAGAGCACATTTCTCACTAAGATATGATTGCTATCGCCCGCTTCTTAACGATAAGGGTATACTTAAGCTTGACAGAGCCCGACATTTGCTTATAGATGCTAAAAAGGTTGTACCGGTTGATATCCGTCTGGGTGATGGTTTTGATACCTTGGTTGTTACAGGCCCCAATACCGGTGGTAAGACCGTAGTTCTTAAAACTGCGGGACTTATATGTCTTATGGCGCAGGCAGGACTTCATATTCCTGCAAGAGAAGGCTCAGTGGTTCCGGTTTTCAAAAATATATTTGCCGATATAGGTGATGAGCAAAGTATAGAGCAGTCACTGAGTACATTTTCTTCTCATATGGTAAATATCGTTAAGATACTTAAAAATGTCGACGAAAATTCTCTTTGCCTTTTTGATGAATTGGGTGCAGGTACAGATCCTATAGAGGGCGCATCCCTTGCAGTAAGTATATTGGAAAGAGTTCGACTAATGGGTGCTAAAACCATGGCAACTACGCACTACAGTGAGCTTAAGACCTATGCCCTTGGCACAGACGGGGTAGAGAATGCTTCCTGTGAATTTGATGTGGACACCCTTGCGCCAACATACAGGCTCCTTATAGGTATTCCCGGTAAGAGTAATGCTTTTGCCATATCTAAAAGATTGGGGATAGACGATGATATAATAGAACAGGCAAAGAGCTATATTGCAGGTGAAAACATCAAATTTGAGGATATTCTCTCGGAGCTTGAGAAGAGCCGTCGTGAAGCTATAGACGATAAAGAGAGAGCCGAGCATTACAAGAGCGAGGCGGAAAGGCTTAAAGAAGATACCGCCGAGAAGAAAAAACGTCTTGAAGAAAAAACAGAAAAGATTATAGAAAGAGCCAGAGCCGAAGCCAGAGAAATTTTAGAACAGGCAAGAAGGGACTCCGAGGAACTCTTAAGCGAAATCCGCAAAACAAGACAGATTAAAGACAATAAAAAAGCTCAGCAAGAAGCCGACAAACTCAGGGCAAGTCTTAATAAGAAAATTTCCGACAATAATGCTAAGCTTTCCAAAATTCAGTTTAAGCCCCAGGATGAATCAAAGGCTCCAAAGAGCGTAAAGACCGGCGACGATGTGGAAATTGTATCTATTAAGCAGCAGGGCGTGGTTTGCTCTCTGCCTGATGACAACGGAAACCTTTTCGTAAAGGTTGGCATTATGAAGGTAAAGACAAATCTCAAGGATTTAAAGCTTCTTAATGTCAAAAAAGCCCAAAAGCAAAAGGGTTCATCAGCAAACACGCTGGGAAAGACAATGAATCTTTCCCCCGAGATAGATGTAAGAGGCGAAACCGTGGATTCTGCAGAACTTCTCATAGATAAGTTCTTAGACGATGCGGTACTTTCTTCCATAGGAGTTGTCCGTATAATTCACGGCAAGGGTACGGGCCTTTTAAGAAAGGGTATACACGCTTTCCTTAAAACCAGACCTTATGTAAAGAGTTATCGCCTTGGTGTGTTTGGCGAGGGAGATGCCGGAGTTACGGTTGTAGAATTAAAATAGTTATTATAGAATCACCCGATGAATATATATTTATCGGGTGATTTTATGCTTAATTACATATGGTCGGCAATGATTGTAATATCTCTTGGAATTTCTTTTGTAAACGGAACTGCCGGAGAGGTATGTACCGCTCTTTGTGACGGTGCAGCCGAGGGAGTAAGCCTTGCAATCGGCATTGCAGGCATTATGGCGTTCTGGACGGGGATTATGAAAATTGCGGAAAACAGCGGTCTTGTAAAGATTATAGCGGCGATATTTCGCCCGATTATCGGTTTTTTGTTTCCTGAGGCAAGGAAGGATAATGAGGTTTGCGGTGCTATAGCTATGAACATGACTGCGAATTTCTTTGGTATGGGTAATGCTGCCACACCCCTGGGCTTAAGTGCCATGAAACGTCTTTCAAGATATTCCGATAAGCAAAGAGCATCAAATTCTATGTGTATGCTGGGAGTGGTAAACTCGGCTTCCATCCAGCTGATACCATCCACTATCATTGCCATGAGGGCAGCTACCGGAAGCCGTGCCCCGGGGGAGATTATTGTTCCCGTATGGATTGTTTCTGTTGCTACATTTGTTTTCGGTGTGCTTTTATGTAAGCTGATAGGTAAGAGAAATGAATGTGTCTGATTTTGCAATACCGGTTGTAGTGGGATTTGTCCTTTTATTCGGACTTTTTAAAAGATGCGAAGTATATTCATCATTTACATTTGGAGCAGAGGAAGGATTAAAAACTGCCGTTAAAATTATACCTCAGCTTGTGGGACTTCTGGTGGCTATAAAGGTTTTTAATGCTTCGGGTGCCATGGGTTTTATAGTGGGGTTACTGCGACCAGTGGCAGAATTTTTGCATTTTCCATCGGAGGCACTTCCCTTTGCGCTACTGCGTCCTGTGTCCGGCTCCGGCTCTCTTGCCATGGCTACGGATTTATACGGAAAATACGGTGCCGATTCCTTTGTGGGAAGGGTTATTTCCGTTATGATGGGCTCTACCGAAACCACATTTTACATAGTTGCTGTGTATTTTGGTGCGGTAGGGGTAAAAAATGTGCGGCATACGCTTCTTTGCGCACTTTTGGCGGATTTGGTTAGTATGGTGCTAAGTACCCTTGTGTGCACATTCTTCTTTTAATTTTATACTTGTAAAAAGGGAAAAAATATGGTAAAATACTAATGTTTAGTGTAATTTCCGATATTGTGCATATCGGAAATGGGGATTTCATGGAAATCCTTTATCAATATACCCGAAAGGAATGATAAACTATGGATAATAAGTATTATATAACCACAGCCATTGCCTATACATCACGTAAGCCACACATAGGTAATACCTATGAGATAGTCCTTACAGATGCCATAGCAAGATTTAAAAGACTTATCGGCAAGGACGTATTCTTCCTTACCGGTACAGATGAGCACGGTCAGAAGATTGAAGACTGTGCCAAGGAAAGCGGCATTACTCCCAAGGAGTATGTAGATGGTGTAGCAGGTGAAATCCGCAAAATCTGGGATCTCATGAACACAAGCTACGATAAGTTCATAAGAACAACCGATGATTATCACGAAGAAGCGGTTAAAAAGATATTTAAGAAACTCTATGACAAGGGAGATATCTATAAGGATAAATACGAAGGTCTTTACTGCGTACCCTGCGAATCCTTCTTTACGGAAACACAGGTTACAGACGGCCTTTGCCCCGATTGTGGAAGACCTGTAACCAAGACAAGTGAAGAAGCTTACTTCTTCAAAATGAGTAAATATCAGGATGCTTTAATGAAGCATATTGAAGAGAATCCCGAATTCATACAGCCCGAAAGCAGAAAGAAGGAAATGGTAAACAACTTCTTAAAGCCCGGACTTCAGGATCTTTGTGTGTCCCGTTCTTCCTTTAAGTGGGGCGTTCCTGTTCCCTTTGACGAGGACCACGTAATCTATGTGTGGATAGATGCTCTTTCCAACTATATTACAGCTCTTGGCTATTCCGTAGACGAAAAGGGTGAGCTTTATTCCAAATACTGGCCTGCAGATGTTCACATCATAGGTAAGGATATTTTAAGATTCCACACCATTTACTGGCCCATTATTCTTATGGCTCTGGGCGAGCCACTTCCCAAGCAGATATTCGGTCATCCTTGGCTTCTTTCCGGCGGTGACAAAATGAGTAAATCCAAGGGTAATGTGCTCTATGCCGATGACCTTGTAAAGCATTTTGGTGTAGATGCCATCCGTTACTATCTCTTAAGGGAAATGCCCTTTGCACAGGATGGTACAATTACTCTTGAAACCATAATTGCACGCTACAATGCAGACCTTGCAAATACACTGGGTAACTTGGTAAACAGAACAGTTGCCATGGTAAATAAGTACTTTGGCGGTTCCATCGTAAACCCCAATGCAGAAGGCGAATTTGACGGTGAGCTTAAAGCCTTTGCTCTTGATACCGTAAAGGAAGTTAATGCAAAGATGGACGAGCTTAAAGTTGCAGATTCCATTGAAGCTGTAATGAACCTTGCAAGAAGAAGCAACAAGTACATTGACGAAACAATGCCCTGGGCTCTTGCCAAGGACGAAGCACAGCAAGATAGACTTAAGACAGTCCTTTGCAATCTTATTGAATCCATAAGATACATTGGTGTTCTTATAGCTCCCTTTATGCCCGAAACCGGTGCGGCAATTCTTAGTGAAATCAAGGCTGTAAATGCAGACTTTAATTCTCTTGATACCTTTGGCGCTGCAAATGTGGAAGTAGGGGAGGCAGTTCCTCTCTTTGCAAGACTTGACGAACAGAAGAAACTTAAGGAAGTTGAAGATGACCTCTTTGCCGCTCCCGAACCCGAGATAGAAGAAGAGGAAGAAGAAAAGAAACCCGAGATTACCATAGACGATTTTGCAAAAATGGAACTTAAAGTAGGCCTTGTTCTTGAAAGTAAGCCCGTTGAAGGTGCAAAGAAGCTTCTTGTTTCTCAAATTAAGATAGGCAAAGAAGTTCGTCAGATTGTTTCCGGTATAGCCCAGTACTATAAGCCCGAAGAGCTTGTGGGCAAAAAGGTTGTTGTGGTAACAAACTTAAAGCCTGTTAAGCTTCGTGGTGTTCTTTCCGAAGGTATGGTGCTTTGTGCATCCAAGGGTGACAAGCTTTGTATTGTAACTCCCGAAGATGCAAATATAGATGACGGTTCCGAAGTTTGCTGATTTCGGGATGTAAAAAAAGCGCAGACCGAAAAAGGAATAGGATAAAATAATATGTCATTCTGAGCGGAGCCAAAGGCAAAGTCGAAGAATCACAATTATGCACCTGTTTTTTCTAAGAAAGAAAAGCCTAAGGGCTTTTCAGGAAAAAGGTATTCCTTTTTCTCTGTCCAAACCTCACCTCCCGACGTACCTTTGTACGCCTTCGGGTACCCCCTGCGCTACGCTTGGGTTCGGTTTGTACATTCTGCATCTTTTTTTCCTATCCCTTGGGATGTAAAAAGCGCAGACCGAAAAAGGAATAGGATAAAATAATATGTCATTCTGAACGCAGTGAAGAATCTTCATTGCGAGGGAGATTCTTCGACTTCGCTACGCTTCGCTCAGAATGACATACTTTTTTGCGGATAATGGTATTTTTGATACGAAAGGGGAAAGTTTAAATATGCTTTTCGATACACATGCACATTTAAATGATGAACGTTTTGATGATGACAGAGAAGAACTCATAATGTCATTAAAGGAAAACGGTGTTGAAGTTTATTGCGAAATAGCCTACGATATGGCAAGCTCCTATAAAGCATATGAGCTTGCTTTGAAGTATGATTTTATATATGCGGCAGTAGGGGTGCATCCCCACGATGCAAAGGATTTAACCGAAGAGGACTTGCCAAAGCTTAGAGAGCTTCTTTCAAAAGATAAGGTTGTAGCTCTTGGTGAAATAGGTCTTGATTATTACTACGATAATTCCGAAAGAGATGTACAGCGTTTTTGGTTTGCCCGTCAGCTGGACCTGGCAAAAGAGGTGGATATGCCCATTACAGTTCACAGCCGTGATGCTATGGAGGATACTATTAATATTCTTAAAGAGCATGGGACAGGTGACGGTATAATACACTGTTATTCCGGAAGTAAGGAAAGTGCAAGGATACTTCTGGATATGGGCTATTATATATCTTTTGCAGGACCATGTACTTTTAAAAATGCCAATTCCATTTTAGAGGTCATAAAATATGTTCCCGAGGACAGAATCCTTATAGAAACCGACAGCCCCTACCTTGCCCCTGTACCCTACAGAGGAAAGCGAAACTGCCCCATCTATGTGGCAGAGGTTGCAAAGAAAATAGCAGAACTCAAAGGAAAATCTTTTGATGAAATTGTAAGAATCACTATGGAAAATGCAAAAAAAGTTTATAGAATAAAGTAAAAACCAATACCACGTATTGACGAAGGCTTCAATATGTGGTATTATGATGCCAGTGATTGCAGATTATTGAAATGAGACATTCTATTCTCTATTCTCTAATCCCTAATCACTAAATTAGCAGAGCAGATACTGCGCGTTAAGTGCTGTGGAATGGGAGTAGAGTCCGCAGACGAAGAGGAAAACCCTCGCGGTGCAGTTTTTCATCCGCTGTTATCTAAATGACTTTTATATTTTTTAGTAACAGCCCCTGCTTTAATTTGAAAGGGGATTTTTTTATGTCAGGAAACAAAACAAAAAGAACATGGAATCTTTTCAGGGACACATTGAAGCTTCGCAAGATGACCGTTCGGGAGCTTTGCACAATGGCAATGCTTGTGGCGATTACTCTTGGACTTTCATACATTTCCGGGTTTCTCCGTATAGGAGATGCTATTAAGTTTAACATAAGCTTTATATCTGTGTATGTGGGTGCGGCGTTATTCGGACCTGTGGCGGGAGGAGTTATAGCTGCCCTTGCGGATGTTATATCGTTTATAGCCAATCCCACAGGAGCATTTGTACCTGTATTTACGCTTATGGAATTTGTCAACGGTATGCTTTTTGGCTTTTTCCTTTACAGAACAGCCAATACGAAGCGTTCCTTCAAATGGTTGCTTTTGCTTATATTTATATGTGCGGCTTTGCAGTTCTGTGTAAATATGTTCTGGAGGACGTATGAGCTTGCACGTCTTTATTACGGTGTTGATAAATTTTGGGCATTGTTCATATCAAGACTTCCGGGCAATGTTGTGATGATTGCTTGCAAGGTGGCGGTAGTAATGCTTCTGGAGCCTTCTATGAATACCTTCAGGAAAATAATTGTAAAAAAATAAAAATTTAATCTTTCAAAAGAGTGTTTTCTTAAAAAGAGAACACTCTTTTTCGATTAATGTCTTTAGACAGTTGAGTACGCAAAGCGTACGAAACAGACAACCACCCGCTATGCGGGTGGGAAACAAAGGTTATACCAAAAAATTCCCCAATCTGATACAATATAGTTGTTCAAGCTTATTGCAAAAGAGAGGA
>JAZQFN010000036.1:0-2736 GCA_045539515.1 Clostridia bacterium
AGTAGGCAGTACAAAGGTACGGCAATGAGCGGTGACGAAGTAAGCAAAGTGTGTAAAATAACGGCTTTTGGCATTTATGACAAAAGCTACAGAAATGAAAAAAGCTCATTAGTAATGATGTAATATTTCTTACTAATGAGCATAATTTTTTTATATTCACTTTGCGGTGCGTTCTTTTTCGACAGTCTGTAAGGTCGTAGCGAAATACTACGACCTTTCTTATCGGCGGAATTATAACACCAAATCTACATTATTTCAAATTTCGTATTTTTCTTCCCAGCACATCTTCTACCTTTACGGGCAGCCCCGAAGCAATTGATTTATTTGCACATATTCCTGTCATTATGCTTGTTACGCCGTCTACGTGAGATGCGGCTCTCTTTAATGGGTCGGGGTCGGGAATTCCAAACAAGTCATTAAGAAGCACAGGGTCTCCGCCGCCGTGTCCGCCCTCTGCTTTGGGTATTTCCACTTCGTAGGAATTGTCAAACATGGGGTATACGGTAAGCTTTATGCCATTTGTAGCACCTTCTTCGGATGTGTGTCCCTGACCGTTTACGTAGACAGCTTCGCTTACATCAAGCTCCATTCTTCCCTTTGTTCCGGTAAAGACTACACGGAATCCTTCAATGGGGGAGTAAGCTGTAAGTGAGTAGCTCATCATTGCACCGCTTTTGTAGCGTACAAGTACGCTCATGGTGTCTTCTATGGATATGTTGTGGCCGAACACACTCTGGTCGCGGATATATCCGTCATCCTTTTCTGCATTAAGGTAAAGACCTTCAAGCTGGGGATTGCCTTCCATTACAAGTGCAAATGGGTCTCCCTCGGCGTTTTTACTTCCGTGAACTCTGTCGTAGAATTTTGTAATTCCTCTTTCCTCGGCGTTTTCTCTGCCGTAGAACATAAGGTCCCCCATGGCATATACACTTTCGGGATATGTACCCAGCCAGAAGTTTACAAGGTCAAAGTGGTGGGTGGACTTGTGTACCAGAAGTCCGCCGCTGTTTCTCTTATCTCTGTGCCATCTGCGGAAGTAGTCTGCACCGTGGCTTGTGTTTAAAAACCACTCAAAATGTACATGGTTTACTTTACCTATGGTGTCATTCATTATAAGCTCTCTAACCTTGGAGTTGTGGGGAGCATAGCGGTAGTTAAAGGTAACCCTTAAGCTCTTCCCCGTGTCTTCTATAGCATCAAGAATTTCGTTGCACTTCTTTTCGTCCATGGTCATTGGTTTTTCTGTAATAACATCACAGCCAAGCTCCATGGCTCTTTTTATGTATCTGTGGTGAGTTCTGTCCATAGATGTCACTATTACATAGTCCGGGTTATTCTCTAATATCATTTTGTCGAAATCTTCTGCGCCGTACATTTTTACATCGTGATATTCGAGCTCTTTTGTGAGAATGTTTCTTGTATATTCAAGTCTTGTGCGGTTAATGTCGCATATTGCAAGAAGGTCGCTTGTTTCTCGGTAGGTGGTGGCAAGAGATTCATAGTAAAATCTTGCACGACCTCCTGTTCCTACTATAACATATTTTTTCTTTCCCATGGTATCATATCCTTTCAGGTTTGTATTGATTTAATTGTAGCATCAACATATAATGATGTCTTGCGTTTTATTTATATATTTTTAAGGAATATTTACCTGTTTGCTTTAAAATTTGCTTGAATTTCTTGAAAAACCCGTAAATAAATGTTAAAATATTTTTTAAAGGGAGTGATAAAATGGCAGAAGTTCTTAAAAATGGAATATATGTTTCCTTTGAAAGTATTGCAAATGGCAGGGATATGCCTACTTTTCACTATCACGATTTTTATGAAATATACTATCTTTACAGCGGTACAAGGCGTTATGTGGTTGGCAACACCGTTTATGATTTAAAAGCGGGAGATATTATTATCATAGATAAAAATGAAGTTCACATTACAAAGAACCTCGGTAAAAACAGCGGATATCAAAGATTCCTTTTGTATGTAACAGCGGATACACTTCGCTCTCTCGGAGAGAATTCTTCTGTGTTTGAGCGCTTCTTCAAAAACAAGGTAATTTCACCCGGTCAGGAAGATATAATAAGGATAAATAACATATTTAAGTCTATGGCTTCAAACTATGACACATCGAGTATATTTTCTTCCCAGCTTTTGTCAAACGGGGTGTATGAGCTTTGCACAATAATATACAGTGCCCTCAGGGATGAAAGTACCGGGCATAAGTTATTTACCGGAGATATCGAAAAGGCTCTCATGTATATTCGTCAAAACTACAAAAGCGGTATAAGCCTCAACGATGTAGCGGAGATATGCAATATGAACAAGTCCTATTTTTCAAGATATTTTAAAAAAGTAACGGGTATAGGATTTATAAGGTATCTTACAGCTTTAAGGATTAAAGAGGCTTCCATGTTATTAAAAAACACGGATATGTCCGTAAGTGAAGTTGCGGAGAATTCCGGATTTGAATCTCTGCAGCATTTTTGCAGTGTATTTAAAAACGAAACAGGAGTAAGTGCCATGAAATATAGAACCGATTCGTCGGTTGTTACTCTTATGACATCGGCGGAAGGTACAATAGAGGGTTTCATTCAATGAAAAAGACCTGCTAAATAAAGTCAAGAGAAAATTCAAAAAATTTTCAGCTTAAATAATATCATAGCAAACAGACCGGCATTGAAAAGTGTCGGTCTGAAATTTATGCAAAAATAATTCTATGAGTTTAAATAGACTCCCTTA
>JAZQFN010000037.1:0-53417 GCA_045539515.1 Clostridia bacterium
AGGCAGTACAAAGGTACGGCAATGAGCGGTGACGAAGTAAGCAAAGTGTATAAAATTACGGCTTTTGGCATTAATGACAAAAGCTACAGAAATGAAAAAAGCTCATTAGTGATGATGTAATATTTCTTACTAATGAGCTTTCATTTTTTATATTCACTTTGCGATGCGTTCTTTTTCGACAGTCCGGATTATTTTGTTTTAAAATTTTACCTTTTGTAAACTCTTGATATATGGCACAAGCTCTTTTGCCTTTTCTACCCTGCCTTCGTGAATAAGCCTCAGGGTGTACTTCATAAGCTCAACGTGAGCCTCACAGGAAAAGATATTCTTTATAGGACTTGCTTTTTTGGCATTTGTATACATTTCATCATCGAATCCCACATGGCAAAGATAATGCTCAATACCTACATATGTACACCATGCTTCAAAAAGCTCTGTAATTCTGTTTTCATCGGATATTGGCTCGGTTATTTCCTTCATATATTCAAAAAACTTTTCCTTCCTGTCGCCTTCAAGTACGGTGTGATTATCAAATCCGAAGGAATATGGAATAAGCTCTGCGGAAGCGGTTTCTTCGTCAATGGTAAGCATTGTCATATAACCGTAACTCCAGGTTGCTTCGTCACCACGGTTTGCAGGGAAGAAGAAATTACCCATGGAGTATATTATGGGACAGCCGTTGTACATTTCGTAGCCTTGCGGACAGTGAGTATGCATTGCAATAACTGCTCTTGCACCTATATCGACAAAGTGACGGTAAAGCTCTGTTTTGGAAGGAGCCGGGAAAGGATTGGTTTCGTTTCCGCCGTGAAAATAAATAATGGGCTCTGCTCCGTGGAGGAGTGCTTTTTTGATTGCTTTAGCAACACGACCCAGAGAATATCCTGCCGTGCCTGCAGACGTATTTGTGGCAATACCAAATTCGTTTTCGCATACGGCAATAATATGAACCTTTGTATTTCCGTCATCAAAAACTGCAGGCTCATAAGCTTTATCAATATTCGCCCCTGCTCCGCAAAGCTGATATCCTCTTTCTCTTAACATATCCATTGTATGAAAAAGTGCACCGTCGCCAAAGTCACGGCTGTGATTGTTGGCAAGACCTACGGCTGTAGGATTTAAAGCATCAACATACTCAATATATTTATCATGGGATATGAGATTCGGACCCGACTTGGCGATGGGCTCATAATCTTCCTTGTTACCGAAAATATTTTCAAGATTAACTATGCTGTAATCGGCTTCTTTAAATATTTCGGCTGTTTTTGCCATTACCTTAAACGCTTCGCCTTCTTCGGGTATAGGCTTCATATAGTTAAAAGACATATCCGATGCAAATAAAATTTTCATATTTATTTCTCCTTAAAATTAACTTTCCAGATAAACGCTGTTGGTTTCGCCGTCCCACACTACATTCATACCGATACCCTCGGAAAACACCCTTAAGGGTATGTAGGTACGGTTGTCTATGGCTACGGGAGCGGTATCACTTTCGTAGATTTTATCACCTATGGTAATAGTTTTCTCCCCTATTTTCATAGAAACTCTGATGCCGTCTTTTTCCACACAAACAATACCCGTTTCGGGATCCCACCCCACATTTGCTCCTGCGTTTTCAAACACTGAGCGAAGTGGTATCATGGTTCTTTCACCTTCAAAGTACGGGTGTGCATCGGTAAAGTATACTCTTTCATCGTCAAGATATACGGCAGGTCTTTTAAGTGGATTATTTGCAATATATGCGGTTCGGGAATCAACATCATACAAAGTTATGAATCCATCATAAGCAAAGCAAGAGTCCACCTCAGAGGTCAGTATTACTCTGCCGTCGGTTGATGCGAGAATATATTCTCTGTCATCTCTTATACGCAAAAGTCCGTCACCGAGAGGAGTAATACTGTCATACTTTATATCGAAGAGTACATTACCGTCAAAATCTATGCATCCGTAAATGTAAAGGTCCCACGTTCCTCTTGGTTTATATACAGTTATAATAATATCTCTGTTATCATTATTGCAAAAAAGCATTACATCTTCCGGTGCTTCATAGAGAATTTCGTTGTAACTGTTTCTTAAGGTGTTTGCCACAAGGAAACGGTCACCCTTTACAACAATTGGGTCGGATTCTACGGGAGGAATAATCACCTTGCCTGCAGAATCATATACTCCGTACACGTTCTCTGAAGGAGAAAAAACTATATAAGGTGCATTTATTTTGGCGTAGCCATTTTCGTCACACAGGGCAACATTTCCGTCACCGTCTATAAGCACCCTATGATTTTCTCCGTTTGAAGCTTCCGCATAGCCGAGAGATGTGTCGAAATCTCCTGCAATCCAGTAGGAGTCCGCAGGGCATATTTCTGTGCCGTCCTCTCTGATAAACCCGTACTTGCACTCGGTATATGTACCGTAGTCGCTTAAAACCCCATCGGCACAAATACGGGCAATACCACCAACAAATCCGTAAGCATAGTCATACTTAAGCGGGATTACTACTTCGCCCTTTGAGTTTATATAGCCGAACCTGCCGTCCTTACTTACAGGGATAAGGTCACTTGAACCGTCACCCTTAAAGTACATACTTGTAAGATATCCCACGTTTACCTCACCGGTCTTTTCGTGTACATCTACAAAAGCATCATATTCAAAATCGGTAATCATATTGCCGCTTTTATCGGCAAACCCTATTTTGTTATTGTCGCCGAGTATGGCAAAAAGCCCATTGGGAGTGAGGGATTTTTCCCTTGATTCAAAGTCCGAAACTATGTTGCCGTACTTATCTATGATAGCTGTTTCGCCGATTTTATGAATCTCCATAAGTCCTTTGCAGTGATAATAAGGTTGTGATACATCGGCAAATCCTTCCTCATTGAGCAAAGAATACTCAAAAGCATAGCTCGTTACCGAAAACATCAGTACAAAAATCATTAAAAAGAATATTGTTTTTTTCATACAATCACCATCCTTTGACTTTATATTAACATCTTTCTGTTTTCTTTACAATATAATTGTTTTATCTGTAATAAAAAAGTCATTCCGAGTATAGGGAGATTCTTCGCTACCCTCAGAATGACATATTTTACATACTAAACTATTGTTTAAGTTTTAAAAATCATGACGAAAACCTGTATCAATATTGTATTTTTCAAATATCCGAACAATTTCCTCAATTGCATCAAAATCGGAATAGTTTTCATTAATAATTACCTTTTGTATTTCGGATAGCAACTGCTTAGCTGTTGAATCTGCAATTTTTGAGATATCAATTTCGAGTTGGTCAATTTTTTGATTAATTAAATCAGAAATTCCCTCACGCAGAAGTTCAAGTTTAATATTCATTTTTCACCTCCGGTAAATTAAAAAAAGCGCAGCCGAAGCTGCGCCGAAAAATGCATAACTCCGTTTGCTGCGACACAACTTTGACAAACCACAAGAGAAAGCCAAAATAGAGAATGCATTTTTACCGAAATAAAAACACTTCTCCTATGATTCGTCCGATTATTAAGCTGTGTCGCAAAAACAGTATAACACATATGTTGATAAATTGCAAGAAATAAGAACTTAAAATATAAAAAAGTCATTCTAAGTACAGGAAGCTCCATTTTCGGGGAGATTCTTCGCTACGCTCAGAATGACATAATTATTATTTTTTTCTTATTTGTGTGCGATTTTTATAGTAGATACATTTGTTTTTAATGATATCCAACAGAAATCATCAACTTCAGATTTATTTGGTTGAATGTTTTGGTGGTTTGTAATCCTTATTGTATTCCTTGCAGGCCTTTTCAAGTTTTCGAAAATCACAGGATATGCCAACAAGAAATTTATTTTTTTTAGTCACAACATCAAAATATGTCATTTGTGCGTGATTTAATATATCAGCTTTTCTGCGATTACAAACTACAATTTGTCTTTGAAGCAATCTCTTATATTTCTCATCATCCTCATTATTAATGTCAAATTCTATTAGCGCAGTTTTATGTACCGGAATCATATTATTGAAACCCAATAAACCATACTCGCCATTCTTTAATTTTAACAAATGTTTTCCGTTTTTTATATTTAAATGATTTGGCTTTGGAGATTCCATAGGTACAAAATATTTAAAACTTCCAAATGTAAAAACAATACCAACATACGGTCTACGAGCATTTTTGTTGTATTGAACTCTATTATCACGGCTATTTAAATAACGAACATATGCATCTTTTACCCTGTATAACTTTAATGATTCCATCATTTTCCTTTCTCTTAAGAAGAATGGCGAGATAGAAAAACTATCTCACCATTTTTAAGTTCCATATTTCGGAATGGAATAACCGCTTTTTTTAGTTTCAACTTTCGGTATGAAATAACCGCTTTTTTCAGTCCTATTTTTACGGCATAGGATGTCCGCTTAAAGGGGTGATACTGAACGAGGTCATATATCACTTAAATAATGTGAGCAAAACTCACATTATTATTATATTCTATCTTTTTAAAAAAATCAATAGTACAAAATTTACAAATTTCTTTGTTTTTTTTATGTAATTGCAAAATATATATATTAAATTTGTTCAAAATATCATTTTTAATATGAAACCAATTCCCCGAATTGTTTTTTTACGACTCGTGCCTTCTCAAGGTTCGATTCCTTTTTAATTATTCCAATAAAAAACAGCACCTATCGGAGCTGTTTTTTATTGAAATTCACGTTCATAATAGATTCAACAGATTTTAGCTAAATTTTGCACTTTCGTGCAAAGCGAAATTATTGCTTTGCAATAGCTAAATTGTTTTTTCAAAACAGCTAAATTAAATTCGCCAAAGCTGACCGAAGGTCAATTTAGCTACGAAGTAATTTAGCGTGCATAGCACATTTAGCTCGCGTTAGCGAATTTAGCTGAAAAAAAGACATTTTCTTGTCGAAAAATGTCTTTTTTTCTGGCGCGCTTGACAGGAATCGAACCTGCGACAACCCGGCGTCGGAGGCCGGTGCTCTATCCACTGAGCTACAAGCGCATAGTATTAAAAATCATCGGGCGGCATAAACGCCGCCCATATCTTGCTCATTACAGTATATTCTTACAAACCTCAAGTATTTCCCCGGAGATTTCCTCTATTGTTCTTATGTTGCCATCCTTTACGCAGGAAATTTTGTGCCAGCCGTATTTTTCAGCTACACCTACTGCGTTATTATAGGACTTAGTGAGGTGGTCTGTGTCACCCTCGTGTATATCCTTAACCTCGGAGTCGTTTATCTTGTTTTTTCGGTTTGCCATAAGCTGCTTTGCATACTCCACAGGCATATCAAGAAATATTACCAAGTCGGGCTTGGGTAAATCAAGCTTATTGTACTCAAAGTCATACACCCAATCCAAGAATTCTTCTTTTTCAACATCATCGGATATTTTAGATGCCTGATGTATCATATTGGAGGTAACATACCTGTCGGCAATTACCACATCGGCGCTTTGAAGTTTATCTTTCCAAACGCATTTAATGCTTCCCACTCTGTCTACTGCAAAAAATGCCGAAGCCATATAAGGATTAACATTCTGAGCGTTAGTGCCGAACTCGCCTCCCAAATACATCTTAACCAGTGATGAAGTTTCCGAAGCATAGTTTGGGAACTCTATCTTATCCACCTTAATGCCTGAAGAGAGCAGATTATTATAAAGCTTTTCCGTCTGGGTCTGCTTGCCGCTGGCATCAACACCCTCTATAACCACAAGTTTGTAATCTTTCATATTATTCTCCAAGATACATTTTTCTCTTTTCAAGTGCTTTGCCGCAGCTCATTGCGCCTTCCGGGCAGGGGCCTGCCACGCAGGATGGACCGGCATACTTAAATACTGTGGGAGCTACACTCTTTACAAGCGAAAGCATCTTATTTGCCATATCACGGATTTCCCACTGAGCTCTTTCACAGCAACGATGATTAAAGAAGTTAAGTAAGCTTCTTGCATTTAAAGTTGCTATCATCTTGGTTTCGCAAGCATTGGGAAGTATGTAGCGTGCATCTTCTATTGCTTTTTTTTCTGCGGCGGACTTTGCTTTCTTCTCGTCCATACCGTCTTTAATCATGGCATCGTAGTGCTTCTTCATAAGTATTTCGGATATCTGATTGTACTTTGCCACGTCGTCTTCCATAGCTTCGAGGAATATCCTCTTGGCTTCGGGGTCTGCTTCAATCTCCGGAGGAGTAATAAACTCAAATTTACCCTCGTTTACATACCTTTGAGATTTAACGGAATAGCTGGCTATTCTGTGGCGGGTAAACTGTGCAAGAAGACTTCTTGAAACACCCTCTATACCAAAGGTAAAGCTTATGTGTTCAAGAGGACTTTCGTGACCCATACTCATAAGTCTGTCAATAAATTTGGTGGTCTTTTCCTTATCAAGTCCGTTCAAAATGCCTGCTATCTCGGAAGAGGAATAGCAAAGCTTAGCTGCTGCTGCAACTATCTTTTCGCAATCGGGATTGTACTGAAGTAATTCAACATTCATTTTTTTATCACTCCTGTGGAAATTTTTTACCATTTTTAAGCACTGTAAAGCCAAATTTAGGCAAATCAAGCATTCTTAAAGCTCTGCCGGGTTGCTTAAGCAAGCGGTACAGCCACTCTATGCCGTGTTTCTGATAAAACTCGGGAGCACGCTTCACGGTACCTGCAAACACATCAAGACTTCCGCCAATACCCATAGCCACACCGAAATCAAGCTCATTTTTATGGGTATCCAGCCATTTTTCCTGTTTTGGTGCACCCAGGCACACAAACAGCAAATCGGGCTTCTTTTCATTAATATCGGCGATTATTTCTTTTTCCTTTGCTTCATCAAAATAGCCGTCGGCACACCCTGCAATTTTAACACCGGGATACCGTTTTACTATTTCTTCGCCGGCTTTTTCAGCCACTCCGGGCTTTGCACCGAAAAGGTACACACTCATACCAAACTCAGCCATTTTAGAAAGGGCAGCACAAGCTGTATCGTATCCTGCGGCTCTTTCGCTAATGGGATTTTTAAGGATTTTGGAAGCATAAACCACGCCTATGCCGTCTGCAAGAAGAACATCGGCTCTGTTCAATACGTCACAAAACTCCTTATCACGATAGCCAACCATAATAATCTCCGAATTTGGAGTGTATATGCATTTTTTTCTTTCGCCATCTTTTATATATTTAACTATTAAATCGGAAGCGGAGTCTATGGTATGCTTGGATACCTTAACTCCGAGAATATTAACCTTATCCACAATAACCTCCGGAATTTTAACTTCGGGAATTTATGCTATTCCCCATCCATAATATTATACTATTTAATTATAACAAAATCAACATTAATTTAAACATTTGAGGGCAGCTGTGTGGAAATATCCCCTATGTGGTCCTTAATACCTTCCGCTATAAGGGTCCACTTGCCCTTGTCATATACAGCCTCGGTTACAGATGCATTAGGCACCCATGGCAAAGATGTAATTTCCTCAAAAGGAATTCCCCTGAAAAGACGGCACATAATACGTATCGGCGTGGCGTGGGACACCAGACAAACTGTCTTGCCATCGTTGGCTTTTGCAATTTCTTCAAGGGTGGACTCTACCCTTTCTTTTAGTTCCAATACACTTTCGCCGCCGGTACATCGTGCATTGGGCATATCCTCAAGCCACACCTTAAATTCCGGGTAATCCTTAAGTATTTCATTAAAAACCCTTGCTTCCCATTGGCCGGCGTAGATTTCCCTTAAGCCTCGATGGGTAATTATTTCTTTGCCGAATTTATCGGCGATATGCTTGCAGGTCTGATAAGCTCTCGTAAGGTCGCTGGAATAGAAAACATCTATGGGCTTGTCCTTGAGAAACTCTGATGTAAGCTCAGCCTGAGCGTGGCCTCTGTCGGTCAGTTCCATATCCGTATGACCCAAAAAAAGATTTTGACTGTTGCCTTTGCTTTCGCCGTGACGAATTATATAAAACCTTGTCATATTAAGCACTCCGAATAAATATATTAATTGAATTTCTGCATTTGCTTTCTTAAATACGATTTATTAATCTATATTATAAATTATAACAAAATACCATGCGCATTTCAAGTAAATACTTAATGAAAAAACTCACCCTCATAAGAGAGTGAGTCTCAGACTGTCGAAAAAAAACGCATCGCAAAGTGAATATAAAAATGAAAGCTCATTAGTAAGAAATATTACATCATCACTAATGAGCTTTTTTCATTTCTGTAGCTTTTATCATTAATGCCAAAAGCCGGAATTTTACACACTTTGCTTACTTCGTCACCGCTCATTGCCGTACCTTTGTACTGCCTGCTTCGCGCTTCCTCGTCTGCGTCCATTTTCGTTCGTCTTATCAGCGTGTCGACTTTATCGACACGCTGAAAGACTCACCCTCATAAGAAAGTGAGTCTTAAACATTATTAAGAATTTAAAAGCTTCTCCAGTCTGTCGATGCCTTCCTTGATGTTCTCCATACTTGTGGCATAAGACCAGCGAACATAATCGGGAGCAGCGAAGCCTGTGCCGGGAACTACTGCCACAAGCTGTTTTTCAAGGAATACTTCCGCAAAATCATCAGAACCGTTTATTACCTTACCTGCTATTGTTCTACCCTTTAAAGCGGAGATATTCATCATTACATAGAATGCACCCTGAGGAACAAGGCAGCTAACGCCATCAATGGAATTTATTCTCTCTGCCATATACTTGCGTCTTTCGTCAAATGCCTTAATCATAACCTTAAGGTCATCCATGGGGCCATTTAATGCAGCAACGGTAGCCGCCTGAGCTATGGAGTTGGGGTTAGATGTTGTATGGCTCTGAACATTGCTCATAGCCTTAGCTATAGAGGGATTTGAGGCGGTATAGCCTATTCTCCAGCCGGTCATGGCATATGTCTTGGAAACACCGTTTATAATAATTGTAAGGTCTTTAATCTTATCGTTAAAGCTTGCGATGCTCTTGTGCTTAACACCGTCGTATACAAGATACTCATATATTTCATCGGAAATAACGAAAATATTATTTTCCACGGCAACATCGGCAATTGCCTTAAGTTCATCCTCTGTATATACCATGCCTGTGGGGTTTGAGGGGCTGTTTAAAACTATCGCCTTTGTCTTGGGAGTAATTGCAGCCTTAAACTCGTCTGCAGAGAACTTAAAGCCATTTTCCTCGGTGGTATTAAGGATTACGGGAACACCGTCATTATACTTAACCATTTCGGGATAGCTTACCCAGAAAGGAGCAGGAATTATAACCTCATCGCCGGGATTAAGAATAGCACCGAAAGCATTAATAAGAGAGTGCTTGGCACCATTGGAAACTACAATCTGTGAGGGGTCATAGGTTAAACCATTGTCCCTTAAGAGCTTGGCACATATAGCCTTCTTAAGGTCAAGTGTACCGGAAGCCGGTGTGTACTTTGTAAAACCGGAATTAATAGCTTCTATAGCCGCTTCTTTAATGTGTCTGGGTGTATCAAAATCGGGCTCACCTGCACCGAAGCCTACCACATCCATACCCTCTGCCTTCATCTGCTTGAACTTGGAGTCAATCATTAATGTGGGAGAAGGAGCTATCGCTTTGAATTTATTTGAAATTTCCATCATATTTTCCTCCGAATAAATAAAAATTTGTCATATAATAACGCATTATGGTAATTCTATCACAATAAAACAAAAATTGCAAGTTATTTAATCTAAAATTTCAATTTTTGTGGGATTTACATTGAAATTCGTGATTAAAACTGCAATTTTTGAAAGTTATGTATATCATTTTTACCAAACTATGTTGTAAAAGCATTCTCAATATAGTTTATGCGCCTTTCCTTGGTATATACCTCGCAAACATCGAATGAAATATCTTCATAGTCTGTATAATGCATTATAAATGCCCTGGCGGTATTTATAATCTTCTGTTGTTTGTAAAAATTTACAAATTCGCCGCCATAACCGAATGTAGTATCACGGCGGGTCTTTACCTCTACAAAAGCAAGGTGACTGCCCTTTTTGGCAATAATATCTATCTCACCGCCTGCCGCCTTGAAGTTAGTTTTTAAAATCGTATAGCCTTGGGTTTGAAGATAGTCCACAGCAACCTTTTCACCCTCATGGCCTATGTTGGAGGTATTCATCTTACATGCTCCCTTACGCCTTTAAAAGTAAGTCGATGTATGGGAGAAGGGCCGTGTTTTGCAATGGCTTCAAGGTGCTCCTTGGTGCCGTAGCCCTTGTGCTTGGCAAAGTTATACTCAGGGTAGAGCTCACCCATCTCGGTAATATAGCGGTCCCTTGCAACCTTGGCAAGAATTGATGCAGCAGCAATAGACATAGAGTTTGCATCGCCTTTTACTATGGTGCGGCACTCTACGGGCATTTCTCCAACCCTATTGCCATCTATAAGAGCGATGTCGGGCTTAATACTAAGTGAAGAAACGGCTCTTTCAAAGCATTTTAATGTTGCCGCAAGAATATTTATGGAATCTATCTCCTTTTCGTCGGCACTTACTATGGCATAACTGAGCGCCTTTTCTTTAATAACATCAAAAAGCTCTTCCCTCTTTTTTTCGGTAAGCTTTTTTGAATCATTAATTTCGGGAATTACAGTATCCTTGTCAAAGATAACCGCAGCAGCAAAAACAGGGCCTGCAAGGGGGCCTCTGCCTGCCTCGTCAACACCTGCTACATAAGTGTAACCTTTTGCGTAATATTCCTTTTCAAATGCAAGCATATCGGGTTTTTCTTTCATTGGTATAGCCTCACTTTCAAAAATCGGAAGGTGATTCCAGCGATATTCTGCCAAGCTTGGCTCCGCGGAATTCATCCAAAAGAATTTTCGCGGCGCGCTCGGTGTCTATTTCTCCGCCGGATACTACAAAGCCTCTTTTTCTGCCTAAGAGCTCGAGCATTTCATAACCGGTCATATCTTCAAAGCCGGTCATTTTATATCGTTCGGTGAGCTTTTGGGGGTACTTTACCTTAAGTACCTCAAGAAGTCTTGAAGCAATCTCTTCAAGGTCCATTATCTCGTCTTTAATGGCACCTGTAAATGCAAGCTTCTCACCCACAGACACATCCTCAAACTTGGGCCACAGAATACCGGGGGTGTCCAGAAGTTCAAAGGAGTTGGGAAGGCGTATCCATTGTTTGCCCTTGGTAACACCCGGTCTGTCGCCGGTAATGGCGCTCTTTTTACCTGAAAGCTTATTTATAAACGAGGATTTACCCACATTGGGTATACCTACAACCATCATTTTAATGGGGCGGTTTACAAGACCTCTTGCTTTGTCGTGTTCTATTTTGTCCTTTAATATTTCCTTACAGGAATTAAATATATCATTCAGGGATTTACCTACTGTGGCAGATATACTCTTAACTCCAAGTCCCTTGGATTTAAAGTATCTTTCCCATTCTCTTGTGGTGGCTTCGTCGGCAATGTCGGATTTATTGAGCACTACAAGGCGGGGCTTAGCAGGGAAAATCTCGTCTATTACGGGGTTGCGGCTGCTTAATGGTATGCGTGCATCAAGAAGCTCAACAACTATGTCAATAAGCTTCTGATTCTCTTCCATCATTCTTCTGGTTTTGGTCATATGACCCGGATACCATTGTATATCCATATATATCACCTGTCTTTTAAAAGGATAAATTGAAACTTTTAGTGTTGCTGTGAAAATATTCTATCTTCACAGCGTTTTTAAAAAATGGGTGTAAAAATGCATTTTACACCCAAATCAAAATTATTCTTTATCTTCGTACAATCCGAACTGACCAAGAGGCCAGATTCTGAATTCTGCTTTACCTATAATGTTGTCAATGGGCACTGCGCCTATATCTGCACTACGGCTGTCGTGGCTGTTGTTGCGATTATCTCCCAGAACAAAAACCGTATTCTTGGGAACCTTAAAGGGGAAATCCACAACACCGGTGGAATAACGCAAACCAAGGTTGATTTTTTCGCTGATGTAGTCCTCCTTAAGGACCTTGCCGTCAACCATTACTTCGCCGTTTTCGTTGATATCCACAACCTGTCCTTCTGTGGCAATAACCCTCTTAACATAGGCAATATCCTCGTTAGGCTTCTTATTGGTAGCACTTATGGGAGGGTTAAATATAACAATATCCCCTTGCTTGGGTTCACTGTAAAACATTACTCTGGTAAAAAGTCTGTCGCCGTCGGAAAGTGTGGGGTTCATACTTGCTCCGTCTACCTTAACCAATGTAAATACAAAGTTCTTTATAAGCAATGCAATGATAATAGCCACCGCAAAGCAAGCAACCCATTCAAATATTTCCTTGCCCCAATTAACTGTATCGGGCTGGGGTTCCTGTGTCTGCATATTGTTCATATTTTCTTCCATTACAAGCACCTCCGAAAAAATTAAAAAGGGAATGTTAAAAAAGCGTACTTTTTCAACAGCCCCTGTTGTTTGAGTAATTTTGTAAAGAGGGCTTAATACAAAGCCCTCTTTACATAAGACGTCATATTTTCTCTTTAACTCTTGTAGCCTTACCGACTCTGTCACGTAAGTAGTAGAGCTTAGCTCTTCTGACTTTACCTTTTCTGACAACTTCGATTTTAGCAAGTTTAGGAGAATTTACAGGGAAAGTTCTTTCCACACCAACGCCGTAAGAAATTCTTCTTACAGTGAAAGTTTCTGTAATACCGCCGTGTTTCTTGGCAATAATTGTACCTTCAAACACCTGGATTCTTTCTCTTGTACCTTCTTTGATAAGCACGTGAACCTTAACAGTATCACCGATGCAAAGCTCAGGAAGGTCTGTTCTTAACTGTGCGCTTGTTAAGCTTTCAATAATATCCATTCTTTTTATCCTCCTCTCTCCGTAGGCGTTCATGTAAAGCACTAACTGACCAATCGAATAGGTCATTTACAGAGGACCACCCGTATAACCTTAAGTATTGTATCACAAATAATTTGAAAATGCAAGTCTTTTTTTAATTTTTTCCATATTTTTTAGTATATCTTTGTAACTTCGGAATATTCCTTATCAAAAATATTATCTTTGAACACAAGTTCCTTTACACCGGAAGCCCTGACGGCATATTTTTTTATATTTAAAAATTCATTGCCATAGATTTCTATCCTACCGTGAATCTTTGGTGCGATTTCATCTTCTACGCCATCTATGCCTATACGGAAAAATTCTTCCTTACCCTTTCCGTTACAGTTGTTCAATATATTATTTCGATATACAAGGTGTTTTACCCTGCCCGACTCATACCAGAATGGTGCCAGATCAAGACACAGAAGCGCCGCCTCGCAGTCCGATATGCAGTTGTTCTCCACAAGAATCTCCCCTGCACCGGAAAGACGTATGTGGGGGAAGTTGCAAAATTCATTGTGATGTATATGTACATCGGGCATTTTATCGGGATTTTCTATCCAGAATCCCTTTTCTATGTTGGCTTTGCCGTAGGAAAACTCACCTTTAATACAAAGAGTCCTGTCGCTGTCTTCCTTAAGTGAAGATTCCTCCACGATAAACTCACCCAAAACTTCAAAGGTATGGTTATTTATAATTTCAAGCCGATCGCCCTTAGTGTAAGGATTAAAGGAACGCTGTTCCTTATGCATAATCTCTGCAAAAATGGTATTATTGTCAATGCCTTTTACCGTGGTATACATACCATGGATATTTATGACATCGTCCATAGTGTCGGATATGTTGCAGTTTCTTATTTCCAAAGTACCGTCACAGTTTACAAAATGCAGAGAATCGGCTGTAAGTGTCTGATAGCTCCCCGGGTGGAAGTCTATATCCGTTGAAAAGCCGTCCACCAGAATGTTACGGCTGAGCTGTCCTATTATGCCCATACCTATGCCTCTTGCCACGGTAACATTAGAAATTTCTATATTCTCCGAGCGGTCAAGGCATATTACATCGGTATTGCGTTTGCCGTCTACAATAGCTGTAACCTTTCCTTCATCAAATCTGCAAGGAAACGGATTGTTCTCTCTATAGGTAAGACTGATACCTGCAGGAGTTTCTGCAGCGTTGCACTTCATAAGGGGTGCAGGGAGATTTTCCATATCCGCCTTGCAGTCACCTGTGGCAAAGTACTGAACCCTGTGAACCCCAACGGCATGCAGAGATAAAAATTCATTTTTGCCGGAAACTATGCCGTCCTCCCTCTTAAAGCATAAGCTGCCGTCTTCTATGAAAAAGGGATTTTCTTCTTTGTCTATATCCATACAGAAGCCATCGTCGGTTTTTGAATGAATATTAAACACGACCAAAGGGCTTTTTCCTGTATCTGCAGTAAAATTGCGAATTGTAATATTTTTGCTTTGAGATACCATAAAAGGAAAAACTGTATCGTGAAAAATAAAATGTGAACCGCAGCCGTCAATTACAAGGTTTTCTCCATTGATAACGGGAAATACAATGTATTTATCGCAGGCGGAATTATTGCTTACAGCAAAAAATTTCTTTAAAGTGCCCTCTTTATAAAAATGATACTCGCCCTTTTTAAAACGAAGCTCACCGCCGCCTGCAGATTTTAATTCATCAAGGGCTTTTATAACCTTCGGGGTTGCATTTTCTTTTAAGGGAGATAATTCTATAATCATATCAGTTACACAATTCCTTTACAAGCTTAAGACTTCCCATAAGACCTGTGGGAACGGAGGCTTTGTCTATCCATTCCTCGCGGGTATGGGATTTGCCGCCGATGTAAACGCCTACATTAACTGCAGGAATACCCATAGAAAGAGGAATGTTGCAATCTGTGGAGCCGGAACGGAAATATATATCTGTCCCGTAGACTTCATCAAGAACCTTTTTGCAGCGATTGGCAAGAGTACTCTGCAAAGCTTTATCCACATTGGAGCAAGGGCGCTCTCCCACTACTTTCACATCTACGGTAACTTTATCGTTTTTGGCAGATTCAAATATACGTTCGAATTCCGTTTTCATAATATCAAGACATTCCTTGGTGTCGGAACGGTATTCGCAAAGCATGGAGGCATTTTGTGCTATGGTATTTACGCTGGTACCACCTTGAATTGTACCCACATTATATGTAGTGTGACTATTACCTTTTTTCGGTACTTGGAGCTTATATATTTCCGAAACAATTTTTGAAAGCTCAACAATGGCATTAGCATTGCCGAAACTTCCGAAAGAGTGACCGCCTTCGGTCTTTACGGTAACATTATAACGGACAGAGCCCACACATTCATCTGCAATTGAATAAAAACAGGAATCATAGGTTACAAATTCCTTTACTCTGCCCTCAAAATCCTTCATAAATTGGCGCATACCTTTTAAGTTGCCCATACCTTCCTCGCAGGAATCAAGGATTATTACAAGTCCGTTTTCCGGCTTAATGTCATTTTCCAGAAGATATTTTGCCGTATACATAAGTATAACGGCGCAGACCGTATCGTCACCGATACCGGGACAGAAAATCTTGCCGTCCTTTTCCTCATAATTCAAAGGGACCTCATAGCCGAACACAATATCTGTATGGGCGCCGATTACGGTGAGGTTATTTTTTCCCTCGGCATTTATTGGAAGAATTACATTTAAGGCACTATCTATGTATGCATCTTCGGCACCAAAGGATTTTAAAAGCTTAAGGCAATACTCAGCCCTTTTTTCCTCGTGGTGAGATGGCGCGGGAATTTGCGCCAGTTCTTTTAAAACAGCATACAATTCATCTATATTATTGTCTATAAATTCTTTAAAGTCATTCACTTACATCAACCCCCGAAACGGTTTTTGTATTTTTCCAGCATATCCGGACGTTTTTTTTCGGTTTCTTCCAGAGATTTCTCCATACGCCATTTGGATATAAGTGCGTGGTTACCGCTGAGAAGAACCTCAGGTACTTCCCTGCCCATAAACACAGGCGGTCTGGTGTAATGAGGATACTCCAGAAGTCCCGAATAGTGGGATTCGTCAACAAAGCTGTCCTCATTGGAAAGCACTCCCTCCACCATACGGCTTACAGAGTCTATCACCGCCATGGCAGGTATTTCGCCACCGGTAAGCACATAATCCCCTATGGAGATTTCTTCGTCAACTATTTCGTCAATTATTCGCTGGTCTACACCCTCGTAGTGACCGCAAAGGATTACTATGTTTTCTTTTCGGCTGAGCTCCACTGCTTTAGCCTGAGAGAACACCTTGCCCTTAGGTGACATATATATGACGTAGGGCTTTTCTTCAAGGTCTTTGCATATGCTCTCGTAGGCTTTATAGATGGGTTCAGCCTGCATTACCATACCTCTGCCGCCGCCGTAGGGATAGTCATCCACGCGGTTGTGCTTGTTGCAGGCAAAGTCCCGTATGTTTATAATATTAAATTCTATAATTCCGTTTTTTTCTGCTCTGCCAAGCATACTGTCGTAAAGTACGCCGGTGAACATATCCGGAAAAAGTGTAAGTATATGGAACTTCATATCAATCCAAAAGTCCTTTCGGCATTTCTACTAATACATATCCACCGGGAACATTTATTTCCTTTACAACGTCCCTGATGGCAGGCACATATATCTTCTTGCCAATGGCAGGTCTTACCTCATAAACATCATTGCTGCCTGTAGTAATTACATCTTCTATAGTGCCGTAAACTGTGTTTTCGTCTTTGAGTTCAAGGCCTATTATATCTGCCACAAGATAAGTATCTTCAGGTAAATTTTCAAAAATATCCCTGTCGGCATAAAGCACCTTGTTTTTCATACGTTCTGCGGCGGTCATATCATCTATACCGCTAAGCTTAAGGAGTACGCAGTTTTTCTGATATCGTACGCCCTTTACAGCATATTCCCTGCCGTCCTCGGTGTAGAGCTTTTCAAATACTTCAAAAACCTCCGGAGCATCGGTTCTTGGGTTTACTTTAACCTCGCCGCGAAGTCCGTGAGTATTTACAATCTGACCTACATCTATAGTATTTTTATCCATAATATGGTTACTCCTTGTAATAAATAAAACATTTGGGATTCTAAAAAAAGCGCAAGCTATAAAATACGATAAGCAGATGCCCTCTAAAAGGACACCTGCTTAATTTAGTTATTGAACTATTTCAACTACTACTTTCTTGTTTGCTTTACCGGAAGCAGCTTTAATAACGGCACGGATAGACTTAGCTATTCTGCCCTGCTTACCGATAACCTTGCCCATATCGGAGTCGTTAACACGAAGCTCCAGAACTGTGGACATTTCGCCTTCTACTTCTGTAACAGAAACATCATCGGGATAATCAACAAGAGATTTCGCAATATATTCTAATAACTCTTTCATAAGCTAAAACCTCCCGCTTATTTTATGATGCCGCTGATCTTGAGTAATTCCTTTACAGTATCGGTAGGCTGTGCACCGTTTCCAAGCCACTTAGCAGCCTTCTCAGCATCAATGTTGATTGTAGAGGGCTCTGTCTTAGGATCAAATGTACCGATTTCGTCGATAAATCTACCGTTTCTGGGATATCTGGAATCAGCAACGATTACTCTGTAGAAAGGAGCCTTCTTAGCACCCATTCTCTTTAAACGAATTTTAACCATTAAAATTCACCTCCAAATAAATTCTTAAACAATTTTATATTTTGCAGCTATCAGAAGAAGTTACCGAGGCCGCCCATGGCTCTCTTCATCTTCTTGGGATTGCTGAATTGTTTCATAAGTTTCTGCATCTGTTCAAATGACTTAAGGAACTGATTTACATCGTGAACTCCTGTACCGCTGCCCTTTGCAATGCGGATTTTACGGCTGGAGTTAATAATACCGGGATTTACTCTCTCCTTGGGAGTCATAGAAGTAATAATAGCCTGTATGCGGTCTATCTTCTTTTCATCGAAGGATGCACCTGCAAGGGCTTTTTTGTTGACACCGGGAATCATACCCAGTAAATCCTGAAAGGAACCCATCTTACGCATCTGCTGCATCTGGGCAAGGTAATCGTCCAGAGTGAAGGTCTGCTGACGGATTTTCTTTTCAAGCTCTATTGCCTGTTTTTCGTCAAAGGCTTGCTGAGCCTTATCTATGAGGGTGAGCACATCTCCCATACCAAGGATTCTTGATGCCATTCTGTCCGGGTAGAACCAATCAAGGTCGGTGAGCTTTTCGCCCTGACCCACAAGCTTAATGGGTTTACCGGTAACTGCTCTTACAGAGAGTGCAGCACCGCCACGGGTATCGCCGTCAAGCTTTGTAAGTACAACACCGGTTATATCCAGCTTTTCGTTGAAGGCTTCGGCAACATTTACCGCATCCTGACCGGTCATAGCGTCTATGGTAAGAAGAATTTCGGAAGGCTCAACTGCATTTTTAATATTTAACAGTTCATCCATAAGCTCTTCGTTTAAGTGAAGACGACCGGCTGTATCTATAATAACCACATCATTGCCATAATGCTTTGCGTGGTTAACAGCTTCTTTGGCTATTTGCACTGCATCGTTGGATTCGTCTATGGAAAATACAGGAAGCTCCAACTGCTCACCAACAACTTTCAGCTGCTTTCTTGCTGCAGGTCTGTACACGTCACAGGCTGCAAGCAGAGGACGTTTGCCCTGTTTTTTAAGTATGCCGCCTATCTTGGCACTTGTGGTTGTTTTACCTGCACCTTGAAGACCTACCATCATAACTACGGCAGGGCTCTTGGAACCAAAGGTAAGCTTTACAGATTCCTTACCCATAAGCTCGGTAAGCTCTTCGTTAACAATCTTAATAACCTGCTGTCCCGGGGTGAGGCTCTCCAATACATTTGCACCAAGAGCCTTTTCGGATACTGAATTTATAAAATCTTTAACAACCTTAAAGTTAACATCGGCCTCAAGAAGAGCAAGCTTGACCTCTCGCATTGCCGCTTTAAGGTCGGACTCGGATATTCTACCCTTGCCTCTTAACTTTTTGAAAGCGCTCTGAAGTTTTTCGGATAAGTTTTCAAATGCCAAAGGTAAAACCTCCTTTTTAGTTTATTTATGCTTCCTCTACTATGGTATCCAGAAGTGTGGAAATTTTTGCAAGGTTTTCGTCAGTTAAATCCGAAGAAAGAAGTTCTTTAATACTGCCGGCTGCCTTACTGATATCAGAAAACCTCTTTAAAAGACCAAGTTTTTCTTCATACTGTTTAAGTTCTATGGCAGCACGCTTTATATTATCGTGTACACCCTGACGGGTAATGCCGGAATTTTCGGCTATTTCCGAAAGGCTGAGGTCATCGCCATAGTACTGCTCCATCATATCGAGCTGTTTGTCCGGGAGGAGATTTCCGTAAAAATCCAAAAGAAGCGAAACATTTAAGTCCTTCATTTTACTGCCCTCCGTTCTGTCATGCAAACAGCTTTACTGTCAAGTGTTTTGCTTTACAGTTCGTTATTATATAACATAACATCCCTTTTGTCAAGGGCTTTTGTAAAATTTTTTTCGATTTGTAGGCGAAATGTGTAGTACAAATAAATTATAATAAATATAGAAAGGACGTGATGGTTATAAAAACATGGGTAAAATTGAGCCGTGATATATTGGACTGGGAATGGTATCACGACGACAACTGCAAGGCTGTGCTTTTGCACATTATCCTCTGTGTTCGGTGGAAAAAAATAAATATGGGAAAAATTCAGGTTAATGAAGGAGAAATGCTTACAACACAGCGAGAGCTGGAACAGGCTCTGGGAAAAAGCCGGCACGAAATACGAACAGCTCTTGAAGCACTTAAATCCTCCGGTGCCATAATATGCTCTCCCGCCAAAGGCAAAACACTTATCAAAGTGAGTAAATACGCATACTTTAACAGTTATAATTCAAATAATACCAACAAATTCCGCCAAGGTTTCTCCAAAGACTTGCCACCAAATCGCCAAGACATAAATAATATATATAATAATTATAACAATCAAGAAGAAAAGAAAGAAGGGAATAAATATAATAGCGACTATAGCAGAACTGGTAAAAAGTATAAATACAAATACGGCATTATCCTCTGATGACCAAAACCGAAAAACCGTAGAAGAAATATATAATAAATCAAAGGGCAACCTTACAGACTATGACTGTCCTTTGTGCAACAACCGGGGTGATTTTATTGAAATACGAAACGGATACGAATATCTGGTAAAGTGCAAATGCATGGCACAAAGGGAAATGTTTCGGAGAATGGAAAAAAGCGGACTCAGCAAAATGCTGAAAAAATACTCCCTAAGCAAATATATTGCAGAAGAAGAATGGCAAAAGAATATATTACTGAAGGCTAAAAAATTTATAACTAACCCCTCGGGATGCTTTTACATTGGCGGACAGCCGGGCTCGGGCAAAACTCACATATGCACCGCCATAGTAAATTCGCTTATTCGTGAAGGCAATGCTGCACGGTATATGATGTGGCGCGAAGCCAGTGTAGAAATCAAGGGCATAATAACCGAGTCGGAGCCTTACTTTGAAGCTGTGAATGTCTACAAGAAAGCTCCTGTGCTATACATAGACGATTTTTTGAGAAACCGCAGAGAGTGGCCGACCAACGCCGACATAAACCTTGCATTGGAAATAATAAACTACAGGTACAATAACAACGAACTTATAACTCTTATAAGCTCCGAAAGAAGCATTGATGAAATATGCGACATAGATACTGCTCTCGGCAGCCGGATAATGGAAATGGCAAAGGAGAACTGCATTACCGTGGAACCGGACAACAATAAAAATTACCGTCTGAAAGTATTCAGCAATTACTCAGAAAGTGATAAGTGAGCCAAGCTTCTTTTATTCAATTTAATTTACATCTCATTTTCTTTTTGCGAAAATTGCCGATTAAAAAAATTTACCCACCACTTTATAAGTGATGGGTAAATCCATTGTAATATTATTCAATGACTAAAACCTTATTTAATTCCGTTAAGTGAAAGAATCATTTCTATATTTTCTTTTGATACAGGATGTCGATACATTTCAGTCCACTCATCCCAGTCGGCATCCCAGATAAAGTTCTTATCTGCAGAAAGTTGATAATCAAAGGTACCTTCGTACTGTGGTTCTGTACACATTGCCTGCCACTCGTAGTACCAATGACCTTCTCCGGTAATTCTGTTTATAAAATATTCCTGACTGCCAATAGGATGTCCTGTGCGATCCCTGTATTCACCATAACCGCCATATTTGCCGTATTCGTTTCCGTCACGTACTATTGTATATTCTTTTGCTATATCTGTCTGCATACCGAGGTCTGCAGCAACAGGCTGTCCCTCACCAAGTATTCCGTGGGAACCCATTACGAGAACAATCTGTGTGCCATCTTCTTTTATAACGGTATCCCCTTCTTTAGCAAAGCGATTGGCACGAAGTCTGCCCTCATATATGGTTATGGGAGCATTTGGGTCGGAAACGCCAACCTCAAGCTTAACGGAAAGGTCAACGGGAGTTCTGGCTTCTCTATGAATAAGTCTATAGAGCACAGATGTAGCCTCGGCTCTTGTAAGATAGCCCTTGGGGTTAAATGTACCATTAGAGTCAACACCGCATATTATGCCGAGCGAATAGCAAGTAACAACACTATCTAAATAGCCGCCTTCTTTAATTACCTTATAATCAGGTATCTTATCTACAGCACCGTCTGTATTGGCAAATACCGCAGGGTTATCGGAAATGGGTGAATTGTTAATTTTGCCCCAAATATAAACATTTGAACACATATATGCCATTTCTTCTCTTGTCATTGGAACTTCAACACTGTCAGTAAAATCATTGGTACGGATAAGAGCTCTGCCTCTTAAAATAGAATCGGAACTGTACCACCACGGCTTGCCTTCAACAGATGTATTGGCAGATTCACCAAAGAGGATTCTTGCAATAACTGCGTTAAACTCTGCCCTCGTCATAACATCGTAGGGAGCAAAGGTGCCCACACCGTTTACTACGGGACCTTTACCTGCAAAAAGTCCTTCCTCGGTCATTCTCATAACCGTATCGTAGAACCAATCGTTGGTATTAACGTCGGAATAACGCTGTGCCAGAAGGTTCTTGTCCATGGGAGTCCAGTTTTTAAAATCCTCAATATCTTCAAGAATAATCGGAACCAAAGCGGAATCAATTAATTTTACCTTAACGCTGATTTCATCAAGGATTTCTATGATTTCGCTTACCTGCTCCTCAGACATACTTGCACGGTTTCGTGTTGCCTTTTTAACAGCTTGCATAAAAATATCTTGTCTTAAAGGCACATAAGCACCAAGGGTAGCCTGACTCCAGTATTCGGAAAAAGTGTCATATATTTCTTTGGCATAGGAGCTGCCAAAGCTTTCGCGGGGAGTTAAACCTTCATAGTAGGTTTCGCCATTTGTGTCCTCCGGATAAACGCTCCATGTACCCTCCGATGAACCTGCTGACAAAGCTGCCTCACGTGTTACGTCTTTAATGTTACCGGATGCAGCAAGCACAGTTGTTATACTTAAAGAACAAATTACTGCAACAACTACAGACAAATAAAAGAAATTATATTTTGTGAATTTCATTTTTAAGCCTCATTTCATAACGTGTTAATAAATAGCTGATTATTCTCCAAACATAGCGTTGGCAAAATCCTTTGCATCAAATTCCTGAAGGTCGTCCATACCCTCACCTACGCCTACAAGCTTTACAGGGATAGAGTGTTCGTGAGCTATGGCAAGAACTATACCGCCCTTTGCAGAGCCGTCCAGCTTTGTAAGGATAATGCCTGTAATGCCGGCACTTTCGGTAAATACTTCAACCTGATTTACGGCATTCTGACCTGTGGTGGCATCAAGCACAAGAAGGGTTTCTCTTGATGCACCGGGAAGCTCTCTTTCTATAATTCTTGATATCTTGGCAAGCTCGTCCATAAGGTTCTTTTTATTATGCAGTCTGCCGGCGGTATCAATGATTATAACATCGCTTTTACGGGATTTTGCTGCGGCAATGGTATCGAATACCACAGATGCAGGGTCTGAGCCTTCCTCGTGTTTTATTATGTCGGCGCCTACTCTGTCCGCCCAAATCTGGAGCTGGTCAATGGCAGCCGCACGGAAGGTATCGGCAGCACCCAGAAGAACCTTTTTGCCTTGGGATATATACCTTGCAGCCATCTTGCCTATGGAGGTTGTCTTACCAACACCGTTTACGCCTATAACCATAATTACGGAGGGCACGGAGGAAAGATTTAAGGTGTTATCATTTTCGCAGAGAATTTCTGCTACAATCTCCTGAATTTCACCTTTTACCTGTTCGGCCTCGGTAAGATGTTTTTCCTTAACCTTTTTGCGAAGTTCTTCTATGATAAATGTAGAAGTTTCAACGCCTACATCCGCCATAATGAGCGCTTCTTCAAGTTCCTCGTAAAGGTCTTCATCTATCTTTTTGAAATACTTAAGTACATTGTCAACCTTGGCATTTAAGGCATCACGGGTTTTGCCAAGCCCTGCTTTGAGTTTGGCAAAAAAACCTTGCTTCTTTTCAGATATGGCTTCCTCTGCAGGCTCCTCTAAAGGCTGCTCTAAAGGCTCTTCAACAGATTCAACTGCAGATTCATCGCAAGGGTCAACTGTAATTTCTTCATAAGTTGCCTCGGTTTTGTCCTCGGTTTCCGATAATTCTTCTTCCAATACAATCTCAGTTTCTTCGGGCATTTCCGGAGAAGTATTTGTTTCGGGAGAAGTTTCCTTGTTCTTTTTCTTAAAAAATCCAAACATCAGTTGTAATCCTCCAAATCTTCAAATTTAAGCTTAAGCAGTTTGGATACACCCTTTTCCTGCATGGTAATACCGTACATAATATCCGCAGCTTCCATAGTACCTCTTCTGTGAGTTACTACTATAAACTGTGTTTTTTCGGAATATTTACGGATATAGTCTGCAAAACGGTAAACGTTGTTGTCGTCAAGAGCCGCTTCAACCTCGTCGAGTATGCAGAAAGGTGTGGGTCTTACTTCAAGCACAGAGAACAGAAGTGCTATGGCAGAGAGTGCCTTTTCACCACCGGAAAGAACCATCATATTCTGGAGCTTCTTGCCCGGAGGCTGTACCTCTATTTCTATGCCGCTTTCAAGAATGTTATCGGGGTCAGTAAGGGTAAGTCTGCCTGCACCGCCGCCAAAAAGTTCGTGGAAAACCACGTTGAATTTTTCCTGAATAATCTCAAAGCTTTCGGCAAACTTTTCTGTCATAATCTTTTGCATTTCGCGTATTATGTCTTCAAGTTTTTCCTTTGTAGCATCAAGGTCTGCCTTCTGCTCTGTAAGGAAATCAAACTTTTCCTTTACTTCCTTATATTCTTCTATGGCATCTACGTTAATATTGCCCAGTTGTTTTATCTTACCGCGCAAAGATGCTGCTTCCTTCTGGGCTTCGTTGTAATCAAAATCTGCCTTTTTATACTGGAGAGCAGTATTGTAAGTAAGCTCATACTCATCCCAAAGTTTATTTATAACAGCTTCCACATCCTGCTCTATCTTGGCATTCTTGGCTTCCAGTCGGGCAGTTTCCTGCTGGAGAACGTAAATGGTTTCGTTCTGTTCCTTAAGGGAGTTCTGAATTTCACGCAGTTTTGCTGTATCGTTCTCGTAGCCTTTCTGTGTATCGAGAACTTTCTTGGCAATCTCTGCCATAATCTCCACATTGGTGCCTATGTTCTTTTCGTAATTGATGATTTCCTCTTCAAGCTTGGCATTGAGTACATCAATATTCTTAATATCGTTCTGCTTAGCGGCAAGTTCCATATTAAGAGAGTTTTTATTGGCACTCATGGAGTATATGTTCGCATGGAAAGTTTCAATATCCTTATCTATGGTGTTGTAGGTAATTCTGTCTGTAAGAATACTTTCCTGGAATTTATCACGTTCTGCGGCAATTTCCTCGGACTCTGCCAAAAACTTATCGGCATTTGTACGTGCCGTGCGGATTTTTTCTTCGTTATCCACAATCTTGGCATTAAAGGACTTAACCTCTTCTTCAACATCGGAGATGTTCTTTAAGATATCGCCGTTTTCATTTGTTATGGAAGAAATGGAGCGGGTAAGTTCTGCATCTATTCTGGTATAGTTTCTGGCTTCCGATTCAAGGCGAACTTCCTCGTGCTCGCAATCGTTAATGGTTTCCTCAAGGCCGGCCTTTGTATCCGCCATTTTATTAATATTTGCTTTAAGTTCTGCGATGCATTCATCGTTATCGTCTACTATTACCTGAAGTTTTTCTGCCTCTTCCTTAAGGCGTTCTATTTCCTTACCTCTGCCAAGTAAACTCTGATTCTTGGAAAAACTTCCTCCGGTAATTGAACCGCCGGCATTGATAAGCTGACCGTCAAGAGTAACTATCTTGAATTTATAGCCGTTTTTCTTAGCCATATTAACGGCGTTGTCAATGTTATCCACAACTATGCATCTGCCCAAAAGATTGCGGAAAACACCATCATACTTGCTGTCGTGTTCCACAAGTTCACAGGCAATGCCCACATAACCCTTGTCCTTTGAGGGAGGGTTCTTCATTACATCGCCGTCTACGGAAGATACAGGAAGAAATGTAGCTCTGCCTCCCTTTGTTTTTGAAAGAGTATTTATACATTCTTTGGCAGCATCTTCATCGTCTACTACGATATTCTGTATCATATTGCCAAGAGCAATTTCTATGGCGGTAATGTACTCATCCTTTACGGCAATAAGCTTGGAAACAAGACCGTGAACACCTTTGATATTGGCATTAAGTACATTTTTAACACCCTTGGAATAGCCTTCAAGGCCTTTTTCAAGGTCTTCCAAAAGGCTTATGCGGGAAAGCTTGGAATTTAACTCCCCTACCTTTACATTCTGCATTTCCTTGGACTTTTCCAGTTCATCGCGGGCAGCAAAATATTCTTTCTTAAGCTCTTCCATTTTGCCGAATGCTTCAGCTTTACGGTCCCCGTTTGCCTTGGCTTTTTCCTTGGTTTCATTAAGCTTTGCGGCATTAGCTTCCTTAAGAGCTGTTTTTTCCTTAAGCTCATCTTCAAGAGCGACTTTACGCTCGTCAAAGTTCTTTATAAGCACATTAAAGCCGGAAAGACGTGCTTTAAATGCAGAAATCTCACCTAAGAGAGTAACTATTTCATTTTTATACTTTTCGGATTCATTGGTTTTTTCTGCAATTTTTGCTTCAAACTCCTCAAGCTTTTTGTCACATTCGTTAAGCTTTTCCTCAAGTACCAGTTTATCGGCTTCTTTAGCTTTGATATCCTCTTCGTACTTCTTTACGTTAACATCGGATATGGCTATTTTTTCTTCTATAATTTTGGCATCGGACTGCCATCTTAATGCATTGTCGGAGTTGTTTTTGATATCGTTTCTGAGTATTTCAATCTTGCCCTTAATGGTTTCATTTTCCTTTTCAAGAGCAAAAGACTGTTCTTTTAATTTATTGATTTCTTCATTAACCTCGCTGAGCTGATCGGTCTTTGCGGTAATCTGCTCGCTGATAAGGTCAAGACGGAGCTTTTCGTTGTTAAGCTGCTCATATGTATCCTTAAACTTCTTCTTGCCTTCTTCAAGATTGAGTTTCTGCTTATCTATGTTGCGGATAGCGATGTTAATATCAAGACCCTTTAAAACCTCTCTGTAGTCCAGATATTTCCTGGCTTTTTCCGACTGAATACGAAGTGGCTCAACTCTCTCCTCCAGATTTACAAGAATATCCTTGATACGTAAAAGGTTTTCTTCTGTCTGCAAGAGCTTTTTCTCGGATTCGTGCTTACGGTACTTATACTTGGTAATACCCGAAGCTTCTTCGAATATATGTCTTCTTTCATCAGCTTTGGAGGAAAGAATCTGGTCAATCTTACCCTGACCTATAACGGAATAACCCTCTCTGCCAAGACCTGTATCCATAAAAAGTTCATGGATATCCTTCAGCCTGCAAGGGGTATTGTTGATATAGAAGTCACTTTCTCCGCTTCTTGTAACACGTCTTGTTACCTTAAGCTCGTCCTGATCTACATTAAAAAGCTCATCGGAGTTATCCAGAGTAATGGAAACCTGAGCAAAACCCAGAGGGGCTCTCTTTTGGGTACCGGCAAAGATAACGTCTTCCATTTTGCTTCCGCGAAGACTCTTTATGCTTTGTTCGCCAAGAACCCAGCGGATAGCATCGGATACATTACTCTTACCGCTTCCGTTAGGACCTACAATGGCGGTAATACCTTGTCCGAATTCCAAATCAATTTTATCTGCAAAGGATTTGAATCCCTGCATTTTAATGCCTTTTAAATACACAAAAACACCTCATAACAATATCAATGTTTATACCGTTTAATTGTATCACAAATTGGTGTAAATTGCAACAAAATTGTCACATATTTTTAACTCATCATTCTTTAAAGTTCTGTCTTGTGTCACTTTAAGAGTAACGTTGTATTTTTCCTCAAAATACGCCTTGTTACATCTTTTATGACCTGATACACGGGATACCAATGACGGTGCGGCAAAAACCTCAAGAATTCCTTTTTTGCCCGTGGCAAATGGTTCTATGATATTTCTGATGATTCTGCCCTCTGCAAGCTCGCGTATGGCAGGATGATAAGGCCCCTTTACCGTGGATTCATTGATTTCGTCGGTGGTCTGAAGTCCCACGCGGATAATGTCTATACCTTCTTTTGCAAACATTGGAATTATCTGCGCAAGAATATCTGTGGCATCCTCTATGGTTAAAGGGTTGTAATTGCCCTTTTCATACATATTCCATAAGGCTGTATCCTCCACCACTAAGGTGGGATAAAGCCTTACGCACTTTGGATTTAAGCTTATTAAATCCTGTGCGGTTTTAATCATTTTTTCCCTTGTGTCACCGGGAAGTCCGAGCATCATCTGCACGCCAAGCTCCAGATTGTGGCTTTTAATAAGCTGTGCAGCCTCCCTCACATGAGCAAAGGTATGCCCTCTCCTGCTCTTTAAGAGCACTTGTCCGTCGGTGGACTGTACACCCAGTTCTATGGCAGTTCCGCCATAGGCTTTGTAATTTGTGAGAATTTCCTCCGAGATGCAGTCCGGTCTTGTGGAACAACGGATACCGCTTATTCTGCCTTCTTTAACATAAGGGTACGCAGCACGAAGCAAAGCCGTCTGTTGACTTAGTTCAATAGCAGTAAAACTTCCTCCGAAAAAAGCAACCTCTATGTAACATTCATTATCAACGGTGGCAAGATGCTCTTCTATTATCCTTTTAACATCCTCGGGGGTTGTTTCGGCAATTTGACCGGTAATGCGGCGCTGATTGCAGAACACACAATCGTGAGGGCAACCCTTATGAGGCACAAAAATTGGTATGTGACAGGTTTTCATAACTACTCCTAATTAAACAGCGGTGTAAACAAATAAAAGGTTTACACCGCCGAATTGATTTATTAATATTTAAGAAACAGTCTTTTCGCTGAGTCTTGCCCTTGCCTTGGTTACAAGACGGGGTTTGGACTTACCGAGAACGCAATCCTTGGTAATAATGCATTTTTTAAGGTTCTTTTCCGAGGGGGCAGAGTACATTACATCACCCATTATTTCTTCCATAATGGAGCGAAGACCTCTGGCACCGGTTTTGCGTTCTATTGCCTTGTCTGCAATGGCTTCCAGTGCATCCTCTTCAAACTCAAGAGCAACGCCGTCCATATCCAAAAGCTTAACATACTGTTTTACAAGAGCGTTCTTGGGTTCTGTGAGAATCTTAATCATAGCTTCCCTGTCAAGGCTTTCAAGAGATACGCTGACGGAAAGTCTTCCTACAAATTCAGGTATAAGACCGAATTTAAGTAAATCCTGGGGAAGCATTTCCTTAAAGAGCTCACCAACATCCTTGGAGGATTTGGATTTAACATCCGCACCAAAGCCGAGAGCTTTTTTGCCGGTGCGCTGTTCTATGATTTTATCAAGGCCGTCAAAGGCACCGCCGCAAATAAAGAGTATGTTGGTGGTGTCTATCTGTATAAGCTCCTGATGTGGATGCTTTCTGCCGCCCTGAGGCGGAACAGAGGCTACGGTACCCTCAAGAATCTTAAGAAGTGCCTGCTGGACTCCCTCACCGCTTACATCGCGGGTAATGGAAGGATTTTCACTTTTGCGGGCAATCTTGTCGATTTCATCAATATAGATTATACCCTTTTGTGCTTTCTCTATATTGTAATCTGCCGCCTGAATAATCTTTAAAAGAATATTTTCAACATCTTCGCCAACATAGCCTGCCTCGGTAAGAGATGTTGCATCTGCAATGGCAAAAGGCACATCTATAATCTTGGCAAGTGTCTGTGCAAGAAGAGTTTTACCGGAACCGGTAGGCCCTACCATAAGAATATTGCTCTTGGCAAGCTCTACGTCGTCGGTATCATCTATATGGTTAATTCTCTTATAATGATTGTATACAGCTACAGCAAGGCTCTTTTTGGGGGCATCCTGACCTATGACATACATATCAAGGATTTCCTTGATGTCAGAAGGCTTTGGAAGTTCCTCCATAGGTACAAATTCCTCTTGTTCAAAATCCATTGACTCGGTGTCCAGAATATCGTTGCAGATATCTATACACTCATTACAAATGTATACATCTCCGCTGGGACCGGCAATGAGTCTTGTTACCAAATCCTGGGTTTTGCCGCAGAAAGAGCAGGTTACTTCTTTGCGCTTATCGCTCATATATAAACTCCTAACTTAAATTAAAAAACTGGCAAATTAGCCCGCCTATAAAAAGCGGGCTAAAATATAAATTACTTTCTCTTAGCTATAACTTCATCCACAAGACCGTATTCCTTTGCCTGGTCTGCAGTCATAAAGTTATCTCTTTCGGTATCGGCACAGATTACCTCATAGGGTTTGCCTGTGCGTTCACTTAAAATCTTATTTAAGGTTTCCTTCATCTTAATGATACGCTCTGCGTGAATCTTGATGTCGGTAGCCTGCCCCTGCATACCACCCAGAGGCTGATGTATCATAACTTCGCTGTTGGGAAGTGCGAATCTTTTGCCTTTGGCACCTGCTGCGAGAAGAAATGCTCCCATAGAAGCTGCCATACCGATACAGATTGTGGAAACATCGCACTTAATATACTGCATAGTATCGTATATAGCCATACCTGCGGTAATAGAACCGCCGGGGCTGTTGATGTAAAGATTGATATCCTTGTCGGGGTCTTCCGCTTCAAGGAAAAGCATCTGTGCAACAACAAGACTTGCTGTTACATCATTTACCTCATCACTTAAGAATATAATTCTGTCTTTTAAAAGTCTTGAATAAATATCGTAAGATCTCTCGCCTCTGTTGGTTTGTTCAACAACCATTGGTACCAAACTCATATTATTCGTTTTCCTCCTTCTTCTTTGCAGCTCTCTTAACCTTAGCTGCACCAACAATAAGTGTTACTGCCTTCTTAAGCTTTAATTCATCCTTTAAGTTTTCCTTTTCACCGTCTTTGATGAATTCCTTAAGCTTATCTACTTCCATACCGTACATTTCAGCCATATTCTTAAGTTCAGCTTCTACATCTTCGTCAGTAACTTCGATGTTTTCTCTCTTAGCAATTTCGCTGATAACGAGGTTGGACTTAACTCTTTCTTCAGCCTGATCCTTAAACTGTTCCTTGAAGGAATCGGGAGTCATACCTGTAAACTGCATATACTGCTCAAGGCTTAAGCCCTGTGAAGAAAGTCTGTAGCCGAATTCTCTCATCATATCTTCACAAGCGGAATCTATCATACATTCGGGTATATCTACTTTAGCAGCATCTACAACAACCTTAATTACGTTGCCTTCAAACTCTGCTGCAGTCTTATCGGCATTAGCCTTATCAAGCTTTGCTTTGATGTCGGCTTTATATTCTTCGAGTGTATCAAATTCACTTACGTCTTTTGCAAATTCATCATCAAGTTCAGGAAGTTCCTTAACCTGAATGCTCTTTACTGTTACTTTGAATACTGCAGGCTTACCCTTTAATTCTTCAGCGTGGTATTCTTCGGGGAAGGTAACATTGATTTCCTTTTCAACGCCAATCTTAGCACCTACAAGTGCTTCTTCAAAACCGGGGATAAACTGTCCGCCGCCGATTTCAAGATTGTGGTCTGTACCTTTGCCGCCCTGGAATGCAACACCGTCAACGAATCCTTCGTAATCAATAACAGTGAAGTCACCCTTCTTAACAGCTCTGTCTTCTACGTTAACCATTCTTGCATTCTTTTCTCTTGCAGCTTTAACTTCAGCATCAACGTCTGCAACCTTGGTCTTATAGTTCTTCTTTTCTGCGGATACGCCCTTGTATTCGCCGAGCTCAACTTCGGGTCTTACGGTAACTGTTGCTGTAAGAACAAGCTCCTTACCTTCTTCGAGAGTTTCTATATCAATTTCGGGTCTGTCAACAGGGTCAATACCTGCTTCCTTTACGGCATACTCGTAAGCATCGGGACATACAAAGTTAACTGCATCTTCCCAGAATATACCTTTGCCGTAGTACTTTTCGATAATTGCCTTGGGAGCTTTGCCCTTTCTGAATCCGGGGATTGCAATCTGCTTAACATTCTTCTTATAGGACTTAGCTTCAGCAGCTGCAAATGCTTCCTTGTCAACTTCGATTGTAAGCTTGACAGTGTTCTTTTCAATTGTTTCGTTCTTTAATAATTTCATTTGTTAGGTTCCCCCTATATAAATAAATTTCAATTTAAAATTTCGGTGTCAAATTGACATCGGATATATATTATACCAAAATTTACAAGAAAAAGCTATAGCAAATTTAAAAATTTTTTGTAAATTTTGATTTATTTTTAAAGTTTAACGGGCATAAAGTCCACATAATCTCCGGATACCAGCCGATAATCAATACCGTCTACCATTCCCTCAACTGCAGCCGTTGTACCCAAAGAATGAAGATGGCCGTAAATGCAGTGAGTAACATTATGGGTTTTCATAAGAGATGTAAAGCCTTCGTCCGCAGTACCGTCCTTTGTGAAAGGCGGATAGTGAAGTACGCATATAACCTTACGGGGCTTAAATCCCTCTTGCTCGGCAAGGCTATTTCCCTGTTTAAGAGAGAGCTCCAGACGAAGTATTTCGCGAAGATATATCTTCTCGTCGTCGGCTCCGAAACCACCGTCTCCGGGAAGGGTCCATCCTCTGGTACCGCAAATAAGTGCATCCTCGCAGATAAGTGCATCGTTCTGCATAAAGGTAAGGGTATCGAAACCGCATTCCTCAGCAAAAGCCTTCATCTTGGTCATACTCTCCCACCAATAATCGTGGTTACCTTTAAACAGGAGCTTTCTGCCCGGAAGAGAATTTAAAAACTCAAAATCCTTCCTGCAATCCCTCAGGTGCATTGCCCATGATATATCACCGCCTACCAAAACGGTATCTTCAGCCGATACTGCTTCGTTCCAGTTATGGTTTATACGCTCTATGTAATTGTTCCATTTGTTGCCGAAGACCTCCATGGATTTGTCGGTATCCAGCGAGAGATGTAAATCGGACATTGTAAATATTGCCATTCTTTCACCTCATTATACAATCAATTTAATATTATATAACATTTAATTTTTAAAATCAAGTTGTTATTTAAATAAAAATGTGATATTATAGGAAAATAGGTAATAATTCATTAAAAAAACTATTTTTAACAGAAATTAGTATTATTTTTGCACATAGGATTAAGTTTATTATGAATAGCAAATATTCGAAGGTACTCTTTATAACTTCATATATAGCTATTCTTCTTGTTTCTTTAATTCGAATACTGTGTTTTGAAACCGGTATTCTTAACGACAGAGCAACAGCCGATACAAATAAAAAAATTACCGCCGAATTTCTGGCGGAATCTGTTTCATCAAGAACCTCAGGCGGAATTTGTTTTACTGCCAAACTGCAAGAAGAGAGCAACATTGACAACAAGGTCTATGTAATTATTAAAGGCGGAGAGAGTTTAAGGGTATATCCCGGAGATACATTTTGCCTTAAGGGTGAATTTGATGTCCCCGAGGCTTCCCTGAATCCATATGGATATGACTTTGCACGTACGGTAAAGTCCAAGGGTGCATCTGTGGTCTTTTACAGCGATGTGCCAAGCATAATTGAGCACAGGGAATCTCCCTACGCAAAGATTTATTCCTTAAGAAACACCGTAAGCGATAATATGTACAAATATCTGGACGAGGACAGCGCCTCGGTAGCCGATGCAATTGTAACGGGCAACCGCGACCGTATAAGTGCCGAAACTTCAGAAATATATAAAAATGCAGGTATTTATCACATAGTGGCAGTTTCCGGTCTTCATCTGGGAATGGTTCTTATATTCATAACAACTGTTCTGGGAGTCTTTACCAAAAATTCCAAAGGCGAAAAACCGATTCGCCTTGTTATAACCCTTATTTCCGTACTGTTTCTGCTGATATTTACAGGCTTTGGCATATCTATGTGGCGTGCCGGACTTATGGCGGTATTTCTTGTATGTGCTTCCATTGGTAAGCGCGAATATTCACCTTTTGTTTCCCTTTACATTGTGGCAAACGGGGTTATCATTTCAGAGCCTTGCAACTATTTAGATCCGGCAATGCATCTTTCGTTTATGGCTACTTTGGGTATTTTATGTGCAAATGTATATCTCAAAAGATTCCGAAATGTTAAATGGCGATTCAAAAGTATTAAAATGACATTTATAATGTGCCTTTTTGCCTTTGTGTTTACTCTGCCTCCCATGGCTTTTTCTTTCGGCGGAGTATCCCTTTCGGGAATATTTTGCAATGTTATTGTACTGGCAATTGCGCCCTATTTTCTTGGTATGAGTTATGTGCACTCAATTATATGCCTTATTGCACCCGAATTTTTATGCACAATAAGCGCAGACATCCTTGGAATGATAACCTTGGGTATCAGAACAATTGCCCAATATTTTGCAAGTCTGCCCATTTCACATATTGATGTGAATTTTCGGGAAATCATAATTATTTTTGCAGAAATCGGCATCGGATATATGCTGTTTAAAAAACGCCCTCATCGTTTTGCAATACCTGCCCTGTTTATCTTTATTCTTGCAAATATTCTTCCGGTAGCTTATAATATATCACAAGATAAGGTTACCGTTACCTTTCTTAATGCCGGTCAGGGTGAATCGTGCCTTATTGAAGATTCCAAAGGCGGAGTATTTATGATTGATTGCGGTTCCGAATCCCATTCATCCATAGGTTATTCGGAAGTGATACCATATCTTAAAAATACCGGTACGGACCAAATAGATATACTTTTTGTAACTCATTATCACACAGACCACACCAACGGAATTGAAGCACTTATAAATAACCATATGGTTAAAAAGGTAATCCTGCCCGAAAGAAAGCTTGCCGGCGATGAAAAAGCAAAATGTCTTGAAATTCTAGCTTTATGCTCAAAGCAAGGTGTAAAGGTTCAATATGCGTCTTTGGGAGATGTTATAAAATATAACGACAGAAATGTGTTTTACATCTTAAATCCTCTGCCGGATAAACAAACCGATGCAAACAACGGCTCTATGGTAATAGAATACAATTTCAAGAAAAGAAAAGTTCTGTTCTTATCGGATATTGAAGAGGAAGCACAAAGACACATTGCAAATGAAATAAAAGATTGCGATATTATAAAGGTTCCCCATCACGGCGGATACGCAAAAACCGGATTTATGATATCTTCAAAAGCAAAGGCAGAGCACGCCGTAATAAGTTGCGGTAAAAACAACAAATACGGTCACCCATCCAAAAATACTCTGGCTCTGTATTCAGGCTCTAAGATATATACAACCCAAAACGGACCGGTGATATTTGAACTTACGGAAAATAATATTAATGTGAGGTGATTTTCTTTGGAAACACAACTTAAAAATGATATTAAAAATAATTCTTTTAAAAATGTATATTTGCTGACAGGTGAAGAAAAATACCTTACAGATTATTATTCTGCAGAAATAACTAATGTTCTTGTGGACGAGGATATGCGTGAGTTTAATTATCTTAAGCTTTCTTCCCTGCCCGACCCCGAAGAAATTGATGCCTTTGCAAATTCGTATCCGTTTATGAGTGAGCACAAGGTAATGCTATTAAAGGATACGGGCATATTTAAAACAAGTGATGAAAAAATCAAAGGATATTTCACCGAACTTTTGGAATCGGTACCCGAGTATCTTACCATTATATTCAATGAAGCAAATGCCGATAAAAGAAGTGCGGTGTATAAATCCGCTGTTAAGCTTAACCCCGAGGTGGAATTTAACTATAAAAAGCCTGCTGAGCTTGCTCCGTGGCTGGTAAAAATATTTAAAAAAGCCGGTAAGAATATATCTTCGCAAGATGCTCTGTATATGTGCGAAATTGCCGGACCCTCAATGCTTCAGCTTAAATCCGAAGCGGAAAAGGTCATCACATTTATGGTAAATGAAGAAAAGGCAGACCAAAGCCTTATAGATTCCCTTGTAACCAGAACCGTGGAAAACAGAGTTTTTTCCATGCTTGACAACCTTGTTGAAGGGAAAACAGACCTTGCAATGGAACAGTTCGGCGACCTTAAAGCTCTGGGCGAAGAACCCATTAAAATAATAAGCATAATATTCAATCGCTTTGCCACATTCCACACGGTGCTGATAATGGCAGGAAAATCTCCGGCAGAAATAGCATCAATAACCGGAATGCGCGACTGGCAGATACGTAACAGTACTGCCCCTGCAAAAAAGCTTGGCGGACGTAAAATTGCCTCTGTAATGTCAAAATGCCGGGATATGGATTTTGCAGTTAAAAATGGCCTTATGGAAAAGTGGCTTGCCCTTGAAATGATAATAGCTGAAATAATTCTTTAAAACAAAACCTCCACATTCGGATTAAACCGATTATGGAGGTTTTTTTGCACTGTATTTTTATATTCCTGTTTTTTTCTTTTTGCTGTAGAAATAGGAAATTGCAACTCCCAATACAGCACCTAATGCCAGAACCAATATGCCATATATCCAGCGATGGTCTTCGCCTTCATCTGCGGGTGCCGCAGCCTCCACAACCCTGTTTTCGGGGTTGGCTTCCTCTACAGCATCGTCAACTACCACATTGCCCTCGCCATCTACAAACTGAATACATTGCTGCATACTTTGAGGATAAACGGCAAATATATTACCTTCGGAATCAAATTTAAAGTCATTTACTTTTGTATCCGAGCGTATAAAACACGTAATCTGTGCAAGAGCGCGTATACATTCTTCCGAATCTTCATCGGAGTGATTAATAATTTTACAGCTTGCATACTCATTGGAATCAACCTTGTATGCGCCGTTTTTCATTACATATGCTTCCTCTTTATAATCAAGAGATATTACAACATTGTCCGAAACTATGGGCGAACAAAAATCTGTAGGAGTATGATTTGTGCAATAGGTATAGACAAACTTCTCAATTTTAATGTCATCGCCTACAAGCTCGGAGGCACGCTGTCCCAGTACGTGGTCAACGGTTACGGTGATAAATTCGTCTTCAATATTTTTAACAGAGCCAAGAATTATATAGTCCTGGTCGCCTTTAAGCATAGCTGTGTTTGTTTCTGCACTTGCGCAAAGTGAACTGATACCGAATACAAACAATAATGCAATAACAAAGATAAATCGTTTCAAAGTAATACCTCCTCCTAAAACAACATAAAAGGGAGCGTAAATTCATTTACACTCCCTCATTGGTTATACAGAAATATTATTCTTCAGTTTCTGCTGCTTCTTCTGCTGCAGGAGCTGCTTCTTCTGCTGCAGGAGCTTCTTCTACAGCTGCGGGAGCTTCTTCGATAGCTGCTTCTGCTGCAGGAGCTTCTTCGATAGCTGCTTCTTCAGCTACGGGAGCTTCTTCAATAGCTTCCTCCTGAGGCTCTTCCTTAGCAATAAGAGCTCTTATGGAAAGACCTATCTTCTTGTTTTCCAGATCGATTTCCACAACTTTAACCTGTACATGCTGACCGATTGTAAGCTCGTCTTCAACTTTGCCTATTCTCTTGTCTGCAACCTGAGAAATGTGGATAAGACCGTCTACACCGGGGAAGATTTCAGCGAAAGCACCGAAAGGAACGATTCTTACGATTTTACAATCAATAACATCGCCAACGTTAAGTGCTTCTACCTTCTTCCAGGGGTTGTCATCAGCATTCTTGAAGCCAAGAGAAATCTTGCCTGTTTCCTTGTCGAAGCTTATAACATATACGTCTACAACGTCGCCTTCCTTAACAACCTCGGAAGGATGCTTAATCTTAGACCAGGAAAGCTCAGAAATATGGATAAGGCCATCTACGCCGCCGATATCTGCAAAAGCACCAAACTTAGTGAGGGATTTAACAACACCCTGGTATCTCTTGCCAACTTCAACGCCGGCCCAGAACTCTTCGGAAAGAGCAGCCTTCTGTTCTTCAATAACGCTCTTAATGGAGCCTACAATCTTCTTTCTGCCACGAACAACCTTGATGTCGATGATTCTGAAAGAAGCAGTGGTTCCTACAAGAACTTCAAGATCTGCAAGATATCTGTCGCTTGCCTGAGAAGCAGGTACAAATACTCTTACGCCCTTGCATGCAACGATAACACCACCGTTAACAACCTGTGTAACTTTGCCTTCGAGAATAGCCTTTGTTTCGAAAGCTTCTTCAACTTCTTTAGCACCTTTCATGGTGAGAAGCTTCTTCATAGAAAGTGTAACTTCACCTTCCACGTCACTTACTCTTACGACGAATGCTTCAACCTCGTCGCCAACTTTAACAAGTGACTTGATGTCTGCAGAAGAATCGTCAGATACTTCTGATGCAGGAACAAAACCGTCGGACTTATATCCAAGGTTAACGCTAACGCCTGCTTCTGTAACGGCGATAACAGTTCCCTTCACTATATCCCTTGTATTTAAAGTGATAAGAGATTTTTCATACTCCTCAAATTCTGCGGCGAAGCTATCGCCAATGTTTTTCTGCATTTCTTCCATGTTTACTACTACCTCCTTAATGATTGCAGCAGGGGTTGAAGCTCCTGCTGTTATACCAATTGTCTTTGGTACATTTATATCTTGGGGTAAATCCCCAAAATTTTCGATTTGGTAAGTATTTTTACAATACTTTTTGCATATGGCGGTAAGCTTGGTTGTATTAGAGCTGTTGGAACCGCCTATAACTATCATCATATCGACCTTTGAAGCAATCTTGCCGGCTTCGGTCTGCCTTTGATTGGTTGCATTACATATTGTATCAAAAACCTGTACACTTTTGCAACTGTTTTTTAAATAATTTACAATTTTTTCAAATGTAGCTCTGTCCATTGTGGTCTGACTAACAACGCACACAGGAGCACATACATCTATTTTACCATCTAAATCGAGAATGTCAAGAGTTATTATACCATTATTTTCACACCAACCGTTAATTCCGATAACTTCCGGATGGTTTTTGTCACCTATTATGATAATCTGACAGCCTTCGGCATATTTTTCACTTACTATGTTGTGAATCTTTTTTACAAAAGGACAGGTAAGATCTATATAACTATACCCTTTTTCCTCTATGGTGTCTATGGTTTGTTTGGGTACACCGTGGGCACGAATGGCAATTTTGTTTCCCTTGGGTACATCCTCCACATCAGAAAAGCTGTACACACCTTTGCCCTCAAAATTCCTTACCACATCGGCATTATGAATAATGGGTCCCAAGGTAGATACCGGGCACTTACCCGCTTCCACCTCAAGGGCTTCTACGGCTCTTTTGACTCCGAAGCAAAAGCCTGCACTTTCAGCAAGAATAATCATAGATTAATCACTCCAGTGACTTAATTGTGGAATAAATTTTATCGGCAACTTCCTGAAGTTCCTCCTGGGTAAGTCTTTTGCCGGAATATTCGGAAATATCCACCGCAGGTCCCACAACCAGTTTTACTTTGGAGAAAATCCTGTAGTTTGCAATAATATGTATGGGTATAACAGGTTTATCAGCCTTGGTGGCAATAAGAGCTACACCGGGTTTTGCAGGAGCGTTTTCGTTTTTCTTTTCTCTGGTACCTGTAGGAAATATTCCAAGGATTTCGCCATTTTTAAGAGTCTGCAAAGATGCCTTAACAGCTCCGATATCGGCTGTGCCTCTCTTTACGGGGATAACTCTCATAGCCTTAAGCACCTGAGCAACTACAGGAACCCTCATAAGCTCTTCCTTACCTATAAAACGGATTGGTCTTGGAAGATAGCAATAGCTCACAATAGGGTCAAAAAGACTAATGTGATTTAAACAAATAATACAGGCACCCTCTGACGGAATATTCTCCGCGCCGGTAACTCTTATTCGGAAAAAGATTTTTAAAAGCCACTTAATAATGGCGATTAATACTTTCATTTATATTTCTCCAACCTTATCTGTAATAATTTTTCTGATAGCTTCTACGGACTCGTCAAAGGTCAGGTCGCTTGTGTCTACAAGCAAAGCATCATCTGCCTGCTTTAAAGGAGCGCAGGCTCTGGAAGCATCCTGACTGTCGCGCTGATTCATATCCGCTAAAACTTCCTCGAAGGTAACCTTCTCGCCTTTGGCGCAAAGCTCGTCAAAACGACGCTTGGCACGTGCCTGGGGAGATGCCGTAAGGAAAACCTTGACATCTGCAAAAGGAAGCACAACGGTGCCTATATCCCTGCCGTCCATAAGGCAGTTGGTTTTTTGGGCAAGTTCTCTCTGATAGTCCAAAAGCCATGCCCTTACTTCAGGTATGGCAGATATGGCGGAAGCACCCATGGAAACCTCCGGCGTGCGGATAAAGTCCGTAACATCGGTTTCGTCTGCAATCATCCTCTGAAGTCCTTCTGAATATTTAATATCTATGGCAGTATCGGAAAGCATACTGCACACCTTCTGAGGCTCGTCCTTAATGTTTATGCCGAGTTTTATTGCCTTGTAGGCAAGAGTACGATACATGGCACCCGTATCAATGTACACAAAGCCAAGCTCCGATGCAAGTTTCTTTGCTATACTGCTTTTTCCGGCACCTGCAGGTCCGTCTATGGCAACACTAATCACAACATTCACCTCATTTAAATAAATACTTGTTAATTATACTACAAAAAGGAAAAATATACAATAGTTAATTTTAAAATTTTTGTAAACAAAAGCATTTGCAGGCAATGTTAAATTTCTTTTTATACAAAACAAAGAAAAGCCATTCCGGTCAAAGTTTTAAATCTGCCTGAATGACTTTTTATATTATTTCTGAAATCCCTTGAAGAATCCCGTAAGTGACTTTATAAAGCTCTGGGCGTGAGTGCGAAGCTTTTTGTCGTTACGGACAACATATCCTATTACATACTCGCCCGAGCTCTTTAAAGGTATGGCAAGGATATTGTCGCCGGAAAGCTTGGAGTGGTTTAAAGTACCTGTACCTATGGTATAGCAATCTGTTACCAGAAGGAAATTCATAAGTGTTGCACGGTCGGTAATGCGCACATTCTTTGCACAGGATATCTTATCGGAGAATTCCTCCGTAAACATAGATGCACTGTGCTCTCCCTGTTCATAGGTAATATACGGATAGCTTGCAAGGTCGGCAAAATCCACCTTATCCATTTGAGAAAGCGGATGTCCCTTACGGATATATGCGTGGTACGGCGTGCGGAAAAGTTCCTTGAATTCAAGTCTTTTGCCGGTAAGGAAACGTTCCATAAGCTCCATATCCGAGCTCTTAATTGCCATAATTCCTATATCGGAAAAGGACTTTGCCACATCATCAATAACATTTATGGTTTCCACCTCACGAAGGCAATAATCAAAATCCCCCTCGCTGTTGTCCATCATAAATTTACCGAAAATTTCCGCAACAAAGTCATAGTGCTGGCAGGATACGGAAATCTTGTTAATCTTTTTGGGAACAAGGTAGCGGTCGGATATAAACTCCGCCTGTCCTACAAGCTGCCTTGCATAGCTGACAAATTCCGCACCTTCTGCAGTAAGGTCAACGCCTTTGTTGGTACGCTCAAATATCTTGATGTCAAGTTCATTTTCTATGGATTTAACTGCGCTGGAGATACTGGTCTGCGCCACAAAAAGCACCTTGGCTGCTTCATTGAAGGAGCCTTGCTTTACTATCTCCAATATGTACTTGCATTGCTGTATGGTCAATATAAACACCTCCGGTATTATAACAGACAACTACAGTATACAACATTTTTTATAAAAAGTCTAACATTTTATTTTTTGTTATATTGACTTATAAAAAAAGTGTGGTAAAATATAGCCATTGGAGTATTATCCGAACTCCGATTTTAAGATGCAAAAACCGTCCTAATCCACACCAAAATACTCGTTAATCCGACAGGATTACCTGCGTTTTTGGCTCGATTATAACGTTTTTTGATAATCTTAAAATTCTTCGACCTGAAAATCTTGTATTTTTGGATAGATTTTGGTGCGGAGGACGAAGGAAGGCTTTGTGCCTTTCAAGGACGACAAGCCAAAAGATGCCTAAAATACTGATTTTGAGGCGGGTTCGGATAGTACCCCAATGGCTAATATAAAAAGGAGGTTTTGAAAATGAAAATAGGAATTGAACACATTGCAATTTTTGCAAAAGACACAAAGGCACTTTCCGACTGGTACAAGGATATGTTTCAGGGCGAAGTTGTTTACGACAACGGAAAAGGCACATACTTTATAGCTTTCAGCGACAAAAGCATGATTGAATTCTGCTCTGCCAAGGACGCAAATATCCCCACCGAACTTGAAGTTGCCGGAATCCGTCACATAGCTATATCCGTAGACGATTTTGATGCACTCTGTGCCAAGGTGACCGAAAGCGGTGCAGAAATCTTAAAGCCTGCTTCCGTAAGTGACAAGGGTATCGGAACCATATTCTTCCGCGACCCCGAAGGCAATATACTTCACCTTATATCACGTCCTTCTCCCCTGGTATAATATCAGCCGAAAAACACAATTCCCCCGGTGGCAACCAATATCAGCGCGCAAAGCGCAAATACCCCAAGCCACGCCGGGGGATTTTTTCTTTTGTATTCAAATACTCCATAGCTTGCAGTATAAACAAAGCACCAGATTCCAATGACAGAAAGCATTATTTTCCAAAGCATTTTATCCATCTTCCTTTATTATGGTTACATTAAACTTCATATTTTTTATAAGCTCGTTATGATTAAGACTTTCATAGTTTTTGGCAAATATAAATTCTTTTCTTACAAAATACAAAGTGTTTACTGCATCAATTCCCTCCCGTGAGAGCTCCGTAAGAAATCTTTCGGCTTCGTCCTCCGCTTTTGCAACATCAAAATTCCTATCTGTTTTTATGGCTATTTCTATTGAGGTTATCCCCTTTTTTAAATCCAACTTAACCACAGGACGCCTTAAGCTTTCAAGAGTATTGCCTCGGTACTTAACCTTATTTCGTGAATAAAAAAGCCCCATAAAGGGATTATCTCCGACATTTTTGACACTTTTCCCCCGGCAGAACAATACAGAGCCGGTTACTCCGGTATCTTCTTCGGTGATTTTATCTTTGTCGGTGTGTACGGATATTACAGGTGCAATAACCGTAAATCCGCAACGGTATGCATTTAAAAAATCCATAAGCCGCATATTTGAAACATAGACGTCCGAAGAAGTGAAAATTCTTTGAAAATACATATCGGCATTGGGCTCAAGCTGCGGAGTAATGCGTGTAAGGTAATCGCGTGGACTATGATTTATAACGGACATTGCAAGCTGTGGTCTTACCTTGTAATCCTTGTCAAGAAACAATGCTTCTCCATACACACCTTCGCTTGCAATTTCCGAAGAAAACAATATTTGCGAAGTGTGTGCAAAGCTTAATTTTTTACTTATTCGTCGGTCAACCTTATCCACCGCATCGGAAATGTCCTTACCCTCCGCGCTGTAGCACACCAGAGATGCTCCGTCCCCGGAGGATTCAGACCCGTCCCCTCCAACATTTCCGATAGCAAAGGTATAAAGCCTTGCACCGGGGGAACCTTCTTCCACACCAATTGCAAGTACATTGCCAAGAGTGTCTATTTCTCTGTTATCGTAGCAACCTGTAAGAAAAAGAATACCGAGCACCCATATAATTGCGAGGATTTTTTTAATCAACAGTTTTTCTCCTTCCTGAACTAATCAATATTACGGGCGTAAGCACAAAGGTGAAGATGCACATTGCCCACCGCGATAATTCTGCCATATTCCAATCGGCAAGAGATACCATAAGGCACAAAAACACTGTGGCAGGAGCAATGGCGGTTGAACTTTTGAGATTAAGACCTCCCGACAGGATTTGAGTGGCAAAAATTGTTATTGCTCCCGTTGTTACAAAAGCAAAAAATATCCATATTATATACACAAGACCGTCAAGCCGTTGAAATATGAGAGATGAATTTGCCAAAAGGCTTAATCTGTGTAAAGGATATTCATAAAACGCGGAAGCCGGAAAAGGAACACAAAGGCTGTAAAAAAACATCACCGCTGCCAAAACTGCGGTAGCTAAAAAAGTAGCTCTTACAGGGACGTGCAGGCTTCGTTTATCACACAACTTAAGTGTGTAGAAGAAACCCGCATCAGCATAAAGCGAAAGGCAAATTCCCCATCCCGACCCATCGTTTTTTCCTACAACGGGAAAAAGATTTCCCGGCTCGCAGTCGGAAAGAGTAACAGCAAAAATAATACTCACAAAAACAACCGTAACAATTATCAGGGCAAGAGAATATCTCGCCAGTATCTCAATTCGTGTAAAACACACCGCAAGGGCAATCAGCGCCAAAACAACAAGAATGAAAATTTTCGGACTTCGCGGAAGAATGCACTCCCCTATTGCCTCGGAAAACTCTTTCATAACCGATGAGCCGTAAAGCACAAATACAAAATACAGAAAAATTGATATTGCCGCAGACATTCCCTTTGGTAATCCTGAAAAACCATTAAGACAATCACCTGCGTAAAAACGATTGATAAATGCAAAGAATCCGGCTGCCCCGATGCCTGTTATAATTACAGGAATGTACACTCCGAATTCAAAGCCGGCAACCAAAAGTTGAGGCAGGCTTACGCATATATGAGAAATCATAAGTAATGCCATAAGGCATGTTAATCCTCTTGAATCGGCTTTGTTCAAGATTAACTCTCCTTCCATTTACGACTGATGTGGGCTTTTTTATACATATCCTTGGGTTTTAAATACTCTTCCCTCACCGTGCCTCTTCTCCATATTGGCGACCCAAACAAAACACTGAAGAGATTTTTGTCGTCTGATGGTGCCAAAGGCGACATAAAGGGTACTCCAAAGGATTTGGTACCTACAGCGAGCAATGTATTTACAAAGAAAACAGCACAAACTCCATACAAGCCTGCCAGGGCAGCACCTAAAATATACAGAAATCTCGAAAACCGAAAGGCAAACGAAAGAGAATAAGAGGGTAAAGTAAATGAAGCGATGCCTGTAACTGCAACAATTATAATCATAATCGGGCTCACAAGGTTTGCCTCCACCGCTGCCTGCCCGACAATAAGTCCGCCAACTATTCCAAGAGTTGAACCTATTGGCCCGGGGACCCTTATTCCGGCTTCTTTAATAAGTTCAAAAGCCATTTCCATAAGAAAAAGTTCTACCAAGGCACCAAAGGGAACCAGCGCTCTTGAGGAAGAAACTGCAAGAAGTATATTTGTTAGTATAAGTTCGGGGTGATAGTTTAAAACAGCAGCAAAAACTGCAGGAAAAAGCAGGGCAAGCACCACAGCCGTATAACGCAGAAATCGGATAAGCAATGAGTATGGGTATCTGAGATATTCATCTTCTGCAGAGGTAATCAGGTCAAAGAAGGTTGCAGGCATTATAAGCACGTGAGGACTGCCGTTAAGTACAAAAGCTACTCTTCCCTCAGTAAGAGCCTTGCATACTCGGTCGGGACGTTCTGTGGTTATCATCTGAGGTATGGGCAAAAATGTGTCCTCTTCTATATATTGCTCCACATCAAGACTTGAAAGCACATATTCTGCGTCAATGGATTCAATACGCCTTTTAACCTCTTGTACCAGACTATCGTTGGTCACATTATTCAAATAACAAAGAGCACCCGGGGTACGGCTTGTTTTTCCCACAGAAATGTTTTCCATTATAAGATTGCACGTTCCGAGAGTTTTGCGTATAAGAGCAGTATTTGACCTTAAAACCTCATTAAACCCCTCGTGGGGTCCTTGAATAACTGCTTCGTTCTCCGGATTGGAAATGTTTCTGTGTTCCCATGACTTAACATCCAACACAAAGCAGATTTCAAGCCTGTCAACAAACAATACCGCGTTTCCGATATTCACCGACGAGAGAGCTGTATATATATCCCGGGAAGTGCTTATCTGAACCTGAGGCAAAAGCAAGGTTTCAATACATTGGGCTATATCACTTTTCAACGAAAATCCAACTGCATTCATGAGAGGTTCCAAAACAAAATCATTGATTTGCGAAGAAGAGCAAAGACCGTCTGCACACACAAGAAAAGCTTTTAAACAACCGTCTTGTGCACGAATGGAAAAATTACGCACAACCACGTCACCATTTTTATCTGTAGAAAAAATGCGTGAAACGTGTTCTATGTTATCACCTATACAGCTGCTTACTTTGTCGGGTATATGCGGTAAGGGTGTATCCTTTGGCCGGGAGAGTTTAAATTCTTCTTGAGAATTTCTGTCCTTGTAAATAAAAAACTCTTTCATTAAATCACCAAATTAAGTTTTTGCCGTATGAACGATAAATATACGGGTATAATTTACTGTATTTTGCAAAACCTTAGTATGAGGTGATTCAAAATGGCAATTACTCCGCAAAAAATTAAAGATATCATAAAAAACAACATAGGTATGCCCTGCTCTGTAATATCAAAGCAAGGCAGAAAAACCCTGCACTACAAAGAATGCTTTCTGGAGAAAGCATATCCTGAAATATTCACGGTAAAATATGTGGATTCTTCCACGGGCAAAGTCAAAAAAATGACATTTTCCTACACAGATTTATTCATAAAAAAAGTATTTATATGCAAAAGAGACCCTGATACCAATAAAAAAATGGCATAAGGCACAAAAAAGTGTTAAATTTTTGAAAAAATTTGCACAAATTTTCATTATTATCTTGAAGAATTCCAAATAGTATTGTATAATAACATTAACAATTCAATTCTAAGGAGGAATTTGGGATGATAAAATTAGTTGTTGGTAAAAAAGGCTCCGGCAAAACCAAGACAATGCTTGATGCTATAGCTAATGCTGTAGAAACCGAAAACGGTAATGTAATTTTTGTATGTAACTCTGCAAGACATATGCTCGAGGTTACTCACGCAGCAAGACTTGTAGATGTTTCCAATGCTGATACAGAAACATTCAGACTTTTTAAGACTTTTATACTGGGTATGCTTTCTCAGAATTACGATATCTCTCATATCTTCATAGACAGCCTGTTTAAGATTGTTCCCGATGATAAGGACGGCCTTGCAGACTTCATTGAAAAGCTTGAGGGTATAAGCACAGAATCAAATGTTAAGTTTACAATCTGCATAAGTGCAGACAAGAGTGAACTCCCCGATTCAATCCAAAAATACATGTAAAACAACCATAAATCAGCCGTCTTGTTTCAGGGGCGGCTGATTTGCTATTCAAATTTAAGGAATACCTAATATGGCACAGGATAACATATATATCTCCGTGGAAAATACTGCCACCGCGGAAATAGTTGAAAAAAAATCAAGATTCATAGCAAATATCCGTCACGTTGAAACCGAAGAAGAAGCACAATGCTTTATTGATAAAATAAAAAAGCAGCATTACAGTGCCCGGCACAACGTGTACGCATATATACTCTCTTGCGGTATAAAAAAATATACCGACGATGGCGAACCCTCTAAAACTGCGGGTCTTCCCATACTTGAAATGCTGGAAAAGCAAGGTATTACAGACGTAGTTTGTGTAGTGACCCGTTACTTTGGAGGAACTCTCCTTGGTACAGGCGGTCTTGTGCGTGCATATACGGAATCTGCCAAAGAGGGTGTAAAAGCTTCCGGAGTTGTAACTATGAACAGGTGCACTCTTATGGAGCTTACAGTACCCTACACTTCCCTTGGAAGCGTTGAACATCTTATGAAAAATTCCGGAGCAGTATGCGAAGAAAAAAATTTTGCTCAGGACATAACAATGCTTGTAACCATAGAAGCGGACAAAGCCGGTTCTTTTTCAGAAAGCATAAAGAATGACTTTGCCAATTCTGTAAAAATTCAGACGAAAGGTCAGGTGTACAGAAAAATATGACAAATAAAAAAATAGCCCGTCTGCTTTTGGCAATAAGTTTTTTGTTTTTATTTTTAATAGTGTATATTACCGGATTTGACCTTGTTAATCACGACAAATATGCCGCTACAAACACCTCAAGCAGAGAGGAATATGTGCGCAGGGGCTCTATATATGACAGAAACGATGTGCTTTTGGCGGAAAGCACCGGTCACATTAAAAATCAAAAACGGCAGTACCCTTATAAAAACCTTTACTCTCACATAATAGGCTATAAATCTTCAATATTTGACACAACAGGTCTTGAACGCAACTACAACAATGCCCTGATGGGAGCATCGGACACGGCTTTGGTAGGCGGTTTCCTTACATTTGTTGAAGATGCAAAATCTGCCATGAGCGGTGAAGAAGAAAAAGAAGGCGCAGACATTACACTTACAATAGATAACGAACTTCAGCAAACAGCCAGCGATGCACTGGGAAATATTAAAGGTGCAATTGTTGTAATGAACCCAAAAACCGGAGAAATTCTGGCTATGATTTCTAAGCCCGATTTTGACCCCACTCCGGAAACTCTCGATGAAGAAATGGCGGCAGCAAACGAAAGAAATGACGGTTCACTTACCCAGCGTGCCGTTACGGGTTCCTATTTACCCGGTTCCACTTTCAAGATAATAGTAGCTGCATCTATGCTGGAAAACGGTATGGGAGACTTTACCATTGACCAGGATACCGAGCTAAGAACAGATAAATCCAACTATGGAAATGTTAAAACAATAACCGGAGAAGTAAATCTGGAATCTGCATTTCCCAGTTCTCATAACATTTACTTTTGCGAAGGAGCTATAGAGCTGGGTGCTGACCGGGTAATGGAAACAGCCCGCAGATTTATGTTTACCGAAAAAATCGTGGTAGACAAATGTCCTTTGGCTGTAGGTACACTTCCTGATGAAAACGATGTAAACAGTTACGGCAAAATCGGTAATCTTGCTTTAGGTCAGGATAAAGTAACTGCTTCCCCTCTGCATCTTGCAATGATTGCATCTGCCATTGCAAACGACGGAGTTATGATGCAGCCATACTTTATATCTACAATTACAGATCCTGTATATTATGAAGCTGAGCCCACAACCCTGAAACGTTGTGTAAGCTCCTCTACTGCCAAAACCTTGCAACGTCTTATGAAAAAATGTGTGGATTCGGGCACGGGAAGCGGAGCTAAAATTAGCGGTGTGGAGGTTTGCGGAAAAACAGGAACCGCAGAAATAAACACAGCCACAGGTGATGCAAATGCAGTTTTTGTAGGATTTGCGCCCTACAGCAATCCTGAAGTCGCAATTGCTGTTGTGCTGGAAAATGTGCCCCACAAGGTAACCGGCGGCGGACAAGCAGCTCCTATAGCAAAAACTGTATTGGAAAAATATTTTGAACTGTACAAATAAGTATAATCCACCTTCGTAATGCTAAAACTTAGTGTTACGGAGGTGATTTTTTTGGAACTTAAAAACAGCGAAACCAAACTTAATCTTATGAGGGCTTTTGCCGGAGAAAGTCAGGCCAGAAACCGATATAATATGGCTTCATCTGCAGCAAAAAGCGAGGGATGGCATTTTATAGGCAAAGTATTTGACTTCACTGCTTGTCAGGAACAGGCCCACGCCACAGTATTTTACAACTTCTTAAAAAGTGAAAACGACACAAATTTTGATTTTTGCGCTTCATACCCCGTTAACGTTTACGACTCTACTCAAAAGCTTCTTGAGGCTGCCATACACAATGAATACGAAGAATACAACGATGCATACAAAGCTTTTGCTCAAACAGCAAAACAGGAAGGCTTTAACGAAATTGCAAATGCATTTACTATGATTGGCGAAATAGAAAGAATTCATGCAGAACGTTTTGAACAACTAAGCCGAATGTTGGAAGATGGCACTATTACCAAAGGAAATGAATCTCAGATATGGGTATGTACTAACTGCGGTCATATACACACAGGACCTTCGTCACCTGCTATGTGTCCCGTTTGTTCCCACAGCCAAGGATACTTTGTAGCCGACAGTTTAAAAGAGAGAACAACCATACTCTTGTAAAAAGAAAGGGAATTAAAATGAGCAAAAAATTCTGGGGAGGAATTATCTGCGGTGCAGTGGTCGGTGCAACTATCGGTATGCTTGCAGACCCTATATCCGACAGGCAACACCGCAAGATGAAATCCTGCGCAAATAATTTATTTAAAACTATCGGCTCCGTAATGGACTCGGTAATGGAAAATATGTAACAAAACATGAGGTGATAATTCACCTCATATTACATAAACAATAACACATATAAAATTAAAAAGGAAATTTTATTTGAATTGGTGTATAATATTCATTGTGGTTTTTTAAGGTTTTCATCGACTATATTATACCTCAAAATGGCTGATTCCGCTACGGTTTTAGCTATTTTTCTATACAAAAAATCGAGGAATTTTCATCCTCGATTTTCATGGGGACTTTTTAAACAGCCCCTCATTTAAACTAAATATAATCTTACTATTTTGTAGCCTAAATCTCCATTTGCTTAGCTAAAAACATTGATGCCGCACTTGCTAACTTAAGTTCAACATCCGTCATCCTGTCTTTTTCATCGGCGCGCATCACAACAACATTTCCCAGAACATCTCCTTCGGAGATAATCGGTGATATAACGCCCGCGGTATACTTATCGTAATGGTCCGTTATAGGCACCTTTTTATTATCGGTACACACAAAGGCAGTCTTTTCCTCCATTACTTTTTCTATTTCATCGGAAACAGGCTTTTCGTAAAGTTCTTTTCTGGCTACTCCTGCCGTAGCTATAATAGAATCCTTATCGGTTATGCATACGGGATAACCCGAGGTTTTGTACAGAGTTTCAGCGTACTGACCTGCAAAATCTCCAAGTTCATTTACCGGTGAGTATTTTTTAAAGATTACGCCACCCTCTTTATCTGTATATATTTCAAGAGGATCTCCTTCGCGGATTCTCATAGTTCTGCGGATTTCCTTGGGGATTACTACGCGTCCTAAGTCGTCAATTCTACGAACAATTCCTGTTGCTTTCATTCTATAAAAACTCCTTTATCTGCGGTTCGTCGGAAGAATCCCTCCACCGCTGACGCGGTTTCCCTCCCTTTAGCCGTCGGAGATTCGAACAGCCGGACAAGGGAGGCAACGCCGAACCCTACAATTTGAATTTACAGGACTATTGTGTGCAATTGAGGAATTTTTATGTAAGGAAAATGATGGAGTTTTAATAATTATTAATAATGTGTGTAAAAAAAGCAAATTTTTAAAATATAATATATGCTTAGCTGTCAGAAGACTATTTAAACCCAGCAAAGCCGAAGCAAATGCTTCGGCTTTGTTTCATTATTGAATAACTACCAATCTACTACCACATTAATTCATTAAAAACAGCACTTATATTCTCGTCGGAATACTCTATCTCGGAAGAAAACATTCGCGCCATATCGCACAAAGCTTCAAGATACCCGGGATATTTGTGTTCAAAAGTGACTGCTAAGGTATGAATAAACAATGTACCCAGTACAGCAAACTTTATCTTTGAAACAATGTCGCCGTCGTTAAGATACAAGGGCATATGCCTGTATATAAAATACACCGTAAGATTCTTTAAGGGCAACAGATAGTTCTCGCCGTCAGGATTGGCAAAGTCTGTCTGCTTTGTTTTTTTAATGGAATTTAAAATCTCTGTCCAGCTATTATCAAGGCGTTCCAATCCAAAAAGAAATTCAGTCCAGTATTCTAAATTTATATCCTCAAGAGATGCATCAACCTCGGTTAATAGTTTGCCAAATCTTATGCTTAGGGGGATTTGCTGTTCCATTATAGAAATGCACTTATCCCTTTTGTTCTTAAAATATTTTTCTTCATCCGTGGTGTAAATGTCCCCTTCTCCCTCAAGCAAAAAAGGGTCAGAAAATTTAAGCACAATCTCTGCTGCAGCTTCGCAGCAAAGTCCAAGCCCCATTTCAACACCGCCCGAAAAGAAATTCCGAAACCTTGGATGGTCTGCACAGATATCACACAGAGCCTCCTCGCCAAGCTCGCATATAAGATGGCAAAGACCGTTGTCCTTTAAAAAGGGACATCTGTCCCCTTCCCTAAGTATAAAGTGAGGTTCAGGCTGAAGGTCTATGTTTTCTTTAAGATATAAAGCAATTTTGCCGCTTAAGGAATTGTAGTAATTAAGCTTATTTGAGTCAATATCAATTTCCCAGCCAATGCAACAGCTGTGACGGCATTTATCCGCAATACATTTGAAATTTTTGTAGTATGTAGGGATCAGAGTATGCATTGTTATCTCCTATTATGCTTTTTTTACAGGTACGGCTGTGTTTGTGGCTATGCAGTCTATCCATTCCTTAATCTTTTCTTCTTCCGGAAATGTAAGTTCATCCAAGGGATAGTTTTTGTCAAGTCTTTGTGCCTTGCCCTTGCCTAAAGGGTGATAGGGTTCTATGTTTATTTCCAAAATGTTTTTAAGTGAGTTCGCTACATCTGCAATGCCTTTAAGATGGTCTTCCCTGTCGTTTAAGGTGGGAATTATGGGACAACGCAAAACAATTTTTTTGCCAAGATTATCAAGCATTTTTAAATTGTTTAATATAAGCTCGTTTGAAACTCTCGTAAACTCCTTGTGCTTTATGGGGTCGGTTTCTTTGTAGTCAAAAAGGAAAACATCTACATATTGAGCGACCCTATTGTAGTCTTCTTCCCTTGCATATCCGCAGGTTTCCATACAGGTGTGAAGTCCGTTTTCCTTTGCACTTTTTAAAAGCTCAAAGGTAAAATCCGCCTGTGCCATAGGTTCTCCGCCGGAAAGGGTCATTCCTCCGCCGGAATTATCATAGAAAGCTTTGTCTTTTAACACCTCGGCTATGACATCTTCTGCGCTAATAAGTTTGCCTGCGGTTTCCAAAGCCTCGGTAACGCAAGCATCGGCACATTTGCCGCAGGAAGTGCAGAATGTGCGGTTATATGTATGGAACTTTTCTGTAAATTCATGGCATTTATTACTGCATACAACTTCACAGCCACGGCAACCGATACACTTGCTTTCGTCATAGAAAATCTCGGGTTTTGCGGACTTGGACTCGGGGTTGTGACACCACAGGCAGTCCAGAGGGCAACCCTTCATAAATACCGTGGTGCGAATTCCGGGACCGTCATTTATGGAAAATTTTTGTATGTTAAAAATTGTACCTTTTGACATTAAATCACTTCCGTAATACTTGTTGTTTAAAGAGTAACAATTTATTGGAATGTTGTCAAGGGAGAAGAATGAATTTTTGTTTCAAAAATTATAAATTAAAGTTTTTTATAATTTTGAGTTTATCGCTCTGATGCCGCCGGGCAAAAAACAACCTTTTGAAAAGGTAAGAAACTTTGTTCTTTTTGGGAAAAGAACAAAAACCGGAGAGGGTACTCTCCGCCGTACCCTAGCCATTGGACTACTGCCTAAACACGCCTTAAAAATAGTATTTTAGATTTCTTTTGATTTGTCGTCCTCGAAAGGCACAAAGCCTTCCTTTGTCCTCCGCACCAAAATCTATTCTAAAATACAAATTTTTAAGGTCGAAGAATTTTAAGATTACAAAAATCTTTGCGAAAAAATCAAAAACACAGGCAATCCTTTGTGGATTGGCGAGTATTTTGATGAATTTCGAGGAGATTTTTGTATCTTAAAATCGATGTTCAGGCAACGGTCCAATGGCTAACTCCCGGCTCCCGCTTTTCTTAAACTTCGGACAGATAAGAGACTTAATTTCTCAAAATGCCGTCGTTGCGGAAGCGGCAATTTTTGCCGCAAGTCCTCACTAAATCAAGCGGTGAATAATGGAACTTAATATATACCGCTTGATTTACGGCATTTTTTCGAAATTTTCGTTCAATCTGTCACGAAATTTAAGAGATGCGGATTTACTGCACCATCAGTTTATTTTCTCACTATGAGTAATAATGAGACACTTTTCTGTGGTGATTCTTTTCCGCATTGGTTTAATGCCGTAGAAAACAAAACGCAGTTTCAAAAAAACGATGCAAAGTCGGCATAGAATAATTCAGTTCCATTTTTTATGCCGACTTTAGTGAGGACATGCGGCGAAAATCGCCGCCTCCGCAGCGGCATCGTTTTTGAAGAAACAAGTCTTATGTTTTCAAGGTATTAAAACAC
>JAZQFN010000038.1:0-42132 GCA_045539515.1 Clostridia bacterium
AAACTGTGGCAATACACTCCTTTAAATAGTCAAAGCTATAAAAATTTATAAAAAGTCCACAGTGTTTTATTGATTATATCATAAAGGTTTAAAAGAAAGGAGCGTATTGATATATTTAGGACTAAATATATCATACAAGAAAATATATGAAAAAAAGCATACTTTCATTTTTAATAATCATATCAATTATGCTTGGCTTATGCCCTGTAGGCTATGCCGCAGCTCCTGAATTGCCGGCAAGCTTTACAAGCCTTACTGCAAAGATTGGTGCTGCATCGCCATTTAAGCCTATTCATATGTATGCCTCCATGCAGAATCCTCCCGACTTTACATGGCCTCAGATTACCGATGCCTATTCCTATGACATCAAGGTCTGCTCCGACGAGGCACTTACCACCACGGTATACAGCGCAAACGACATTAAATTCTCCTATTACAATTTTCGACATACTTTCACTCCCGGTACCTATTGGTGGGCTGTGCGCTACCGCAAAACAGCCGGTGGTGAAGCTTCCGATTGGTCTGTAGCAAGGCGTTTTCGCATAGACCCATCGGCTCATGAGTACATAGTGCCGGATTTTAACGAGGTTGCAGCATCTATCCCGCAAACTCACCCAAGAATATGGTTTACAGAGGATACCATAGACGAATTTATAGCACAGAAAAATACCGTCAAAGGTAATACCATATATCAGAACATTGTAAACAGAGTACAGACTCATATGGGTCAGGAGTTTGAAGAGGATACCAATGTTATAACCTCTGTGGTTACATCCCGTGCCACAAGTCTTGGCTACAAGGCGCAGAATGCGGCACTTGCCTACATTCTTACTGATGACCCTGAGGAAAAGAGAATATATGGTGATTTTGCCGTTTCCGCTCTTCTTCATGCGGCATCCTGGGGTTATGAACTAAACGAAAAAGGACCCGACGGCAAGCTTATATATGTAAACGGCTCTGCGCGAAACGGCAATGACCAGGCGTTCTTTGAGCTTCTTATGCGTACCTCCATGGCGTTTGACTGGATGTACAATTATATGGTGGAAGAGGGCAGGGAAGATGACCTCAAAACCATTCAGAATATGCTCATAGGCAGATTTGACACCATAAAGGACTATCAGCTTGACTTATTAAGAAAAGAGCCCTACAACTCCCATTTCTGGAGTTATTTCGGATATTATGGCATTACCTGTCTTGCACTTATCCACGATATTGAAGGTATAGACGATTACTTTGCACAGATGCTTGAGCTTAACTCTGCACAGCTTCCTCCAATGAGTGTGGAAGACGGTGGCTGGAGTAAGGGTACAGCCTATTGGACCTATGCCTTCAGCCGTGACAAATGGTTTATGGATGCCATGAAGTATGCCGGCTACATAGACTACTACGACAAGGCATGGGCAAGAAACGAAACCCTGTGGGTTCTCTATATGTTCCCGGACAATTCCTGGGGCTCATTTGGTGACGGTTCCGGTGAGAGCAAAGCCGGTACATATCATATAATGGGTCTTACAAAGCTTGGTAAGTTTACGGAAAACCCCGTGGCGTATTGGCTGAGAAACAAAATTGGCACCTTGGGCAGCGCAAGCAACTTAACCTTTGATGCCATAATGTATGCCGATACCGCAGAAGAAAAGGGTGAGGCACCCTACGATTACCCCAAGGCACACCTTTTCGTGGATCAGGGGATGGTGGGTATGCATTCTTCGGTTGTAAGCTCTGACAGAACCTCTCTGTACTTCCGTTCAGGTAAGTACGGCTCCTATAACCATATGCATGCGGACAACAACGCATTTTTCATAGAGCACAATGGCAACAAGCTTGCCACAAAGAGCGGTTTCTACGACAGCTACCACTCTGTACATGACATAAACTTTACCCGTCAGACCTTCGCTCACAACTCCATTACATACAATAAAGGAATAGGTCAGACCGATGACTCCATGGATGCCAACGGCACCGTTAAACAGTTTGTAACCCACCATGATTTTGATGCGGTGGTAGGTGATGCCACCAATGCCTACAGCGGAAATATCGGCGGATTTTTAAGAAGCATTATCTACATTCGTCCTGATAGCTACATAGTCATAGACAATTTAAGCGGAGGAAACTATTCCAGACGCTTTGAATGGTGGCTCAATGCCCCTCACGGCACTATGACTGTAGACGGCAAGAAGGCAAGGGTTGTAAATAACGGCTCACAGCTTGATGTGGAAATGGTATACCCCGATAACATTGCCGACGGCGTATTTATGCAGGACTATGTAAATCCTGTAGACGGTGTGGAATATTACCCCGATACCACCTTGGGAAATATGACTGAAGAAAGAGCTTCCAAAGCTCCCGACAGAGTGTACTTCCAGACACCTGCCGCCACAGAGGCAAATATAATTTCCACCATGAGCGTAAGTGAGGGCAATCCCACAACCTTTACCAAAACCGAGCACACAGGATACATTAAGCTCACTGTTGACGGTGACGATGAAAACACGGTTATATATATCCGTACGGCATCTTCCGGCTCCGTCACCACAGAAGAGGGATATATATTTGATGCTACGGCACTTGTAATGAGCGACAGCACCTTTATGATGGTAAACGGCACCTCTCTTACACAGAACGGCTCTGTAATAGAAAAAACAGAGGAGCCCATAACCCTTGTAATAGGAAAAGGACAAATGAGCCTTTCTGCAAATGACGATGTAACCGTTAAAATATACAAAAATACATTCCTTAAAGATTATCTGCCCCAAAGCTTTGATATTGCAAATATGAAGGATTTAAGCGGCAGACAGATGGAAAGCTACGTTAAAGACAAACACAGCCCCACGGGCATTATGATGTCTTCAAAAAGCTCATATTATACTCTGTATGCCGATAAGGGTCACTATATGTACCTTACAGAGCCCGAGGCTTTTGTAAGCAGCGACGAGATGATTCCCACAGATGTAAGAATAGTTCCGGCAGGGGAAAACAAAGCACAGCTCACCTGGGCTAATGCTACAGAAGGTGTGAGCTATGAAGCGGAAATAAACGGTGTGCTTCACAAAAACATTTCCTCTCCCTATGTATTTGATACATCCGATACCGATTATGTAACTGTAAGGATGCTGGGCAAAGCCTACAATCTGGAAAGTGCATGGACCGACATTATCGCTTACTATCCAAATGCTAAAGCACATACATCGCATATTGAACTTAACATTGATTCCAAGGAAGAAACAGGCAAGCTTAAAGCAGGGGACAGGGTAATAGCAAGCGTACATCTTAACGATGCTTCTTCATACAATGTATCCCTGATACTTGCTCAGTACAATAGTGAGGGCGAATTTGTGGATATGCTTCGCGCAGAAGACAAAACCCCCGTAAATACCCAACATCTTTTAAGTGTCGGACCCGGTGTTGCCTTGGAGGATGGAAACTATTTTAAGGCGTATACCGTTACCACAGATAAGATTGCTCCCATAGGAAAATCCGCCATAACTTCCGGATTGGCTGTACTTGAGGATATAACCGTAGACGGAGTTTCCATAGAGAATTTCAGCCCCGATACATATTCCTATGCTATAACTACACCCTCTGACGGAACTCTGCCTGTAATTAAGGGCGTAAGCTCCAACAACGGACTTTATATAACAACCCAGTATTCCATTGCATCAGGCTCCAAATCGGCAACTGCCACAATTACCGCAGAAGCCTACGACGGCACAAAGGCAGAGTACACGGTAAATGTGGCTCTTGCAGAGGGTGCCTCAAAGATTATACCTTTTATAAAGGACTTTAAGCAGATTTGCGGCGGTATGACATTTAATGAGTACTGTGAATATGTGGAAAGTATATATGGCGTTAGCCCTGCAGAAGGTTTTACTGCTTCAAGTATGAAGAAAAAAGTACCCTCCAACTATTCTGTTCGGCAGTTTGTTGTAGGCGGACCTCTTACCGGAGGTAATAATACACAGCGTAGATTTACAAGCCTGGACAAAAAATTCGGTTGGGAAAATTTGTATTTCATAGCAACTGACCCTGCTATGAGTCAGGCTCCTACCAATGCACCTCTTTGGGTTCAAGCGGCATTTTACGGAACTCCTGAAACAGAGGAAATTTTAGATGCCGACGGAAACGGCACGGGAGAAAATCTGCAATATGATTTTTCTGAATATTTTGTACCTTGGTATGAATTTGAGGTAACACGTGACTGTGAGGTAATAATCTTATCTCAGAACAAATTACCTTACTATGGAAACGAAAAGACATGGAAGTATTCCTATCTTGAAACCTCACCATATGAAGCCTTGAGAACCGATACTCTGGGCAAAACCTCCGGGGTGGATTCCTTCAGAAACATCTATGTTAAGGAGTTTAAAGCAGGGGATAAGGTGAACCTTTACAACGAAAACAACGGTCAAAAACCCGTTACGGGTTATCTTACAATGATAAATCCAAAATAATGGTTTACATATTTGAAAATTTGTTGTAAAATAAGTACAGACACTACCATTGGAGGAAGAGTTATGTATCATTTTAATGCAGACAACTGGATAGTGGATATTGCGGAGCCTTCATTCAGCACAGTGAGTTTGGATGGAGATACTGCAGTATTTGAAAAGAAAAGCTTTGCCAAGACTATAATCCGTCATACAGAAAAGGCGGAAGTCGGCAAAACCTACCGTTTTAGTGTGAATTTAAATTATGAAGATATACAAAGCGTAATTTATCCATACGCTATGGTTGGCTTTCAAATGGAAAACGGAGATTTTATTGAGCGCACCTTTGCCAATAATACCGATTCCAGGGGTAACACCAAGGAACTTGTTTTCACCGTTCCCGAAGGCACAAATAATCTGGTAATCTTCCTGGGGCTTAAGGGAAGGGGAAAGGTAATATGGCAGAAGCCCACCCTTACAGAGTGCAAGGCTCCAAAGGTTAAGAAAGCAAAGCTTGCTTCCGTATATGTGCCTACCTGCAATACCCTGGAGCTTGCTCTTGAAAAGATAATTTCCGGGGTGGACGAAGCCGGCAGAAAGGGTGCAGACCTTATTGCCTTAAGTGAGATTATTTATGACTTTGGTGCAGGAGTTCCCATTCCCGAAGTTGCAGAAAACATCAAAGAGGGCGGCACCTTTCTTAATGCTATGAAGTTGAAGGCAAGAGAGTATGGATGTTACATAGTAGCTAATCTCCACGAAAAAGATGATGACAATCACTATTACAATACTTCTGTACTTATAGGCAGAGATGGCGAAATAGTGGGAAAATACAGTAAGACTCATAACTCCATGAGCGAATTTGAAAAGGGTGTAACTCCGGGCGAAGAGTACCCGGTATTTGATACCGATTTCGGAAAGGTCGGTATGCTCATATGCTGGGATGCCTATTTCCCCGAGCCTGCAAGGATTCTTACGCAGAACGGTGCAGACCTTATAGTGGTTTCCACAGTTGGAGATGCGGCGTACCGTCATGTTGCCCGTGCTATGGAAAACGGTGTGTATGTGCTTGTATCCGGCAATCACTATGCCAACCTTAATAATTGCGGTATTCTCCCATGCAAGGTTATAGACCCTCAGGGAAATATTTTAAGTCAGAGTATGGATGAAAAATCCTGTGCTTTTGCAGAGGTAAACCTTAAGGATAAGCTTCTCACAGGGTATCTTTCCATACCGGGAACATTTACCAATCCTCATAATGTATATGCAAATGACAGAAGACCCGAGCTATATAAGCAAATTAGTGAATTTTAATGATAAAAAATACGATGCATATTAACTATGCATCGTATCAGACTGTCGAAAAAGAACGCACCGCAAAGTGAATATAAAAAATGAAAGCTCATTAGTAAGAAATATTACATCATTACTAATGGGCTTTTTTCATTTCTGTAGCTTTTGTCATAAATGCCAAAAGGCGCTATTTTACACACTTTGCTTACTTCGTCACCGCTGATTGCCGTACCTTTGTACTGCCTGCTTCGCGCTTCCTCGTCTGCGTCCATTTTCGTTCGTCTTATTTTTTATATCATATTTATTATTTTTTCGTTTACGGCAATTATTTTTTTGCCGGTTTCAGGAGTAACGATTTCGTTTTCTTCGCCTTTAAGCATTTTTACAAGCTCTGCAATCTGCCGTTCAAATATGTCACTTGTGTCGAAATCGTAAACAACAGGTTCTTCTCCCAGCCTGAGCACACTCATACTGCTGCCGCCGTCTTTAATTGCAACAGTACCTTCCGTAAAGTAGAAGTATGTATCGTATTGTGTGGGGACCTTGGTTCCGCAGTAGGTAAGGGCTGCACTTACTCCGCCTGTAAGCTTCAAGAGAACCTGACAGGTGGCTTCCACATCGTCGTCGGACACAAAGTTATTGCCAAAGGCGTGTACATCTTCAATTTCAAGACCTGTGGTGTAGATTATTTTATCCAGGGTGTGAGCACAGTAGTTCATCACTATGCCGCCGCCTGCAAGCTTTTTGTTTAAAAACCACTTGGGTCTTACCTCGGTAAAGTAATAGATATTTCTCGTTTCTGTAATGGAGCAAAGCTTACCGAGCTTTCCCGAGTCTATTATGTCTTTAAGTATACGGTAGCAGTCAAAATATTTCTGCACGTGACCAATGCCGAATTTAGCAGAGGACTTTTTTGCTGTAGCAATCATTTCTTCACATTCTGACACGGTGTTTGCCATGGGTTTTTCCACAAGTACAGATATGCCTTTTTGGAGAAAGTACACAGATACTTCCTTGTGCAGAAAGTGGGGAAGGTTAAGGATTACACAGTCCAGGTCTTCCTTTTTTGCCATTTCCCTGTAGTCGGTGTAAATGGTTGCACCTGTTCCTTCTGCGGCAGTTTCAGCCTTTTGGGGGTCAATGTCGCATACTGCTGTTATTTTAAGCTCATCGGTTTTAAGGATTGCATCTTTGTGGGATTCGGCAATTATTCCCGTACCCACAAGACCTATTTTAAACATAAAAGACACCCTCTTTTTATGTATTATCAGCCGCCTACTGTCATTCTTGCTGCCTGTGATTTGGTTATTTCGAGGTAAACTTCTCTTCCTTCAGCCCAATCCACAATATTTCTTGCAAGAGCAGCTGTAATCTTTGCTCTTCTGTCTACTGTGGGTCCTGCAAGGTGAGGTACGCAGTATACATTGTCGAGAGTTCTTAAGGGAGAGTCAGCTTCTAATGGCTCGTTGTAGTATACGTCAAGTATTGCCTTAAATCTGCCTGTTTTTAATTCTTCTATCATAGCAGGCTCATCTACTACTCTTCCTCTTGCGGTGTTTACAAAGACTGCGCCGTCCTTTATAAGCTTAAACTGTTCCTTGCCTATAAGACCTCTTGTACGCTCGTTCATGGCAGAGTGGAGAGATACCACCTTGCACTGGAGAGCTTCTTCAAGGCTTACCTGAGTTACATTGTATTTTGCAAGAAAATCGGGGTCAATGGGGTAACCGGAGTAAGCTTTAATCTTAACACGGAGGGGCTGGAGGAATTCTATAAGGAACTTGGATATTGCACCCATACCGATTATGCCGATTTCACCGTCAAGGAGACCCTCGGTATAGTCGCCTCCAAGCTGCCAACCGCCGTTTCTTACATTATTGGTGTATTTGGGTATATCACGGAGAGCTGTGAGAATATATGCAATAGTGCCTTCTGCCACGGAGTCTGCATACATAAGGTTTCCGCTCATAACCATAATTCCGTTGTCATAAATATCGGGAGTTACAAGACTTCCAACAGAACCGCCTGTGTGAGCAATTGCTTTTATGTTGGTTCCCTTAACCATATCGTATGTAATCTGAGGATGTCCCCAACCTGTCATTACAACATCGGCATCCTTAACTGCAGCTTTAAATTCGTCCTGAGTAATGTTTCTTTCAAGGTCTGAATACTCTACCTCAAAAAGGCTTGCCATAAGCTCTCTTACTTCGTTAGTAAGGAAGGTCTTTGCAACATTTCCGGTTTTTGGTATTGATACAAATACTTTCATTTTATTCATCCTTTCGGTGTTTAATTACTGATAGTTTAATTATAATGTTTGTTGTACTAAAAAGCAAGTAATTTGTATAAGAAAAATGGGAATGTAAAGAATCAAGTTTTTTACATTCCCATTTGATTTAACAATATGTGTCTTTGTATAATTGAATACATTTTTCAATAATTTCTTTGGATTCCTCTGCAGACACGGTTTCGTTAACCACTGTTTCTTTGCTTTCCAGAGATTTGTACACACGGAAAAAATGAGAGATTTCGTCAAATATGTGCTTGGGCAGCTGAGATATGTCTGTATAACAGCTGTATGCAGGGTCATTTACCGGCACAGCAATTATCTTTTCGTCGATTTCGTCATTGTCGGTCATTTTGAGTGCACCAATGGGTATACATTCAACCAATGTCATAGGGACGATTTCCTCCTGACAAAGTACGAGCACATCGAGAGGGTCGTTGTCCTCAGCATAGGTACGTGGGATAAAACCATAATTTGCAGGATAGTGGGTTGATGTATACAGAACTCTGTCTAAACGCAAAAGACCTGTGTCTTTATCCATTTCATATTTGTTTTTGCATCCGGCAGGGATTTCTATCACTGCCATAAATTTATCTTTGGATATTCTTCGGGGATTTATAGCGTGCCATATGTTGGACATATTATCAAGACCTTTCCTTTGGATATTATATGTATATATTAGCATATTATTGCGGTGATTTCAATAATAAAAATAACCGCACTTTTGTGCGGTTAATTTTTTGGCTGGGCTAGAAGGACTCGAACCTCCGAATGCCGGAATCAGAATCCGGTGCCTTACCAACTTGGCGATAGCCCAATATTTGCTACCTGAATATAATAACAAAAAACCATTTAAATGTCAAGCCTTTTTTAAAAAAACCAAAGGAATTTTTAAAAATATTGAAAATTCTTGTGCTATGTGATATATTGGTTATATCTTTAATTGAATCAGGTGATAATTGTGATATGTAAATCATGCGGAAATGAGATTTCGGATAACAGTTTATTATGCAATAATTGCGGATATGACAATGCAACCGAACTATCCGAAGAAAAAACCGTCAGAGATGACGGTGCACAATATAGTTTCCCTATAAATGATGTTTCAACGGAATCGGCTTCGGAAGATAAGAATTACGGACATCCGAATTTTTCTCCATATGCCGAAGTGTCCGAAGCCAAGGCAGAGCCATATAAGGAAGACAAGAGTACAAAAAAAGAAAAAAAGCCTGCGAAAGAAAGATCAAAAGAAGCAAAAAAGCCTTTCAGCAAAAAGAAAAAGGCTGTAATAATCGTTTCCTTGGTTGTGGGATTTTTGTTGATTCTTGCAAGTGTATTTTACATATTTCGTGCAAACATACTTATGGCTGTAGCTCCAAGGGAATATGCCGCATACTGCCTGTCGGAAACAGCAGTTCAGTTAAAGGATGACTCTTCAGAGCTGATAGATACATTACTCGGATTTGAGATGGATTCTCAAACAGATATTACCTTTAAAAATAAACTTAATATGGGAGAAACTCCGGTTCCTTATAATAGCATAGAGCTGTCTTATGCACCCTCCCGGAATGCTGCATCGGCCTCCCTGGAAGGTGTAGAGGTTTATGGTGAAACCGTAGATATGGATATACTTTGGAACGACCGGATTATAGGCATTGGCGTGCAGCAGTTATCCGATGATAATTACTATGCGGTTTCTTCTGAAAACTTCGGCAAACAGATAGCCGAAACTAAGCTCCCTTTGTCCGACTCAATCAAAGAAGATGAAAAACTCAAAGATATGGATCTTTCTTTCAGCAATATTATAGGTGACGGCAAAACCGATGAAGATACATTCGAAGAATTAAAGTCAGCTCTTACCGATGAAACTTTGGATTTTTTAAGAAAAGGAAATGTTGATAAAAAGGGCAGAGCCGAATATTTGGTTAACGGAAGTAAAAAAAGCGGGCATACACTGCTTCTCAGCTTTAAAGGCTCAGATGTTAAAGAATACCTTTTAAGCTGCATTTTAATAGCTTCCAATGATGAAGATTTTATTAAAATTTACGGTGAAAATGCATTAACAACTATTGAGCAAAGCGTTAAAGACGGTGACTACACAGGCAATATGTATATTCACATGGGACTTTACGATGACCGTGTTGTTGACCTTGAATTTAAAAACGATTCCAACGATACATTATTGAATTTAAAGTTTGCCGGAACGAAGTTTCTTCTTAATGGATTTGAGCTTGGTTTTAGAACGGAAAATACTAAATTTGAAATTAAGACCTGTGGCAACATTATGCCCGAGGACGGTAAAGTGGACTATACCATAAATGTTGTTTCCGGTGATAAGGTTACCGATATCGGGTTAAATCTTGATTTTGACAAAAACAAAGCTGAAGTAGCTTTGGCATTTCCCTCGACAGATAAAATGAATTTCATCGGAAGCTGTAAAATGGGTAACGGCATAAGTCTTGAACTTAAATCCGATGACTTATTTGCAGAGCTGTCTTTGGATAAAGGTGCGAGGGTACAAAGCTTGTCCGGCAATGAATATATGGTTTTGGAAAAATCCACACCCTTGCTTATGTGGGAAGTGGGCAAAATAATCGTCAAGAGTGAGGAAGCACGGGGTATTGTATTTAACATTGCAAAGGATGCTTTCGGAAGCAGTGAAATGCTGGAAAGTATGTTTAGTGAGGACGGCGGTATAGGAGCTCTTTTAGGCCGTTAAAAAAGCAGAATATTACTTAAAACAAAAAGCTGTGTAAATTTTACACAGCTTTTTTATTGTCCTTTTTCAAAAGTATAAACAGTATTGCCGATATTGCCATAAGTATCGGATAGCACATATAGGGAATAATGTCAAAGGGTGTAACTCCCGAAAGATTTGCCGCCGAAAGGAGCTGAGAACCATAGGGTATAAGGCCTTGTCCTACAGAAGAAAATATATCCAGCAAGGAAGCACTTCTTCGCGGACTGATTGAGGCTTTCCCGGATATTTCTTTGGCTATGGGTCCGGTCATAACTATTGCAACGGTGTTGTTTGCAGTACATGCATCTACCAAAAGCGAAAGCCCGGCTATACCAAACTGAGCACCTTTGGAACTATTGGTTCTTCCGGTAAGAGCCTTCAGGATAAAGTCTATTCCGCCGGCGTATTTTATAAGCCCTACCATGGCGGCAACGGTTATGGATATAACGGTAATATCGTACATAGAAACAACACCGTCACCAACTATGGCGAATATGTTGTTTAAGGCTATAGAGCCGTTAAAAACTCCGATTGCCAATGATGATAAAGTGCCTGCAATAAGCACACCGAATACGTTAAAACCTGCCAGAGCACCGCCCAGAACTATTATATAGGGTATTACGGATATAATGCTGTAATTTCCAATATCTGCCGGAACTTTGCCGCCTTTGTCTGCAAAAATGAATATGGCAACAGATATAATTGCTGCAGGCAGAACTATAAAGAAGTTTTCTTTGAATTTGTCATTCATTTTACAACCCTGAGTCTTTACTGCGGCTATGGTGGTGTCGGATATAACAGAAAGGTTATCGCCAAACATAGCTCCGCTTACGGTAGCACCCATACATAAAGGCAGAGATATACCTGCCTTTTGGGCAATGCCCACGGTGATAGGAGTAAGAGCAGCTATGGTTCCCATAGATGTTCCCATAGAAAGGGAGAGTATGCAGGCTATCAGAAACACACCGGCTACAGCATAGTCGGAGGGTATAATGCCGAGGCAAAGATTCACAATACTGTCTACGCCTCCGCATGCATTAACAGAGTGGCTGAATGCTCCTGCAGCAAGAAATATAAAGCACATGGTAATGATGTTTTCGTTACCAACTTCAGAAGCTACTACCTTTAATTTTTGTTCAAAATTTCTGGCGGGACTTTGTATAAATGCCACAATAAGTGCAATCAAAAATGCCACAATGGCAGGCACAGCATAAAAGTCGCCAAGAAGTACACCGCATCCTATAAAAATTACTAAAAATATAAGAATCGGCAGCAGATATACGGCTTTTTTTAATTCCATGGTTTACCTCATTGTTTGTCAGGAATATTTTCTGCAATAAGTATTGCTTTTGTTATATTGGGCGCAAAATTGTTTGCACCGATTTCTTGGTAAAGTTTTTGCTTTTTGAGTACATTGAGAGGTTGCTTGTTGATGTGCGATATTATAAGTGTAATTCCGTTTTCTTTGCACTTGTGGTATATGTCTTCTATAGCCTCGTAGGCAGTAGCGTCCAGAGCAGGCACACCGCGCATTCTTAAGATAAGTGCTTTGCAATTTTTTGTTTCCTCGGATATAATACCGCGGAATTTATCGGAAGCACCAAAGAACATGGGGCCTGTTATTTCGTACACTGCTGTTTTCTCGGGAACTTTTAAGCGGCTTATGGATTCGGGGTCGTTTTCATCATTGAATTCTTCCCATTTGCGTACTTCTGTTGTGCTTGCCATACGGCTCATAAAGAGGATGGCGGCAAGTACCATACCCACTTCAATAGCTACCACCAGGTCAAAGCATACTGTAAGTACAAAGGTTACTATAAGCACACAAAAATCACTCTTGGGAGCCTTGCGCATAGCAATAAATTCTCTCCAACCACTCATATTGTAAGCTACAACTATAAGCACTGCAGAAAGTGTAGTCATAGGTATAAGGGAAGCATAGGGCATAAACAGTATCATTATAAGTGCCAGTACAACGGCGTGAACCATACCGGATACAGGTGAGCGACCGCCGTTCTTTACATTGGCAGCGGTTCTTGCTATAGCACCGGTTGCAGGGATTCCGCCAAAAAGACCGGAGCAGATGTTACCAACGCCCTGAGCCACAAGCTCTGTGTTGGAACGGTGGTGACTTCCTATCATACCGTCTGACACAACGCAGGAGAGGAGCGATTCAATTGCTGCAAGAATTGCAATTGTAAAGGCAGGGGAGATAAGCTCCTTTACCATAGCAAAATCAACATTTGGTATTTTGGGTGTGGGGAAGCTTGCGGAAAGCTGACCGAAGGTACTACCTATTGTTGCCACATCTACATTAAATATTTTAACAATAAGGGTGGTAACTATAATCGCAATTAATGAACCGGGAATCTTTTCGCTTATTTTCGGCATTACAATCATTATGACAAGAGCAATGCCGCCTATGAGCAAAGCATATGGATTTACGGTTCCTATATGCTCGGCATAGCACACAATTCTTTCAAAAAATTCCGAAGGAACCTTGTCGATATTAAGACCCATAAAGTCCTTTAACTGCTGTACAAAAAGAGTTATCGCAATACCGCCGGTAAAGCCTACCGTAATGGTAGAGGGTATAAACTTAATAAGAGATCCTATGTTACACAGACCCATAATCACCAGGATAATACCTGCCATTATGGTTGCAATAATAAGACCTTCCGTGCCAAACTGATTTATAATGCCTACAACGATTACTACAAATGCTGCTGTAGGACCACCTATCTGTACACGGCTTCCTCCCAGAAAAGAAATCATAAATCCGGCAATTATTGCGGTATGTATACCCTTTTCGGGCGATACCCCGGAGGCAATTGCCAGAGCTATGGAGAGGGGCAGGGCTATTATTGCCACTATAATGCCTGCAATAATGTCCTTTAAAAATTTGCTTTTGTCATAACCTTTAAGTGTAGACAGAAGCATTGGCTTAATTTTTTTACTGTTCAAATGTATTACCACCTTTATATATTACACATAATTATACCATAAAAGTATATCAAAAAAATGCGTATTCTTCAAGATGAAATATTGCTTAGAATAATCGTGAGAATACGCACAAAATTGTATAATGTTGTTAAAGTCTTATCAGAAAACCATTTCAAAAATGAATCCGCCTATCTCCCTTAAGAAATATGTAGGAAACATACTTACAGGAGTGTCGGCAGGCACATTGTAGCTTTTTAAACCGTGGTCCGCGGCAATACGGCTCGCTCTGTACTGGTGAAAGTCATTGGTTATTATGGTTATGTCTTTACAGAAATTTTCTTTTTCTATAATATTTTTTGAAAATTCAATATTTTCCCGTGTGGTGGATGACTTGTCTTCAATGTATACTCGTTCTTTGGATATGCCCATTTTTACAAGCTCGTCATACATACACTTTGCCTCGCTCATATGCTCGTCATCACCCTGACCGCCCGATACTATGCATTTTGTATCGGGGTTTTCTTTGAGGAATTCATATGCTGCATCAATGCGGGATTTAAGCATAAGGCTGGGTCCCGAAGGATTTACCTTGCACCCCAGAACAATTACAGTTGTTTCGGATTTAGGGGGATTATTTGCTGCAGACATGATAGATGTTCCTGCAACAATCACCAATACAGCCATTAAGCCTGCAAGTATAACAACAAAGCCAGTTAATACCTTGCCCCATTTCTTAAGGCAAAGTTTTTTAAAGAAACATACTAATTTGTCACTGTATATTGTAGCAAAAAGTGCCGCTGCGCAAAGTATAATCCCCACAGCATTTCCGGCGTTAAGAATTCCTAAAAATGCCAGCGGAATTATAAACATAATGAGTAATATAATTTCTAATGCTATAATTAAAAATTTTGCTTTCTTTTTCATTGGTATCAGTCCTTGAAATTAATGTGAATACGCTTCCCTCAGACATTGGTCGGACATAGCGAGGATGTTATCGTCCTTGGGATAATCCGTGGTAATCTTATTGGGGGATATATATCTTATGAGTTCATCATTAAGATAATAGAAACGGTGCTCTTCATCGCCGTTTACCATAAAGGCAAAAACCATCTCGTTGCCCGGTATAAAGTAGTACCACCTTTCATAGCCGACATTATTGTAGTTTTTGGGGTATGTTATCCTGCAGAGTATTCCCGATTGGTCAAAATACAGTGTTTTTCCGTTGGAATCGGAGCTTGTGCTTAAGCTCTGGTTGTTGGTTATTTCATTGTATCTGGGTCGTACTGTGTTCACTACATATTCTTCCACATCCGGATCAATATAATTTGTTGGGGCAGATGAAAAAGCAGAATCACCGGGTTTTTCCGCATCGGTAATTTCTTCGGGTTCTTCTTCGTCATGGCTTTGGGAGGTTTTAACAGATGCATCAAAAGCATCAGAGGTTTTTTTGCTGTTGGTGCTGAAAAGATAGAGCACAAAAATGCCAATAAGTAAAAACAATGTTAAAAGAATACATATAATGGTTATAAGCAATGGTTTTGAAGAGCTTGAATTGTTCATATCTGCTTCTCCTTTGTTTTATTTTATAAATGACGCTACCGCTTCTGTGTGGCCGCTCATGGGAAATAAATCCACGGCACAGGCTTTTTTGAGCTTATAGCCGTATTCTTCAAGGATTTTGGCATCTCTTGCAAGCGTGGCGCTGTTACAGGATACATAAACCACTCTTTTTGGAGATATGCGGTTTACAAGCCCCAAAAGCTCCGGACTGCATCCTTTACGGGGTGGGTCTACCACTACCACGTCTGCACTTTTACCATCTTTAATAAGCCTGTCTACTACCTCACCGCAGTCGCCGGCATAGAATTCGGTATTATCAATACCGTTCAGACGAGCATTCTCTTTGGCGTTTTCTATTGCTTTTTCCACGATTTCCACGCCTATAACCTTTCCTGCCTTTTGTGCCAAAAACAAAGATATGCTTCCCACTCCGCAGTAGAGGTCAAAAACGGTGTCTTTTTCTGTTATTTCGGCATATTCCAACGCTTTTGAATATAGCTTTTGAGTTTGTTCTCCGTTTACCTGAAAGAAGCTTTCGGGAGAAATGCGGAACTTTAAGTCGCCAATATATGATGTTATGTATTCCTCACCCCATATAAGGCGATTTTCTTCACCCAACACCAGGTTGGTTCTTTTGGTATTTATATTCTGAACTATTCCTTTTACATTTCCGGAAGCTTTAATAAGCGAAATAAGTCTGTCGGTATCGGGAAGGGGCTTTCTGGAGTTGGTGACAATAACAACTATCATATCATCGGTTTTGTTGCCGCAGCGCACATAGATGTGTCGGAGGATTCCGGTGTGTTTTTCTTCGTTGTATACACTGATGCCGGTTTCGTTGGCGTATTTAAGGAAAGCTTCCACGGCTCTGTTTATGCAGTCCTTTTGTATATGGCAAAAGCTGCATGGAATAATCTCGTGACTTTTTCTGGTGTAAAAACCGCATACGGTCTGTCCGTTAAATTTTCCTATGGGAAACTGTGCTTTGTTGCGGTAGTTGTAAATATCTTCAGCACATACAATGCCTTCAAAGACGAAATCATCTATTCCACCAAGACGAATAAGGTTGTTTTTTACGGTGCTTGCTTTAAGCTCTTTCTGGTAGGAATAGTCTATATGCATATAGTCACATCCTCCGCAACGGGTGTACACAGGGCATATCGGCTCTGCACGATAGGGCGAGGGGACTAAAATGGTATTTATCTTTGCAAAGCCGTAGCTTTTGTTGGTTTTGGTTACGGTAACTTCAAGTTCATCACCGGTAACACCGCCTTTTATAAAAAGGGGATAACCATCATATTTTGCCACACCGTCACCTGTGGCTGTAACGTCGTTTACGCTGACATTAAGAATCTGATTTTTAGTAACTATATTAATCAACTCCTTACTATACAAATATACATCAAAAGCATCTTTTTTGCAATAGTTTAATGGAAACGGACATAGATTATATAAGAGGTGATTTGCTTGAAAACTGTGATTTTGTCCCCTTATGAGCTGAATTCCGAAGGGGTGGTATACTATTATTGCCGTGATGGATTTCTTGAAGTCAGATACAGTATAAATTTTCGGGAAGAAAACAGAGTTGCCACACTTTGGGGCCTAAGCTCCAAAAGGCCCTCGGGTTATCCTTTGAAGATAGTTATACCCCTTGTGGAAAACGGAAGGGCAGAGGGAAGTGTACAACTTGCGCAAAAAGACCTTGCCATTGGGGGATACAACCTAAAAGATATAGATACCTTCGCGCTTGTATGCAAAAGTCCCATAGGTATGTGTGTGGCTTCTCTTGGTTTTGGAGGACTTAATTGGAATATATCCTACTCGATAGATAGGCTTTGCGGAGAAAAAGAGCAAAGAGTGCTTGATGAGTGTAGTACTCTTCTTAAAAATTCCGTTTCTCCCAACACAGACCAAGACGCTTACAGATTTGTTATAACCGAGCTTAAGGCTTCCGAGGGCAGGCTTTGCAAAGCATCGGTATCGCCTTTGGGCGGATATAACTGGTACATATATCCATTCGATGTGTTTCCCTTTAATATGAGCATATACCGTCACCTTACTTCTGCACCGGAATTCGAGAAAGCATATCAAAACAATAGGATATGTTTTCTCGGAATAGGAAATGTGTGTCATACTGCTTTGGCAATAAAGAGTGAGCGTAATCCTTTTGTCAATGCCGAGGATGCGTCAGTGTATATAAACGGACATTGGATAGTGGGTGTGGGGTTACTGCCTGAAGGGCAGTGCTTTGAAAAACCGGACACAAAAAAGGGAGTGTAAATTAATTCAGCGAATTAATGAACCCCGCCCTGTCAAGTAGACAGTGTAAATAACAAAAATTTTATGATATACATCCCACAATTCTGTGGGGTGTATATTTTTATGCCACCACCTTCTCATGGTACTCCATCGGTGATAAACAACCAAGTTTTTCCTGATAGCGATTATTGTTGTAATAATAGATATATTCTTCTACTGCTGTCTTAAGTTGCTCAAATGTATCAAATTTTCTTAAATAATACATTTCCGTTTTCAAAAATCCCCAAAAGCTTTCCATGGGTCCATTATCAATACACTTGCCTACTCGCGACATACTTTGTATCATATGTGCTTGTGCAAGTTTGTTTTTAAATGTCGGACTTGTATATTGAAATCCTCTATCACTATGAAACAATGGTGTTGCTCCGGGATTTTTAGATACTGCTATATCAAATGTTTGGAACACTATTTCGTTATTGTTTCTGTGTCCAAATACAAATGAAACAATTCTTTTATCACACAAATCAAGGATGGCACTTAAATATGCCTTTTGATCATTTCCATATTTAAATTCTGTGACATCTGTCAACCATTTTTGATTGATGCTTTCTGCGTTAAACTCTCTGTTTAAGATGTTTTCAGCAGCTTGTTCTTTGGGGTTACTTTTGGTGCAGGAGTTTGTTTGTCTTCGTATAACTGATGACAAACCTAATACACGCATTATCCTACGAATCCTTTTATGATTGTAATTAGTTTCATATTCTCTGTTGATGTGTATTTTCATCATTTTTGTTCCAAATACACCATTATGTTTGTTGTACATATCTGTAATTTTTTCTGCTAATTGCTCATTTTCTAATTGTCTTTTACTTGGCTTTCTTTTTAACCATTTGTAATACGATGAACGATTGATATTAAGTAAATCACATAACCACTCAATCGGATAGTTATACTCCAAATGACATTCTTTGATGGTGATAAAGTTGTTTTCTAATCGAACTCCGCTTAGCGTCGCCTCCTTTCTACCTCCTGCAATTTTTTTAGGACATTTATCTCCATTTCAAGCCTTTTTTTCTCTGCTTCTAAAATCTGATTTTGAGCTTTAAGACGGTCTATCTCTGTCATATCGGATTCAGCTTTTGCTTTACCTCTGCCATCAATTAAACCATCAATACCTTTTTGCTCATACTTGTGTACCCAAAGATAAATTTGCTGATAGGAAACATTGTACTTTTCCATAGTTAAAGCATAGTTTTTGTCATTTGCGATGCAATATTTAACTATCTCTATTCTTTCTTCAAATGTGGTTTTTCTTGCTTTAGTCATAAGTTTATTTCCCCCTGAACGAGTTTCTTTTAATTCCCTATGACCATTATACCACAAAATCCAATTCCGTAGTTGAGTTGTACTTGAAATTTTATATTTTTTGCAAATTTCTTCTTGGCTTGCAACTCCAGAAAGATAATCTAAAACTGCTGCATATTTTAATTCAGCTGAATATTTTTTTGTTGTTACGGATGGTTTGAGTCCTTCAGTTCCTTCTGCAATATATTTTCTTATCCACCGCTGAAACGAAGCAATAGACACACCATATTTTTTTGCCATAGCTACCTGCGTTGTGTTTCCTTCCAGATACTCCAATACTGCTTTTAGTTTATTTTCATAGTCTACTTTAAAATTAGGCATAGAAAAACCCCCTTAGAATAGTCTTGAAACATTTTTGTTATTTCAAGTGTCTACTCTAAGGGGATTATATCATTAATTTACACTCCCTTTTTTTGAAATGTGAACTTTTGCGGATTTTTTTGACAAAGAGTATAGATTATGGTATAATTGAAAAAATATTATAAACATAGGAAAGAGGTATTTTTATGTCCGAAAACAAGAAAGTAAGATTTACACTTATTGATGCGATTGTTGTACTTGTAATTATTGCAGTAATTGCATTTGTGGGCTACAAGTTTTTTGGAAAAGAAGTAGTTCAGAATCAGGCTACATCCGACACTTTTGAAATTTCGTTCTATATAGAAGAAGCTCCTGATTTTGCGGTGGATAATATAGAAGTGGGTTCTACCGTAACCGACGAAGCGAAGAAAGTATCTTTGGGAACCATTAAAAACGTTGAAACAGGCGATGCTGTAGGATTTGTGGGTACAGATGACGGTGAGTTTGTAACGAGCTCCAAAGAGAACTATAAATCCGTAAAGATTACCGCAGAAGTAAATGCCAATGAATTTGAACACGGCATCAAAGTTGCGGGAAATGAATATGTTGTAGGACACTCTATGACAATATATGCCGGTAAAGCAAAGCTTTACGGCAGAGTTTCCGGTATAGAAAAGAAATAAATCTCTTTTGCTGATATTTAGAAAAGGGAGGGAAGCGTATGCCGGAACAAAGTATTACCATGCACATTCTTCTGTGGCTGAAAGGGCTGTTTTTGACCTATGAAGAATCTGTGATATACAATTTTATTTTGCGTTTGGGCAATAAGGTCGGAAATCTGTTTCGCAAAAGCTGTATTCGCAATTTGTTTGTGCGAAAAAGCAAATACGAAGAAGGCTACGAGGTTTCGTTTTTTTATTATTATTTCGGTAAGATTGCCGGTGCCGTGCTGGGCTTTTTAAAGGCAATATATAATTTCTTCGAAGTTCGTTCAAGGGGCGGAATTGTCAGAAAAGTATTCGATACCGTTCACGACAGAGGTTATTTTAAATTTGAATATATATGTGCGGCTCTTATGGGCTTTATGCTCATAGTACCTCACGAATTATGGAACAATGTATATGCGGTTGCCATGGCGGTTGCCTTGGGAGTTGTTTACATTATTGTCAGCCTTTCAGGTAAGAGAGGCTTCGGGCTTAATGTCAAAGCAATCCCCGTGTCTATGATTGCATTCCTTTCAGCTATAGTAATAGGAGTATTTACGACTCCTGATTTTATGGATGGTGCAAGAATTGCCCTGTTCTATATATCTTCCATAGTATTCACTTATGTAATATACGGAAGTGTAAATACCAAAAAAAGCCTTAAGGTTTTTGTAACAGTTATTTCAGCGGCTCTTGCTGTAATGTGTCTTTATGCTATGTATCAGAACCATGTGGGTGTAGCTGTGGACGTACGCCTTACGGATATTACCGCAAATTCCGGAATGCCGGGCAGAGTGTATTCCACAATGGCAAATCCCAATAACTTTGCGGAAATAATCATTCTTGTGGTTCCCTTTGTATATGCTATGATACTGTGTTCCAAGTCAAAACTGGCCAAGCTGGCGTTTTTGGCAATACTTGGGCTTAGCCTTGCAACTCTTGCAATAACCTATTCCCGTTCTTGCTATGTGGCGTTGGTAATTGCTACACTGGTTTTTGTAATTATATACGATTGGCGTCTTATTATTCCTTTGGGAATTCTGGCGGTTTTATGTGTGCCGTTTTTGCCCGAATCCATAATGAATCGTATTTTCACTATAGGTTCTATGACAGATTCTTCCAATTCCTACAGAACATACGTGTGGGAAGGGGTAATCAGACTTATTAAGGATAACGGCATCCTTGGTATAGGCATTGGTCCTGAGGCTTTTGTAAGCACGTACCCCAAGTATGCAGATATAAGAGCTCTTACGGTTATGCATTCACATATGCTTTATATGGAGCTGTTTGTGGAGCTTGGACTTCTCGGCTTCGCGGGATTTATGGGATTTATGTATTCATCCCTCAAAAAGGCTTTCTCCACGGTAAATAACACAAGCAAAACGTTAAGATGTATGATTATTGCAGGCATAAGTTCCTTTGCAGGTATAAGCTTTACCGCCTGCGTTGAACATATATGGTTTTATCCAAGAGTAATGTTTACATTCTGGGTGATTCTTGGATTAATGCTTGCGGCAGTTCGTATGGTTAAAAAACAGAAAGCGGAGTAAAATGTATGAGTATTCGTGATTTTATGACTAATTCATTTGCTGTTTTAAGAGGCGTTTTAAACAAATATAAATTTAAAAAAAGCGGTTCCCTTCTTCGAATGGAGAAGGGAGTTCGTATTTGGAAAAATAAAGGCGAGATAACCCTTGGCAATAGGGTGCTTTTGCATCGTTACTGTAAGATAAGCGCTTACGGTTGTGACGGTGTTGCCAAAATTACCATAGGTGATAATTCCTATATAGGTGACCGTACAGAGATTCACGCAGGTCTTTTAGTAGAAATCGGAAGCGGCTGCGATATATCCTGGGACTGCAATATTCTTGACAGAGATTACCACAAGTTTTGTTCCGATAAGGAAGTGTGTAAGCCGGTTAAAATTTGTGACAATGTGTGGATAGGCTGTGGTGCCACTGTCCTTAAGGGAGTAACGGTAGGCGAAGGTGCAGTAATTGCTGCAGGTGCGGTAGTTACCAAGGATGTTCCGCCCCGTACTCTTGTTGCAGGAAATCCTGCAAAAGTAATAAAGGAAGATATTTACTGGAAACCATAATTTTATTTTTGGACTTCATTAACGGAAGGAGGTAATCTGCTTTGGCAAAGAAGAATATTGCCGGTGCTATAGGTTCTGTTATGTTTATAATGATAGCTTCAAGACTTTTGGCACTTTTGAGCTCACAGATATATATGTCTGCGTTTGGTACAGACAGCATATACATCAACATATATTCCTATGCGGTAAACATACCCAATATAATATTTACATGTATAGGTACTGCTCTTTCCACGGTTGTTGTGCCTTTGTATGTGGGTCACAAAGCCCTTGGAGAAGAGGAAAAGGCTAAGCAGTTTGCCAATAATATTATAACCATTGCAAGCGTACTTACCGTGGCTGTAATTATTATTTCCGTTTGTATATCGCCCTTGCTTGTTAACTTTACGGGGTTTGCCAAAACCCCAAAAGGCAAAGACTATGCCACAAAAGCTCTTATGATGGTTATGCCGGTAATGCTTTTCTACGCGTGGAATTACATTTTTCAGGGTATGCTTCAGGCTGAGGGCAAATACCGCTTGCCGGCGTTTGTAAGCGTTCCCAGTTCCCTGGTGGTTATACTTTATGTGCTTATATTTGGCGATAAGTACGGAGTTACCGGACTTCTTATAGCTACGATTGCCGGTTTATCCCTGCAGGCTTTTATACTTATTCCCCCGCTTGTAAAGGGCGGATACCGCTACAGACCTTGTTTGAAACTTAAAGACCCCGATATAGTTAAGGCTGCTAAAATGACGGTGCCTGTGCTCATTGGTGTGGGCTCTTACCAGATAAATATGCTTTTTAATTCCACAATGATTGCCCGTTACGATGCTACTATGGTTACTCTCATAACCTTTGTGCAGAATATTACCATTCAGCTGGTGGTTTCTATTTCTTATTCCGTAACGGCGGTTGTGTATCCAAAGCTGTCGGAATGTGTAGCGAAAGATGATATGAACGGTTACAAAGAAACTTTGGGCAGCGTACTTAAATCGGTAATGGTAATACTCATACCCATTACCGCAGGATATATAAGTGTAAGGGAACCACTCCTCAACTTCCTGGTAGGTTGGGGCAAGGTTCAGGCGGATTCGGTCAGCAAGGCAGAAATATTTCTTTCTTTATATGCTCTGGGGGTTGTAGGCATAGGTCTTAAAGAAATATTGGACAGAGCCTTCTATTCTTTAAAAAACACCTGGATTTCTGCTGTAAACGGATTTGTAATAATGGGAGTAAATATTATACTTACTCTGGTACTTATGCACTATATGAAGGCATACGGAATACCCCTTGCATACTCTCTTGCATCTCTTGTTGGCATATTTAACCTTATGCTGATATTGAGAATTAAAATAGGCTCATATGCTCCCGGTATGATAAAGGAAATTTTAAAATCTGTAGTTTGTTCCCTTGTTATGGTAGGGGCTGTGTGGCTTGCATCCAAAGGGTTGTCAATGGTTATATCCGGCGATACACTCGTAACCAAAATTGTGGAGCTTATATTGCCGGTAATCTCGGGAATTATAGTGTATGCTCTTTTGGGATATGTGGTTGGCATAGAAGCCATAAAGCTATACGGAAGTAAGATTTTGGGCAGATTCAAGGAGAGATAATCGTGAATGTATTGTATCTTATAAACTATGCCGGGAGTGCCGGCACGGAAAAATATGTTTACAATCTTATAGAAGCTTTTCACGGCAAAGGAATTAACTGTTACTTTGCATATAACATAGAGGGCAAACTTTCCCGGGATCTGGAAGCTATGGGAATTGGTACCCTGAGAGTGGAAATGAAGCACCCGTTTCATGTGGGAGCTGCTAAAACCATTGCAGCATATTGCAAAGAGAATAACATAGATGTTATACACACACAGTATCCAAGGGAAAATGCAATAGCACTTCTTGCCCGTAAATACTGCAAAAATCTAAAGATTGTGTATACAAGCCATATAGTTATAGGCTGCAGCAGACTCTGGAAAATTATTAATAAAAGAATCACAAAGAACAATCATAAGGTAATAGCTGTGTGCAACAAAGGCAGGGAAGTTCTTATAGAAAACGGTTATCCTGCAGAAAAAATAGAAGTAATATACAACGGCATTACACCCGGCAATGCATCAAAGGGCAGACCCGGTCTTAAAAGTGAACTCGGTGTGGACGAAGAGGATTTTGTAATTACCACACTTACGCGGTATCATTTCCTTAAAGGTGTGGATTATCTTATAGAGTCCATAGGCGAACTTAAGAAGCTTACCGACAGAAAGTTTAAACTTCTTATTGTAGGTGATGGTGAACTTAAGGACGAAACTGTTGCTTTGGTAAACAAGCTTGAGCTCAATGACTGTGTAAAAATGCTTGGTTTTCGCGATGATGCCAATGACATACTCGGTATAAGTGACGTTTACATCAACAGCTCCAAAAGTGAGGCATTGTCCTTTGCAATACTTGAGGCAATGAATTCTTCTCTTCCCATAATTGCTACAAATGTGGGCGGGAACAGCGATCTGGTATCTTGTGAAACAGACTGCGGAATTCTTGTGGAATATGGTGATAGCGCATCTACAGCCAATGCAATATACAGAATTATGGAAGATGATGCTTTAAGAGAAAAGTATTCTCAGAATGCTTTTAAAGCGGTCAACACTGTATTCAATCAAGAGAATCTTATAGAGAGAACACGGGAAATGTATTTATAGAAGAAGGTGTATTAATTGAAGGTAATGCATATGATAAGCGGCGGTGACAGCGGTGGAGCCAAAACCCATCTTTTTGCCCTGTTGGATAAACTTAAAAATAAATGCGATATTGTTGTTGCTTGCCTTATGAAGGGTGTGTTCTACGAGGAAATTCTTGAAAAAGATATTGAAACGGTCCTTTTTGAACAGAAATCCCGTCTTGATCTTGGTGTGCTTAAGGATATAAGGAAGTTTATGGAAGAAAGAAAAATAGAACTTCTGCATGTACACGGTGCAAGAGCTAATTTTATAGCTATGTTTTTAAAAAAGCACCTTTCTGTTCCTATAATTACAACTATGCACAGCGACTACCTTCTCGATTTTGATTCCTTCTTCAAAAAACTTGTTTTCACAAATCTCAATAAGATATCACTTAGAAAAATAGATTATTTTATTGCAGTATCCGAAAATTTTAAGGAAATGCTTATAGACAGGGGATTTGCTCCCAATAATATTCATACGGTTTACAACGGTATGGATTACTCTGTAGTTCCATCTGAGCCTACAAGCCGCGAGGAATTCGGTGCTAAGTACGGCCTTGATATGAGTAAAGACCTCACTTATGTTGGTATAGCCGCAAGGTTTGACAAGGTTAAGGGTGTGGACGTATTTATCAAAGGTGCTGCCCTTGCCTTGAAGGAAAATCCCAACCTGAGATTCCTTATAGCCGGTGATGGAGTAGAAGCTGATAATCTTAAGGCTCTTTCGGCAGAACTTGGTGTTGAAGACAAGGTTATATTCCTCGGATATGTTACCGACATATACGGATTTTTGAATTTTATAGACATCAACACCCTTACTTCTTTAAACGAGAGCTTTCCTTATTCCATGCTGGAAGGCTGTGCAATGAAAAAGCCCATGGTGGCAAGCCGTGTGGGCGGTATTCCCGATCTTGTGTCCGACGGTGAAACCGGTTACCTTTTTGAAAGCCTTGACCATGCAGGCTTCAGCAGCAAGATACTTATGCTGGCAGAAAAAAGCGACCTTATTAAAGAAATGGGTGAAAAGATACACGAAAAGGCAACAATGCGCTTTTCTTCGGAGGCACTTGCACAGAATCATATGAGTATATACCGTAGAGTTATTGCCGATTACAATGACCAAAAGAAGTATGATTTTATACTCAGCGGTTATTACGGCTTCAACAATAGCGGTGACGATGCACTTCTTATGGCATTGATAAATGATTTAAGGGAATGTAAAGAGGACGTACGTATAGGCGTACTTTCTTCTAACCCCATGCAGACAAAAAAACGTTACAGGGTGGATGCCTTTAAGCGGCTGTCACCCATAAGGCTTAAAAAGCTTTTTAAAAAGTCCAAGGTGCTCCTATCCGGCGGCGGTTCTTTGATACAGGATGAAACCAGCTCCAAATCTCTCTGGTACTACCTTTACATTATGGCATATGCAAAAAAATATGGTATGAAAGTTATGCAGATAGCCAGCGGTATAGGACCGGTAACACGTAGATTTAACCGTGAAATTACAGCCAAAACCATTAATCGCAATGTAGAGCTTATCACTCTTCGTGAAGAAAAATCTAACGAAGAAATAAAGAGTATGAATATTAAAACTCCGGTTACTGTCACTGCGGATCCGGCTCTTTCCCTGTGTAAAGCTTCAGAAGACAAAATCATTGCATTTATGGACAAAAACGGTATTCCTCACGAAGACTTTGTATGTGTTGCTGTAAGGGAGTGGAAGAGTGCATCAGCCGATTTTGATGTTTCCATGGCAAAGGCATTAGACAGAATAAGCGAAACCTATGGAAAAAATATAGTATTTGTACCAATGCAATATCCGGCAGATTTACCTATATCGCGTAGTATTGCCTCCAAGATGTCCGGCAGGGCATATGTGGCGGAAAGTCCTGCTACCATAGCCGAAACAATAGGCATTATATCAAAGTCTTCCCTTGTGGTTGCAATGAGGCTCCATTCTTTAGTGTATGCTGTTTCCTGCGGCGTAGGTATTATCGCTTTGAAATACGACCCTAAGATAGACGGATTTATGGATTATTTCAGACAGTCATATATTATGGATGTGTCGGAAGTCACAGAAGAGGGTATCTTTAATCTTGCCGAAAAATACTTTGCACAAGATAACAGGAACCGCAACGAGATGCTTTGCAGCGAAATGAAAGAAAAAGCCAAGCAAAACGCGGTGTTGGCAGTTGAACTTTTGGAGAAATCTTTTTAATTCAGCCATTTGAGTATTACTATGCAATGAGGTAGATATGAAAACACTTATTGAGCTTTTTGACGATTGTCAGCTTGAAAACGTAATAGCCGGTCTTAAGCTTTTGCCCGACAAGATTATATTTGTGGGTTTTAAGCAGACTATGACGAAAAAACGCATTGCCGATATAGAGAAGCTTTTTTCAAAACGAAGCTTCAAGGTAAAATTTTCATATGAGATTGTGAGCAGAAATGAATACAACGATGTGTACAATAAGCTGACAGCCATAGTAGAAGATAATCCGGATTGCGTTTTTGATATTACCGGCGGTAAGGAGCTTATCCTTGCAGCAATGGGAGAGGTGTCCGCTAAGAAGGATATACCCATGGTTCAGTTTGATATCCGTACGGGAAAGCTTATACGTCTTAAAGCATGTGACGATATATCGGAACCGGGACCTTTGGCTTTGTCCTTTAAGGATACGGTGGAATTAAACGGCGGTGCCGTGGTGGATAAGGCATCGGAGGATTTTGAGTGGGAGCTTACTGAAGATTTTAAGGAAGATCTGGAAAAGCTCTGGAGCATATGTAGGGCTGACTGCGCCTTGTGGAACAGACAGACCAATACTCTCGCAGCTTTTGAGGATGCCAATCAGGCAGACAAAATACTCAATGTAAGAGCCAAAAAGCAAAGAACAGATATAAATAACGCATTTATGGAGAAGCTTTGCAAAGAAGGTCTTATATATAATTACAAGGAAACCGGAGAATATGTGTCTTTCAGTTACAAGAACGAAAGTGTACGACGTACTCTTATAAAAGCCGGCAATATACTTGAATTGTACAGCTATATGCTTCTTAAGGAAATTACAGAGGAAGAACCCTCCTTTTATGACGATGTCCTCACCGGTGTTGTGGTAGATTGGGATGGGGTTGTATACAAAAGCTTCGGATATCCTGCCGATACCCAGAACGAGCTTGATATTGTAGCTATGAGAGATGCGGTTCCGATTTTTATTTCCTGCAAGAATGGCGAAGTTCACAAGGAGGCTCTCTATGAGCTTGATACCGTGGCAAAGAAATTTGGCGGAAAATATGCAAAAAAAGTGTTTATATGTACCTATGTAACATATAATCAAAAGGCAAAAAAGCATCTTGAAGGCCGTGCAAAGGATATGAATATTGTCTTTATAAACGGTACTCACGAGCTTGAACGCGAGAAGCTCAAAGAAGTTTTAAAAAATAGAATAAGATAATAAAGGGAGTGTAAATTAATTCAGCGAATTAATTTACATTCCCATTTTTTAAAAACAGATATTACAGAGTCAATATATTTGTTCCTTGGGGAAGGGTATTTTCGTTAAATATTGCAATTACACCTTCGGGAATTTCGGTTTTAAGATATATCTTGTTACCTTCTTTTCGCCAGTCAACACAAATTCTTCCCCTTACAGTATCAATGTGTCCTTTAGCATAGGCAAGGTCTTCAAAGAATACCGGCTTTATTTCAACTTTTTTGTATCCGGGCTCAACTATGTTTATGCCAACGGCAGTTTTCATAAGATAGGACATAAAGTGGGAGTACATATGATGATTTTGAGAAAGGTTCATATCCCACATTTCGTAAAGTGTTGTAACACCGCTTTCAAGCCAGTCCATGTAAGAGGGATATCCCTTGGCGGTTATTATCTTGAACGCATATTCCGAAAGTCCGCACATATCCAGTGCTTCGTAGAGGTAACGAAGTCCTACCATTCCGCAGGTGTGGTGGAAGTTTTCCTTTTCCACAAGGGCTTTGAGCTGGCATTTAAGGGGTTCCAAGTCATTATAAAGTCCAAAGAATATTGTCATTGCCACAGCGGTTTGCTTGTCAATGGTGCATCTGCCTTCTTCGTCTATATAAGCATCTATATAGGCTTTTTTCTTTAGTTCATACATTTCCCTGAGCTTGGATGTATCCTGACCGGCAAACTCTTTGGCAAGTATGGTAACACCAATAAATTTGGTCTGAAGAATTGCATTTACCACATAAGATTTAACCCATTCTTCTCTTGCCTCGGGACCTGCCCAGTCGTCAAGACCATATTCCTCGCCGTATTTTGTTTCTATAAATTCCAGATATTTTTCAAAATAGGGTATGGACTCGATAAGGGGCTTTTTATCTCCTGTGTGTATGTAAAGTCTGTAGGGTATTTCAAACAGTATGCCGTCGGACACAGGTCCGTTACCCCAATTGTAACCCCATTCTGGTGTTGGAATTGTACCGGGGAGCTGACCTGATGGCTTCATGGCATCGTATATGTCAATGAGCCATTTTTTAAGAAGGTTTTCCATTTCAAAGTCTGTAAGGAATTGTTCCATTGAGCTTTGGGAGTCGTTGCACCAACCCAGTTTCTCTCTTGTGGGACAATCTGTTATGGAGTAGAATGTGTTAGAATAAGTTGACATTATACCCATGTCAAAAAGGCAGTTGAGGTCATAGTCGGAACATTCAAAGTGTGAACGACGCTTTATGTCCTGATGGGTAAATATACTGCAGATTTCAATGTCATCTGCACTTTTTATTCCGCTGACCTCCACATATCTGAAACCGTGGTATGTAAACATTGGAGACCAGGTAAATTCCTTGCCGGAGCATATTATTTCATCATACTGAATTTTTTCGCAGGTAGGATAGTGGTGCGTGGCGGCGTCTCTGTCATCGGGTTTGTTGTCAGCGGTGATTGCCTCTGTGTGATAGAGCGTTATTTTCTGTCCGGATTCGCCTTTCAGTTTCACTCTGGAGTAACCGGAAATGTTCTGACCGAAATCATAGATAAAGGTGTTATCGGTGGTTTTGATTACATCCACCGGAGTATATACACCACATTCACGAATTGGCTCGCATGTACATTCTCTCATTATTCCCTTGGGAGGATTTGTATCTGTAATTGCATTTTCCCATAAGGAGTCGTCAAAGCCCACATCGTATAGATTTTCATCGTGTAGACGGGCGTCAAAATTTTCGCCGTGTCTTAACTGATTGTAGGTGACAGCACTGTGAGAAATGCATTTCCAACTGCTGTCTGAGGTAACATATTCTTTGCCGTCTATTTCCAATTTCAGTATAAATTTGGGGTTATCACGCCAATCGGCATTGTTCCAATGCCAGGCGGTTTCAATGCTTTCGTTGTAAAATCCGTTGCCAAGGTGTACTGCTATGACATTTTCGCCTTCTTTAAGAAGAGAGGTTACATCATAGGTGTTGTACCACAAGGTTTTTTCGTAGTGGCTTACAGGTGCGGTAAACAGGTCGACGGATATTTTTTTGCCGTTTATGTAGCAATAGCCCATACCGAGGCAACAAATGGATATTTTTGCCTCTTTGATATTGTCGGATAAAATGAAGCTTTTCCTGAATATTGGGGAAGAAGTTGCATCATTTTTGTCAAAGGGCAATGATGTTTTGATAAAGCTGATATTGGTAAATGGCATGGCAATTCTCCTTATGTAGTTATAGAATATATTTAAATCTTAGCACATCCCCAAAAGTGTGTCAACAAGCAATTATTGAGTTAATATGAAAAAAACTATTGCAAAATGGATATTTTTATGTTAAAATACCTTTATATGAAAAACTCAGATGGAGGTGTCTATAAATGTTACAGTCGATAATCACAGTAGTACACGTTGTACTTGCACTTGTGTTGATAGTAGTTGTTTTAATGCAGTCCGGCAAATCTGCAGGCCTTTCCGGTTCTGTAGGTGGCGGTGCAGAAACATTCTTTGGTAAGAATAAGGCGAAAACACTTGACGGTATGCTCGAAAAGCTCACAGTAGTTCTTGCATTCTTGTTCATTGTTACATCCTTGGTACTTGCGTTTCTTGAGAAGACCCCTGTTGCCTAAGAAAATAAACACAATCAAAAAGCCCGGATTTCCGGGCTTTTTCTTTTATATATTACTTTAGTATTTTTTGTGTTTTAGTATTCTGAACAATTCTTCTCTTTCCTCAAAGGTACAGTCGCTGTTTTCAACTATGTGGGTTTCCATACTTCTTACCAGATCTTTGGTATCCGAGTAATTCATAGCTGATAGCAATTTCATATTTTTCTTTGTTTCATCAGCGTCCAAAGGAGTTACATTGATATTCCCCGAGGCAACTTCGGGTATAAGGTTTGTAAGCATCATATTGAAGTCCTTTTCACTGTATATCCCTGCAAATTTGTACAGATGAATTACCAGATTGATTATAACTTGAATATAACGTGTCAGAGCTCTGTGTGCCAGAGTAAATATTCTTTTTTCATTTTTCGTACAGAACGAAACTCTTTTAAGGGAATTTTTGAGAGCTGCTTCAAACTCTTCCTGATGCTTACCCTGACCTTCCACTATTACGGGAGTGTTGGCAGGGAGTTTTTCCATATTGATGCTGTAGGGGAAGCGTATGGAGTATACAGAGTTCGTCACTCCGCAGGATAGCACAGAGGAATCGTACTTACCCGAAAAATGACAAAGTATTTTGTTGCGTACCATATGTTCCTTCAAAAAGTCGCTGTATTTTGAAAGCTCGCTATCGTTGCAGGATATAAACAGTATATCTGCATCGCGTATTGCAGTTTCTATATTGGTATAGGCACTTACATTAAGAGTTGCTGCACAGGAGGCTGCTTTTGAAACGTCTTTGGCATAGATGCCGTCTATATATAATCCGTTACAGGGATAGTTCTCTGCATTTTTAATCATATGTGCAAGTGTAAGGGAATCCTTGCTTACACCAATAAGTACAATGTTCATTGTAAATCAGTCCTTTCGTATAACTACAGGTGTGGTAAGGTAATCCATAGATGCACGTTTTGAAGCACAAAGGCAGGCAATGTCCGTTGAAGCTATATCCTGAAGGAGCATTGGATTGTCTTTGTTGGATGAATTTGTAATCTTGGTAATAACCTCTACAGATGCATTTTCCTTTATGTTTTTCAGAATTTTAGCACCATTGTCATTAAGTGCCAGAACTCTGATATATTTCGGAGAGGGCGCATTTTCAATACCGAGTACAGAGCACAGTATTACCCGTCTTATTCTGTGAGCGGTGTAGCGTTTTGTTACACAGGCATTTACAAATTCCTCTATGTTAGTGCATTCTTTGCTTTTTGTGATAAGCCTTTTGGCAAGACCCTCTTCCATACCTGCAATGTTTTTGATGTTTTCTTCATTTGCAATTCTGAAAAAGCCGAGAATAAAAGAAGATATATTATTAATATCATATATTTCGTCGGTTGTACATAGGGAATAATCACTCTTTTTGTCGCCGGAGAGTATATTTTGACGAATGGCTGCAGCACTTTGGAATTTTCCTTCAAGTTCTGTGGAATGATAGTCACCTTCGCGTTTTTCAATGTGAATTTCCATTGGAGAGTTTAGTTCTTTTAGTGCCTTGATGTATGCTATGCCCAATGTGGCATTTGGCAGGCTTATTTCGGGGGGGATATTTCCAAGTACGGCTTTAAGTGCTTTCTCACAGGCGGCAGGGTACCCATCACCACTATCCAGAGCTTTTGTAAGAGCTTCTTTGTATTCGTGTGGTTCTTCAGCTTTAAGACGAGCAATTTTGCATAGTAGTTCCGTGTTGGTACACTCACTTCCGAAGGCTATGCCGTCGGAGCCTATGGCGTGCATTATCTCCACGGCACCGCGGGCAAACACATCTGCCGATTGAAGCACGTAGCATACGGGCAGTTCTATTACCAGGTCGGCTCCGTTTTCTATGGCGGCTTTGGCTCTTGTCCACTTGTCATATATGGCAACGTCGCCTCTTTGAACCATAGAACCGCTCATTATGCAGACTACGGCATCGGCACCTGTTTTGAGCTTTGTTTGTTCTATTAAATGTTTGTGTCCTGTGTGAAACGGGTTAAATTCGGATACAATTGAAAAAAAATTCATTTTTTTCTCCTTTTTTTAAAAAAGTGCTTGACAAATGCATCTTGAGTGTGTATAATAGTCAATGTTGATTCGGTTCGCACCATTAGCTCAGTTGGTAGAGCACCTGACTCTTAATCAGGGTGTCCCGGGTTCGAGTCCCTGATGGTGCACCAGAAAAAAGCATTCACGAAAGTGAGTGCTTTTTTGTATTATAGCACAAACTTTCAAGTACCAATCAGCGTTCGTGCGAGCACTCCGCTTCTTGGCAGTCTGATGGTGCACCAGAAAAAAGCATTCACACAAGTGTGGATGCTTTATTTTTTTGGTGCATCCAAATAATTCAGAGGGACTCGAACCCTGAGAGGGCATTTTGTGTTAAGAAAAATATGCCTTCTATATTTTATCATATGTTTATACTTATTGCAAATCTATGTGATATTATCTACAACTTATTTTTGGGCGCAATAGACTTTTATGGAATTTTAGCAGAAAGATTCAATTTTAAATATCATTTTACATTATGTAGGAAAGTTTTATAAAATGTTGAAATATTATAAAACATGTTGTATAATGTTTTTGTCGGAAGAATCCGACAAAAGGTAAGACTGAAAACAGTGTAAAAGCTGGGCGGTTATGCTATCATCTCCCTGAAAGGAGGTGGTTGCTGTGGAATATGTGTACATAATGATATATATTATCACTTTAATTGTGTTAATCATAACCATAAAAAAATAACGCCAGCCCTTCCAAAGCTTTAGCGTTATTCTTTTAATAACCTAATGTTTGGCATAACCGTTTGAGGTCTTGCCTTTTCTATACTTATTATAAAACATAGACTATATTTTGTCAACTATTTATGAAAAACTTTATCCGTAAGTACATTGACGGAGGTAAAAATGGGTGATATATTCATATGCAGAAGGACTGATAAAACATTGCGTAATAACTGAAAAGAGGGATTTGCTTTGAGAGATAAAATTATAAGGATAAACTGGAATGAGGCATTACCCCTTGAAGATGCAATAGCAAGTGATTTGTCAAACACGCAAGGATTGTATTATATAAGCAGAGTTTTTGGAAATAAAGAAACAAGTTTGTATTTGGGAATTGCAACACAACGCAATACCATTAGGAATAGGTTGAAAAATCATAGTGAGCATTGGCTTAACCTATACAGAGGAAAGATTTATGTGAGATTAGGACATATTACATATCCAAAGAATCCAGATGCAAGTATAATTGACCATGCGGAAAGTGCTATCTTGTATGAGCAAAAAGAAGTATTTTTTGAAAATACATGTAAAACTAAAACTTATTCGTATACAGATTTATATAGAATAGAGAATGAGGGAGATATTTTTGAACTAAAATCTAAAATAAGGATGCATGAACAAGAATAAATATTAAATCGGGCATAGTGCATAACTATGCCCGATTTATTTGTTTTAAAATCAATTTCTGTGCGAAATCCGAAAAAATTATTTCACAGAAAATCGAGTTATATGTGTTACTTTATCAGCTTTCCGAAACCTGCCTGTTCAACGCAGTCCTGACCTTTAGGAGTCAGCATAAATTCTGCCATTTTGCGTGCAGGTGCATCTTCGGGAGTATCTTTAAGTATTGCAATGTATGTGTTGTTGGAGAGGGGATAGCTTCCGTCAGCTATGGTTTCGTCTGTGGGAGCAACTCCGTCTATTTCCAGAAGCTTTAATGTGGAGTGGGTGCCGTAGAACATATCCATGTTGTGATAGTAATAATATATACTGTAACCCAGACCGTAGCTTAAGGGGTCATCGCTTTTGGCGTCCATTACATCTGTAAGTACATTGGACATAGAAACCGATGTGGTTTCTTCCTGTATGTCTTTGTGGATTTCTTTTCCCTTAAGGAAGTGTTTTTCCATCTGTGCATGGCTTCCGCTGTCGTTATTGCGACAATAGGGTATAAGCCTTGAGTCCGCACCGCCAAGGTCTTTCCAGTTGGAGTAGGCATTGTTTACATATATATCGGTAATCTGTTCAGAGGTAAGTCCCTTTGCCGGGTTGTCTATATTGGTAAAGAATATCATGGCATCGTATGCAATTGGTATAAGCTCTATTTCAACACCTTTTTCCTCTGCCATGGCAAGTATATCCGATGCAGGGTATACCGATGCAAATATCATATCTACCTCACGATTTATAAGTCTTTGGTAGGACACGTGGCTCTTGCTGTGCTTTTGGGGCATATCCTTGTGGTTATAACCGCCGTAGAAAAGATTGCCGTATACTGCCTGAGTGAACGGATATGTAGATGTGGAACCGTCAATCACAGGCATATTTGCTTCGGTGTCATCGTAGGAGGCAAAGCCGAATTCAATAGCTTCTTCACTTGGCAACACCAGGTAGTAATCGAGGACACTCCTTAAAAGGTCTGCCAGGTCATATCTTGTGGCTTGGTCTTTGGGATTAAGGTATCTTGCAATTGGAATTTCCACTTCGCCGTTTTCCAGGGTTACAGGCTCAAGGTCTACTATTTCGCCGTTTAAGCATTGATATATGGTATCGTAGGAGGCAACTGCCCAGGAAGAGATTTCATTCTTATCTCTCCAGTCGTAGCCTTCGGCATAGGGTGTCTGTATTTGAGTGTAGGATTCTATGTCGCTGGGGTTTCTGAGCCCTGCATATACTGCAGCTCTTGCTACCATTGCGGTAAGCTCTTCTCTTGTAAGAAGTCTTTCGGGACTAAATGTGTTTTGGGAGTCACCGTATACTATATTGCAGCTCAAAGCCGAATATACGGTATCGTGATACCAGCTGTCTGCGGGAACATCTGTAAAATAACCCTCTGAAGTATCGTTGTATTTGTTAGCCATACCTATAAAACGCATTATCATTGCGGTAGCTTCCGCTCTTGTTATGTTGCTTTCGGGAAGGAGCTCACCCTTATCGTTACCAACCATTACACCTCTGTAATACAGGGGCTTTGCTACATAAAAATGGTAACTGTTTTCGGCATATGGGTTGTAATCGGTAAAATTATCCTCTTCTGCCAGAAAAACTTCAATGGGTCTTTCTTTATCGGTTTCGTGAACTACAGCCCACATCTTGCCGTCAAAGTGATTGCATAGGGGGATGGGTGTTTTGTCGTCGGCAAAACGAGCACAGTATCTTTCAAGTTCGCTGTAGGGAATATCCTGAGATTCAGTTTGCGGTAAATCCACACTTTTGTACACATATGCATGTTCGTAGGCATATGCCGTACAGAAGAGTATACAAAGAAGCAAGGCACTGAAGAATGCGGACATCAAAATTTTTTTCATAAATATTCCTCCTTAAAATAAGTTTTTCCTGATTACAGTATATATTTAAAACCCAATATTTTCAATAGAATTTAAGACTGTTAACAAAATTTAATATTTTTAAATACAATTTTTTTTAAAAAAAGTGTTGACATTTTTTTTTCGTTGTGATAATATACTCCCATAGTTCAATATTTCAAAGGCTATGACGAAGACGGTCGGTTTGCAAAGTCTTGAGAGAGTTGGCGGTTGCTGCGAGCCAATGGCGGAGCTTACCAATGACCCATCACTTCCGAGCCGGATGCCCGAAAAGGTTTTTCTAAGTAGGCGTGTCCCGAGAAATGCAGCGTTAGTGCATAGGACTTGTTGGAGTCTGTGAGTGGTATAAGTGTAAAGCTTATACAATTTGAGTGGTACCGCGGAATAAGTATTCCGTCTCAAAGTAAAACTTTGGGGCGGAATTTTTTATTTTAAGAATTACCCCCGAAACACAGGCATTCTATTATGAAAGGATGGTAATTTATGAACGGTGAAGTATTTGAACAAGCACAGGAAATGAAACAGCTTATGGAGGTTGCACTCCGTATTAAGCAGACAAGGGAACTCCTTTCCCTCACTGTAGAGGATATGGCGGTAAAAACCGGCGTAACAGTAGATGACTACAATGAGTACGAAAGCGGTGTAAAGGACTTTAACTTTACATTTATCTACAAGTGTGCCAAGGCATTCGGAGTAGATCCCACAGACCTTCTTAAAGGCTCCAGCCCCACACTTTCCGGCTATGAGCTTACAAGAAAAGGCGAAGGTCTTCCCATTACAAGACGTGAGGGTGAAGGTTGCACCTACAAAAACCTTGCGGCTATGTTTAAAAAGAAAATTGCAGAACCCTTCTGGGTTAATATTCCCTACAGCGAAGAGGACGAAAAGAATCCTCACTATGCTGCCCACAGCGGACAGGAATTTGATATAGTAATAAGCGGTCGCTTAAGAGCTCACATCGGCGACAGCGTAGAAGTTCTTGAACCCGGTGATACTATATATTATAACAGTACGGTTCCTCATGCATTGGTTGCTCTTGACGGCAAAGATGTAGAAATCTACGCTATGGTAATGCACGGCGAAGATGTTACAGATGCAGGTGTGGATACAGTTAAGGAAGCTGCGGTGGTAGAACAGCCCCAGACTGCTGTATACAAGAAGTTTGTCAATACAGTTAAAGACGAAAAGAAGCGTCTTCAGGAAATCAGCTTCAAAAATGACGATACATTTAACTTTGCATTTGATTGCGTAGATGCACTTGCAGAAAAATGCCCCGATAAGATGGCAATGCTCCATGTATCCAAAGATAAGCAGGAAAGAAGATTTACTTTTGCAGAGCTTAAGAAGTATTCCAATATGACTGCAAACTACTTTGAAAGCCTTGGAATCAAAAAAGGCGATGTGGTAATGCTCGTGCTTAAAAGACATTACGAGTTCTGGTTCTCAATCCTTGCCCTTCACAAAATCGGTGCTATAACAATCCCTGCTACAAATCAGCTTGTGGAGCACGATTTTGAATACAGATTCAACGCCGCATCAGTTAAGGCAATCATCTGCACAGGCGACGGCGAAACTGCACACCATGCAGAGCTTGCTGCAGCTAAATGCCCCAGCGTGGAAGTTAAGGTAATAAGCCACGGCAAGAGAGAGGGCTGGCACAGCTTCGACGATGAAATGTACCGTTTCAGCGATGTATACGAAAGAAAGCCCGACACCGCTTGCGGTAATGACCATCTCATTATGCTCTTTAGCTCCGGTACCACAGGCTACCCCAAGATTGTAGCCCACAGCCACAAGTATCCTCTGGGACACTTTATCACAGCAAAATACTGGCACAATGTAAATCCCGAAGGACTTCACTTTACAATCTCCGATACCGGTTGGGGTAAGGCTCTCTGGGGTAAGATTTACGGTCAGTGGCTTTGCGAAGCGGCAGTATTTGTGTATGACTTCGACAGATTCGATGCAGGGGATATCCTTCCCATGTTCAAGAAGTACAATATCACAACATTCTGTGCACCACCTACAATGTATAGATTCTTCATTAAGGAAGATTTATCAAAATATGACCTTTCCACCATTGAATATTCCACCACCGCAGGCGAAGCACTTAACCCCGAGGTATTTGAACAGTGGAAAAAGGCTACAGGTCTTAATCTTATGGAAGGTTTCGGTCAGACAGAAACAACTCTTACCGTAGGAACACTTCGCGGTATGAAGCCAAAGCCGGGCTCCATGGGTAAACCCAGCCCCATGTACAACACCGATATCGTTAACGACAAGGGCGAAAGCGTAGGCGTTGGTGAAACAGGTGAGGTTGTAGTAAGAACAGATAAGGACGTACCTCCCGGACTCTTCAGCGAATACTACAGAGATGAAGAAGCAACCAAAAAGGCTTGGCATGACGGTATGTATCATACAGGTGACCTTGCATGGAAGGACGAAGAAGGCTACTACTGGTATGTAGGAAGAATCGACGATGTAATCAAGTCTTCCGGTTACCGCATAGGACCCTTCGAAATCGAAAATGTTATCATGGAGCTTCCCTATGTTCTTGAGTGTGCCATCACAGCTGTTCCCGATGAAATCCGCGGACAGATTGTAAAGGCTACCATAGTACTTGTAAAGGGTACCGAGGGCACAGATGAACTTAAAAAGGAAATCCAGACCTATGTAAAGACACATACTGCTCCTTACAAATACCCAAGAATAGTTGATTTTGTAGCAGAGCTTCCCAAGACTATCAGCGGTAAGATAAGAAGAGTAGAAATCAGAAATAACGATAATAAATAATATTGTTAAACCCCGCACTGCAGAGTGCGGGGTTTTGTACGTATATTTATCGGTTTGAATGTCTTATCATCACTTCTATAATGTCATATACCTTTGCTCTTTCTGTTGGCGAAAGAAGCTCAAGTCTTTCTGAAATAAGACTGTCCTTTACCTTATAGCCGTTGTAGATTACATCTTCCAAAAGCATATCCGCAGATACTTCAAGGGCGTTTGCGATTCTTAAGAATGTGTCAAGTGCGGGGACTTTTTCACCGCGTTCAATCATTCCAATATATTTTTCGCTTAATTCAGCTTTTTCTGCAAGAACTTCTTGAGTCATTTTTATACTTGTTCTGTATTTTCTGACATTTATTCCTATTTTGTGTAAATCCATAATATCACCTACTATCAGTTATATATTCATACTAATAGTTTATGTAATTATCAAAAGCATATTAACCCACAAATAGTAGTAAAAGAGAACTAAATGTTGACTTTGTGCGTTTCGAGTTATATAATTATTATACATTTAAACGAAAAGGGTGTATTAAATGAATAAGCCTTTTGTATGCACATTCTTTGGTCACAGAGATTTCAATGAACACTATATGTATGAGGGTATTCTGGAAGAAATATTGGTTGATATTTTGAGAGCTAACGAATATGTACAGTTTCTTGTGGGAAGGAACGGAGAATTTGACAGGTTTGTATCTTCGGAGATTCGCAATGTTGTAAAAAAGTACGGTTTTGAAAATTGCTCCCATACCCTTATATTGCCATATATTACAGCGGAGCTTAGAGATAATGAAGAAAATTTCTTTAAATTTTATGATAATATCGAAATATTCGAAAAAGCTCACTTTAAATCAGCCATAATCCATCGTAACCGTGAAATGACAGACAGGGCTGATTTGGTAATATGCTATGTTGAGCACAAACGCGGCGGAGCATACGAAGGCGTGAAATATGCCGAAAAAATGAAAAAGAAAATAATAAACCTTTTTATAATAAGAAATAGTGAGGTATAAAAAACACCTCACTATTTAGCTTTGGGTTTAAATATAATTGAGCATATCATACCAAATACTATGGCAGCTGCAATGCCTGTGCTTGTGCCTGTAATGCCGCCTCCAAGCACGCCAAGCCAGCCATTTTGGTCTACAAGCTTTTGAGCACCTTTGGCAAGGGAATATCCAAAGCCGATTATGGGCACTGTGGCACCGCAATTTGCAAATTTAACTATAGGTTCATAAAGTCCCAATGCGGTAAGGACTACTCCTGCAATTACATAGGACACCATAATCCTTGCCGGGCTCATTTTGGTTTTGTCTATGAGGATTTGGGCTATCATACACAAAAATCCTCCTACTAAAAATACATAGATAAATTTCATGATAACATCCTTTTATAATAATTTTTTGTTTGTCGCTATGCTTAATAATTGAGGCACACACCCTGTGTATGTCATCCTGAAGTGAAGCTGAAGGATCTTCATGTCAAGTGAGGAACTTACTTATGTGTGTCATTCTGAGCGAAGTCGAAGAATCTCCATAACAAGTGAAAATCTTATTTGTAAGGAAGATTCTTCACTGCGTTCAGAATGACATATTGGTAATGAGTTGCTCAAATTGTGAGGAAGATTCCTCACATACGTTCGGAATGACAATATATCAAATACCTTTTAATCCTACTGCGTGGGCAATCCCAATTACGCTTTCACCAAGCTGATAGGTGGTAGGACTCATAAGTGCCCCGGTGCACACCAGAAGCATTTTATTTATATTGCCCTTTTCAAGCTCTCTCAAAAAATGTCCGCAAAATACGCTTGCCGAGCATCCGCATCCACTTCCACCGGCTCCTGTGTTTTGCTTGTCAGGGTCAAATATCATTACACCGCAGTCGGTGTGCACTTTCGATATGTCAACTCCTTCTCTCCGGCAGAGTTCAACCACAAGTTTACTTCCCACAATTCCAAGGTCACCGGTTACTATATAGTCGTAGTCTGAGGGTTGCAAATCCATATCCCTTAGGTGAGTTATAATGCAATCTGCAGCTGCAGGTGCCATTGCCGCACCCATATTGGCAGAGTCCTTTACGCCGAAATCCACCATTTTGCCTGTGGTTATACTTTCTATACAGATATTGGATTTTTCATCTGTAAGTATTACTGCACCGCTACCCGTAACCGTCCATTGTGCAGATGGTGTGCGTACACCGCCGTATTCAAGAGGAAAACGATATTGCTTTTCGCTGGCACAAAAATGGCTGGAAGTTGCCGCAAGAACATTTTTGCCATAGAGAGCATCTACCATTACCGAACCAAGACCTATAGACTCTGCCATAGTGGAACAGGCACCGTAAAGACCGTAGTAGGGGATGCCCATATCCTTTAAACCGAAGGAGCTTGCGGTACATTGGTTTAATAAATCTCCCGTAAATACATAGTCGATGTCGTTGGAGGTAAGCCCTGCCTTTGCAAAGAGTCCTGTTACGGTATGCCTTAGTATATTGTTTTCTGCCTGTTCCCAGCTCTTGGCTTCAATGTATTCGTCATCGTATATTACATCAAAGCAGTCTTTTAAAGGACCCTCACCCTCGGTTTTACCAACAGACGAATAAAAGTTCTTGATGTATACACTGTTTTCAAAAGCAATGGTTTGTTTGCCTTTTTTAATTCCCAATCAAAACCCTCCCACAAGTTTATATATAAAGGCATATATTACCGAAGCGGATATTCCGTATACAATTACGGGACCTGCTATGGTAAACATCTTAGTACCTACTCCGGGCACAAGACCTTCGGTTTTGTATTCCATAGCGGGAGATACAATTGAATTGGCAAATCCTGTTATGGGTACAAGTGTTCCTGCCTTGCCTATGTTTGCAATTTTGTCGTATATGCCAAACCCAGTAAGAAGTGCACCTATAAGTATAAGGCTTGCGCTTGTAAGAGCGGAGGCATCTTCTTTTTTGATATTAAGAGCAAGATATCCCTCGCATATAAGCTGACCTATTACGCATATAAGACCTCCTACAATAAAGGCTTTGATGCAGTCTGTAAACAGGGTGGAGTTTGGAGTGGCTCTTTTGACCATACGGTCGTACTCTTTGTTGGATATATTCATCATAAATTCTTGTATGATATATTTAGTCCTAAATATATCAATACGCTCCTTTCTTTTAAACCTTTATGATATAATCAATAAAACACTGTGGACTTTTTATAAATTTTTATAGCTTTGACTATTTAAAGGAGTGTATTGCCACAGTTT
>JAZQFN010000039.1:0-82954 GCA_045539515.1 Clostridia bacterium
TCTGGAGTCCTTATATTTGTGTACCGCTCTAAGAATAGTGATAACTTCTTTCTTAGTTGGTAGTGGAATAGGACCAGACACCTTTGCACCAGTTCTTTCAGCAGTCTCAACTATTTTCTGAGCTGACTGATCGATTAGCTGATGATCATAAGCTTTAAGCTTAATTCTGATTTTCTGACTTTTAGCCATGAGATAGTACCTCCTCTTTAATATTATTGGTGCCATTCCGGCAGTCATGAAAACGTACACCCTTCCGGGTGTGTCGTACTCAATGCATTATAAATCCCGGCAACCTAAGTACACCTTAAGCTATCCGGGGCATAATACACCTATAACAGTGACCGTGCCGCCCGAATTCACGATTCGGACATTCTCCGTGGAAATTAACCGCAAAGTCTGTTACTGACTGCGATTGGTAACCTCCCACATCATCGTATGTCATGCCACGCTTAACCATTTTATAATATATCAAGTCATTTTGCAAGCTTTTTTTTATCAAAACAAGCCATTTTGACTTAATTTTTAAAATTTCGTGAATTATGCACATATGTACCGTCTTTATGTTGTGCATATTTACCATAGAAATTGCCTCTATTTGTTTGTCAAATGCCGCTCAAAGCCTCATAAACACAGGACTTACAACGTTTTTTGACTTATTTAATTTATGTAAACTATCATTGGTTTTAATAATGCGTACATATACATTCTATATAATAGGAAGAAACTCGGCACAATTCTTTTTCTAATACTATATGTGGACCAATTTACGAGTTTTATTCTAAATATGCAAATTCGTTTTTGTATACACAACAAAACACTCTTTGGCAAAAATGATTGCCAAAGAGTGTTTAATGCTTTTTAGAACATACCGGGTATATTAAGTCCACCGGTGATCGAGCTCATTTTACTTGTGTTTGCCGCATCAACTTTTGAAAGAGCATCATTAACAGCTGTGAGAACAAGATCCTCCAGCATCTCAACGTCGTCGGGGTCTACTGCTTCAGGCTTTATATTTACTGATATGAGTTCCTTTTTTCCGGACATCTTAACAGTAACAACACCGCCACCTGCACTTGCCTCAAACTCACTTTGTTCCATTTCTTCCTGCATTCTGAGCATATCCTGTTGCATTTTCTGGGCCTGCTTGATCATATTGTTCATATTGCCGCCCATACCCATCGGTATTCTTGGTTTAGCCATTTTATAATTCCTCCTGAAATATTTTTATTTTAGATATGAGCCATTTTGGGCGTCATAATAATAAGTGTTTCCTTTGTTATCTTTAATTCTGTAATAAGGCAGAGCTGAAGATTTTACATGAGTTCCTTCCCCGTATGAAGCACCGGCAAGATAACCATAATCTATATCAACTATACTAAACGGAGAATTTGCCATTATTTCTTCATTTTGAATCATACTCACAAGAACACTGGTAATATACACTGTTTCTCTGGAACGTGTCTTTAATTCAACGTCATCCGACAAAGGCTCATACCAGCTGCCTCTTATAATAACATCGTCGGTTTTTCGCACAGTTACACCAATCCGGCTGTCAAATATTTCATAATCATCAACATAACAACAAATACCGAAGATCTTATCTCCGTTCTTCCTTTTGGTTATATTCCCCACCTTCATATATTCGGTCGAAAATCCACTCTTTTCCAGATACTCTACAACAATATCTTTTATATCATCATCGCTCTCGGAATATATTCCATCAACCTTTTTATTACCGGTAAACACATCCGCATCTACATCAAAAAATCCGTCTTTATTACTTTTTTTGAATTTATCTGTATACAAAATATTGTGAGTATCTATATTTTTAAGGTTCTCAACAGAATCCAATATAAGCTCTCTGTCAACATCTATTTTATTGTCTTTTAAAATTTCAACAGTGGAATCTATTGTTTCGTCGTCTATATAAAAGGTAGTCGACATGTGCATTGATACCAGCAAGAATATATTTATAACCAAAAACAATATAATAAGAAAGGTTTTAACTCTTCCAAGATTCATAATCCATCACTCATCTCTGTTTGTTTTTGATAATTCTGACCTCGTTATCCGCAGTTCTTGCAATCCAGCAAGGAGTACACAGACCGGTCTTATTTGGATAGTATGCCAGATATAAATCCGTTATGGTATCGGACTTGATACTTTCATTTTCCATAAGCACATCAAGTGCTTCAATTACGGAAGAGCATAACACCTGATCGTTATTGGCCTCATAGCCCTTAACAATTTGTCTGTAGGAAACGATTTTTGAATCTTTAACTTCCACTTCTATTGCATTGTTAATTTTGCCATGAGATGCAGTTTCATCCAGTATTGTTACAACCTCCATACCATCAGCAAAATAATTAATTGTCAAAACAAAGCTGTTATCAGAATCTGTAATTCGTGACGAAGAAATATTTATATTCATATTCTTATCGCTGCATGCTGTATCCCATACATTATTTACAAATTCTATGCAATCTATAAATGTGGTATAAAACTGCTCCGAATTACCTATTTCTATTCCTTTGGTATCATCCAGAGATTTGTATTCCAAAAGGCCGTCAGGATACATTTTGATACTTCCGTAGTTCTCTGCAAATACAATAGAATCATCAATATTTACATTCTTACGTATATTAGATGTATTAAAGCCAAAAGCCTTCAAAAATTCTTTGTAAAGTCTTTCGTCGGATGAAATATTCTCAAAATAATTTGTCTCGCTGACTGTGTTGGCTGTAACAGAATTTATGGACAATGTCACTTGTGGCTCTATAATAACTTTTTGCTCCATTCCTTCTACTGTTTTATCAAAATTAAGTTCGAAAGAATAGGGATATTCTCCCACAGAAGCAATAGCATATTTATCAATAATATCGTCTATTTTTTTTACATCGGTTTTCAAGGTTACCGTTATATAAGAATTATCATCGTTGTTTTTAATCAGCAATCTTGGCTTTCCGGTTACCGGGTCACCTGATACAATAACAAACTCCCTTACTGTACCGTTTTCCATAGAAGTAATCGGTGTATCCATAATGGCCGAAAAAGTTTTCGACCCATACGAAACGGGATAAGACAAATATATGGATTTGTACTTCAGAGCTTCCTTCCAAAGCTCCGGGCTTCCTTTTGAAAACTCCGTTTCGGCAAGCCCTTCCTTAAGGATTTCCTTTACAGGTCCCACCATATCATTATAATCCGTAGAGGTATGGGTGTAAACCCCTCTGTAATCTATGTTATTTACAATAATCTTTGTGGGGTTGGATACATTTTCCTTGGAAAGAAAATAACTTCGTTCCGGTTCTTCGTCAGAAAAATAATTTGCTAAATTAGAAAAAAAATTATAGCCATCGGGCCATAATTTTTCACTATACCAATTATTAATGGTCAATATTATACTGCTTAATACCAATAAAACCAAAGCAACAGTTTTAAGGGATTCCTTTTTCATAGCAATCACCAAAAATCAAATTCTTAATTATTTAATAAGTGTCTGCCAGATGTTAATGATGTTCTCTACAGCTTCGCTTCTTTCCATATTAATGTCAAGTTTAACTGTCTCCACCAAATTTCCGGATGCAGCAACTACTAAAAGCGTATTTGTACCGTTTTTAAGTTCAACATTCTGAGCAAAAAGACCTGCAGCACCAATTTCTGTTTCAAGAGCCTTACCTTCGGAATACAGCTTTACATACTGTGCCTGAGCAACATCATAGCTGTAAATGGTAACTGTTGTTCCGGGAACAGCCACTGCAGAAATAACACAAGTTTTATTGTTGGTTGTAGATACTGCAGAATCGGGATTCTTAACTTCTATAAGCGAATCCGTATTGCCGGCATATCCGGAAGGAAGAACCTCCTGAGAAGCAAAAGCGCTCATAGGGAGGATACATACTATAAGTGCAACAACTATTGCAAGTACTTTTGTCAATTTCATAATAACACCTCTATGTACATTCGAAAAAATTCCAATTAACATTTTACTTATATACATTATACGATATAAATGTTACAAAACAATTACAACCAGTTTAAAAGCCGATAACATTTACTCAAAATCGAAGTCTGTTTCCTGCTGAACGGTAGGAAGAATAATAGCAACTTCTGTGCCGTGACCTTTTTTGCTCTTTATTTCTATAGTTCCATCGTGGGCTTCCACTATTTCTTTTGCTATTGCCAAGCCAAGACCCGTACCGCCCATTTCTCTTGAACGTGCCTTATCTACCCTATAGAATCTTTCGAATATGTGTTGCAGGTTTTCCTTGGGGATACCTATTCCATTATCTATCACCTTAATTGTAATAGAATCATACATATACATAGAAGTAATAAGTATATGTCCGTTTTGAGGCGTGTATTTAATAGCGTTTGTAATAATATTGATAAGTACCTGCTCTATTCTGTCCGGACAACCATTATATATGGGCAAAGTATTGGTTGGTTCATATACAAGGGTCTGCTTTTTTTCTTTGGTTGCAATAGACAATCTTTCGACCAAGGATTTAAGCATCTCACCTATGTCAAAATCTTCTCTGGGCATATCCTTCAATGAATAATCCAACCGCGAAAGCAACAACAAGTCTTTTACAAGCCTTGTCATTCTGTCTGTTTCATCATTTATTATTTTTAAAAATGATTTACTTATTTCCGGATCCATATTACCGTCTTCATTAAGATCCGAAAGGGTTTCCGCATAGCTTTTTACAGTTGTAAGCGGTGTTCTCAGTTCATGAGATACATTGGCTACAAATTCACGACGGGCATTATCCAGCCTATGTTGTTCGGTAATGTCCTGTATAACAGCAATAATTCCATCAGAACCATCTGTAGTCTTAAAAGGTGCAAAATGAACATTCAACTCATTTGCATCTGTTGTAATACGTCTTTCCGCACTTTTAAAGTGAGGAAGATAAAGCATCTTTTCTATAGTAATGTCGGTATTATCCTCAAACAAGGTATTAAAAGAAATCTTTTCTTCCTTTTTTATGCCGAGAAGTTCCTCGGCTGCAGGATTAATGTGTATTAATTCGCCGAATTTATTAAACGCAGCAACACCATCTGTCATATGCAGAAGAATAGTTTCGGATTTGTCCTTTTCACTGCGAATCTCATTAAGACTGCTCTTGAGGTCAAGCGCCATAGAGTTGAACGTGTTTGTAAGTCTTCCGATTTCATCGTTGGAGCGGGTTTCGATAATTTCGTCAAAATTGCCTTCCGAAAGGCTCTTCGCCTTATTTGTAAGCGTCTGAATAGGCAAAATAATGGTCTTGGAAAGCAGAATCGAAAATAACACAGAAAGCGCAATACCGATAAGCAGGGCCTGTATCATAATGGTAAAGATAGACCCGAGAATATCGTTTGTTTCTTCTTTGGTATCCCTGACATAGATAATATACTTCACCTGTCCGTCGGATTCCAGAGGAGCGGCAAAATCCATATATCCGGAACCGGATTGACTTTCGGTTCCTTTATTTCCGCCCATAGCAGTAATAATATTGGGAGATATTTCCAAAGACTCTGCCAGTTCTGTATTTGTAGATAAATCGCCGATTGTTTTTCCGGTCTTGCCGTCCAGCAGATATAAATTACGGAAAGAATCTACGCCAACCTGCCCGTTATATACACTTATATTGTTGTAAAGCTCTTCGGGGCTTGCTCCTGCACCGATGCTTCGGTTAAGTTCTTTAATATACTCCTCGTTAAAAACCAGGGACATCTGATTTTTGAAATCGGTATCATAAAAGGTGTCTATGCTTCCCGACATAAATACTCCTATAAGAATAATTATGGAAATGGTAAGAAGCACAAACATCATTGCAACTTTTACGCTCAGACTCTTAAACATTATTTACGCTCCAAAATAGTATCCTACTCCACGCTTTGTCATTATATATGCAGGCATACTGGGATTGTCCTCTATCTTTTCGCGAAGACGACGTATTGTAACATCAACTGTACGCACATCTCCGTAAAACTCATAATCCCAAACCTTGTTGAGAAGATTTTCTCTTGTGAATATCTTGCCCTTCTTGGTTGCAAGGAATTTTAACAGCTCGAACTCACGGAAAGTAAGCTCTATAACTTCGTCGCGTTTCTTTACTTCGTACTTTTCCACATCTATGGCAAGATCTCCGAAGCGCAGAATATCGCCACCGCTCTCTTCTTTAGTGACAAGCTGTGTTCTTCTTAAGTTTGCCTTTACTCTGGCCATAAGCTCCCTCAACGAGAATGGCTTTGTCATATAATCATCTGCGCCGAGCTCAAGCCCGAGAATTTTGTCTACTTCTTCTTCGCGGGCAGTAAGCATTATTATAGGAACAGAAGAGGTTTCTCTTATTTTTTTGCACACTGAAAAACCGTCCAGACCGGGAAGCATTACATCCAGGAGAATAAGGTCGGGTTCCTCGGAAATTGCCTTTACCACAGCTTCGTTACCATCATAAGCTTCAATAACGCGGTAGCCGCTTTTTATGAGATTAACCTTAAGAATTTCAACTATTGGCTTTTCATCATCTACTACCAGGATTAAATTTTCCACAGTGTACACACTCCTTTTTAACATACTTTTATACAGAATAATAATACCATAGCGCATAATAAAAGTCAAGTGCAGCCACCTCTGCAGAAAGATGTACCCAAAGATATCGGAGATACAAATCCCACATATTGTGATTTAAATTCTAAACACCACAATTTAGCTCCATTGTTAACATAATATTTTAAAAAATTTTAAAAATATCTTTACATTTGGCACACTCTTGTGTTATAATCACAATTACCCCCCTATTTAAGCAAAACCTCGGAGGTGTTTGTATGAAAAAAAAGATAGGCTTTGTGGGAGCAGGAAATATGGGTAGTGCCTTAATCTGCGGAGCTGTAAACAAAGCCGGTTTTTCTTGTGAGGATATTTTTGTTCACTCCCTTGTCGTATCAGACAAAGTAAAGGAGCTTAATATAAATGTAACAGATTTGAAAGATTTAGTCGGCAAATCGGATTACATAATATTATGCATAAAGCCTGCAGGATTTGAAAATCTTCTAAGTGAAATCAAATCTGTGGAGGGTTATGATTCAAAAATATACATTTCTATTGCTGCCGGGATAACCATCGGATATATCAAAAGTATTCTCGGCAATGTTAAAGTGATACGCACTATGCCCAACCTTCCCTTGGTTGCCGGTGCAGGCATGACTGTAATGGCTAAGGACAATCTTGTGAGTGATAATGAATTCGAACTGGCTGATAAGCTGTTTTCGGGTGCCGGTAAAACCCTTTCGATGGATGAAAGGTTAATAGATACGTGTACTGCAGTTAACGGAAGCGGACCAGCCTATGTGTTTATGTTTATTGAAGCTCTTGCTGATGCTGCGGTCAAGGGCGGAATCCCACGGGATAAAGCATATATTCTTGCCGCTCAGACAGTTATGGGAAGTGCTTTGATGCAACTGGAAACTCAGATGCACCCTGCAGCCCTTAAAGATATGGTTTGTTCCCCCGGCGGAACAACTATAGAGGCTGTTTCAAGTCTTGAAAAGGATGGTTTCAGATCGGCTATAATAAGTGCAGTTGATGTCTGCGCAAAAAAAGCGCGCGATCTGGGCAACTAGCCCAAAGTAATATTTAGCTCCTTTGCTTCATAATCTGTAATATAGTAATTTGAAGTAAAGGAACATGGATGTGAAACATTCTTTAAAACATAAAAGAATTTTTTCAATTACCTTATTGGTTATTCTGCTTGCGATTTCCGCAGGATTTTTTGTGGCAGTCAAAACCTCGGGTAGCCTTTTCTCAAAAGGAACGGTTGTCATACGGAATATTGAATTTGAAAGCATTTCATTTGCTGAATCTTTTCTCAAAGCAATACTCATCCATCTCGGATATACTGTATGCATTCTGCTTTTTTACGGAAGATTTCCGGGAGCAACAATACCGGGCATTTATTTACTGGCTCGTTGTTTTTCTATGGGTGTCTGTGTAGGACTTGCTTCCCTTTGCTGTGATTTTCCAAAAGCAACAGGTATTTGCCTGGCGGTTTTTCTGTCCAACGTACTTGTTTTTCCTTTGTATGTACTTATGTATATTCTATCCGTTAATAGAATTGGCGAACACAAAAGCGAAGAACCAATCAAGGACTATTTATCATTTGCTGCAAAGATAGTAACCTTCTTTGCTGTTTTATGTGCTGCCGAATTTGTTCAGACGATTGTAGGAGTTATAATTCTGACAACTCTGTTTTAAATCGGATTTAATTAATAAAGAGAGGTATTTTAATAATGAACGCACTTATGTGTGATTTTGTAGATTATCTGGAAAACGACAAAAAAGTTGCAAAAAATACATTGCAATCATACACAAGAGATATCAAACAGTTTTCCGATTACATAGAATCAAAAAGTATTGAAGTAAATAAAGTAAACGGTAACGATATTCAGAACTATATAAGTCAGATGCAGATAGAAGGGAAAGCAGCTTCTTCTGTTTCAAGATCTCTGGCATCAGTCAGAGCATTGTTCAGCTACCTTCTGTTAAAAGGAAAGGTTAAGCAAGATCCGACCTATAAGCTCAAAACCCCCAAAGCAGAAAAAAAGCCCCCGCAGATTCTTTCTACCATAGAAGTTGATACACTTTTAAGATGCCCGGATTCCTCCAACACAAAAGGGATTCGCGATAAGGCAATGTTGGAACTTCTTTATGCGACCGGAATTAAGGTTTCTGAACTTATTGCATTGAACATTTCCGATGTTGATCTTGATATCGGATATCTCAAATGCATAAGCGACAATGATGTAAGAATCATTCCCCTGGGCAAAACCGCAATAAAGGCTATGAAAGACTACATAACCGCATCCAGGATTATGATGATTGCCCTTCCGGAAGAAGTGGCTTTGTTTGTTAACTGCAATGGAACCAGAATGACAAGACAGGGTTTCTGGAAGTTAATAAAAACATATGCTGCCATGGCACATATTCACAAAGACATTACTCCTCATACACTAAGACATTCTTTTGCCGCACACCTGCTTGAAAACGGTGCCGACCTTGCATCAATACAGGAAATGCTCGGCCATAAGGATATTGTATCTACTCAGGTGTATGCAAAACTTATGAAAAACCATATAAGAGAAGTATATAACAAAGCACATCCGAGAGCATAGCCACAAACATTGTTTAAAAAACAATGATAAAAATGGTCCCCGTACAGAGTATAGCGCTGTACGGGGATTGTTTTTTATTTTATAACACCTTTTTTCAGTATTACATTTGCATATAATGCCGACTCTCCTGTCATAACCACAGCATAAGCCTTTGATGCCCTTTCGTAAAAAGCAAATCTTTCTATTTGCTCGGGAGCTTCCTGGGTGTGAGGTGCAATTATTGCTTTATACTCATCCCAAATGGGAGTTTCCACATCGTCGCCCGGAACCTTTGCCATAAGATAAACAGGTTTTGCATATGTATCCAGAGGCATCAGCTCCAGCATAGCCTTTAAAACCTCGCAGGCACCATGTCCATCCAATCGAACACATCTGGGATTGGTGGAAGTTCCGGGGAAGTTTCCGTCACCAATTACAATCTCATCTCCGTGACCCATTTCCATCATTATTTTCACAAGTTCCGGAGAAAGAATAGCGGGTATACCTTTTAGCATTTCGTTTTACCTCTTTTCTGTAATAGTATACTTATATTTTAAATCTTTTTATTTCGTATGTCAACAAAAAGAACGACGTTGCAATAAAACCGGCAACGTCGTCTTTTCATTTTACTTATATTACTCTCACTTGCAGCAACAATTATCCGAATTGAAGGAGCTTTTCTCAGGCGGGAAAAACTCATCAACAGGGAAATGAAGTTTTTCAAAAAGTTCGCAAGGATTGCTTTCTGTAGAAACAGAGCACTCTGTCTGAGGAATACAGAAGTCCACAACAGGAATAAGGAGCTGCACATCTCTTACAAGACGAACAATAGTAAACAAGCCAATAGTCACCAAAACCTTACGGTAATCATCGGAGTCCACCAAATCATCCTCAAAAATCTTACAGATAGTTTCCGGAACTGCATTGACGTCTGTTTCACCACAGCAGCAACAGCAACCCTTATCGGCAGGCTCTGCTATTTTGGCACCCAGTGCTATGGGGTCAACCACTTCTGTGTATGTCAACACCCTCCCTATAAAACTAATTTGTATCTTCCGGTTTTAATGATATCCTTTTCAGACGTATTTCTTGCGCAAGATTATATTCCTCTTCCGTAACCAAAGCCAGCTCCGGTCTTGCGTGATAGAATCTTTCATCTTGTGGAATAGTTCGCCTTTTTGACATGAGAAAATCCAATGTTTCTGTTTTGTTATTTACCAGTAGCCCCATATAAATCGGGTTTGACAGTATTCGTCCGACGGTTTTTGGACTCCAACGACCTCCATTTTTAGAAAGTATTCCATTTTCATTTAAAAATGATGCTATCTTTCTCATTCCGAAATTCCCATTGACGTACATATCGTAGATTTGTCTTACAATTATTGCCTCATTGGAATTTACTGAAAGCACGTACGTGCTTTTTTGGTCATATCCATATATATTGTTTGGTACTCTTCCGGCTTTTGCTCCTTGCTTTTTTCCAAATATAATTTTTTTGGACAAAGCACATGATTCTTCCTGGGCCAAGGCTGCAAAAAGTGTTAAAACAAACTCGGATTCCCCAAGCACCTTTTGGTTTGCACCAATAAAAACAACATCAACACCCTGTCCTTTAAGCGTACGAATCCCCGTAAGAAAATCCAGCGTATTCCTTGCAAAACGACTTATGTCTTTTACAAGAACAGCATCAAACTCTCCCTTTCTGCTATCCTCCATCAGCTTCATAAACTCTCTTCTGTTTTGCATACTCTTTCCGCTTATTCCACGGTCGGCATATATTCTTATAAGAGTATCTCCCCTTTTTCTGACATATTCTTCAAAAAACTTTTTTTGATTTACCAGAGAATTAAGCTGTTCGTCACTTCCCGTTGATACTCTGCAATATGCCGCATATCTCATAGTTTATAATATGTAATCGTACGTAATCCCATAAAATAACACCTCCGACAAATTATATTCATCGGAGGTGTTTGTTATTATTATTTTCCGTAATTTATGTTTACATCAAATAAATCAACAAGAGATTTAAGAACTGTCGTGTTCATTTTGTTTATTTCAAATTCGAAAGCATCTCTTTCTTCCACAGTCATACCGTCAAGAATACTTGTTATTTCCGATATTTCTGTTGAATGCTTACCGCGCACATAAGTGTTGGAAAGAACCACTCCGCTTTCCTTTAATGCATAAACATTTCTTACACAGCTGTCAAGAAGATCAAATATCCTCTGACCCTTTTCATCAAATTCCAAAATTTCAAGTTCAATTTTATCATCTAAGTCTGATATTGCAAATTCAAGATTGTCATATATTTTTTCACTTGTTTGAAGTTCATCTTCTGTGTATCTTGGATCCCATTTTGCATATAATACAACATTATCAGAAGTGCCGCTCACTATCTTTGTAATCGCCTCTCCGCTGAAGCCGGAATCTGTATACCAACCCCCAAAAACCTCCATAGCTGTGCCTGTGAGTATGGGCAAAGTATAAGGAAGCTGAGATGCTGTGAAGCTTGTCTTGGCGTATTCCGGTAATTCACCAATTCCGTTAAGTTCATAGGTAATAGTATATTCCTCTTCGGGATCGGGAGTTACGGTTCCGCCACCTGTGGATTCGTTATCTCCGGTGGAATCACCGCTTCCGCCGGAAGAACCACCGCCGCCTCCGGAAGGTCTGATACCGCCGGGCAATATAACATTAGTTGATGTGTTTCCGGTATTGTTTGTATCGGGCACAGCTTCTTTAATAACAACAAAATCGTCAAGGGCAAACGCAAGTTCTCCCCTTGTCATATTTTCTGTAGCTCTGAATTTATTGCCTTCTTCCAAAGGAATATATCCCTTGGCTATAATATCCTCTACATATGCTCTTGCCCATTCGGAAACTTTATCTTCAATTTTAACCTGAGGAGCAGTTTTTGCCTCTTCGGTATTCTCTGTGGTAGTTTCCGCAGTCTCCTTGGCTTTTTCTTCCTCTTCGGAAGCTACAATCTTACTTAAAATAACACATACCTGTTCTCTTGTTATGTAATCTTCACCGCCAAATCTTCCGTCACCGTAACCTTGAATATAACCATAGTGAATGGCCGGAAGCACATATACGTAATACCATTTTGTAGAATCTACATCTGTAAAGATATTGTTAGCGGCTATTTCATAACCGAAGGTGGTATTAATCATTTTACAAAACTCTGCTCTTGTAACGGGGTTTTCAGGAGCATATTTAAATGTTCCGTCATCCTGAGGTATACCGTTAACCACACCACCCTTTACAAGCTTATCAATACTTTTTCCAAGTTCAGTGTTGTAATCCACATCTGTCATTTTGACTTCTGCCGCAAAACAGTTGCACATCAGTGTTACTGTTATGACAAAAGCAAGAAGTCCACAAAATCTTTTCATTTCCTTTCATCCTTTCTGCCTTGCATTCACAAAAACTTTGCCTTCACCTATAATACTTTTCAAAAGATAAAAAGGTTGCATTTTAAAATAAAATTTACAGAAAACATAAGAAGCGGAAGTATAACTTCCGCCTCTTATAAATTATCTCTTAAATATTATTTATAATTAACGGAGATATCTCTGAAGTGCCAAAGTATGTGTTCCGGTTTCGTAGCCTTTGATTTCTCTGCTTTCAAATGTTCCCTTATATCCATCAACATAAGCCGTACTAATCCTTTCAATCGTACTCGCTTCAGCACTGGGATCGTATGCGTAATCTTTAATCTTTGCTTCTACCTTTGCCATAGCATCTTCTATCTTTGATACGCCATGATAGTTAGGAGAATCAAAAACTGCAGTTATTGCATCATCCAAATCAAATGCATCTTCACCGTTTTCAAGTATAATCTGATAAATCTTATACGCATCTCCGCCGGAGTAGATACTCATGTTTGCAAAATCAACAATATCGGTGTAATCTCTATCAAGATATTCAGCATAAAGATCTTCGCCTTTTTCAATCTTGTCTTTAAATTTATTGTAAAGGATTTCTATCTTACCATTGATGTCGAGAATATCCTCAAGAGTATAACCCTTGGGAAGCTCGCCATTTTCGACAAAGTTCATTATTACATCGTTGAGCTTATTTGCATATGTTCCCACAAGGAGAGAAGCAGAATCAAGTCTGTCTTCAATTGTGTAAGTATCCATTGAACCGTAGAAGGTTACCGCATCATGAACAAGGATCTGGAGCATTAGCATATTATCATAGTATTCCATGATGTCATCCTTAAGCTTGTAACCACTCTTGTATTCGGTTTTTTCGCCTGTTCTGTCGAAGATAAGAGCGAAGTAATCCATATCTACAAGTCTCTGAGCGTAAGGATTGCTGCTTACAGGTACCTTGCTCTGGGAATTAATCTTATCTCTGAGTTTGCCTGTAAGAGTTGTATAGTAGTTATCTATTATTTCCATATAGTTGATGCGAACTGCAGGTGTTGTGCTGAATTTGTATTCAGTATCTTCAATATCGGCTTCCTGATCTGCTTTAAGATTAGCTATTGCAGTATCCATTTCCAGGCAGAAAGCTGCAAAATAGTCGTCAACTATATGAGCAACTGTATCGTGACCGATGAGGTCTACAACCTTTTGAATTTTTTCGGGTAAGAAATCCGATGCAAGCTTATCGTAGTTATAAGTATGCATAAGCTCATCCAGAACTTCAACAAACATCAGATTATCCTTATTAACTCTGACTCCGTTACCGGAAGCAAAATCAGTAATGGTATTCTTAAACGCATCTGTCTCCTTGATTGCCTCTACTGCATCATGCGCATAAGTGGGAACAAGCTTGGAAAGCAATGTTCTGTCTGTACCATCAATATACTTATTGATATAGTCACGCATATATATGTTGATTTCTTCATCGATAAACGCCATAAGTTCTTCATCGAGGTCATAGTTTACATAGTCTTCAACAATTTCTTCGATGTACTTATGCATATTTTCATCAATAAGTTTTACAATCTCATCACTTGCTGTGTTGTTTGCATAATCAGCAATGATGTCCTTTGCATTGTCCTTAACCAAGCCGTCAATTGTAGCTTTAAGGTCGGAATCTGTATAGTAGTTATCTCTTACATATCCCTTTACATCGAAATCTTTAACAATCTTATTGATAAAGTCTTTGAGTTCCTGATCGGGTGTGTCGTCGACGATATAGCTATTAATAAGGTCGATTATTACGTCTTCGATTGTTTCTATAACTGTTGTCTTGGTTGTGGGCTCGTCATATGCCATCTTTGCCCATTTTTCCACATTGGATTCATAGAGAGAATCGAACATTGTGTCAAAGTAATCATCAAAGTACTCGTCAAAGAGGTCATCGTACTGTTTTTCAAAGAAGTCTTCGAACTTGGAGTTGAACAAATCTTTGAATTCCTGAGATGTAAGGCCATCAAAATAACCTGCAAAGTTGTCATTAAAGAGATCCTGATATTCCGCATCGGTTAAACCATCGTAGTAACCGGAGAAGTTGTCATCAAAGAGATCCTGATATTCCGCGTCGGTTAAACCATCATAGTAACCAGAGAAGTTGTCATCAAAGAGATCCTGATATTCCGCATCGGTTAAACCATCGTAGTAACCGGAAAAGTTGTCATCAAAGAGATCCTGATATTCCGCATCGGTTAAACCATCATAGTAACCGGAGAAGTTGTCATCAAAGAGATCCTGATATTCTGCATCGGTTAAACCATCGTAATAACCGGAGAAGTTGTCATTGAAGAGATCCTGATACTCGCTGTCGGAAAGATTGGTGTAGTAATCATCAAAATAATCAACAAACAAATCATCATAATTGTTGGTTACATATGTTGTGAGGTTATCATCAATTGCCTTGTTGTAAGAATTTACAACGTCCACATACTCTGCAGGATGATCTGCAGCAAGAGTTCCGTTTAAGAAGTCTGCCACAAATTCTTCGAAGGTAAATGTTTCCAATACAGGGTAAGTAAGCTTAAGGGTTTCAAACTCTGCTTTGAAGGCGTTCCAAATTTCAGGGTTAGCTGTTTCATCGAGAATTTCAGCACGCTTGTTTTCCGCCTTGAAATCATCAGCCTTGGTTTCGATATAGCTTATAACATCACCCTTGATGGTTTCCTTCTGAGATTCAATATATCCCTTGATATCATCTCTTAAGTCTGCGCTGTTGCCACCAATGTAACTCTTGATATCATCTCTTAAATCTGCGCTGTTGTTTCCTATGTAAGCCTTGATGTCACTTCTCAAGCCTGCACTATTACCACCAATATAGGTCTTGATATCATCTCTTAAATCTGCGCTGTTATTTCCTATGTAAGCCTTAATGTCATCTCTGAGGGAAGCACTATTTTCGCTGATGTAATCCTTGATGTCTGCACGAAGAACCGTGCTGTTGGAAAGGAGGTAAGATCTTACCTCACCACGGATGTCAGCTTCGGTTTCAGGATCATCAAGCATACCTTTTATCTTGTCTTTAAGTATATCCTTGGCATCTTCATCGGTAATAAGTGTATCTTTGAGCGCCAGCTTTACAGAAGCATCGTTGTAGATGATATCTTTAAGCTGAGCCTTTACATCGGCAGACTTAAGCTGCTTTGTGATATAATCCTTAACGTCCTGATCGCCACTTGTTCCGAAATAGTTGTCAACAATATAGTCTGTTCCCTTTTCAATAATCTTGTTTTTGAAGGAATCGTTATCAAGAATCTCTGCTACCATTGTGTCGTCTTTAAGAACGTAATCAAAGGTTGCATCGTTGTCGATAATAAGCTTTACAAATTCGTCATGATCTATAATGATATCAACAAATTCAGGGTGAAGTTTGATAATTTCCTTGATAAAGTCGTCTGTAAGGAATATTTCTCTTATACTTGGGTCACCCATTGCAGTGTGCTTCAATTCTTCATCGCCAATAATCATTTCTACAACTGCATCATTTCGTAAAAGATCTGCTATAAAGTCTTCATTGTTGATATTGGCATCAATATATCTGTCTATCTCTTCCATAATCATTTCTTCAGTAATGAATCTATGAATAGGAAGCGGAACGTTGGGATTCATAATGTTGCCATCAGTGTCAACAAGTCCCTTGGAGGCTGCCTTGTCTATAGCCATCTGATACAGATCGTAACCCTGAGTTTCAATTCCGCCAAGTACTCTGTCCAGAGTTCCTCCGGCATTTGTAAGGAAATCGAGATATGTCTTGCCTATGTCTGTATAAGAATCGTAAGGTACATCAAGTGAGAAATCAAGCTTGCTCATATCAATACCTTTAATCTCAAGATCGGTGTTGTATTCAAAAGCCAAGAATCTAATAAACAGATGTATATCCATATCGGAAACAATTTGGATTTCTTCGGGAACAAACTTTGTCCATTCGCCGTTCTTCAGATACCAGAGTTCAGGAACAATCTCATGAACCACACCGTCAGAATCCACATAACCTTCCTTAACTTCATATTCGGAAGGAAGCATACCAAGCTCTCTGTCTACATCAACCTGAGTAAGAGTTGCACCATGTTCCACAATCATCTTACCTTGGTCACCGTCATCAGATGTAGGCTTGTTACCGGTTCTCTTTGTGCCAACATAGAACTGAACTGTGTATTCCTGCCACTTAGCATAGTATGTTTTGTTTCCGGTGGAACCTGCAGCAAGCACTGTCACCGCTTCGCCTGTGCAAGCTTCATCCTCGTACCAACCAAGGAAAGGAACTTCACCTTTTTCGGGGATGGGCAATGTATACGAAGGATCGGATGACTTGTAGGTTTTCTTCTGTGTACCATCAAGTGTACCGCCATTTGTTACATATGTAATTTTGTATTCTGTTTCGAGAACTGTTTCTTCTTCCCACTTTGCAGTATATGTCTTGTCTTCTGCATCTGCAGTGTCAAGAACTTCTACCTTTGTATCGTTTTCGTACCATCCGAGGAAGGTATAGCCTGCCTTGGCAGGTGTGGGAAGTGTATAGTTTGCATCTTCTACTGTATATTTGGTTTTCTCTGTGTCGTCAAGCGCGCCGCCGTCAAGCACATATGTGATGGTATACTCTGTTGCTTCCCACTTTGCTGTGTATGTCTTGTTCTCTGCATCTGCAGTATCAAGAACATCTACCTTTGTACCGTTTTCGTACCAGCCAAGGAAGGTATAGCCTGCCTTGACAGGTGTGGGAAGTGTATAATCTTCATCTTCTACTGTGTATTCTTCCTTCGGTGTACCGTCAAACTTACCGCCGTCAAGCTCATATGTAATGGAATACTCATTAGCATTTTTCACAATATAAACTGTCATGCTGCCTGCAGGAACATATGCAGTTGTAACGTCTTCGCCGCTGCCGTATTCTTTTGTATTAAAGGTTACGGTGTAGCCGGTCTGCTTAGCGGCTTCGTTCATTGCAGCAACAAGTAAAGCATTTGAGGAAAGCGCATTGCCGACAGTTATGTTGTAGGTCTGTCCATCAAAGGCTACAACATATGTAGCTGCATCAAGCTGTACTTCTTTCTTTCCTGTGATATACATTCTTGCAATTGCAGGATTGCCCTCAGGCTTGGATGCAACAATTTCAACACTTGTATATTCAAAGGTTTCACTGCCGCTTGCAGAATCGGTCTTTGAGAATTCAAGAGTTGCAACGATATTGTCGTTTGCTTTGAGAGCTTCGCTTGTAATTGCAGTGTTTTCATTGTACCAGGAAATATATCCGTCCTGTGAGGAGAATTGACCGCCAAATGTGGTAGTTCCGCCTACATAAGTAAGCTTATTGTCGGGATGCTTGTATTTTAATGTGAATGCAGAAATCTCATCAATATCAGAGGGGACTTCGTCAAGAGTTACATAAATCTTAACTGTATTTCCGATAATTTCCGAACTGAAACCAAGTGTTGCAGTTTCGATAACCCACTTAGCATAGTAGGTCTTATCTTCTGCATCTGCTGTATCAAGCTCAACTACAGCATCGCCGCTGAAGTCGGATTCTTCATACCAACCCTTGAATGCATAGTCTGCTCTTGTGGGGATGGGAAGTGTAATATCTTTATCGCCTGCTTTGTAGGAACCGTCAGGAATATCATCGCCACCGTTTTCTACATATGTTATTGTGTATGTCTGAACCTGTGTACCAAGATCAATTGTTTCGGACTTTTTGGTATACTCTTCTGCAACAGCAGGATTACCCACAGGCTCAGATGCTGTAATTTCTGCAGATGTATAAGAAACCTCTGTTGTGCCGTACTGTTCGTCTTTTACATTGAAGGTTATTGTAAAGAGTACATTATCCTTTGCTGCGAGAGTATCTGCTGTAATATAATTAGAGGTTGTGTACCAGGAGATATATCCGGCAGAAGCAGCTGTTACCTCACCTACGTTAGATGTAGTGTTTACGTATTCAAGCTTTGTATTATTAAAGTCATAACGTATGGACATAGCTGCGATATCGTCAATATCTGCAGGAATTGCATTAAGCATTACCTTAAGAGTAACAATATCACCGCTTATTTCGTGGTCAAAGGAAAGAACTGCATTGTCAAGTACCCACTTTGCATAGTAGGTCTTATTTTCAAGGTCTGCTGTATCAAGAACTGTTACAACATCACCGCTGAAACCAGCTTCTTCGTACCAGCCTCTGAACACATAACCCTCTCTGGTAGGTACAGGAAGAGTAATATCTGCATCTTCTATAGTATAAGTATCATCAGCAATATTATCACAGCCGTTTTCCTCGTAGGTAATTGTGTATACAATTGCTTTTTCTATAGCATAGATTGTAACATCTCCTGTAGGAACATAGGAAGTATCCACAATCGCACCTGTGCCATCAGCCTTTGTATTAAAGGTTACATTGTAGCCTTGCTTAACCGAAGCTTCATCCATGGCATCCTTAAGGTCCTCATTGGTGTAAAGAGCATTGTTTTGAGTTACATCATAGTCTGTGCCCTTAAAGGTGACTTTGTATACAGTTGCTGCAGGCGCACGCCAACTTGCAACATATGTCTTGTTTTCTGCATCGGCTGTATCAAGAACTGTTACTTTAACACCGTCTTCATACCAACCGAGGAAGGTGCTGCCTGCTTTTGTAGGCTCGGGAAGTGTATAATCTGCATCTTCTACTGTGTATTCTTCCTTCGGTGTACCGTCAAGTGTACCGCCACCGAGTACGTAAGTAATTGTATAAACAATTGCTTTCTTTGCGGCTACGATTTCCATATCTTCGGTTGCTATGGTGTCTTTGGTGATTACTGTAGTATCATCACCCTTTATGCGGAAATTGTCTGCTTCATATCCCTTGGGATATGTTACATTATCCATAGCGTCGCTAAGCTTATTGCCCTGACTGTCTACGGCATCACCGATTTTTTCACCTTCGATTACTGTGTAGGTTTTGCCGTCAAACTTAATTGTGTACTGTTCGTTGGTTTTTTCTTCAATCAAAGCATAGTAAGTCTTATTCTCTGCATCGGCAGTGTCAAGTATTGTTACAGGTCTGCCTGTGAAGGTTGCGTTGATATACCAACCCTTGAATACATAGCCATCCTTTGTAACATCAGGTGTGGGAAGAGTGAAATCTGCATCTTCTACTGTATATTTGGTTTTCTCTGTTCCGTCAAGTGCGCCGTATGGGCCTACTTCGTATGTGATTTCATATGTTACAATATTCCAGTTGGCATTAAAGGTCTTATTGCCTTTGGTGCCTACATCTATCTTAGTAACAGGAGCTCCGTTTTCATCGGTCCAGCCACCGAAGGTATACCCTTTTTTAACAACATTTACAGGAAGTATTATTTCCTTTTCAACATTGTAGGTCTTATCATATTCGCCTTCAATTTTACCGCCGTTTAAGTTATAGTTGATTTTATATTCAATAGGAGTTTTGATTGCATAAATAGGAAGATCTTCTGCACCAACTGTTGTATCATCAATTGTTACTTCCTTACCGGTTCCGTCTTTGAACTCGGTATTGTAACCCGCTTTTTCATTTTCCTCTTTGGTTGCCAGCATCTTATCCTTCAAGGGATTGTCATTGCGGATTTTCTCTCCGTAAGGAAGCTCAACTTCATATCCGTCAAAGCTTACTGTGTACTTATTTCTTGTATAGTATGCTTTGAGGGTGAGATTTCCCTTGTTTGTACCACTGAGTACAGAATCGGGATGTGTGGCATCAAAGGTGAAACCCTCTATATTACGGGGATTATATGTAATGGTCTCGCCGTAATCTGCCATCTTCTCATCAGTATACTTGGCAGAGGAAGGATATGAACCATCGATATCCTGAACATACTCACGGATTTTATACTCTGCTCTGGAGGGAGTTGAGCTACCGCCACCGCCGGTATTGACCTTCATGTTGAGGAAGGTTGCCTTGGTGTTTTCCTGAATATTCTTAAAAGGCTCTTCCGCTCTGTAGTTGAGGAAGTTTACAACGCCGTTAACGTCATTGATAACCACCTTTTCACCTACGGTTGTGTTGGTAAGTTTAACCTTTCCTTCACCACCGCGGAAAAGGATTCTTCCTGTTACGGTAACGTTTGTAAGATTAAGATTACCATCGCCCACACCGTCACCGGCAATAAGGTCACCGTTTATGGTAACGTTATTTAAAGTAACGTCCTTGGCTCTGATTACAGTTGTACCGTAAATGCCATTGTCTATGGTAACTGTTTCGGGAATATACACCTTAAAAATATTGTGCATAACCTGAGCAAACTCTTCCCTTGTTATATAACTCTGAGGATTGAGTTCCTTCTTTTCATTACCGTTTACATAGCCTCGCTTTGCCATTGCAGCAACCTGGCCTTTTGCCCATGGCGAAACAGAACTTCCGTCTGTAAACTTTGAAAGTTCGGATGCATCGGCTTCATCAAGCACAAGAGCTCTTGCTAAAACCGCAAGCATAGACTCTCTGGTGATGTTTCCTGTGGGGTTCGCCTTTGTAGCACTTACACCAACTATGGTTTGCATATTTACAGCCTTGGCGATTTCATCATAATACCATGTACCCGGCTGTACATCGGTAAATGCAGAGATATCCGCTTTTACCGTAGCTCCAAAAGCACGATTAATAACAGCAGCCGCTTCAGCCCTGGTAAGATAATCCCGGGGGGCTATGGTGCCGTTACCTTTTCCTTTCAACAAGCTGTTGTTTACAGCTGCAGTCATTGCTTCTTCAGACCATGTCCCTCTGGGGAAGTCCGAAAAGCTTGCAATCGCAGCTGCGTCGGCGAATACGGGCATAGCACTTAATAACATCAATATGCTAAGCACCAACGCCAACACTCTGTTAGCTAATTTCATTTGCAATCTCCTCCTGAACTCTATTTATAATCTTCGTCATCCAACTTATTAAGATAATAGGATTTCTTAAGACTTTTTTCTGTATAATAATAATTCTGTATTTCCCTTGCAAGGCTGTCATCTCTGCCGACCTTTGCCAGTTCGCTCTTAAGCTCTTTTACAAGAGAATTAACCTTCTTGTCACATTCGGCTTCCATTTCGCCGACAGTTGCGGTATAGCTGTCCACAATTGCCATAACCTTGGAGCGATCATAATGGGTAGCCTTATAATCTGCATATGCCTGATCACCGATTGCTTCAAGTCTGGTTATAAAGTCCGCCTGAATAACGTACAACTCAGAAACAATCTGAGAAACCTTGTCGTTGGCTTCGGGGTTCGTAGGTGTCTGAGGCGGAGTTTCTTCGGAAGATGGTTCATCAACCGGTTCCGTATCCTCCGAATCCTCATCTTGCTTTTTCTTGTTTTCACGGATTTGTTCAAGAGTAATATCGCCCTTTACTATAGAGGCGGCTTCCTCCTGAGTTATCTCTCCGTTTTTCAAAGCAAGAACTTCTTCCTCGGTAAGTTCTCCTCTTATTTCTATGAGCGGGTCTTCTTCGGCAAGTTTTTCCATCTTCTTTTTGTTTTCCAGCATCTGCTTTTCGATATCCTCACTCGAATACCACCAGGAATTCCATGCCGCGGTAATGTTGTCCCAGGTTATAATACGCCATACACCCGGAAACACTATGCGAAGAACCGCAACGATTATAATTACAATTGCAAGTATAACCGCAAGAATCCAAAGAATTATCCTTTTTGCTTTCCCTTTTTTCTTGGGCTTTTTATCGTCTTGTATATCGTCGGACTCTGCATTTATCTCCAAATCTGCTTCCGCCGATTCTGTTTTGCCGTCGGTTGCTGTTTTTTCAACTGCCTCCTCGGATTTTTCAAGCTCGTTTTCTTCCGGGATGTTCTTTTTATTGTTTTCCATAATTTCTCCTCAAACCTATCGGAATCTATATTCCGGTCACCTGTTTCCTGTTCAAAAAAACCAATGAGGGCATAAAGGTACACTATATACAATTATACATAATATATTTTACACTTATTATGCAAAATTGTCAATAGCCATATAATGTAATAACTTGATTTTTTGTGTAATATCATATGATTTAAAATGTACTGTAGACACAAACATCAATGTGTGCCTCCGGCAAATTGTTCTTCTGCCAGAGTTGAACATCGGCATCATCAAATTTATATTTGGAACGGAATGTCTTTGCATTGCCTTCCGAACCAAAAAGAATGACTTTCTTGTCAAATACGGCTAGACCTTCTGCCGTACAAGGTCTGCCGACTCCGGTGAATACATCAAGAGTAATGCGGAAGAAAAATCTCAAATCTACCGAATAGTACCCTCTGTTGAATTGTACCGGCTCCACATCGGAATATATCCATATTATTTCCGCTTTTTTTGCCTTAACGCTCATTGCTCTGTCCACAAGGCACTGGCCTGCCTCAGTCAGATATACTCTTAGGTTTTCGATGCATTCTTTGTCCCTGCACGAATCATATATTTTGCTTGTTTCTATGCAGGCGTTACCGCTGTTACAACCATTCTGACAGGATTGATTACAGCCGGGAAGCACTTTTTCACCCATTATAAATTCCTCCCAATAGTTTGATTTACTGCTTCACTATATAATATGCATATTTTCCCACAAGGTTACAAGTTTAATAAAAAACAGCCTTTGTGAGAAACAAACCGTTTCCCTCAAGGGCTGTGTCAGATTAATTTTTCGCTGTATGATTCTTAACTACCTTAAGCCTTAAAAATCCTCCGGACAGAATAAAGCCGTCAAGAACAATATCTTTACCGTTCCTACGCATGGATTTAAGTCTGTATTGTCTGTCTATTTCCTCTGCAACGGTTTCGGGCTTTCCGTAATGATCCAGCTTTCTGAATGTAGGCGTATAAATTGGCTTAATATAGTAAATCAAAAGTTTAATCCACAGATACATCAAGCCGACAAGATAAAACCAAAAGAATGTGTGATCTGAAGTTTCTGCTTCCATTTCAAGACCTCTTACATCTATTATGCAATCATAAAACTCCATAGCGCCTTCTTTTTGAGTTATCTCCGATAGCTTAGACCTTACGCTTTTTTGCATATGAACAATGCTGGCGGTCATTTCATTGTCAACCTTCTGATCCGAAAAAGCAAGTACAGCCGCTTTCTTTCCGCCAATTTCAGCGATGTACAGAGTATACATATCAATCTCCATAACATCACCGGAAGGTGTAGTAGCTTTTCCCTTAATCTTCTTGTCGGTTTTTTTCAGACTATCGGCTTTAATGGTAAATCTATATTTATCACCCTGCCAATAACTGGTTTTTTTAAGATAAGAACCATCCGGATGCTCGCGGTCTTTTCTTGTAAGCTCTTCCAGAGAGTCAATGGTTATAACCTGATTTTCTTCAACAAACTTAGCCACATCAAGCTCGCTCGGACCAAACCAGGCGGTTTTAAGATATGGAAGCTTATTTATGATATATACAATATACAATGCAGTAACAAGTATATTGATAATCAAAAACTTAATACGATATTTTGCCATATATTGGTATACTATATTATTCTTGTTCATATAGTCCTCACTCATTCTTTTCATATTCATTGTAAACATCACGTCTTGCAACACCTCTTTGTTTTGCGGCTTCTTTAATGGCATCCTTTTTGCTGAGGCCTGTTGCTATAAGTGATTCTACATGTTCTTTGACGGATAAATCCGAAAAAAGCTCTTCCTTTTCTCTTTCGGCTTCTTCTCTTGATTTTCCAGCTACTACCAGCACATATTCACCCTTGGGGTAATAATTGTCTTCGCCATAATATCTTAAAGCGTCTTCAAGAGTTGTGAGAATACATTCCTCATGAATCTTTGTAAGCTCCCTTACAATGCTAATGCTTCTGTTGCCGAAAACCTGAAGCATATCCCCCAGAGTTCGCAAGAGCTTATGAGGTGCTTCGTGAAATATCATTGTTCTGGTTTCTTCTTTCAGAGATTCCAGATGCTCATTTCTGCTTTTTTTGTTAACCGACAAAAAGCCTTCAAAACAAAACCTTCCGGTGTCTTGCCCCGACATTATAAGTGCATTAATAAGAGCCACAGCACCGGGAACGGGCACAACCTTTATACCGCAATTTATACAAAGCCTGACAAGGTCTTCACCGGGGTCTGAAATTGCGGGTGTGCCTGCATCGGTTATAAGAGCAATATTCTTGCCGTCTTTAAGAAGAGATATAAGGTACTCGCCTTTTTCCTTTTTGTTGTGTTCAAAATAACTGGTAAGAGGCTTCTGTATATCAAAGTGATTAAGCAGTTTAAGAGAATGCCGTGTATCCTCACAAGCAATCATATCTGCATTTTTTAAAGTTTCCAAAGCTCTGTAAGTGATGTCCTCCAGATTACCTATGGGTGTAGCCACCAGGTACAGCTTTCCGTTTTCCATATGAGTTCCTCATTTCCAATTAACATAAATGGGCTTTTCCAACTTAAGTGACGACCGTCCGCCAAGCATTCCTTCCACCAGTATAAGCGTTGCCGCCCTCTCGGGGTCGGGATGTACAAAAGCAAGACGCTTGGGTTCTATATTTACATTTCGCATAGAGCAAAGCACATCACATAGCCTGTCCGCTCTGTGAACCATATAGAAGTATCCTCCGAATTTAAGGAGGCCTGCCGCAGCTTTTGTAACATCATCAAGACACGCAAAAATCTCATGTCTTGCCGTTGCAAGAGCATCTCCGGGATTTTGAAAACCTGCCCCCACCTTCATATATGGGGGATTACAGGTTACAACATCTGCTTCGCCATGGGCAAAATGTTCATTCCAGTTTTTAAGGTCATCATTTATAAAACTTACTCTTTCGGTAAGATTGTTTATTTTTGCATTTTCCTCAGCAAGCTCGAAGGATTCCTTCAAAAGTTCAACGCCTATAATTCGTTTTGCATTGGTCTTGGCGCTGAGAAGCACCGGTATTATACCGTTTCCTGTGCAAAGATCCACAACCGTTGAGCCTTTGGGGGCTTTGGCGAAATCAGTAAGCAATACGCTATCTGTTCCAAAGCAAAATAAATCCGTATCCTGAACAAGCTTAAGTCCGTTAATTCCTAAATCATCTGTTCTGCGCATAAGCATCTCTTTTCCGGCTGTAAATAGCCAAAAAAGGCTGCCTTTTAACGACAGCCTTTCCTGAATTAAATCATTAATTATTCAGCTACAGGAGCACCTACGGGGCAAGCACCTGCACATGCGCCGCATTCGATGCATGTATCTGCATCAATCACAAACTTGCCATCGCCTTCTGTGATAGCATCTACAGGACATTCGGAAGCACATGCACCACAGCTGATGCAATCATCATTGATAATGTATGCCATTAGGGAAACACCTCCTTATATAAACCTTGTACTTATTATAGTAAATTCAAGGCAGTTTGTCAATATTTAATCTTCAAGACCTTTGAGTTCGGCCATATTCACTTTTTCTTCATCACGTTTAACATTACGCTTAAAAATTTTGACCTCTTTAACCTTGTATTCACGAAGAGTTTTTTCTTCTTCGCCTACGGCAACGGTCACTATTCCTTTAAGCACGCTTACCGCGGTAACAGTTCCTTTACCGTCTGCAGTTTCTACCAAAGAGCCGACGGAAGGAGAATTCTTTGCAAGAGATTCATACACTGCCTGCTCGTTTTTAAGACAACACATAAGTCTTCCGCAAGTTCCGGATATCTTGGTGGGATTTAAAGACAAGTTCTGCTCTTTTACCATCTTGATAGATACCGGGTCGAAATCGCCCATATAGGAATTACAGCAAAGAACTCTGCCGCAAATACCCAGACCGCCTACCATCTTGGCTTCATCTCTAACGCCTATCTGTCTTAATTCTATTCTTGTTTTAAATACTGCAGCAAGGTCGCGGACAAGCTCTCTGAAGTCTATTCTTCCCTCAGCAGTAAAGTAGAACAGTATCTTATTGTGATCGAAGGTGTATTCAACATCTATGAGCTTCATATCAAGATTGTGCTTTTCTATTTTCTGACGGCACACATCCATTGCTTCTGCTTCTTTTTTCTTGTTGTTTGCAACGGTTCTGTCGTCCTCTTCTGTGGCAATTCGTATTACCTTTTTAAGAGGGGAAACTATCTTGTCTTCGCTTACTTCCTTGGAAGCTATTACCACAAGACCATACTCTATGCCTCTGGAGGTTTCTACAACGGCGTGCATACCGTTTTCCAGTTTAAAATCGCCGGGGTCAAAATAGTAAATCTTCCCCATGCTTTTAAAGCGAATTCCTGTAACTTTAACCATATTTATATATTCCTTTCGTTAGTAGCAACTATTTCATTTCTCTGCGACACCTTAAAAGGAGAATTGTCATTGCTATATTGAAATTACCATTCTTTCCTTTTTCTTTACGGGTGGTCACAATAAGGTTCATTATTCTCCAAAGTGAATCTTCTTTTGCTTTGGATGCAAACGAACTGATATAATTAATCTTATCCTTATTTATAATACAACTGTCTATATTCTTCTTTTTGCAGTAAGCATCCCTGACAAAAGAAAGAATAATGTCAAAAATATCTTCCTTGTTTTCTTTGAGCTTATCAAAACGTGATGCTATTGCGTAGGGTGTGTACGGGTCATCGGATGCAACAGATGCAAAAGCGTCTATTACTTCATCACGCACACGAGAATATGCCGAATCCTCCGTAAGCTCTTTAAGTCTGCCAATATTTCCATCACATATGGAAATCTGAAAGTCATCTGCTCCGGTGATGCTTTTTAAAACATCCGAAGGAAGGGGCTTCAGATTAAGAACTATGGCACGGGACACAATAGTAGGTAAAATCGGCGCCATGGTGTCACACAAAAGAAAAAACACTACCTTTTCCGGAGGCTCTTCTATCATTTTAAGCATGGCATTCTGCGCTTCTATGGTAGCCAGATGAGCTTCATGAACAACCACCGCTTTGTAGTCCGACATAACAGGACGGGTGTAAACCTCATTTTTAATATCGCGTACCCTACCTACGCCAAGAGTTGCCTTATCTTCTTCTTTTTTAAGGTGGACAACGTCGGGATGTGCTCCGGCCTCCAGACTTTTGCAGGAAAAACATTCCCCGCAGGAGGTATGCCCCTGACATAGCATAAGCGAAAGAATGTAGTTCAGAACCGTTCTTTTGCCCATACCCTCTGGAGCATTTAGAATATACGCCTGGGCAAGCCTGTCTTTTGATATGCAATTTTCAAAAAGACGCGCTATGTCTTCTCTGCCACAAGGAACATTCATATATTCTACCTCGACAACATCATATTTGTACACTATATAATTATATACTGACCTGCCGTTAAAATCAAGTGTTTTAATTAATACGCACTATTTTTCCGTCGTCTGTAAGAATTATAATTTCTATATCCGTATATTTGCTTGCTATATCTTTGGCTTTTTCTGCACCCATTATATATATTGCAGTGGAAAGTCCGTCTGCAAGGGCTGAGTTTTCACCTATTACTGTAACGGAAGCTATTCCAGATTCTGCAGGGTAGCCGGTTTGAGGATTCAATATATGATGATACACCTTGCCGTCTTTTTCAAAATACCTTTCGTAAGCACCGCTTGTTACTACGGATTTGTCAATAACCCTGCAAGTTGTAAAATACTCACCCCTTACTTTAAAAGGAGTCTGTATACCCACTGTTTTTTCCGAGCCGAGCACATATACATTGCCTCCCAGGTCAATAAGTGCTTCCGTAACACCTCTGTCCTTAAGAATTCCGGCAACTCTGTCGGCTGCATATCCCTTGGCTATGGCACCAAGACTTATGCTCATACCTTCTTTATTTAAAGTTACTGTGCTTTTTTTTAAATCTACATCTATTAACTTGTAATCTGTACATTCCAAAAGAGCATTTATATCCTCTTCGGAAGGAACAACAGGCTCGGGTGAATTAATATTCCATAGTTCGGACAAGGAGTTTACACTTATATCAAAAGCTCCCCCGGTGTTTTCGGAAATTTCAAGAGCCAGCTTTATAAGGTTACAGGTTTCTTTGGAAACCTTAACCGCCTCTCCGGATTTTGCAGAATTAATCCTGTAAATATCGCTTTGAGGATTTGTGGCGCTCATTAGTGCATCTATTCTTTTAACCTCGCCGATTGCAGCATCGATATCTTCCTTGGGGGATTGGGATTTTACGGTAATTGTTATTACCGTATTCATTGCATAGTCGGTTACTGCTTCTGTTTTTACAGAGAACACTATACACAAAACCACGATTGCTACAATCACAGCTGCCGCAAAAAACCAGCAAATTGTCTTTTTCAAAATATCACCTCTGGTGATTGAGAATAAAATTCATTGTTTTATAGGCTTGGTCAAAATATTCTTTTTCTTCGCCCTTTTCTATATCTTCCGGTGTTCTGCGACGTAAGGTTATATATAAATCCTTGGTGTTTATACCGTAGCTTTCCAGATATTTGTTACCTTCTACACTAATAGCAGAAACAAAACCTTCCGTAGGACTTTTAAACACTTTATCGCCCTTTTCGACATGGTCTGATATATCTTCAAACAAGCCGAAATCATCATAATCTTCCAAAGCATATTGATGAACCAGCATAAGATGATGCTGACCGCCGTATAACACAGTCTGCAGCTTTGCCGCAGTGCTTTCATCTACCGGATCGTTGACGTCAAAGGTATGCATAATTGCATCCATGTATATAAGAACCTCTCCGTCACCGTCCACATCACTTACTGCCTTATCCTTTGGCAAGCCTTCGCGGAATTTCTCCTGTTGTTCGTCACTTATAAAAGAATTGGACATATATACTATATATAAATCGGGTTCTGTCTTTTTGCTAAAACTGAGAATTGCCAAAACAATCAGTATTAATGCAAAAAGAGCTCCAAAAGTATGCCACTTGTAGTGATACCAGTAGTTGGCCCATTTTTGTTTAAAAGTCATTTGTATCTTCCTTTCAGCAAAACGCTGATATTATTTTATAGTAAAATACCCTTTTTGTCAATGAAATGACAAAAAGGGTAATAAATTGTTTACAAGTGTGTTTGATTTTGAAATTTATTTGTCTAAAGACTTCTACGCTCGGCTCAAAACACTATATTTTACAAAGGATGTGTTTTTTCGCCTCGTCGCATTCGACCTCTCTCGCTCGCGGCATACTCAGTATGCCTTTCTGCTCGCTTACGACTCGTTGCGCTTGCTTTGCAAGCTTACTTGTCGGAGAGGGTCTTCATTGTTGGGAACAAGAGCACATCTCTTATAGCCATAGAGTCTGTAAGGAGCATACACATACGGTCAATACCAAAGCCGATACCGCCGGTGGGAGCCATACCGATTTCAAGAGCGTTCATAAAGTCTTCATCGGTAGTGTTTGCTTCTTCATCGCCCTGTGCAAGCTGTTCTTCCTGAGCTTTGAAACGTTCTCTCTGGTCAATGGGGTCATTTAACTCGGAGTAAGCGTTTGCCATTTCCCAACCGTTCATAAAGAACTCGAAACGCTCAACATAGTCGGGGTTTTCGGGCTTCTTCTTGGTAAGGGGAGAAATCTCCACGGGGTGATCCATTACAAAAGTAGGCTGAACAAGGTGTTCTTCTACAAACTCTTCGAAGAAGAGGTTTAAGATATCGCCTCTCTTGTGGCGGTCTTCGTACTCAACGTGGTGCTCATCGGCAACCTTGCGTGCTTCTTCCACAGTCTTTATTGTGGAGAAGTCCACACCGGAATACTTCTTAACTGCATCTACCATGGTAATTCTTTCGAAAGGCTTGCCAAGGTCCATTTCAATGCCGTTGTATACAATCTTTGTAGTGCCGAGAACTTCCTGAGCTACATGACGGTAAAGATTTTCTGTGAGGTCCATCATGCCGTGGTAATCTGTATATGCCTGGTAGAGCTCCATAAGTGTGAACTCGGGGTTATGACGGGTGTCAAGACCTTCGTTACGGAAAACTCTGCCGATTTCGTAAACTCTTTCAAGTCCGCCTACGATAAGACGCTTTAAGTAAAGCTCAAGAGAAATTCTGAGTTTGAAGTCTTCATCAAGGGCATTGAAGTGTGTTTCAAAGGGACGAGCCGCAGCACCGCCTGCATTGGAAACAAGCATGGGAGTTTCCACTTCAAGGAAGCCCTGTCCATCAAGATAACGACGGATGGAAGCGAGAATTCTGGAACGCTTTATAAAGGTGTCCTTTACATCTTCGTTCATTATAAGGTCAACATATCTCTGACGGTAACGAAGGTCGGAGTCTGTAAGACCGTGGAACTTTTCGGGGAGAGGACGAAGTGCCTTGGAAAGGAGTGTCACCTTGTCGGCTCTTATGGAGATTTCGCCTGTCTGTGTGGTGAAAACTTCACCTTCAGCACCTACGATATCGCCGATGTCAAGCTTTTTAAAACGGTTGTATTCTTCTTCGCCGAAAATATCCTTTTTAACAAAAATCTGAATCTGTCCTTCAATATCGGCAATGTGGATAAATCCTACCTTACCCATGCCTCTCTTGGACATAATACGGCCTGCAACAGAAACTGTCTGTCCGTCCAGGGAAGAAATTTTTGCCATAATCTTCTCGGGAACTTCACTGCCTCTTTTGAGAACTTCTCTTTCTTCCTCGGTATAGTGATTTTTAATGTCACCGGAAGTATGTGTTCTGTTGTATTTGGTAATCTGGAAAGGATCTCTGCCCTCATTCTGGAGTTCGGAGAGCTTATCTCTTCTTACCTGAAGTAATTCGCTTAAATTTTCTTCGGTTTCCATAACCTTGTTTTCCATATCTGCCATATTAAAAATCCTCTCTATTTGCTGATTTCAAGTATCTTGAACTGTATAACTTCACCGTTTGCAAGGGTAACATCCACAATCTCGTCCGCTTTGTGTCCGAGAATTGCACTGCCTATGGGGGATTCGTCGGAAATTCTTCCCTCATCGGGATTTGCTTCGGTAGAGCCTACAATGGTATATTCCATTTCTTCTTCAAATTCCATGTCGTAAAGCTTAACCTTGGAGCCTAAAGTAATAGTATCTGTAGATACTTCGCTCTCAGAAATAATCTGAGCGTTCTTAAGCATATTTTCTATAGTTGTAATTCTCTGCTCCATAGAAGCCTGAGCGTCTTTTGCTGCATCGTACTCGGCGTTTTCACTAAGATCACCGTAACTTCTTGCTTCCTTTATTTTCTCGGCAATTTCCTTTCTGCCTTCAACTTTAAGATTTCTTAATTCTTCTTCCAGCTTTTTGTAACCCTCAGGTGTTAAAATGATGGGTTTTACTGCCATTTCAATAATCTCCTTTTAAAATACTTTCATTTTATATAAGTATACCGATACGGTGTCAACATAATTACAATATTATAAACAAAATTGCGTAAAAAGTCAAGCTTTTTCGGCTTTTTTGTTGCCGATTACCTGACAGGCGGCAGTAATTGCATATATAAAAATTTGCAATCCTAAAAATATTTTGAAACAGACACAATACAAATTGTAACAAAATGTCATTCTGAACGAAGTCGAAGAATCTCCCAAGCGAGTGAACTGTATCGTAGGGACTATTCACTAATTGTCCGCCATACGGATTATTCGTGAATGTTTCCTACAAAATATCTTTGCCTGCACAATAATCGAAAACTGTAAACTTGAGATCCTTCACTTCACTTTGTTTTGCTCAGGATGACATTTGCAGGGCTGTGTCAGCCCTACAAATGTCAATTTATTCTTAACAAAAAAGCTTACCGCCTTTACAGCAGTAAGCTTTTAATTGTTAAATATCGGATAATTAGGCTTTGTTTACAGAACCGAAGAGTTCCATCTTCTCCTTAACAGTAGCCTTTATAGCTTCTGCACCGGGAGCGAGAAGCTTTCTGGGGTCAAATCCCTTGCCTTCAAGGTCTTTGCCTGCTTCTACGTACTTTCTTGTAGCTTCTGCAAATGCAAGCTGACATTCTGTGTTAACGTTAATCTTGCTGACACCAAGAGAAATAGCCTTCTTAATCATATCTGCAGGAATACCTGTACCGCCGTGGAGAACGAGAGGCATGGGATCTGTAGCTTCGCCGATTTTTTCGAGAACGTCGAATCTTAAGCCTGCCCAGTTTTCGGGGTACTTACCATGAATGTTACCAATACCTGCAGCAAGCATATCTACGCCGAGATCTGCAATCATCTTACATTCATTAACGTCTGCAACTTCGCCGCCGCCGACTACGCCGTCTTCTTCGCCGCCGATGGAGCCAACCTCTGCTTCAACAGAGATGCCTTTTTCATTTGCAATCTTAATGATTTCCTTTGTCTTTTCGATGTTCTCTTCAATAGAATAGTGAGAACCGTCAAACATTACGGAAGAGAAGCCCGCTTCAATAACCTTAAGAGCGTGTTCATAGCTGCCGTGGTCTAAGTGAAGTGCTACGGGAACTGTGATTCCGAGTTCTTCAATCATACCTTCAATCATACCAACGATTGTTTTGTAACCGCACATATACTTACCTGCACCTTCGGATACACCGAGGATAACGGGGGAGTTTAATTCCTGTGCTGTAAGAAGAATGGACTTGGACCATTCAAGGTTGTTGATGTTGAACTGACCTACTGCATATTTACCTGCTTTTGCTTTCTGAAGCATTTCTTTTGCTGATACTAACATTTTTTGTAACCTCCTGTATTTAAGCATAATCTTAGTTTACTTACGTACCCTAATATTATACCTTTTGTGGCATAATATGTCAAGAAGTTGATTCTTTTATTTTAAAAATGTCATTTTGAACGTAGTCAACAATCTAAATTAAAACTACCGGTACAGGAAAAACAAATGCAGAATGTTCAAACTGAACCCGAACGATGTGAGGTTTAGACAGAGAAAAAGAAACACAAACAAAAAAGAAAAACTCCGAAATCGGAGTTTTTCCACATTTTAAAAATATATAATGAAGCTAAACTTTCTATTTATGTTATTTCAGTTCCTTTTTTTACGCCTCAATCAAGAAAATCCTCTCTCTGGGGTGTGAATATATCTATAAGCACACCTTTTTCCAAAGCTACCACACCGTGAGGTGCATTGGGCTCTACATAGTAAGAATCCCCTTTAGAGATAATTGTCTTTTTGCCGTCTGCTTCAAATTCAAAGCTGCCCTCGGCAACATAGCAAACCTGCTCATGTGGGTGAGTATGTACAGCGCCTACAGCTCCCTTTTCAAAGCTTACTTCAGCCATAAGCATTGTACCGCCGTGAGCCTTTACCTTACGGCTTACTCCGCCGCCTAAATCCTTTAACTCTATTTCTTTATCGAAAAATATCATCGATATTCCCTCCTGATTTTAAATTTATGTATTTATTATACGCCATTTAAAAGTTTAAATCAACCCAGAATTTTACATTTAACAGCTTCTTTGGTAAAACTTTGTGATTTGAAATCTTCCATGAATTCTGCAAAAGAACCAAACTCCTCTTTAGTGCCGACTCTTACAACCCACGCACAGGTGTCGCCGTATGCTCTGAAATCACAATCCTGTACTGCATCTGTATTGTTTAATTCAAGGTCATTGGAGCACCAGAGTGCCATATAGCTTTCGCCCACTCTTGCAAACCTGAAGTTGCCGTCGGTTGCCTCATCGTCCATAGCAAAAGAAGGCCAGTAAGCATGAGTAAACTTTGTGGGATGTGCATCGGGAATGTCAAAGTATGTATAAAGTGTGCTTCCCTCCTGAAGTATTGCCGGGAATACACCGTTACCGTACCAATAATCGGGACGCATAGAACCAAAATCCTTCTCGGTACCGGGGTGATTTACAAAGGTGTAACACTTATTGGAAATTGCCGCATACCACAAATGCTGCTGGTATCCGTATTCACCGGGCACAAAGTTTGATGTGCCGTGGAACCATTCATTCATAAGAAGGGTCTTGTAGTATTCGGTTTCCTGATTGGGGAACTCATCAAGGGGCACCTTTCGGGGAGATGCAACAGAAGTAAGCATATATCCCTTGGCCTTCTTGGTGGTAACCCAAGCTCTTCCTGTATTGAAGGAAACCTCGGTGTCTTTATATATAAGGTCTTTTGCATCCTTGGGTATTTCGTAATCCGACAAAGCAAGGAAGCCCAGCCAGTGATCATTTTGCTTTACACAGTTATTGTCAATAAGATACAAAACTGCCTGAAGTCCTGAAAGATACGGAACAAGAGCTGTTCTGTAAATTCTGCCCATGGGAGCTAAGTGTATGCCGTCAAAGCACTGGATGCAGGCATCATATACAATGCGGTCTGCCATCCTCTTTGCTCTTTCTTTGAGGATTTCATCACCAAAGGTATGTACAAATATAAGCGCCGCAATGGTTACAAGGAGGTAACCGCCTGCAAGGAATTCTTCAAAGCCGTCATGCTCTACCACATCGAACCACTCGGAAACTCTGCGGTATCCTTCCTCATACTGACCCTTGCCGTAAAGTCCTGCACGGTGGAAGTATTCATCGGGCCACAGCTTACCTGCCACCATCTGGCAGGCGTGGAAAAGCAGTGCATGATTTTCGCTCCAGAAGCACATGGCATCTGCCCCCTCCTGATCCATCCAGTAACGGAAGTCAAGAGCTCTTTCCTTTATCTTTTCCTTGTATTCTTCCTTAAGGGGAAGCTTGTCATACATAACAAAAAGTGCCGAAAGACCAAAGTCGGAGCAGTCGATTCTTGTTTTTACTCTGTCTAATACAACATCTATTCTTTCATAATCCCTATCATCCAGCTGTCCCGTTGTGGCATAGTGACTTAGTGCATATATGGAAGAATAATGGGTCATTTCTTCACGGTTGCCTATAGCTTCCAAACTTGCTTTTATTCTTTCTTCAATAGTTGTTTCGCACAAATCAAAATCCATTTCCTTATTCTGAAGCAGATCGAAGTTTCTTGAAAAGCTCTGACCCAAAAGCTCAAACTTAAGGTTGATCATGCGCTTTTTGTCTGTATCAAACTCACAGCCCTCTGTCCAGACAGAGCTTTCGCCATCCTTTGTAACGCATACATCTGCAGGAGGATTAGCTTTTGCAATGAGCTTCTTTCCGTCGGAAACTACAGAGCAAAGCCATTCCTCGGCTTCCTTTAATGCTGAAAGTTTTTCTTCGTCTGCAGGAAGAGTTATGCACACACCTTCGGCATCTTTAAGCTGAAGCGAAAACATATTACGGGTATCTCTTACACCGAAGTTTTCTATACTTACGAAGATATCGTTTGTTCCTTCCTTTAAATCAAGCTCAAAATCTGCGTGGCTTATGGGCTTATACACTGGTTCATCTATAGTTACCGCGTGATTTCCGTTTACCCAGAGATTAACTCTTGCATATGACCAGATTCTCGCCCTAACCTTCTGTGCTTTATCCGATACAAGCTGTGTTATGGCATGAATCTTGACATCTGTAAGTGTAAAGTAGAAAACCGAAAAATCTATGTAAGGGTTACGGTTTTTGGCATAGAACTTCCACTCTGCACCAAGGTTGGACATTTCTCCAAGACTTCCCCATTCGGGGATTTCAGTACAGGGCTTATTGTAAAGATGCCTCATATCCGCTTCAAACTTAAGCTGATTTTTGTCGGTGTGGGGAGCAATAAAATCAGAAATCACCGCCTCTGTGGTAAGATAGTTTAATACATACCCTTCCTTTGACAAATTAAATGTTGTCATTTTTGTCAGTCCTTTCATATTTTTATATATTCAATAATTTCATTGCGTTTTTGTAGTATATCTTTTCTTTGTCTTCATAAGACAAATCAAGGGTTTCAATAAGTCTTTTTTCCCAGGATGGTCTGTGCCAGGGCATATCCGAAGCAAAGAGAAGTCTGTCGGGAGTATGCTTTTCGGCAATTTTTTGAGCAAAGCAACGAGGCATTGTACCGTAGCCAAAGGACACATCAAACCATATGTCCTCTCCGCAAAGCTTTTCCATAACCTCGAGCCCGCAACCTACACCGCCCCAATGCGCGGCAACCACAGGGGAATCAAACCATTTAAGTGCACCGATAAGATTATCGGGCATGCCGTGATATGGTGCGCAAAATCCGTAATCGTGACCTGCGTGAAACAGGGTGATAAGTCCCAGAGAAGAAATCTTTTTGTATATGGGCTTCATCTTTTCGTCATCGGCATAAAAGGACTGATATTCCGGGTGAAACTTTACCCCCTTAAGTCCTGCATCCTTGATGCGCTCAAGCTCCAGGAGAGAGTCGGGCGCATCGGGATGAACGGAACCAAAAGCAATAATATCGCTTTCCTTATTCATTTCTATAGCAAAATCATTTACATTTTTTTGCTGAGATGGATTTGTGGCAATTGACTGCACAACGGATATATCCACTCCGTCTTTATGCATTTCTCTCTTAAGTCCTGCAAGTGTTCCACCCGTCTGAGGTTCAAGACCTCCGGAAGCCTTTGACAGCCCGGTTATGGCCCTTGATGCTATTTTATCCGGAAATGCATGTGTGTGAAAATCAATTAACATAGTAAATCACCTCGATAATTTATTCTAATACAATTAAAATAAATTTGCAATAGAGCTTTTAATTTATGTTATAAAATGCCTCTTTTTGGGGGAAAAACGCCACATTTTCAAGCTCATCCGCTATTCTTAAGAGTCTGTTGTATTTGGAAACACGGTCACTTCTTGATGGTGCGCCCGTCTTTATCTGACCGGCATTTACCGCAACTGCCAAATCGGCAATGGTGGTATCCTCCGTTTCACCGCTTCTGTGGGAGATTATTGCTGTATATCCTGCTCTCTTGGCAGTTTCTATAGCCTCAAGGGTTTCAGTGAGTGTGCCTATCTGATTTACCTTTACAAGGATTGCGTTTGCCATCTTTTGGTCTATACCTGTTTTAAGGCGCTTGGCATTGGTTACAAAAAGATCATCACCTACAAGCTGAACCCTTTCTCCAAGTTCTTTTGTGAGTATCTGCCAACCTTCAAAGTCGTCCTCACCAAGAGCATCTTCTATTGACACTATAGGGTATTTACTGCAAAAAGATTTCCAGTAATTTATAAGCTCTCCCTTTGTCATGGTAAGACCGCTCTTTGGCATAAGGTATTCACCGCTTTCCGTCACCCATTCACTGGCTGCAGCATCTATTGCCAAAAGGAAATCCTCCCCTGGTTTGTAGCCTGCTTTCTCAATAGCTTCACATACAAGCTTTAGTGCATCCTCATCTTTTTCCAAAGAAGGAGCAAAGCCCCCTTCGTCTCCTACACTTGTGGACAAGCCTCTGGATTTAAGTATTGACTTCAGCGAATGGAAAACCTCTGCGCAGTTTTTCAGAGCTTCGGCAAAGGTCCCGGCTCCTACAGGCATTATCATAAATTCCTGTATATCCACATTGTTGCCCGCGTGTGCACCGCCGTTTAATATATTCATCATAGGTACGGGCATAGTATGAGCAAAGGTTCCACCCACGTATTGATATAACCCCAGACCCAAAGTATTGGCTGCCGCCTTTGCACATGCCAGCGATACGGCAAGTGTACTGTTGGCTCCCAGCTTTGACTTGTTTTCTGTATTGTCAAGTTCTATGAGGGTTTTGTCTATTTCCATCTGGTCGAGAACATTCATACCTATAATTCTGTCGGCAATAATGGTATTTATATTATTTACCGCTTTGCTGACTCCAAGTCCTCCATATCTTTCTCCACCATCGCGAAGCTCTACCGCTTCGTAAGCACCGGTAGATGCTCCGGAGGGCACTGCTGCTCTGCCCACATAACCATCCTCGGTTATAACCTCAGCTTCAACGGTAGGATTTCCGCGGGAATCCAAAATTTCTCTGCCGCGTATATCCACAATCTCAATAAATTGTCTCATAGTTACAAACATCCTTTCCCGGAAAACAAAAATACACTGCTTTCGCAGTGTATTTAGTTTGTCCTTTATAGGATTTTGTATTCAATTTACTTTGCAAAACTCATATCGGCGGTATCAAGCATAATTGTTACCGGACCGTCATTTAAGAGCTCTACCTTCATATCGGCACCAAATTCACCGGTTTTAATTTCTTTGCCGGTAATTTCGGCAAGTACACTTACAAACTTTTCGTAATACTCATTTGCCATATCGGGTTTCATAGCTCCCGTAAAAGACGGGCGTCTTCCGTGAGAGCAATCGGCATACAGCGTGAACTGGCTGACAGCCAAGACCTCTCCACCAATATCAAGACAGGACAAATTCATTTTGCCGGCTTCGTCTTCAAAGATTCTTAAGTTAATCATCTTCTCAGCCATAGGTCTGATGTATTCTTCTTTATCTTCTTGGCAAAAACCCACCAATGCAAGAAGTCCGCTTTCTATAGAGCTTTTGCACTCACCGTCTATAGTGACAGAAGCATTTTTAACACGCTGAATAAGTATACGCATTATTACTTACCTTTTTTGGGAGTTCCGAGTATGGAATGCCACACAATGCTTACTACAAAGTAAACAGCAGATAAGATGGATATTCCCCAGAATGCATTAACAGACCAGGCTGCAAATATACCTGTAGGATAGAGCCAGTCAAACAAAAAGCCTAATTTGCCGGGTTGGAAAAGGAAAAACAGAGCAAAGCCCATTATGAGCGAATAAATAAAATACTCTATAAGATATGTCTTCTTTTTACCAACAATTATCACACCGAGAACTGCTGCCAAAAGCCAGCATATTACGCCGGCAACAGGAGCTATAGCCAATGCCATTTCAAATTTACTCTGGCTGAAGCGTTCGCCCTGTACAATACCCATATATATGAGCATAAGCACCATAAATGCTATCATAGCTACTGCTGTTGTAAGCAATGCCAGATTAGAATGATGTTCACAATATACGGTCTTTTGCTCTTTCTTAACCACGTTTTTATTTTTCATTGTATGTTCTCCTTTGATTTCATTTACTTAATTTACCAATCGCCCAGCTCATACATAACTGCGGAGATTGCAGCAAGTGGTGCCGTTTCACACCTCATAATCCTCGGACCCAAAGTAACCGTGGATATGTTGTTTTCTAAAGCACGGTCTATTTCATCATCATCAAAACCGCCCTCGGGACCTATTATTATGTTGACGTTACGGCAAGATGGGTTTTCCTTAAGCAGATCTTTCAACTTATTGCAGGTTTCGTTTTCATAAGGAAGGATATTAAGGTCTTCCCCTGAAAGCTCCTTAAGCATTTCTTCGTAAGTAACAGGCTCTGCCACTTCGGGAAGAATTCCTCGCATACACTGCTTGGATGCTTCATCGGCAATCCTCTGCCAACGCTGCATTTTAGAAGAAATATTACCAAGCTTTACAACCGTGCGCTTCATAACTACAGGCACAATCTTTACTGCTCCGAGTTCTACGGATTTCTGAATTATATAATCCAGCTTGTCTCCCTTGGGTAATCCCTGATAAAGGGTTATGGAAATATTGCTTTCATTTTTATTGGGGTACTTCTCAAGTATGGAAAGAATAACCCTATCCTTCTCGATAGATTCTATAGAACACAGATAGTCCGTCTTTTCTTTATCGCATACACTGATATTCTCCCCTTCCTTAAGTCTTAAGACTCTGGAAATATGTTTAACATCATCTCCGATAATTTCAATTTTATTTTGATTTATCTGAGATTTATCCGCAAAAAATCTATGCATTGCCATATCCTTTCCTACGGGGTTAAATATCATACTGTCGGCATAAACCGACACGCTCTTATAGATTATACCATATTAAGGTATTAATATGCAAGTAAATTTTCTTATTTTTAGAATTTGCAGGTAACCGCTGCCCATCCGTCAAGCTCACGAATACCGACAACATCTATGCTTTGCATCTTCATGGCAGACAATACGTCATCAAGACGTTCTTTTATAATACCCGAACAGATAAAAATTCCGTCTTCGGCAATAAGCTTTTTTACCGTGGGGAGCAAAGCTATAATAACATCTGCTACTATATTGGCCACAATAACCTGATACTTTGTTTGAGAAAGAATGTCAAACAACTCCTCGTCATTTGTAACATCCCCTGCAAAGACTTCGTACTGTGCTCTGTCCACGCCGTTTCTGTCGGCATTTTCATATGCAACGTGAATGCAGTTTTCGTCTATATCCACAGCCTTTGCACTCTTGGCTCCAAGCATAAGAGCAATTACGGAAAGTATACCGCTTCCGCATCCTGCATCAAGCAATTTGGTGTCTTCGGTTACATATTTTTCAAGTTCACATATGCAAAGCTTTGTGCTTGTGTGGGTGCCGGTGCCAAAGGTCATCCCGGGGTTAACGGTAAACACGATTCTGTCAGTTTCTCCATCAAGGGGACTCCATTCCGGCTGGATAAGTATCTTTTCGCCCACTTCCACAGGTTTAAAGAACTCTTTCCAGTTGTTTGCCCAGTCTTCTTCGCGGATTCCGTCTGTATCCAGAGAAAGCCTTCCAAGCTCGTTTTCTGTGTCCCTGTTTTTAAGATCCTTCAATGCATCGGAAATCCTCCCCAGAACCTCAGGGGCTTGGACATTATCTTCTATATAGAATTTTACCTTGGTTTCACCCTTCATTGATTCTACAAGGTCTTCATCCACATAATCCCAGTATTTGGTATTGTTTTCGAGAAATTCATTGAATTCATTTTCGTCTTCTATTTCAAAGCCGGATATACCTTCCTCCATAAGAAGGTCACACACAGCATCTATACCAAAGGTAGATGTATAGACACTTACTCGTATCCATTCCATAATATATCTCCTTATTCTATTACTTTGGTGCGGTTTATTATAGTCTTTCCGTCTTCGGTAAAAGTATGGTAATATAGATTACCGTCTTTGAAATTAACGGGGGTTGTGTTTTCGGGAAGCTTTATAATCTCTGTGGAATTATCCTTACCCACAACCATCCACTCGGGTTTCTTTGCAAATTCCATAGCTTCCTCAGAGCTGATATCTTCGGGAGTTCCGGCATGCACAATAAAAACTTCACCGCAAAGCTTTGAGCCGCTGCCATTGAGGGCTTCGCCGCCACCGTCGTAATACTCTACAACTGTATGCATGGTATTGCCGATTGATTTGTCATAAATCATTCCGTAGCTTGTAAATCCGCCGGAAACATAGTCCATATTTTCTTTTACAACCTCGTGCTTTCCGGTTTTGATGTCGTATGTCATTATTTTATTTACAGGCTTTGCTATGTCTTCTACCTTAAGGTAGTAAATCTTTTCACCAATAACCTCAAAATTGGTTATTCCCTCTACAATGGTTTTAATACCGGAGCCGTCCGGATTGGCAGAGTAAAGTACCGTAGGTATGTTCATTGTACGGAATATATCGTAGTAGATTTTTCCGCCGGCAATCTGAAATTTGTAGGTTCCGTAATCTGTAAGCGAAAGCTTGGTTACCTTACCTGTGGTTACATCAACCATATAGTTTGGCACATACTCTTCTCCTTCACCAATCTGGTAGTAAAGATATTTATCATATGCACCGTCAAATCTTTCAAAGGTATATTCGGTATAGGTTGTCTTTTCATCGGGTACAACATTATCCAGGACTTTAACTATTTCTTTGGTTGTTTTCGTCTTTACGTCATATGCCTTAATGGCCTTTGTATCAAGATCATAGAAGTAAATGGTTGCAGAATCCGTAACTATACCGGGCATAAAATTCCCTGTAACAAGCGTGGTTTCGTCATTTGACCCTACATCTCTTACTGTTATTTTAGATGAATCCGATGCAAAAATCTTTGAATTAACTTCTACTACGCTGTCGCTGTATTGAAAAGAGTTTTCCATAGCGGCCATCTGAGCATATAAAGATGTGTCAAGAGATTCCTCAATTGCCTTCTCATTCAGATAATTTACAACAACTTCATATATGCCCACGCCAAGTACAAAGGCAATGATTAATCCGATAATGACTCCGTATATTGTTTTTTTCTTTTTTTCAGCAGAAACCATAGTATTAACTCCTTACTACTTTATTTACTAAATATAATATTACTATTTCATCAAAATGTCAAATTGCACATTAAGTGTCCCAAAAAACAAACCCTGCCGTATTCCGGCAGGATATTGCTTTCAATTAGCTTAAATACGTAAATTTATTACATTGACGACAAAATTATCGCAATAAGAATAAATATAATGACACCAAGTACCACCAGAATGGGAATCCACGCCTTGGATTCACCGCTGTCTCCTGCAGAAGCTATATAAGTACTTCTGCCTGTAGTGGAGGGAGTTGCAGGTCTGTAGGTGCCGGTGGTACCATATCCGGAAACAGGGACCCGCGGAGGCGGAGTGTTTTTGTCGGTACCGCATATAAAACAACTTTGACCGTTGTTGAATGTTTCACACTTAAAGCATCTCCACATCATGGAGCATCACTCTCCTTTTGAAGGTATTGCCTAAACTAAACGGAAGCATCAAAGCTTGGTAACCTGTCGGAAAAATCCGTTATTATCGGTGCTTGGCGAGGGATAAATCGGCTGTGCTGCAGGTGCCGGTGCATCAGGCTGTATATGGGGTTGAGCTGCAGGCCGTGGTGCGGATTTGGGTGCGGATTGCACAGTGACCTTGGGTCCGTACAATGCCATAACCTCATTGAACACCTTAGCACAGGAAGGCCTCTCATCCGGATCTTTTGCCAACATAGAAAGAATTATCTCTCTGAGTTCTTCGGGAATGGATAAATTTGCAGTAATGTTTGCCCCATCAAGCGCAGCTTCAAATGCATAATTGTACTTGGAACGATCAAAATACGGAACGTCGCCCGTAAGATACTGATGAAGAAGTATACCCAGAGCAAAAACATCTATTTTGCACGTAATCTTTGCCTCTTCCTCAGCAACAAATAAAAATGATTCCGGAGCAAAATACACCATGTCTCCCTGAAGGTCACTTTCATCTGTGGGAGGATCCTCTTCGAGGAAGCTGCTGTCAAAGTCAATCAGCTTGGCCGTGTACATATTTGCCGCAGTTCTTTGGAACAATATGTTGTTGGGCTTGAGGTCACCATGAACAATGCCTTCGTTGTGAAGGGCTGTCACATTGTACAAAAGAACTTTTATTATAAGAATTTTCTGATCAAAATTCATACGGGCTATGTGAGCAGGGTCAAGCCTTACAGCTCCGACCTTTTCGGTAACCATATAGTATTTGTTTTCATGTCTGAAAAAATCACATATAGTAACTATGTTTCCCGTAATGCAATGATTGAGCCTATTGTAAAATGAGCGTTTTTTAAACTCAAAATCCTTACAGATTTTTGTCTTTTGCTCTATTTGCAAAGGCGAAAGTCCTATATTGTTGGAAGGATATACCGGGGAGAGAAACTGCTTTATAAAATACTCCTCGTACATACCCTTTTTAGCGAATCCCCACTTAGCATATCCGCTATTATCATTAGTAAGCTCTCCGATTATCTCGTAACCGTTAACTGTCATCAACTATACACTCCTGTAATATCCTATTTTGTATCTGTCCCACAGCATTTTGCGTTTTTCGGGTTCTGCTGTTTCTATACCGCATATATAGTCTTTATAAAGTTCCTTACATCGGGGAAGGTAACATTTCTTTAAGTCAGCAAAGGTTTTAAAACCTGCAACAGCTATGCCGAGGGTATAGTCATCCCCTGTAAATTTAAGCATATATGCATCAAGCTTTTCCTGCCATTCTTTGGCGTTCTTTGACTCTACAAGAGTACTTAGAAGCATATACTCAAACTCCATGGGAGTATAGAAATACCCGAAACATCCGTCAGTTGCAGTAACAACTATAGTCTGAGGCCGGCAAACAACGCTTCTGTAGTTAAGCACAAACTTACCGTCTGCACAAATCATATTTTCCAGTCTGCCGTCATCCGAAAGATTGGAATAAGCATCGTCCTCACCATAAATATCGTCTCTTGTTACCTGAACAATACCATCATCCATAAGAACATAACCTCTGGAATCTCCTGCCCAGATATAATTTGCCATTAGGTGTCCGCCTTCCTTATTTATAACAACTGTAGAAGTTGTTGTAGGGAAATCCCTGGTAAGGCTTCCTCTTATTCCTATAGCACCTGCGTCTCCTTTAAGTCTGGAAAGACAATTTGTAAACTCGCCCTTAAGCTCCTCACAAACCATCGGTAAAGCGGAAGAAGTAAGACTTCTGCCGCTATCACAAAACTCTTTAAACCACTTAAGAAGTAACGAAGAGCAAAAATGCGATGCAAGATAAGCACCTGTTTTACCGCCGTACATTTCGTATTTTCGTGAGCCTATGCCTCCGCAACCGTCAAACACACTTAACAGTGCATGGGTATCGTTGATGGAAAACACATAGCTGTCTTCTCCATTCTGTGGCTTCATCTCACCGCCGACAACAAAAAACAAATCGGTATAGGATATGAGGCTATTTACCTTATACTTCTTTTTTCTCATATAAACACCATCTGTCCGAATTATATAGTATTTGTGATACAGTCAAGAATCTGGGAATATCCGTATTCTTCAAGACCCTTTCCTGCTTTGGAAGTAAAGTGAATTACGTTATCCCATGTATCTGTAATGGTTGTCCAGAATGGCTCTTCGGGAGCAAAAAGGACAAGTCTCTTTGCCTTCTGTTCTATAACTCCGGGATTCTGTGCATCGCCCCACCAAGCTGTAAGCTCGCTGAAATCTCTTGCCATACCCTGGGGATAATTTGGCTGGTTAATGCCGTATCCGATAGGATGTGTATTGGCATCGGTCCACACAACAATAACCTGTCTTCTCTTGGTTCCGCCGGTATTCCAGTCGGACTTAATAGCATAAGCGAGAGCTTCCAGACCGTCTTCGGGGTCATCTCCACCGCCGAAAGCTTCTATACTGCGTACACATCTTTCAAAATCAGCAGCCTGCGCAGGAAGAGAGAAGAAGTCTGTAGCAAGCATAGCCTCTTCGCCATCGGCAACATAATCGCGGAATGCAACAACCTTTACTCTGAGCTCGTCAATGGTCTTTTGCTTTGCTGCCATTGCATTAACTATATCGTTGTAAAAATGAAGGGCATTGTTTTTAACCATATCAATGGCTCCGCCCATTGAACCTGTGGCATCAATGCAAAATACCATATCCACATTATAAGTAATTCTGTAGTTTGACATAACTTTATCCTCCGTTAATTATAATTTATTTACAGATTTAAAAAACGATTTTCCGTCAGTTGATGCCGGAGCGCTTTTGCGCGGCGGCGGTGCAACATCAACAGGTGCGGAAACCGGCTTTTCATACGCAGGTTTGCTCGCGTGGTATGTAGGACTTAAAGGAGCCGGCGTATACCTTGGCGGTTCTGCATCTATACGGGTTTTTTCTGTTTTGGTATATTCGTGTCCGTGAGATTCCTCAGGTCCCGAGCAGGGACAAATCTGCCCGCTTCTCAGAACTCTGCCGCATTTAAGACAAAACTCTGTACTGGGCATTTCAGATATGGGAGGCATCATAGGCATTGTTTCTTCGTCAAAACTGTTCTCCGGCATATACATATCTCCCATTGAAAGCTCACCACTATTTACCGGCGAACCGCAAAAACCGCAAAATGCCACATCATCATTTATAACTTTTCCGCATTTTTTACATATCATTTGTTGTCACTCCTCCAAATAAGGGATAAAAGGTTCTACTTCCTCATCCGGCTTATCCTCCCGGATTTTCGGGTTTTGAATGGAATTGATATCTTCGGTGTTAATTCCATCTTGAGGCTTTGATTCAGAAGGATTATCTGTAGACGGAAGTTCGTCAGGGGGATTACCCTCAACGGGAGAATCATTATCCTCGGAAGATTCCAGACCTTCTTCAACAGATTTTTTAACCTCATCATAAAGACTGTCATATATTTCATCAACTGTCTTGGGTTCCTCAATAGGAGTAACCTGCTCTTCCCCGGGCATAATAACCCAGATGAGCAATCCGACAAGTAATGCCAGCGTACAGGCTCCTCCTACAATAAGCGGGATGAACTTCTTTACACTTACGCCATGTGGCACATATCCACCGGTATGCATGCGTGCTTCAAAGGGCACAGCAGGCTCCATCGCAAGGCTACGCACAGGCGCGGCAATACTTGCAATATCTCCCATAGGAGAACAGCCCTCCATAACGACCGGTTCTTTGCAATATTTACATTCGGTTGTTTCGTACTCTATTTTTTTACCGCATTTTATACATATCATTTGCAATCATTTCCTTATAATAGGCTATATACCCTTATATTATTATTTTTTAATCATTTTGTCAATTATTTTGTCAAGTATTTATATATTCTACAAAAACATTGACAGATTTTTTGATTGAGATTACAATATAGATGTAAGGTTTAATCATCAAAAATACAAAAAGTTGATTGAGAAAATAGAAAGAGTATAAAAATGGATGAAAAAAGTTTTGAAAAACTGCTTGAAGTTGTCAAAGAATTAACTCCTGCTCAATTCAAGGAGCTAACAAAGGCTTATGCAACAAAAAACAGACTGCCTGAAAAGACAGTCTGGGAAAACGCGGTCTATGGCGTAGCAGAGCAACACCTTATTAAAGCCGGTGTCAATAATTGCTGTCCCGAGTGCGGCTCAATTTCCATAAGTTGCAACGGAAAAAGCAAAGCTGGAATACAAGTGTATTTCTGCAAAGATTGCAGAAATACATATACACGATTTTCGGGAACTTTGCTTGAACGAAGCCGATATCCATGGGACGTGTGGGTAGAAGTTTTGAGAATGACCCTTAGCGATTATTCCGTAGAAAAAATGAAATCTCGACTTGAAAGTGACTTCGGGTGTGAAGGTATCAGTATAGAAACACTTTTTTATATGAGACTAAAACTAATCTATGCTATGGCAGCCATGCCACTTCCAAAACTTTCTGGTGTCATACAAGCAGATGAAACCGTCTTGTATGAAAGCCAAAAGGGAAGCAAAAAAGGACTTGTTAGTTACATTAAAGGAGAAGAAAGAAAACCGAGAGTCGGCAGATGCCCCAGTAAATATGGTACACTTGGTGCTGAGTTTTCAACCATACTGACCTTGATAGACGATAGAGGATATTGTGTCTGCCGATTTGTTAGTCTGGGCAGAGCCACCGTAGAGCATGTAACTGACCTTTTTGAGGAAGCCTGCTATATACCAGCCTTTGTATGTACTGATGGAAACACAATTTACAGTGCCTACTGCGATGCAGTTGATATACCGCACTACATAAAGCCTTCGGGGTATAATACAATAATTGATAAGGCTATGCTTAAACCCGATTGCGGTAAATCTCCCGAAGAAATCTCTCAATACAACACCAGAACGATAGAGAGATTATATAAAAATGGCGAGATTGACCGCATAGAACACAGGGAAGATTTGAGTTACAGCGAATTCAAAAAAATCAAAAAATCCCATAAACTCAATCTTGCCCGCGTTAATGAATTGCATTCCGATATCAAACTGACACTTGAAAGAAAAATGACCAACATAGCTACAAAATACTTACCTGCATATATAGGATTTTTCACTTACCGCCGTAACTGGCGCGTTGAATACGGGCATTATCCAACCAGCACCACCGATGCCGAAAAAATCCTTGAAGAATTGCTCCCGTTAAAGGTGGCACCAACAAAATCAGAGCTCAAAGCGGTCACTCTCAACCCACCCAAACCTTCAGGTCGATTTATGCAACTCCTTAAAGAAAAAACGGAAATTGCCCGCCAGCATACGGCAAACAAATATTTTAAATATGATTCGGAAGATATACCAAGTTTTAACATAAGGGAAATCTTGCTTGACGCTCCCCGTGTCCGTCTCAATGAGCTCGCCAAATCCCATAACATCAAAGGTTATACTAAAATGTCTCAATGGGTACTTGCATCAACTCTTGCCAAACTTCCCGATGCAGAGGGGATTGTCGTTGATTTAATTACCACATATCGGCATTATGAGATTGCGGAAGAAGATATCCTCTATCTTAAATCCTTGAAATACGGAAAGAAAAAAGACTAAAACCACAACACGGTTTTAGTCTTTTACTTTTTATCACAAACCACAGCCACCAGCCTACCTCATTTCTACCCTTAACAAAACTTTACCATTACCCACAAATTCATAATCTGTTATCAAAATCATAGCAGACTCAATATTCTTTTGAAATGCTTCATATTTTTTTGAATTTGTTATTGTAACAAGTAAATCAGTTCTTGCAACGATATCTCCATCGTCAGCAAAGTTCTTTGCTTTTTCTGCTTCTGCCGCTACAGCTTCGGCTAAAATAGCCTCAATTTTAGCGACAGTAGCAATTTCCTTAATACCATTTCCAGCATCCGGAGATGGGGAATTTGATTTTTTTCTTGGCATCGCTTTGCACCCCCTTTACTCATAAATTCCGTATCCCACCCAAACACCCACAAAATAGAATTTAATTATAGCATACCACAAGAAAACTTGAATTCTTTAAGTTGTCTGTCAAGTTCTGCTTCTTGTTGAGCCATTATCCTATACTTTTCATAACTGAATTCAGGTTCTTCTGCTACTCTTAAAATAACCCTCTTATCTTCAAGCAGAGTTAGCCTGGCAAAAATGCTCTGTCTATCAAAGTCTGTTGCGAGAGCCCAGATACTTGATATACCCAGAACATCCCCTTCTTCGAGAGTTGCAATAAAATTATCCAGAACATCCTTGCACCCCTCAATCTCAACAGCCTCCACAACAGCCTCATACTTTATCTCATCTGGAAAAAGTCTATTTTTGGCTGAATCAACAGTTATTAAGTCTAACCTATTAACCCCGTATTGAAAGTATGTACCCTCAGTAAGCTTTTTCACTTTTTCACCCCCCTTTAGGTGTCAGTTATAAGTGTCATAAAAAACACTATATTTTTTAGTCACCACTTTTTTTATTGTGTTTGCTCATCCAAAACACCTTTTTTGAACTTATAAAGTTATCAATTTTACCATAGGTGTCATAGAACATAAAAAGGTGCTTTTGCATTCTGCAAAAGCACCTAAAAACTAGATCTATATCTATTCTATTGTTATACCACCATCAAACCACCAACCACCTAACAATAAGGTGCTTGTTTAACTTTACATATAATATTATACCATAAAATGGGTTTTGAGTCAACAACCAGAAATGAAATTCGATAAAAAAATTTTATTTTTTTCGGATGAGCCTTAATTGTTGAATTTGTAGCGATTATCTTTCTATTATATTGACATTCAATATAAAATCAGTAATTATGTTGCCAAAATCCTAATCTTTATGATATAATAAAAGAAAATGCAACGAAACAGGAAGATAAATTATGTATTTTATATTTGACAAGATAGAAGAAAGAGACGTCGATTTTATTGTTATGCGTGCATTCACGGAGCTCCCTAAATTTTCTTCTCTTTTTCTCAAAAAAATAGGTTATCAATCGGCAAATATAATCAGCGTTGAACATTCCTTTACTGATAACGAACTTGGCGAATCAGATATTACGGTTATTGTCATGATTGAAAATAAGCGGATTGGCTTGTTGATAGAAAACAAGATTGACGCAAAGGCAATGCCAGAACAATGCGCCCGATACACTCAACGGGGTGACAGAGGAATTAGAAGAGGCGAATACGACGATTTTGCTGTATTCCTTATAGCACCTCAGTCTTACATAGACAGTAATGACGAAGCACAAAAATATATAAATCGAATCCCTTACGAAGAAATTCTCCAATTCTTTGTGGCTACTGATAAAGTTTATGATGCCGAAATCATAAGGGCAGCAATTGAGAAACAAGCGCAGGGCTATACTGTACAAGAAGTTCCCGCGATAACAGAATTCTGGAAAAGTCTTTATAATTATTGTTGTGCATCCGACAAACATATTGAAATGTATGCAGTTGATGGACCGAAAGGCCCGAGGTCAACTTGGCCTCAATTCAAAATTCCGCTAAAAGGTGCTGCACTTTACTATAAAGCAAACCAAGGCGTTTGTGATTTGCAATTTAGCGGAAAGCTCCATGACAGTCTTCGATTGAAAACAGAATTAGCAAAATTTATTGATGAAGATATGCACTGGGCAGACACAGGTGCTTCTTTGAGTTTGCGTGTCAAAACAATGCCAATGGACTTGAAAAAACCATTTGAAGGCTACATTACGGAAATAGACACGATGTTGAGTGCTATTGAAAAATTGACAATTTTGGCTGTGAAATTAAATGACATTGGATATATACTATAAAAGAATTACGGCAACCGTGCATCGGTTGCCGTAATTCTTATTTTGCATAGGCTTCTAATTCTCTTTTTATACAATTTAGTTCTCTTTCTAATGCTTGTTTTTCTTCCTTATTTTGCATATACTCACTAAACAAAGCGGAATATTTATTATCGGACATAATTAAAAATTTATTTATGCTATCGGGATATTGTAATTTCTTAACTCCATCTGCAAATTCCACCTCGACAATGTTACCACTACAAGCGATTATAGTACCAGAGCCCCATTTTGCGTGGGAGACTTTTTCACCCGATACATCGGGCAAGGCTATTTCCGAAGATATTTTTTCAAGTTCAAGGGAAAGTTCCGTAAACTTTTCTAACAAGAATTCTCTTTTCTCTGCCGTCTCCGCAAGCTTCATTCTCTGCTTTGTTGATAATTTTTTCAATGTTGGGACATTCTTATACAAATTATAAGCCTTTGCACAATAAATGATGTCGTAAACCAGAATATGACCGCTATCATTGAAATTGTCAACGGTCTTCATACGCTCATTGTATAACTGCATAATGGTTTCATTATGTTTCAATTCTTCCAAGAGTTCGTCACACATTTTATAATATTTTTTGAGACTAAAAGTGTTTCCGCTTCCGAAATCATCCCCGAATTCAATACAGTTCGCCCATTCAGTGGCTTCGGTGGCTTTGAATATGTAATTTTCTTCGGGTCTCCACAAGTTCAAGTAGTAAATGACATTATTCCGCTGTTGAGGATATTTCCAAGAACCTTTTGCATAAAGTTCTATGTGTGAATTGATTTTGTCAATGAAATTTTCAATTCTATTTTGTCTGGCATCAATATCGCCATTGTCTTCAGAATATAAATCCCTGAAACTTTCCCGAACAAACTCTATTTCTTCATTGTGATTGAGAAGCATTAGGATGCCACCTATCGGCTGCACCGTAGAATTATCAATCAAATTGCTCATTTCCTTAAATGCACTTTTGAACATTGCTTGAAAATCTGAGGCATCAATATCCCAATTTGCCTTAAAGCAAGACTCTGCTCGCCATTTATATCCTTCGTCGTGTCCGCTAATATCATTAAGTTCGTCATACCTTTCTATGTATTGAGTCAGTATATTGTGTAAATGTATCTTATTCATAGTACAAATCACCCGTTCCAATTATTTCATAACTATTATATCTCAATTTCATAGTATTTTCAATATTGTTGAAATAATTTGGAAGATTTTAATAAAAATACGCTTGATTCATTGTTGTTTCGGCACCGGCTACAGTTATTATAAAACTTTGGACACCGGTTATAAAACAAACCACAGTGTTTATAAAAAACTTGGCTTTTTTATAAATCGACTTTTGCCTGTTATCTCAACAAAAAAGCACCGTCTATCAAAACGGAGCTTTTTCTCTTTTACCTATTGTCAATTTTGACATCTTTTTTTAACGATACATTGAAATCTCAACTTTTTATTTATCTCGGTCTAAATGGAATATATAATCAAGTATTTTAATATTATAGGTGCTTTTGACGCAATAAACACTCCAAACGAACAAAACACTTGATATTCTTCAATTAAAATAATATAATTGTTTCATTGGAGTGATTTTTATGAGAAACTTAGCAAACCCTGCCGTAGTTAAAGATATTTTAAGAGAAAACGGCTTTACTTTTTCCAAGTCTTTGGGACAGAACTTCCTTATTGACGAAAATGTACTTACGGATATTGTGGAAAGCTCCGGCATTGAAGAAGCCAATGTACTTGAGGTAGGACCGGGATTCGGCACCCTTACCCAAAGGCTGTGTGCCCATGCAAAAAAGGTTGTATGTGTAGAAATTGACTCTTCTGCCATACCGATACTCAAAAAGAATCTGGAAGAATGTACAAATCTTGAAATAGTCCATGCCGACATCATGAAGACCGATATACCCGGACTTGTAAAACGGGAATTTGGTGACGGCAAAGTTAAGGTATGCGCAAACCTTCCGTATTACATTACAAGTCCTGTAATTATGGAGCTTCTTAATCCCGAATTGCCCATAGAAGACATCACGGTAATGATACAGAAGGAAGTTGCCGAAAGGATAAATGCCAAAGCCGGAACCAAAGACTACGGTGTGCTTACTCTTACCGTTGGATTTTATGCCACAACGGAAATCATAACCATTGTTCCTCCGTCGGCATTTATGCCGCCTCCCAAGGTAAGCTCCGCGGTAATAAAGCTTACCATGCGGGACAAGCCCCCGGTTGAGGTTAACAGCGAAGAAACATATTTCAAAGTAATAAAAGCAGCTTTTGCTCTACGCAGAAAAACCCTCTTAAATGCCCTTGGTTCTGCAAACTTAGGCAAATCCAAGGAAGAAATAGCACTTATACTGGAAAAAACAGGTATAGACCCCAAGCGAAGAGGAGAAACTCTTACAGACAAAGAGTTTGCTCTCCTTGCAAATGAATTCTGAAAGAAGGTAGTTTGATGACAGGTCTTATAGTAGAAGGCGGAGCAAGCCGCACATACTTTGCCGTAGGGGTAATGGACGTCATGATGGAAAACGGCATTGCTGTGGATTACATCGGCGGAGCATCTGCCGGCATAGCCAACGGCGTAAGCTACGCTTCAAATCAGATAGGCAGAAATATAGAAATAGGCACAAAACACCTTCCCTTAAAATGCTACAGCGGACTGAGGCACCTTCTGAATCCCAAAAACAGGAGCCTTTACAATATTGATTATGTGTTTAACAGAGTACCCAATGAGCTTGTTCCCTTCGACTATGAAGCATACGGCAGATTTCCCGGTATCGTTGAAGCGGCAGTAACCAATGTAGAAACAGGCAAATGCGAATATCTGCCAATAAAAAACTCTCGCTCCGGATGGGATATAATAGTGGCAAGCTGCTCTTTGCCGATTATGTTTCCCATAGCAAATATAGACGGCAAAAAATATCTTGACGGCGGAATAACTGATGCTGTACCCTTTGGCAGAGCTATTGAAATCGGATGCGACAAGCTGATTGTAATACTATCCCGTGAACGCTCATACATAAAACCGTCGGGCGGTGCGGAAGGGATGTCATCCCTTGCTTTCAGGAAATACCCTGACTTTGCCGAGGCACTTAAAAACCGCAGTAATATGTATAACTCGCAAAGAGAAGAACTTTTTGAACTGGAGAAGCAAGGCAAAGCCCTTGTAATAGCACCGGAAGACACAAAAAACTGGAAGCGTACGGAAAACAAAGCAGAAAAAATCCGTGCAATATATGACAAAGGCTACAAAACAGGCATAGAATACATACAAAAAATCAAAGATTACATAAAGGACTGAAGCTATGAAAAAATTATGGGAATTATTTATTACTTTTTTTAAAATAGGCGGCTTTACCTTTGGCGGCGGTTACGCAATGATACCTCTCATACAGAAAGAAGTTGTAGACAACAAAAAGTGGGTATCCGATGAAGATATACTGGACATAGTAGCCATTGCAGAATCCACCCCCGGGCCTATTGCAATTAACTCTGCAACCTTCATAGGTTATAAAACAGCAGGGGTGTTGGGATCATTTTTTGCCACATTGGGCGTTGTGCTTCCATCATTTATAATCATATCAATTATAGCATATCTCCTGGAGGAGTTTGCCACATACAAGGTGGTTAAGTGGGCGTTCTTCGGCATAAGAGCCGGGGTACTATCTCTTGTAACCAAGTCCCTGTGGACAATGTTTAAAAAAGCCCCCAAGGGCGTATTGGCACTTATTATCTCCATAGTGGCTCTGGCTCTGGTGGCATTTGTTAAGCTTAATGCCCTCATCGTTATAGGTCTTGGTGCCATAGTGGGACTTGTGTCCTCCGAAATTAAAAGAAGGAGGGTAAAACGATGATATACGCAAAACTGTTTCTCACCTTCCTTAAAATCGGTGCCTTTACCTTCGGCGGAGGTTACGCTATGCTTCCCCTTATTCAGGAAGCCGTTCTCTCCGAAAAATGGGCATCGGCAGAGGAGCTTATTAACTTTGTTGCTGTAAGCGAAAGTACCCCCGGTCCCTTTGCCATAAATATGGCAACCTATGTAGGCATAACTCAGGGAGACCTTTTAGGCGCGTTCCTGTCAACTCTGGGTGTGGTTGTGCCTTCGTTTGTAATAATACTCACAGTTGCAAAATTCTACGAAAAATTTAAGAACAGCCGAATAGTATCCGGCTGTATGACAGGTCTTAAAAGTACCGTTATAGGTCTTATTGCCGCGGCACTTATCTCCATGGCAATAACCGTGTTTATACCCGAAGATGGCATCGATGCCATAAAGTGGATACCCTTTGGGGCAGCTGCAATTATTTACGGAGCAATGACCTTCCTTTCCTTTAAAAAGGTACATCCCATATTGATTATAGTCATTTCCGCATCTGTGGGAATAGGTCTGGGATACGCAGGAGTAATATAAACAATCAAATTTTTACACAAAAACCCTCTCGAAAAATCGAGAGGGTTTTTCAATTAATATTAAAGTAAATGAGCTCTTAATTCTTCCCCTGATTTATCGGAAAGATATGCAGGAGCAACATCAAATACTGTTTTGCAGCCCTTTGCACCTTCCTTATTCAAACGATAGGCAGCTCTTGCATATGCAGTAAGCACCGAAGCGGTAAATTCGGGGTTGGAATCAAGTTTTAAACTGTATTCAATAATATGCTTGTTTTCTCCGTTTATGCCTGTTTTTCCGCTGCGGATTACAAAACCGCCGTGGGCAATGCCGCTGTGATTTGCTTTAAGCTCTTCCATGGAAATAAAGTTTACTATTGTATCGTAATCTGCAAAGTAGTTGGGCATGGTTACGATTTCGCTCTTTATTCTATCAAGGTCTGCCCCCTCCTCTGCTACTACAAAACATTCTCTTAAATGCTTATCTCTTGTGGTAAGCTCGGGTGCTTTTCCTGAACGAACTGCATCGAGGGCTTCTTCCTTGGGAATGGTATACTGCCTTGCATCAAGTACGCCCTCTATTCTGCGAATGGCATCGGAGTGACCCTGGCTTACGCCCTTGCCCCAGAAGGTATAGTCCTCTCCGTCGGGAAGAACTGCACCGGCGTACATTCTGTTTAAAGAGAACATACCGGGATCCCAACCTACTGAAATTATACCCACCTTGCCGCTTTCTTTGGCAACTTTATCCACATTTTCAAAATGCTCAGGGATGCGTGCGTGGGTGTCAAAACTGTCTATTACGTTAAAATACTTTGCCATTTCGGGAGTCTGAGTTGGCAGGTCTGTGGCACTTCCGCCGCAGAGAACCATTACATCTATATCATCCTTGTATTTTACTGCATCATCTGCGTGATATACGGGAACTCCTTCTGTTTTAATCTTAACTCCTGCAGGATCTCTGCGTGTAAATACCGCCGCAAGCTCCATATCGGGGCATTTGCGTATAGCAAGCTCCACGCCTTTTGCAAGATTTCCGTAACCAAAAATACCTATTCTGATACTCATAATTATTCCTCCCTGTTTCTTAATATGGTAAGTATAGCACATTACATACATTTTGTTCAAGAAAAAATTTTTATAAATGTAGCACTAAATAAGAATAATATTTTGTTTAATCTTTTTATACTTGCTATTTTGGCAATATATATGGTATTATATCAGTATAGTAAAAATTACCGAAAGGATGATAACAATGAAAATTGCTTTAATCAACGAAAACAGCCAGGCAGCTAAGAATGCCATCATCGAAGAAACCTTAAAAAAGGTTGTAGAGCCTATGGGTCACGAAGTGCTTAACTTCGGTATGTACTCCCAGGAGGACGATGCGCAGCTTACATATGTACAGTGCGGTATACTTGCTGCAATTCTCTTAAACTCCGGTGCTGTTGACTTTGTAGTTACAGGCTGCGGTACAGGCGAAGGTGCTATGCTCGCATTAAACTCCTTCCCCAAGGTACTTTGCGGACATGTTACAAGCCCCTTGGATGCATATCTCTTCTCTCAGGTAAACGACGGTAATGCAATCTCCATGCCTTATGCACAGGGCTTCGGATGGGGATCTGAATTAAATCTCCAGTACACCTTTGAAAAGCTCTTCGGTCAGCCCGGCGGCGGCGGATATCCCAAGGAAAGAGTTGTTCCCGAGCAGAGAAACAAGAAGATTCTCGACGGTGTTAAGGAAGTAACACACAGAGATATCCTCGACATTCTCCCCAACCTTGATCAGGAACTCTTAAAGGGCGCCATTGCAGGTCCTAAGTTCTCCGAACTTTTCTTTGCTAACTGCAAATGCGACAAAATGGCTGAATACATTAAGTCTATTCTTTAATAGCTGAAAAAGGAGCCTGAAAATGAAAAATTTCAAACTCATTTCTATTGTAACAATTGTTGTAATGCTCGCTTCCTTTATGGTAGGCTGCAGCGGTGCGGCAGATGAATTTACTGTTTATATTAATGAAACATCTTATGACATTCTTCAGGACGAAGACGATGTAATAAGAAAGCTCGACCCTAACGCGGATGATTCTACAATCGTTAATCAGCTTGAAACAGAAGTAATTCCCGGTTACAAGGATCTGATTGAAAAAGCAAAGAAGCTTTCTTTCGAAGAAGAAAGCATCGAAGACCTCAACGACATTTTGGTTGAATATCTGGAAGAAAAGCTCAAAATGTACGAAGCCTATTATGGTGTTTACACAACCAACGATGTTGATGAAATTGAAAACTTCTCCGCACAGCTAAGTGCATCTTCGGAAAAAGCTCGCGAAATTAACGATAAATTCTCTGATAAAAGAGATAAGCTTGCAAAAGAATATGGCGTGGAGCTTATAAACTGACACCCACCACAAAAGCCACCGGTTTCCTACGAATCCGGTGGCTTTAAAATTGACACACAGTTATCTTTGTTGTATAATGTGTAATATAATTTTTTAATTAGCGGAGAGATTGCAATGTTATTTAATTCCCTTCACTTTTTAATATTTTTCCCAGTAGTATGTCTTGTGTATTTTGCCATACCCAAAAAAGTAAAATGGGTGTGGCTTCTTGGTGCAAGCTATTATTTTTATATGTGCTGGAATCCCAAGTATGCCCTGCTTATGTTTACTTCAACCTTTATAACATGGCTGAGCGGATACTTCATAGACAAATTCAACCGGGTAGAAAATCCCTCAAAATCCAAGTTGCTTAAAAACATTACCGTAGGCGTAAGCTTTGTATCCAACCTGGCAATACTCTTTTTCTTTAAATACTTTGATTTTGCCGTGGAGAATTTAAACAGAATTCTTGCCGCAGTTAATATTCAGGCGGTCAATCCATCCTTTGATGTGGTGCTTCCTGTGGGAATATCCTTCTATACCTTCCAAGCGCTAAGCTACACTATGGATGTATACCGCAAGGACATACCCTGCGAAAAAAATCTCTTCAGATATATGCTCTTTGTATCCTTCTTCCCTCAGCTTGTGGCAGGACCCATAGAGCGCTCCAAAAATCTTATCCATCAGCTTAAAGAGAACCACAGCTTTAACTGGCAGAAAGTTAAAAGCGGAATCTTCCTTATGCTGTGGGGATTCTTTCAGAAGCTGGTTATTGCCGACAGAGCCGCCATTGCGGTAAATGCCGTCTACAACAATCACTCTGCTTTTGGCGGGACGGAAATTGCAGTTGCTACGGTTTTGTTTGCCCTGCAGATATACTGCGACTTTTCCTCATATACTGATATTGCCCGCGGTGCAGCACGCATTATGGGTATAGAGCTTATGGAAAACTTCAAACAGCCATACTTTGCCCGTTCCATTGCTCAGTTCTGGCGCAAATGGCACATATCCCTTTCCGGATGGTTCAGAGATTACCTCTATATTCCTCTGGGCGGTAACCGCAAGGGCACACTTCGCAAATATATAAACATAATGATAGTATTTTTTGCAAGCGGTTTGTGGCACGGAGCGAGCTGGAACTTTGTAATCTGGGGTATACTCCACGGTGGATATCAGATTATAGGCGCCATTACGGAGCCTGCGCGCAATAAGCTGTGCTCGGCTTTGTCAATTAATAAAAATGATACTCTCCACAAGGCATTTCAGGTTATGTTTACATTTATGCTTGTATGCTTCGGATGGATATTCTTCCGTGCAAACAATATGACCGATGCCCTGATAATGGTTAAAAAGATATTTACGGACTTCAGCCTGTGGACATTTACCGACGGCGGTATATTCAATATGGGTCTGGACTGGTTCAATATCCTTGCACTTTTTGTTTCGGTTATTGTGCTTTTCGGCATAAACTTAGCTCGTCACAAGGGAATATCCCCATCGGCTATGATAATCCGTACAAACGGAATCATACGAATTGTACTGGGACTTGTAATCCTGTTTACCATATTGATATTCGGAATATACGGCCCCGGCTACAGCGAGAGCCAATTTATATATTTCCAGTTTTAGTGAGGTGAGCCTATGAAAAATAAAATCAAATCAATCGCCTCGGCTTTAATATTTGTTTTACTGTTTATGGTTATGTTCTCCCGCGTGTCGGAAATACTATGCCGAAAAACCGTAGGCGGTGCCTGGAACTACACCGAAAAAATTTCCGGTTTCTACAACAGCCCGGAAAATGAATACGATGTAATGTTTTTCGGCTCGTCCAACACATATTGCTCCTTCAATCCCTTGGTGATGTACGAAGAAAACGGAACAAAATCCTACATTTTGGCAACCCAGAATCAACCGGTGTGGGCATCATACACATATATGAAGGAAGCCCTCAAAACCCAAAAGCCAAAGCTTTTGGTTATGGATATATTGGCATTTACCTACGAGGAAGAATATGCCGACGAAGGAGTTACACACTCCTACATGGACGACCTGCCCCTTACCAAGAACAAGCTGGAGCTGGCAGAGGTTTCCGCTCCTGACTATGGAACCAGATTTGAGCTTATATGCAATTTTGTAAAATATCACTCTCGTTGGAACGAGCTTACAGAAACAGACTTTACCTTTGACAGAGACGAAGCAAGAGACTACCTGAAAGGCTACGTTCTTTTGGAAGGGACATTTGCAGAAGCTAAATACCCCGACGGAGACACAAATGACAAAACAGACATACAACCCAAGCAAAAGGAATATTTTTACAAGATAGTAAACCTTGCAAAAGAAAACAATATACCCCTATTGTTGGTAAAGACCCCATCAAATGTTGTTAAAGAAGACCAAATGAAATTTAACACCATAAAACAGATGGCAGAAAAAGAGGGTATTCCCTTTATAGACTTTAACCGCAGATATGAGGAGATAGGCATTAATATGGCAGAAGACTTTTTCGATAAATCACACCTTAACTACAAGGGCGCGGAAAAGTTTACAAGATTTTTTGCAGGAGTAATTGCCAAGGAGTATCCCAACATAAAATCCAAAGATACAAATAACACCACAGCCATGTGGGAAAAGGATATTAAAGAATACCGTAAATATATAAAATCAATTTAAATGAAAAACGCTCGATGCCACACGGCATTGAGCGTTTTTAGGTGGATTATTTTTAAAATGAATCAAAATTAAAATTCTTCGATTTCACTTCGCTTAATTCAAGATGACATAAATCTATTGCCAACACATCATTTTTAAGTACCACTTTTATTCTTTGAAAAAATTAACAACACAGCTGTCTTTTTTGAGATTATCTCCCAATATAATTTCAAAGCTTCCCCTTGCATAAATGTCAATGTATATTTTGCCGTCTTTTCTTGCCCAATCAACTTTGACAAAACCATCTTTGCTTGCATATTCCCCACAAGCATTGTTAAGGTCTTTGACAAAATGAGGGTTTACAAGGATTTTGTCGGGATTGTCACAATTTGGATTGACATTTATGCCTGCAACTGTTTTTACATACCAGGCAGACACATCTCCCATAAAATGATGATTGTGAGAACCGATTCTTTTGCCGGGAGTCTGAAATCTCTCCCACACAGTTGTCTCACCGCGGTAAATCATATTGGCATATGAAGGATGAGAGGGCTTGGTAATCATCTTGTAGGCAATATCAGAATAGCCGTATTTTGAAAGAACATGAAAAATTACCCTAAGCCCCAAAAATCCGCAATCGAAAGAGCCTTTGTTTTGCTCTACAAGCTCAAGGAGAGTTGAAACCGCCTTTGGAATTTCCTCTCGGTCAAAAATGTCTGCATACAGACCAAGTGCCTGAGAAGTCTGGCAAACCCGATACGTGGGCTTAATATATTTTTCGGTTTTGCCTTTTGTAATAACACCACCATCGTTGTATTCCATGCGGATGGATTCTCTTAGTTTGGCATAGTGCTCTTTGGCAAAATTGCTGTTTTCCGTCATACCCACAGCATGAAACATAACCATAGACATCTTAAGGCACAAAAGAAGCACACAGGATGCACAAAAGCCAAGGGGCGAAGCATACTCGTCGGGCTGACTGTCAACAGGAAGCCAATCTCCAAGACCGGAATCAGAAATACCTCTTTCGTCGAGAATTGAAATATGATGTCGCAGATTTTCCATCATTACATGGGCATTGTCAATTATGATTTTGGTGTTTCCGGCATATTTGTAGGCGTAGTATGGAAGCGCAAAAAGAGCGCTATCCCACACAATGCAATCCGACAGACTGCCGGCTGAAGGAACAAAAAGAGGCATCGCGCCGTTTTTGCCCTGAGAAAATCTCATGCAATACATTAAGTCGGAAAATACATCTTCGCAATCGTAGTGGAGCATATAATGCTCGGCAGAAACTGCCGCATCTCCTGTCCATCCGTTCTTTTCACGAGCCGGGCAATCGGTTATTATATAGAACAAATTTGACAAGTCACTTCTTATGCAAGCGTCAAAAATTCGATTTGAAATTTCATCGGAACACATAAATCCGGTTTTCTTTTTAACATCGTTGTGAAGCACAATATATGTCAGCAAATCTTGTGTTGCCTGCTCCTCGGTTATGCCGTAAACGTAGCAATACCTGAATCCGTGATATGTAAATGGGGGTATATATTCTTCAACACCATCCCCCGAGCACACATACACATCCTTTTGACAGCATCCGTCGGGATACACGTCTACATTGATATAATCAACAAAACCTTCAAACAGAAGTTCGGAAAACTGCATTTCTATTTTCTGTCCTTTAGTGCCTTTAATCTTCAAACAAGGCACACCTGCGCAGTTTTCTCCAAAATCGTATATATAACCGCCATTAAGGGGTGTTTTCCCCAAAGGAGTATTGCCGTTGTACAGAGTTTGGGCAAAAGCATCGCGCATACGATATTCGCGCAGAGCACCGCTATAGTATTCCAAAGGTTCTATTCTTCGTATTTCCTTGATACTTTGGCACTCTGCCATCTTTTTTTGCGAATGGGAATAATCGCATACAAAGGGGACATTCCAATTAGAATCGTCAAAACCCCCAAGATACCATTCTTTTTCAAAAAGGGTCATGTCGCAATAAGTTCCGCAACGGTAATCGTCAAACAATATGTGAGATCTGTTCCAAAGCATATCTTCCGCATCAAAGCTTGTGTCATCGTAAATGCATTCCAAAGCAAAGGCAGGAGCTTTTTTGTGATTTTTTCCGTGTTGCCATATTTCTCCGCCTATGGGGTTGGCGTAACCGTTGCCGAGAATTACGCAAAGGACATTTTCGCCAACTACAAGCTTTTTGCCAAGGTCATAGTTATTGTAGAATATAACTTCATTGGGGTTGGATATGTATGGTTTGAGATATCCGTCGGTAATTCGCACGCCATTTAAATACAGCTCGTAAAATCCTGTGCATCCTATTGTAAGAGTGGCATTGTCTGTAGACTTGACACAAAAGCTTTTTCTGAAAATTGGTGCCGGAACTATATTGGTGTATGAGGCACATTCATCTGATGCACATACAAATTTTTCGGGAAGCATTTTATCAGACCTTTCTTGTTATTTAGCCAAAGTCCATTTTTATGTTGCTACACTAATAATTTTATTTTACCCACAATACACCCAAATGTCAACTTCTGCTCAAAAGAAAACCCCCATCTGTTTATATGCAGACGGAGGAATGGAAATTTTTATTTGTTTGCTTCGGTTAAATAAAATATTGACAAATTGGGGACGGGGCAAAAATTGTGCAATTCCCTATTTTTTTGTAACAAAAACTGCCCCGTCCCCAGTCTGTCTCGTCACTTGCAAACGCCCCAATCATGGGCATATTGTTTATGGCATGCATGGGTTTTATTTTTCCGGTTATGGTGTTAAAATTTATTTTCATGCTTTTCTCCTTTTAGCTGTTAAATATATCCAGAAGCACCACACAAAGATATGCAGTAAAGCCGTGGTTTAAGCTGGCAGACATATACTTATGCTCCCACAGGGTTCCGGTGATATCGGACATATGACCGAAATATGATACAACTTCTTTTAAAAGCTGTTCTTTGTGACCCCATTTCAGCATAAGCTCCATTCGCATATACAAGCCCATAAGGGCATTTGCCTTTTCGATGGCCTCCCACTTACCGCTTTCCGGTATAAAGTCTGAAACCATGGTTTTATATAAGTCACTGTGGCTCCCAGTATCTGCAATATCAAACATAAATGCATAGTACTGGCATGCCTCCGAAATGTTATCCCGTACAATAAGAGCGTTGTCGGCATTTCTTAATGCCTGGTCCCTGAAGAACTTGCCGTCAAAAGAAAGCTCAAGGACCTTTTCTTTTATTGCTTGGGATTTAGCTGTAAGCTCGCTGTCGCCGAACCAGTTGGCAACTATTCTGCAGATAAAGCTATAGAGCATATTTGTGGGGAAGTTAACTCCTTTAGTCCATTCGTTTGCCTTGGACCACTCTACAAAATTCCAACCGGGCAAATCTTCAAGCAAGCCAAGCTCATTTTCATATTCTTCAAAGAACTTCATCAAATCATATGTAAGACCTTTGTATGTGTCTATGGAAACCTTTTTGTTTCTGTCCTTGTACTGATTGAGCTCAAGTATAAACCACATTGCCCATTGGGGAATAAAGTTTCCGTTGGGGTGGTCTGCAGGATAGCACATGGGCAGCATACCTTTTGGAAGCTCGGGGCATTTTGCAAGGGCAAAGTTCTCAATGAAATCATCTTCTATGAGGGTGTTTCCGCTGAAGCTGTAAGCCGCCTGTGCGGAAAAGTAGCTGTCGCAGAGCCAGCCTGCTCTTTCTCTTGTGGGGCAATCCATAAAATGACCCAGATAGTTGCATCTTGCAGACTCCAATGCCGCATCGTAAATTTTTAAAATCTGTTCATCTTGGCAGTTAAGCTTCGGGGGATTTTCTATGGGGTTTCTTATTCTTGTAACACTTGCCTCGGTAAGCTCCAAATCACCCTCAAGTACAAATACCGCAAAATACTTAAATCCGTAAATTTCAAAATTTGAAAATTCTGTATCTCCAAGGGAATTAATTTCTATTACGTTAAACACATCCCAGTTTTTGCAGTCAAATTTTTTATCTATAAGTTTTTCGTCAAAGGCAATAAGTATCCTGCACTTTTCTTCTGACTTGTACTTTAAGTCAATAAGTCCGCAGGTGTTTTTTTCGCATTTAAACACACCCACTTCACCCTTTGACAGCTTGCAAGGCAAGGAAGTACCGTTTTCCGATATGGTATAGTTAAATTCGGAAAGCTCCTTAATGGGTCTGTAAGATATTTCATTAAGTTCAAAGCCATTAATTACATCGCCTATGTTGTAGATAGCTCCCTGAAGACCGGGAATCTGCCAGTCATTTTTTTCTATGATAAATGTATCTTTTGAGTATACCTCCGACATCTTCTCCGTTGCAATGTGAGGAAGAGGGGCTTTTCTTTCCAAATATTTAACCCCCATGTCAATAACGCCTGCTTCTTCCGGCATATCTTCCTTTGTAAGATCCCACACTTCGGTAAAGTGTCTTTGGAAAGAATAACGCATGGTTTTCTGAATTCTGGAAGAAACCGCAAAGGCATCGAAGTCAAATCCTGTAGCTGCTATGCATTTGTCACCGCACAAAATCTCTGCCTGCACAAAGCTTGGCTTTTTCACTGTAGCATAGGAATAGCAGTTATATCCTGCCGCTTCTATAACTATGGTGTTCTTAACTCCCGGATTAGCCTTTAAGCTAACCTCATCCACACGCACGTAGCCCGATGCCGTGGACGAAGGACCGTAGTGAGCCAATTCGCCGTTTAAAAACACTTTAAAAAATGTGGCACCTGTTATTTTAAGAACAGGGTTTTCGCAAGGTATAAATTCTGCCTTAAACTTTGCCTGAATATTCATTTCATTTTCTTTACCCATAAGCCATATAGGCAATGCTTTAACAAACATAATAATGCCTCCGTTATTCTTATTTCATATACATATTCAATTTACATTATACCACAAAAGGTGTTAGAATCAATAACCATATAAAACAATATAACACATTTGATTATGTAATGATAGGCAATATCATTCAAAAAACTGCATTTTCGTCCTATATTCGGGACAATTATTTTTTTGAATATTCAATTACTTTACCTGTTTTCACATTTGAAAGCCCCGCTCTCACAAATTGTGAGGGCGGGGCTTTTTGCAAAAAATTATTTATTTGCTTCAGCAATTACCTTATCTGCTACTACCTGAGGTGCTTCTTCGTAGTTGGTTATTTCGTAGTCGAAAGTACCTCTGCCGGTGGTAAGAGCTCTTAAGTCTGTAGCATATTTCTTCATTTCGGAAGCAGGAACAATAGCTTCAATCTCTGTAGCGTTGTTATCCAGAGGATTCATACCGAGGATTCTGCCGCGGCGCTTATTTAAATCGCCTACCACATCACCGGTGTAGTTATTGGGAACTACTACCTTTGCATTACCTACAGGCTCTAAGATTACAGGCTTAGCCTTGGGGAGACCTTCCTTGTATGCTATGGAAGCTGCTGTCTTGAATGCCATTTCGGAGGAGTCTACCGGATGGTAGGAACCGTCCAGAAGTGTAGCCTTAAGGTTAACCACGGGGTACCCTGCAAGCACGCCTTCCTTCATGGCATCTCTTATGCCCTTTTCAACTGCAGGGAAGAAGTTCTTGGGTACTGCACCGCCTACAACCTTTTCTTCAAATACAAGGTCGTCACTTACGCAGGGTTCAAACTCAATCCATACATGGCCGTACTGACCATGACCGCCGGACTGTTTCTTATGCTTACCTTCTACCTTAACCTTAGTCTTGATAGCTTCTCTGTAAGGTGTCTTTGGTTCCTTTAGGTTAACGGAAACACCAAACTTGCCTTCCAGCTTTGAGCAGATTACATTAATGTGCTGTTCACCAACACCGGAAATAATGGATTCATGAGTTTCGTGATTACGAACAAGTGAGAATGTTCTGTCTTCACTGGCAAGCTTGTTAAGACCTGCGCTGATTTTTTCTTCATCGCCCTTTGCCTTAGGTTCTATTGCCATGGAAAGAACCGGCTTGGGGAAGCTGATGGCACCTATTGCCACGGGGAATGATGTATCACAAAGGGTATCGCCTGTTTCGGTAATTGCAAGCTTTGCTGTAGCACCGATATCACCTGCACCAAGTTCGGATACTTCGGTCTGTTTTTTACCTCTTACCACATATATCTTGGAGAGCTTCTCCTCCTTGCCCTTTGCAGGGTTTACAAGAAGTGTATCGGGCTTTAATGTTCCGGAAAGCACTTTGAAGTAGGAAAGCTTACCAACATAGTTATCTACCACGGTCTTAAATATATGAATAACTGTGGACTTGGTGCTGTCGCAGATTATTTCTTCGATTTCACCGGTCTTTTTGTTTTCGCCTTCTATGTAAGAGAACTCATTGGGCGCCGGCATATAGTCTGCAATGGTATTGAGAAGATGTGTTATACCAATCTTTGCCACAACGCTACCGCAGATAACGGGAACTACTGTACCGTCCTTAATACCTACTCTTAATGCAGCCTTGATTTCGTCTTCGGTAAATTCTTCACCACCGAAATATTTCTCCATGAATTCTTCGCTTACTTCAGCAACAGCTTCTAAGAGAAGGTCACGGCTTCTTTGAGCGATTTCCTTGTATGCATCGGGGATTTCTTCGTACTTATGAGTGTCACCATCGGGGGAGAACATCTTGGCACGCATCTTTATAACATCTACAAATCCTGTAAGCTGGTCGCCTTCCTTAATAGGGAATGTAAAGGGAGCTATGCTCTTGCCAAATGCATCGTCAAGCTGCTCTACAACCTTGGCGTAGTCAGCCTTCATATCGTCGAGCTTGTTTACAAATACTATCTTGGACTTCTTTGCGGCAATATTCCATGCTCTCTCTGTACCTGCGCTTACACCGGACTTACCGCTTACCACGATAAGAGCGGTACCGCAAACGGATGAGCCTTCAAGCTGTTCGCCTACAAAATCGGAAGTACCGGGTGTGTCTATAAAGTTAATCTTTGTATCATTCCACTCTATGGGTATAACAGACGCGTTAACAGAAATCTTTCTTTTGATTTCTTCGGGATCAAAGTCGGATACTGTGTTTCCGTCTGCTGTTGTTCCGATACGGTCTATAAGACCTGCCTTATGAAGCATAGCTTCGCAAAGCGAGGTTTTACCTGCATTGGAGTGCGCAAGCACACACACATTTCTGATTTTTTCTGTACTGATCATTTGTCTCATCCTCCTTATATTGGGGCAAAGTCTTTTGTGTTTAAAAGACTTCTAAGTAATAAAGTTTTCGCAAATTTCCTTGCGTACTATATCCGGGTACAAAACCCTATAATGTTTATTTCGATATTCATACTGTTTTTTCCTTTTTTATCTTGCTTTAATAGATGCCAAAATTATACCTGATTTTCTGTGCATATTTCACAAATGGCAAATGAAGCCAATTGATATTTTACCTAATTTTATATAAAGTACTTACTGTTTTTTAACCCGATTTTTGTCTGATTTGAGTACTTTTTTGTGTCCTGTTCTTTCATTATATACAAACTTTTTTTAAAAAACTCTTTACAAATTGAAATCTTTATAGTAATGTATTTGTAAAAGACTTTTGGAGATGATACTTTTGGACAATACACCATTATGGCTCTGGCTTAATCAGCAAGTATGCCTCAACCGCAATAAACAGCTTAAACTTATGGAGCATTTTGGTAATATAAAGAATATATACGATGCAAATCTTTCGGACTATGCCGAGCTGGATTTTCTTAAGGAAGACGAACTTAACCTTCTTACCAAGAAAGAGCTTGATTTAAGCTTGGCTGACGAAGAAAGACTTTTAAAACTTGGCGGCGGTGTTATTACCATAGACTCACCCGCTTACCCCGAGATATTAAAAAATATTTCTTCACCGCCTACCGTTCTGTACTTCAGAGGAGTACAGGCGGATTTAAACGAAAGACTTTGTATAGCTATGGTTGGCACGCGCAAGGCTACCTACTACGGCAAGGATTGTGCCTATACCCTGGCACGGGAGCTCTCATCAATGGGTGTTTCAATTGTCAGCGGTATGGCTATGGGCATAGATGCCAAATCCCACGAAGGTGCCATAAGCGGAGGCTCTCCTACAATAGCTGTAATAGGCTGTGGCGTGGATATATGCTATCCACTTTCCAACTCCAAATTAATGGATAGTATTCTCAAAAACGGCATGGTAATAAGTGAGTATCCTTTGGGTACCCACCCGGAGAAATATCACTTCCCCGAAAGAAACCGTATAATATCCGGTATGTGTCAGGGAACACTGGTAGTAGAAGCTGACTTTAAGAGTGGTTCACTGATTACTGCTAAAAACGCCTCCGAGCAAAACAGAGATGTATTTGCCGTTCCGGGAAATATTAATTCCACATATTCCAAAGGAACAAACTACCTTTTAAAAGACGGTGCCCACTTTGTAACCTGTGCCGAGGACATACTCTCGTATTACAGATTTGACTATCCGAACCTTATGTCTAAACCAATTACCAAAGGAATATCGGACTACGAAGAATCCTCTCCTCAGCCCGGCTCTCCGGAGGAAAAGATTATAAATGCTATCGGCGAAGAAACCCTGCACACCGATACCATATGTCAGCTTACCGGGCTCGACATCGGTACCGTAAATGCCTCGCTTCTTATGATGGAGCTTACCGCAAAGGTTATTAAGCTTCCGGGAGGCTTTTATACAAGGGCAAAAAGCATTTAAACATAGTAATTAATGTGATATATAGAAATGGAGTAAGTAATGAAAAAGAAATTAGTAATAGTGGAGTCCCCCTCCAAGGCAACTACAATAAAAAAGTATCTTGGAAGCGGCTACAATGTAGTGGCAAGTATGGGTCACATAATAGACCTGCCCAAAAGCCAGATAGGCATAGACCTGGATGGTGATTTTGAACCCAGATACATTACCATCCGCGGCAAGGGCGACCTGGTAAAGAGCCTTAAGCGAGAGGCAAAAACCGCTACAAAAGTTTATCTTGCAACTGACCCTGACCGTGAGGGTGAGGCAATAAGCTGGCATCTGGCAAATCTTCTGGATATAGACAAGGATTCCAAGTGCCGTGTTACATTCAATGAAATAACCAAGAAAGCCGTAACTGCAGGCATCAAAGAACCCAGAGAAATAAATGAATCTTTGGTAGATGCACAGCAGGCAAGAAGAGCTCTCGACAGAATAGTGGGTTACCAGATAAGCCCCCTCCTTTGGAGAAAGGTCCGCAAGGGTCTTAGTGCCGGCAGAGTTCAGTCGGTAGCTACAAAGCTTATCTGCGACAGAGAAAAAGAAATAAACAACTTCGAATCCAAGGAATACTGGACAATAGATGCAACTCTCCTCTCCGGTAAGAAAAAGTTTACGGCATCCTTCTACGGTAAAGGAAGCAAGAAGGTGGATATACCCGACAGCAAAACAGCCGAAAAAATTCTTTCGGAAACCGAAGGAAAGGAATTTACCGTTACTTCCGTAAAGAAAGCCAACAAGAAAAAGACCGCCGCTCCACCCTTTATTACTTCAACTCTTCAGCAGGAAGCCGGCAGAAAGCTCTCCTTTACATCCCAGAGAACCATGCAGGCAGCTCAGCAGCTTTATGAAGGTATCAACATAAAGGGCAAAGGTCTCATAGGTCTTATAACCTATATGAGAACCGACTCTTTAAGAGTTTCCGACGATGCAATAGCAGAAGCAAGAGCATATATAGAACAAACTTACGGCAAGGACTATCTTCCCGCCAAGGCAAAGGTATACAAAACCAAAAAGAATGCCCAGGATGCTCACGAAGCTATTCGCCCCACATATCCCGACCTTACTCCCGAGAGTGTAAAATCATCTCTTACACCCGACCAGTACAAAATATACAAAATCATCTGGGATCGCTTCATAGCAAGCCAGATGACAGATGCTATATTCGATACAGTATCGGCAGAGCTTGATGTTAATGGATACAAGTTCCACGCATCAGGTTCCACAGTTAAGTTCGCAGGTTTCTCTCTCCTTTACACCGAGAGCAACGACACCGACGAAAAGAAGGAAGGAAAACTCCCCGAGCTTACCGAAGGCGATAATCCCAAATGCGAAAAAATAGAAAGTGAACAGCACTTTACTCAGCCCCCCGCACGCTATACTGAAGCATCCCTCATCAAAATTCTTGAGGAAAAGGGCATCGGTCGACCCAGTACCTATGCTCCTATTATAACAACAATCATAGGACGCGGATATGTTGTAAGAAGCAAGAAAACTCTTATGCCCACAGATTTGGGTATGATAGTAAACGACCTTATGTGCGAACACTTCAAAAACATTGTAAATGTTAAGTTTACCGCTTCTATGGAAGAAGATCTGGATAAAATCGAAGAAGGCAATCTCAACTGGAAGACCCTTCTGGCAGATTTCTACGGACCTTTTTCCAAAACTCTTAAAGAAGCTGAAGACAAAATCGGAAATATTGAAATCAAAGACGAAGTTTCCGATGTTGTGTGTGAAAAGTGCGGAAGACTTATGGTTTACAAACACGGTAAATTCGGCAAGTTTCTTGCGTGTCCCGGATTCCCCGAATGCCGCAATACAAAAGCAATAGTTAAAGGTCTTGGCATAAACTGTCCCAAGTGCGGAAAAGAAATTATTGAAAAGAAGTCCAAGAGAGGCAAGGTCTTCTACGGATGTACCTCCTACCCCGATTGTGACTTTACATCCTGGGATAAGCCCACAAACGATAAATGCGAAAAATGCGGTTCAATGCTTTTTGAAAAACCCGGCAAAGGCAAGAAAAAGTATTGTCCCGAATGTGACAACCAATCCAAGTAATTAACAGGTACCAAGGTGCAGGCTTCTGCACCTTGGTTTTGCAAAGAAAGGAATAATAAATGACTGTAAAAGTTATAGGTGCCGGTCTTGCCGGCTCAGAAGCTGCATGGCAGCTTGCCAAAAGAGGTATTAAAGTTAAGCTCTATGATATGAAACCTCAAAAATACTCTCCTGCCCACAATCTACCTACATTTTGCGAGCTTGTGTGTTCTAACTCCCTTCGTTCTGATATGCTGGAAAACGCCGTAGGGTTACTCAAACAGGAAATGCGCGAAATGGGTTCCCTTATAATGGAATGTGCCGATGCCACAAGACTTCCTGCCGGCGGTGCACTGGCTGTAGACAGAATAGGTTTTTCCAAACTGGTTACTCAAAAATTAACTCAAGAGCCAAACATAGAAATATATAATGAAGAAATCGACGAAATAAATCCCGATGAGTATACCATTGTCGCATCCGGTCCCCTCACTTCGGACAAGCTCTACGAAAACATACGTACTTTTCTTGGGGATAAATATATGCACTTCTTCGATGCGGCAGCTCCCATTGTAACCACCGAAAGCATTGATATGACAAAAGCATACAGAGCTTCACGTTACGGCAAGGGAACAGACGATTACATAAACTGCCCCATGACAAAAGAAGAATACGAAGCCTTTTACAACGAGCTTATAAACGCAGAAGTTGCCGAAGTTCACGGTGCAGACAGCGAAACCGTATTTGAGGGCTGTATGCCTGTGGAAACTATGGCGAAAAGAGGAAAGGATACTCTTCTTTTTGGACCCTTAAAGCCTGTTGGTCTTGAAAATCCCAAAGACGGCACTCTCCCCCACGCAGTAATACAGCTTCGTCAGGATAATGCAGAGGGTACATTATATAACATAGTAGGTTTTCAGACACATCTTAAATTTGGTGAACAGAAAAGAGTATTCTCTATGATACCCGGGCTGGAAAATGCTGAATTTGTCCGCTACGGTGTAATGCACCGAAATACCTTTATTAATTCTCCTAACCTTCTCAATAAGTACTATCAGGTAAGAAATAACGAAAAGATATTTTTTGCAGGACAGATTACAGGGGTTGAAGGTTACGTGGAATCTGCATCATCAGGTATGGCTGCAGGCATAAATATGGCAAAGCTTCTCTTAGGTGAAGAAATGATAGACTTTACCCGATATACTGCTACAGGCGGTCTTTCCCACTACATAAGCGAGGGCTCCGTGGGGGAATTTCAGCCTATGAATGTAACCTTCGGAATTATAGAGCCATTGGGACAGAAGGTAAGAAAAAAGAAAGAAAAAAATGCCCTTATATCTCAAAGGGCATTGGAAAAAATAGAAGAAATAAAAACCTTGTTATAATTATCTTTTTTCTGCAAGCGAGGTATACAAAAGTGTCAAAATTTGAAAAAAACTTATCTGAAGGAAGTGTAGTAAAACAGCTTATTATGTTTTCTCTTCCTGTTCTTATATCAAATATTATCCAATCTTTGTACAGCACTGTAGATATGCTGGTTGTAGGGCAATTTGCGGGTCCCGAATCCATGTCCGGTGTAAACATCGGGGGTCAGGTTTCCTTCCTTATGACCAATATGGTATTCGGACTTTCCGTAGGTGCCACGGTATTAATTGGTCAATATATGGGTGCCAACGACAGAAAGCTTATGAAGAAAACTATCTCCACCCTGTTTGTATCTCTTTTTGTTGCGGCTATAGCAATTACCATAATAACCATAGGTTTACAAACTCCACTTCTTAAGCTCATACAAACGCCTAAGGAATCTTTTGCAGAGGCTAAAAGTTACTTTTTTGTAAGTATGCTCGGTACTGTATTTATTTTTGGTTACAATGCATTAAGTGCAATAATGCGAGGAATGGGCGACAGCAAAAACCCCCTTATATTTGTGGCAATAGCCTGCGGAACAAATATTGTACTCGACCTTTTGCTGGTTGCTGTATTTGATATGGGTGCTGCCGGAGCTGCAATAGCAACTGTTTTTTCCCAGGCGCTAAGTATGATTCTTTGTATAGTGTATCTTAAAAGAAACAACTTTATTTTTGATTTTAGTTTGCAATCATTTAAAGGCGCTTCCTTAAAACAACTTAAACTTATACTTAAAATAGGCATACCTACTTCTATACAGAATGTTGCTACAAGCACTTCATTTTTATTTTTAACAGCACTGGTCAATTCAATTGGTGTTACAGCTTCCGCTGCAGTAGGCGCTGTAGGAAAGCTCAACGGATTTGCAATACTGCCCGGTGTGGCTATGAGTACATCTGTTTCTGCGATGGCAGCACAGAATATCGGTGCCGGTAAATACGACAGGGCAAAATCCACAATGTATACAGGTATGACCATCGCAATGATTATAAGTGCAATAATTTTTGCTTTTGTTGCGGTTTTTCCGGAGTACTGTATAGGGCTTTTCGGCGATGACCCCGAACTTATAGAATGCGGTGTTAAATACATGCAGGCTTTTAAATATGATTACTTTGTAGCTCCGTTATGTTTTTGTCTTAACGGGTTGTTTATAGGAGCAGGCAAAACAAAATTCTCTCTTTTTAACGGAATAATGTCTTCCATACTGTTTCGCATACCGGCATCCTACCTTTTTGGAATGGTGATGAATATGGGTCTTTACGGTGTGGGACTCGGAGCACCTATTGCTTCCGGAGCTTCACTTTTATTTGGAATTATTTTCTTTATTTCCGGCAAGTGGAAAAGTAAAGCCATTCAGATTCAAAATTAATACAAAAATCATCAATTTTTTAAAATATTCAAAATTTACACGCAGAGCCGTTTGTTTTAAAACAAACGGCTCTCCACATTTTAATATTTTTTTTTGGATTAAAACGGCTTTTTTTTAATTTTTTCTTGAAAAACCCTTAAAAATCTGTTATAATACATTATATATGACTATATATAATGGTGAATAGTTTTATCCACCTTTTATACACCTTTGTGGATAAAAATTTTTTTAGGAGAAATACAAATGAGCGAAATTATTGAAATCTGGCAAAAAGTGCTGGATATAATTAAAGAAGAGGTAATTTCAGTAAGTTTTAACACGTGGATAGAAACTATAATTCCTGTGGAATTAACTGTGGATAAAATAGTTTTGGAAGTTCCTCATGAGTGGAATAAACAAATTGTAGAACTTAAATATTCTTCACTTATTAAAAATTCTCTTCTCTATGTTACTCAGAAAGATTATGATATAGAGTTTATCGTAAAATCAAAAAAGAATCAATATGACGAAAAAAAGCAGAATTCAAATATAGGAATGACACTAAATCCCTCGTATACATTTGATTCCTTTGTAACCGGTAAATCCAATGAGCTTCCTCATGCCATTGTTAAAAATATTGCACAATGTGTCATAGACAATAAGCTCTCCGATTATAATCCTTTATTCTTACATGGCGGAGTAGGTCTGGGGAAAACTCATTTGATGCATGCTATATGTCACGAAATTTTGAAAAAAAGAAGTGACGCAAAAATTCTCTATACTACTAGTGAACAATTTACAATAGATTTGGTTAATGCAATAAAAGATGACAGAAATCAGGAATTCAGAGATAAATACCGCAACGTTGATATTCTTCTTATAGACGATATTCAATTTATAGGCGGTAAAGAAAATACCCAGGAAGAATTCTTCCACACATTTAATGCTCTTTATCAGGAAAATAAACATATTGTAATTACAAGTGACCGTCCTCCAAAGGAACTGTATACTTTAACCGAAAGATTAAGAACACGTTTTGAATGCAGCGGTATTTACGATATTAACACTCCGGACTATGAAACACGAATTGCCATATTGAAGAAAAAGGCAGATCGGATAGGTATAGATGTAAGCAATGAGGTATTAAGCTTCCTTGCAGAGCAGATTACTTCCAATATAAGAGAGCTTGAAGGCACAATTAAGATGCTTAAAAGCTACCACGATCTTATGAACAGAGATATAACATTAAGCCTTGCAAAAGAAGTTCTTAAAGACTATAAAACTGAAAATAAAAAAGAAATCACACTTGAACTTATTGCAAGCAATGTTGAAAAGTACTGTAATTTAAAGGAAAACGAACTTAAATCTTCTACCAAAAGCAAAAATGTTTCTTATCCCAGACAGATTGCAATGTATATAATGAAGAATCTTACAAATTATTCACTTGCACAGATAGGAAGCTTTTTCGGCGGTAAAGACCACACCACAATTCTTCATGGTATAAAGAAAATCACCAAGGATATTGAGGAAGATATTTCAAAGAAAACTCTTGTGGATAACATCATTAAAAACATTAAGAGCTGATACCTCAGAAACCTTTTAACTACGCAGTTTTAAACGGTTACCAACATATAGTTGTTGATAGATTTTTATTTAAATGTGAATTAATTTTTCATCAACATTTTCACTTTAATAAAAAGGATAACTTTTATAAGTTATGCACCGCTTCAAATCTACTCATTTCAAGGTTTTAAAAAGGTTATCCAACATATCAACCGCACCTACTACTACAACTAAATTTTATTATTTAATATTTTATTTATTTAGGCGTTTTTATGAAAGGAATGTTCCATTATGAAATTTGTATGTGAAAAAAATATTTTATCGGAATCTATATCTATTGTTTCCAAAGCAATAAACAACGCTTGTGCTATTGACATATTAAAAGGAATCAAAATTGAAGCTAAAGATAAAATCAAACTAAGCGGAAGCGATCTTGATCTTTCTATAGAAAGTGTATTTGATGCAGAAATATATGAAGAAGGAAGTTTAATAGTAGATGCAAGAATATTTGCAGACATTATCCGTAAGCTTCCTGATGGTCCTGTAGAAATAGAAACCGATTCAAAAAGTGAACTTAAAATTAATTGTCTTAATACTAAATTCAACATTCTTTATCTTTCCAGCGAGGGATATCCCGAAATAAAGAAAATTGAAGATGGCGATTCTTTTAAAATTTACTCAAAGGATTTAAAATCTGTAATTAAAAATACAATTTTTGCTATATCAAATAATGAAAGCAGACCTATACTTACCGGTTCTAAATTCGAAATAAAGAACAGTAATTTAAGAGTTATCTCTATAGACGGTTACAGACTTGCATTAAGAAATCAGGTAATTCCGGAAACCGATTATGATAATCTTTCATTTGTGGTACCGGGAAGAGCACTTAATGAAATGCTTAAAATTCTTAAAGATGATGCAACAATTGTAGAAATAACAATAAGAGAAAACAGCGTAATGTTTGCATTTGATACATTTGTAGTTACTTCAAGACTTCTCGAAGGTGAATTTATGGATTACAATAAGTTCATTCCTACAAATGCTTCCATTCATGTTAAAACAGATGTTAAGCTTTTTGCATCTATGGTTGAAAGAGCTTCAATTATCATAAATTATGATGATCCTAAGATTCCTATAATTTTGAATATTGAAGAAGATAATTTAAATGTTGAATGTATTTCCAAAAAAGGTAATTTTGATGAAAATATGATTGTAGAACACCATGGTGATGATTTAAAAATAGGTATTGCTTCAAAATTACTTCTTGATACCTTAAAAAGTATTGATACAGAAGAAGCAATATTTGAATTTAACAGTCCTCAGAGTCCTTGTGTAATTAAGCCTGTGGAAGGTAACGGCTTTGTGTATATGGTTCTTCCCATAAGACTTAAGGGTTAATGGAGAATTCAAAATGGAAACTATTGCAATAAGCACAGAATTTATAAAACTTGACCAATTTCTTAAATTTGCAAATATTACCGAAAACGGAGCAGATGCCAAATATCTTGTTGTTAACGGCTATGTAAAAGTAAACGGTGAGCAGGAATTAAGGAGAGGTAAAAAGCTTTATAACAATGATATTATAGAAATAAATTACGAAGAACAGTATTTTTGTCTTAAGGTTGTTACAGAATGATTATAAAATCAGTATATTTAGAAAATTTCAGAAATTATAACAGTCAGAAAATAGACCTTGGAAACAATAAAAACATTTTCTATGGATTTAACGGCCAGGGTAAAACAAATATTATTGAAGCGATATACTATTTTTGTACTTGTAAATCCTTCAGAAGTATTCATGATAAAGACGTTATAAAATTTGATAAAGATTATTCTCATATACGGATAGATTTTGAAGACAGTAAAAGAAGCAATACTGCAGATATTTATATAACCGATAAAAAGTCAGTTAAAGTTAACGGTGTAAATGTTGAAAAACTCAGCGAAATTATCGGTATGATAAATATGGTAATATTTACACCGGAGCACCTTAATCTTATAAGGGAAGGTCCCGGGGTAAGAAGAAATTTTTTGGATATTCTTATAAGTCAGATCAGACCTTTGTATTTTAAATATCTTATGAATTATTATAAGGTATTAAAGCAAAGAAATAATTTACTTAAAAACAGACGAATGTTATCCACAATAGATGTATGGGATGAAAAATTAGTCCAATACGGAACTAAAATTTGTGAATACAGAAGTCAGATTATAGGTGAGCTTAATAATTATATTAAATGCTATAAGAGCGAAAATGAAGAATTTCTACTTGAATACAGCCCAAGTGTAAAAAATGATTTTTCCAATCCTGAAAATTTTTTAAAACAATTGAAAGAAGGATTGGAAAGAGATATAGAAAAGGGCATTACAATGACCGGTCCTCACAGAGATGATTTCGATGTTTTGTTAAACGGAAAAAGTTTAAAAAAATACGGTTCTCAGGGACAAACAAGAACAGGTGTGCTTAAAATTAAGCTTGCAGAATGTGAAATTATAAAATCTGTAACCGGTGAAGAACCTATTCTTTTATTGGATGATGTATTAAGTGAACTGGATGAAAAAAGAAGAAACTATTTTTTAAGCAATATATCCGAAAGACAGGTCATAATTACTTGTACGGATAAAGATTTTGCAGGTGATAATAATGCAGATTATTATTATGTACAAGAAGGTAGTGTAAAGAAAAGTAATTGATCGAAATTTTTTAAAAAATTTCGAGAAAGGATAATTATAATGTATCTTCATCTGGGCGGAGAAATATGTGTAAGAATTAAAGATGTTGTGGCAATTATGGATCTGGAAACCAGTTCTACGTCAAAAATCACGAGAGAATTTTTGAAAAAAACCCAGAAAAATTCAGAAGTAATAAGCATTAATGACGAAGAACTTCCAAAATCATATGTAGTAACTGAAAGTAATAAGAAAGTTACTATGTATATATCGCCCATTTCCTCTTCAACATTGCTTAAAAGAGCAAATAACTTTGAAACTTATTTTTCGTTATTTTAAAATTCAGGGAGGGCTTTTTTAAAAAAGCCCGTTTACATAGAAGACTTACAAGAAAGGAAACAATGACATGATTAATAATGAATATGATGAAAGCCAAATACAAGTCCTTGAAGGTCTTGAAGCAGTAAGAAAAAGACCCGGTATGTATATCGGTTCTACTTCCATAAGGGGTCTTCATCACCTGGTTTATGAAATTGTAGATAACAGTATTGATGAAGCGCTTGCAGGTTTTTGTACAGAAATTGAGGTAAGTCTTAATGAAGACGGTTCAGTAACAGTTAAGGATAACGGTAGAGGTATGCCTCACGGCATACACCCAAAAATGGGTATATCCACAATTGACGTTATTTTTACAGTACTTCATGCAGGTGGTAAATTCGGCGGTGGCGGATACAAAGTTTCCGGTGGTCTTCACGGTGTTGGTGCATCTGTTGTTAATGCACTTTCCACAAAGCTTGAAGTTAAAGTTCACGATGGCGAAAATATTTGGTTCCAGAGTTACAAAAGAGGTGTTCCCGACGGTACAGTACATGAAATCGGCAAGACCGATAAAACAGGTACTGAAGTAACTTTCTGGGCTGATCCCGAAATATTTGAAGAAACATATTATGAATATGAAACTCTTCTCAAGAGATTAAGAGAGCAGGCTTTCTTAAACGGTGGTATAAAAATAATATTTAAAGACTTAAGAGAAGAAAAGAAAGAAGATATTCTTCAGTATGACGGCGGTATTAAAAACTTTGTTTCTTATCTTTATAATGAAAAAAAAGAAAGAAAAGAATCCCTTGAAGTAATTCATGAAGATGTAATTTATGTAAGTGGTGAAAAAGATGGCTCCGTTGCAGAAATAGCTCTTCAATGGTATACAGGTTATGACGAGGTTATAGAGTCTTTTGCAAATAATATTTCTACAACCGAAGGCGGTATGCATGTTACCGGTTTTAAGTCTGCACTTACAAAGGTGTTGGTTGATTATGCCAGAAAGTACAAACTTATAAAAGAAGATGAAGAATTAAACGGAGATGATGTAAGAGAAGGTCTTATTGCGGTAATTTCCGTTAAACTTGAAGAACCTCAGTTTGAGGGTCAGACAAAAACCAAGCTTGGAAATTCCGAAATGCGTTCCCTTGTGGAAGCAATGGTTAAAGAAAAACTTGCAGATTTTCTTGAAGAGAATCCCCCTGTTGGTAAAGCTATAGTAGAAAAAGCAATTCTTGCAGCAAGAGCAAGAGTTGCTGCAAGAAAAGCCAGAGAAGCTACCAGAAAAACTCCTTTGGGTACAAGCACATTGCCTGGTAAGCTTACCGACTGTATTGTTAAAGACCCTACCAAAACAGAAATATATATAGTAGAGGGTGATTCGGCAGGTGGTTCTGCAAAGAACGGAAGAGACAGTAAATATCAGGCTATTCTTCCTCTTTGGGGTAAAATGCTTAATGTAGAAAAAGCACGTGCTGATAAAGTTTACGGCAATGATAAGCTTACACCTGTTATTCAGGCATTGGGAACGGGCATTGCTGCAGAATTTAATATGGAAAGATTAAGATATGATAAGGTTATTATCATGGCCGATGCCGACGTTGACGGAGCACATATTCAGACACTTTTACTTACTTTCTTCTTCAGATTTATGACTCCTCTTATAGAAGCAGGGCATATATATCTTGCAAAGCCTCCTCTGTACAAGCTCACCAGAGGTAAGACTTCCAGAGTAGCATTCAGCGATGAAGAAAGAGATATGATAAGTGAAGAACTTAAAAACGGTGATCCGAATGCCAAGGTAGATATAAGCCGTTATAAAGGTCTTGGTGAAATGAATCCTGAAGAACTTTGGGAAACAACAATGGATCCAAAAAACAGAGTTCTTCTTAAGGTTACACTTGACGATGCCGAAAAAGCAGATAAGATATTCAGCATACTTATGGGCGATGAAGTAGAACCCAGAAGATTGTTTATTGAAGAAAATGCACAGTATGTTACAAATCTTGATGTTTAAAATTTTTTAAAAAATTTTAAACTATTCTGCTGAAAGGAAGGTTAGAAAATGGCAAAAAACAAAAAATACGAAGATTCACATTTTGAAGAATACTTCGATACTCAAACAATAGTAGACATAGATATAGAACAGAGAATGAAGGAAGCGTTTATCGACTATGCTATGAGCGTTATCGTAAGCCGTGCTCTTCCTGACGTACGTGACGGACTTAAACCCGTGCACAGAAGAATACTTTATTCTATGCATGAGGAACATCTTACACACGATAAGCCCTTCTTTAAATCTGCTACAACAGTAGGTAATGTTATCGGTAGATATCATCCTCACGGTGATGCATCCGTATACGATGCTATGGTAAGACTTGCTCAGGACTTCTCCATGAGATATCCTCTTATTGACGGTCACGGTAATTTTGGTTCTGTAGATGGCGACCCACCGGCTGCTTACCGTTATACTGAAGCCAGAATGAGTAAGCTTGCAAACACTCTTTTGGAAAATATAGAAAAAAATACCGTTGATTTTATACCAAACTTTGATGAAAAAAGAAGAGAACCTACCGTTCTCCCTACAAGAATACCTACCCTTCTTGTAAACGGTAGTTCCGGTATTGCTGTAGGTATGGCTACCAACATACCTCCTCATAACCTTACAGAAGTTTTAGATGGTGTTATTGCTCAGATTGATAATCCTGATATTTCCGTGGAAGAACTTATGGAATATATTAAAGGTCCTGATTTTCCGACCAAAGCATCAATTATGGGAAAAAGCGGCATAAGAAGTGCTTATCTTACAGGTAAAGGAAGAATTATTGTAAGAGCAAAGGCACAGATTGAAGAAAGAAAAGATGGTTCTTCTTCAATTATAGTAACAGAGCTTCCTTATCAGGTAAATAAGAAAATGCTTGTGGAATCCATTGCAGACCTGGTAAAAGATAAAAAAATTGAGGGTCTTTCCGATATTGACGACCATTCCTCCGACCGTGTTGGTATTCGTCTTGAAATATTCTTAAAGAGGGATGCCAATCCTCAGGTTGTTCTTAACCAACTTTATAAGTTTACCAGACTTCAGGACAGCTTTTCTATCAATATGATTGCTATTGATGACGGCAAACCTAAGACTATGGGTCTTAAGGATATTCTTGCAAGATTTATTTCTTTCCAGGAAGAAATTGTAAGCCGTCGTACCAAATATGACCTTGAAAAAGCAGAAGCAAGAATGCACATCTTAGAAGGATTAAGAATAGCACTCGCAAATATAGACGAAGTTATTGAAACAATCCGTAATTCTTATGATGATGCTAAAGAAAGACTTATGGAACGCTTTGGATTTTCTGAAATACAGGCTCAGAGCGTATTGGATATGCGTCTTGCACAGCTTCAGAAATTAAATGGTGAAAAAATTGATGAAGAATTCAATACACTTTTTGCCCTTGCTGAGGAATACAGAGCAATTCTTTCTGACAGAAATCTTCTTATGGCAAAAATTAAAGAAGAGCTCGTAGAAATAAGGGATAAATATGGTGATGAAAGACTTACTTCCATTGAAGCTGCGGTTGACTTTATAGAAGATGAAGATCTCATAGAAAGAGAAGATTGTGTAATTACAATGACTCACTTCGGATATATCAAGAGACTTCCTACTTCCACATATAAGAGTCAGCACAGAGGTGGCAGAGGTATATCCGGATTATCCACCAGAGATGAGGATTTTGTGGAATCTATATTTACTGCATCTTCACACGATTTTATAATGTTCTTTACAAATCGCGGTAAGATGTATAAGATGAAAGCGTACAGAATTGCCGAGTCCGGAAGACAAGCTAAGGGAACTGCCATTGTAAACCTCCTTCCTCTTGAAAAGGACGAAAAGGTTACTGCAGCTATTCCTATAAGTGAATTTGAAGAGAATAAATATCTTTCTATGATTACAAAGAGAGGTTTTGTTAAGAAGACATCTCTTACAGAATACGATTCCAACAGAAAAGGCGGAATTATTGCTATCGGATTAAGAGAGGACGATGAACTTATAGAAGTTGCTCTTACAGAACCCGGCGACAACATTATCCTTGGTACCAAAAATGGTATGTGCATTAAATTCCTTGAGAGTGATGTACGTCCTATGGGAAGAGGAGCCAGCGGTGTTACCGGTATTAAGCTTAAAGGCGATGACTATGTAATAGGTGCAAATGTATGTAAGAATGAAGGTATGCTTCTTTCTGTTACAGAAAAAGGATACGGTAAAAAGACTGATATTAATGAATTTAAATGTCAGATAAGAGCCGGACGCGGTGTAACAGGATATAAAATTACCGACAAGACAGGACTTATTGCAGGTTGTAAGGTAGTAAGCGATGAAGAAGATGTAATGATGATAACATCGGATGGTGTTATAATCAGAACAGCTGTAAATGAAATAAGTATGTTCGGCAGAGTAACTCAAGGTGTAAGAGTTATGAAACTTGCCGATGACATAAGTGTTGTTTCTATTGCCAAAGCAGACAAAGAGGAAGAAGGCGAAGAAACAGAGGCTCTTGAAACAGAAGAATAATTATAAAAAGGCAGCTGATTTTAATTCAGCTGCCTTTAAGACTGTCGAAAAAGAACGCACCGCAAAGTGAATATAAAAAATGAAAGCTCATTAGTAAGAAATATTACATCATTACTAATGAGCTTTTTTCATTTCTGTAGCTTTTGTCATAAATGCCAAAATCCGCTATTTTACACACTTTGCTTGCTTTGTCATCGCTCATTGCCGTACTTTTG
>JAZQFN010000040.1:0-52122 GCA_045539515.1 Clostridia bacterium
AAAACACAGCACCGAAAATTCTTTGAACCAAAACAAGATAAAATAGATTGTTTTTCAAGGCGGCAGGTCGCAGGAATACTGACGTATTTCAAGACCGACAACGTTGAAAAACGGCTATTTTACTTGATTTTGGCGAGTTCGGATACTGACGCAACTGCTTAGCACAGAGTTTTGAGTAAGTAACCCGGAAATAAATTCCATGTTTATCCGAGATTTTATAACTTAACTCTTGACTTAATTGTATCAACTATGCTACACTAAATGTAGTGGTTAAATTAATCAGAAATGGTGGTTAAATTAATATGAAATCAGATAATAAAACTAAAAGTAAAACTATGACAAGTGTCAAGGGGCACAAAATCAGCAATGACCTTGCAGATATGAATTTAGATTTTCATATTTTAACAGACACCTCTACCCGTGCCCTCACACACGCTCATTGGTATCTGGAAATGGGCTATGTGGAGGAAGGCAGAGCCAACTACTGCTTAAATGACGGCGACCAATCAATCATTGAAGCCGGTAATTACTATTTTATAGGTCATCTGGCAACCCACTCTTATATGGCAACATCAAAATCCTTTAAAATGATAAATGTAATGTTTAATCCATCATTTTTTGACGATTCCCTGACGGGTGCCAAAACTTTGTTTGAAATACTGGGAAGCAAAAAAATAAACTTCGATGTTAATATGTTTTCCGTAAATCCTGCAACATTCACCTTTAAGGACCGCGATGGAAGCATCAAAAAGCTCCTTGATGACATAATGGAAGAATATACAAATAAAAAGCCCGGCTACCTTGAAATAATCCGGTGTAAGCTTTCGGAAATTATCATTAAATCCTTAAGACCCATATATGTGCGTGTTCCTCATACAGCAGCCTCCACATCGGACCCCTTTACCAAGGTAATTCAATATGTTAATATGCATTATGGGAATAACCTTACTTTAAGCGAACTATGCGAAATATCCAACTATTCGGTTCCTCATATGAGCAAAAAGTTTAAAGAGTCTTTTGGAATATCCTTTTCCAAATATCATATGGAGCTAAGAATAAACGCAAGCCGAAGATACCTTACAAACACAGGAAAAACCATAGACGAAATAATGGACATAGTAGGCTACCGTGACAAAAAGTCATTCTATAACGCCTTTAAGAAAGTATCCGGAACCACTCCCGATGCCTACAGAAGGAAATACCGTAAAATCTGATTTTTTAGAAAATCAAAAGCAGGTACCAAAAGTAATTTTTTTGGTACCTGCCATTTTATTTATAAATATTTTTTCATTAGTAAAATGGAATTTTTACATTCCTCATAATCCCAGCTGCAGCAATGGTTAAACATCCAGTTCTTTTTGTCTTTATAGCTCGGAAACTTTATTGTTTTGAGCTCGCAGCCGATGCAATTCTTCTTTTCGTATAAAAAGAACGGACATATGGCATAAAGCGGCATCCTGCTCCCCCTAACTTAGTTGATACTTCTGTACGTACTGACCGTAGCTTAAGCCTGCCTCCCGGCTTAAGATAGCCACCTGCTCCAGAGTAAGGGAAGGAGCTTTGGCGGAGTTTTTCTTCCTTTTGATTAATCTGCCGTTTGCATAAAGACGGCAATCCTTTGAACAATATTTTTTTCTGCGCATAGACATAAAGGTTTCTCCACACCACGCACAGAAAAATTCCCTCAGGGTGTTCTTTTTTGCTGTTTGATTGTTGGCTTTGCGACGACATTTTGCCGAACAGTATTTTTTGGCATTCTTGTCGGTTACAAATACTTTGCCGCAAACAGGGCATTGAAGGGTTCTTTTCATTATGTATAATCCTTTCTGTATATTATAAAACTTGTCTTACAAACTACCGGGGATGCAGTTTGATGCTCGGCATTAGCCGAGGTTTACCATCTGCAGTATTTACTGTTTTCATGCGAAAGAAATCTGTTAAAGAAAACGCATATAAAACTTTTTGCCAAAAGTATTATACCATGATATTAAATTTTAAATATGTTAAATAAGCTTTTCCACCATACTTGCCGCCCACATAACAACTACGGGCACAAATAACTTAAATATAGTGATAATGTCTTTAAAACTGATAGTTCTCTTCATAATACTACTGCATAACAGATTAAAATAATCTATTATACGACCTCCTTTCAAGCTAAACATTCTTAAGTAACATTTTGTCTGTGTTTTCGATATCGACACATTTATAATACATCAAAAAGTTGTCGATGTCAACACATTTTTATTAAAAATTTAAATTTTTTCAAAATTTTATTACTTTTTCGAAATTTTAGGTTGCTTTTTCGAAACATATATGTTATTATTAATTTGTCGACAAAATACTTTGTTATTTTAAAGTTTTGTGTCTTTGTCGACAATATCTTCTATGAAAGGATTGATATTAATGTCGGAGCTTGGCGACAGAATTAAAAGTTTGCGTAAGGAAAGACACCTCACTCAGTCTGCCCTTATGAATATATTAAGGAATAAATACGATATGAAGACTGACCGCGTTATGATAAGCAAGTGGGAAACGGGTTTTCAGACTCCTCATATTGACACACTCAAAATTCTTGCAGAGGTGCTTGAAGTATCGACAGACTTTCTGCTTACCGGTGTAGAGAATATTTCATCGGATTTTACCGAGGAATCCCCAATACCTGTAAAGAAGATAAGAATGCTTGGTTCCATAGCCTGCGGCACACCTATATTTTGCAACGAGGAGTACGAATACGTCCTTGCCACAGGCAACAATGCCAACGCTGACTTTTGCCTTACGGCAAGAGGTGACAGCATGATAAATGCCCGCATTGCCGACGGCGACATAGTATTTATCAAGCAACAGAGCACCGTGGAAAACGGCGAGATTGCCGCGGTTGTTATAGGCGATGAAGCTACCCTTAAGAGAGTATATAAGACCGCGGACGGACTTATGCTTGTAGCAGAGAACCCCGCATATCAGCCTATGTACTACTCCGGGGACGAATTGAACCAGACCTATGTACTTGGCAAAGCCATAGGCTTCCAGAGTATGAATTTAAATTAATAAATTCCTTATATAAGTTGACATAAAAATTTAGTTGTGCTATAATATGTACACGGGATAGGTTCCGAGGGAATTTTGTTCCGTGTATTTTTTTGCAAAAAATTAAAAGCAGTTGCGTTAGCATCCGAACCCGTTTGGGGTTCATGTTTTTACGCCACTGCATCGTTAAAATACTCGCAAATGTGTGACGTATTTCAAGACCGACAACGTTGAAAAACGGCTATTTTACTTGATTTTGGCGAGTTCAACTACCGTGTGATTAAGGAGGAAATATGCAAAACACCAAAGAAAACAAAATGGGCGTAATGCCCGTAAATAAACTCATAATTACAATGTCGCTGCCTATTATGATATCTATGCTTATACAGGCACTGTACAACATAGTAGACAGTATGTATGTTGCCCAGATAAGTGAGGACGCCTTAACTGCGGTATCATTGGCATTCCCCTATCAGAATCTTATGATTGCAGTAGGCACCGGCACAGGAGTGGGTGTAAACGCTCTCCTCTCCCGAAGTCTTGGAGAAAAGAACTTTAAGCTTGCAAACCGTACTGCAAACAACTCCATGTTTCTTGCTTTGGCTATCTCGGTATTATTTGCCATTCTCGGCATTGTATTTGCCAGACCTTTTATAGCTATGCAAACAGAAAACAAAGTGATACTTGAGCAGGGCGTGGACTACCTTATGATAGTTTCTACCGTGTCCGTTGGCCTTTTCGGTCAGATAGCCACCGAAAGACTTCTCCAGTCCACAGGTAAAACCATTTACTCTATGATTACTCAGAGTCTTGGTGCTATAATCAACATAATTCTTGACCCGATTATGATTTTTGGATGGGGTCCATTCCCCAGAATGGAAACTGCCGGAGCTGCTCTTGCTACAGTAGTGGCTCAGGTTATAGCTGCAATTGTAGGTATTATCCTCAATCTTGCGGTAAACAAAGAGCTTAAGCTTTCCCTTAAAGGAATGTTACCCGATATGTCTATCATTAAAAGAATATACTCTGTGGGTATACCCTCTATACTGATGGCTTCCATAGGCTCGGTTATGACCTTCTGCCTCAACAAAATCCTTATAGACTTTACCAAAACCGCCGTTGCGGTATTCGGTGCTTACTTTAAGCTGCAGAGCTTTATATTTATGCCGGTATTCGGCTTAAACAACGGTGTGGTACCAATTATAGCCTACAATCTAGGTGCTCAAAAGCCCGACCGTATGAAAAAAACCATAAAGCTCGCTCTTATATATGCAGTATCCTTTATGATTATAGGTTTTATTGCCTTCCAGGCAGTACCGGGTATGCTTCTTAAGATATTTAGCGCATCCCCTGAAATGATAGAAATAGGCGTGCCTGCCTTAAGAACCATAAGCCTGAGCTTCCTGTTTGCAGGCTTCTGTATTGTGGCGATTTCGGTATTTCAGGCTACAGGCAAAGGCTTCTACTCATTGTGGATTTCCATTGCAAGACAGCTTGTGGTGCTTATTCCCGTGGCATTTTTCCTTTCGCTTACAGGTAAACTTAATCTCATATGGCTTGCATTCCCCATTGCGGAAATCGTTTCTGTAATAATGGCTATGTTCTACCTCAAGAGGGTATACAGAAAGATAATTAATAAATTACCTCAGCAATAATTATTATTTCTACAATAACAAATATCACCCCGAATCTCACAGGATTAGGGGTGATATTTTTTCATCAGGCTTTGTTGCTTTCTATATATCTTTTAACTTTCCTTGTGGTTGTCTTTTCAAACTCTGTATTTCTTACGGTCACCTTTCTTATATACTTATATATGGGATTACGTTTATTTACCTCATCTACGGCAAATTGCATAAGCTCTGCTATTTTATCATCATCGGCATCGGGGAAGTCCACGGATATTTTATCCTTATCGGGCACAAGCACTGCACAAATCTTGGTTTCATCGGAAATGCTATCCACATCGGAGCCGTACACCATGGATTCCAGCACATAGTCATTTTTGTTGATGAAGGCTTCAAGCTCTTCGGGGAATATATTTTTGCCGTTTTTGGTTACAATTACGCTCTTCTTCCTTCCGGTTATGTACACATAGCCATCTTTATCCATATAACCAAGGTCACCTGTGCAAAACCAACCATCCTTAATTACATTTGCGGTTTCCTCGGGGTTATTATAGTATCCGAGCATTACATTGTCACCGCGATAAAGAATCTCACCTATGCCATCATCTCCGGGGTTATCTATCTTAATTTCGGAGCCGGGTACTGCAATTCCTGCAGAACCCGGTCTTAATTCACCAAGCATAGTAAGGGATACTATAGGCGCACATTCGGTTATGCCGTAGCCTTCTATAAGATTGATACCGAAGTCATTAAAGGCAACTGCAACCTCGGGAGAAATAGCAGCTGCACCGCTTACAGTGATTCGAAGCTTACCTCCTAAGTTTTCGTGAATGGAGCTGAAAACCTTTCTGCGTAAATCAATACCAATCTTGCGAAAAAGTCTGGTAAGCTTTACACCAAACGCCATCTTTTTTTCAAGACCGTCTTTCTTTGCCTTTGTCATTATTCTCTTGTACATAGTTTCAAAGAGCTGAGGTACACCCAATACTATGGTGGCACCACTTTCCTTAAGGTTCTTTGCCACCTTGGTAAGACCATCGGCATATGCCACCGTACATCCCCTGTACACAGGGGTTAAGAAACCGCAGGTACATTCATAGGTGTGATGTATGGGAAGAACCGAAAGAAAGGTATCCTCCGGCCCTATGTATACCATGGAGCACATTGCCATTACTACGGTAACCAGGTTTTTGTGGCTGAGCATTACACCCTTTGACATAGCGGTGGTGCCGGAAGTAAAGAGAAGCACCTTCATTTCATCGGGATTTACCTCATAATCCATAAAGCGGGTATCGCCGCCCTTGGCAAGGACTCTGCCCTTTTCAAGAAGCTTACTGTAGGAGAGCTCTTCTCCGGTATCTTCAGATGCATCCATATTCACCGCGTACTTAACCGTTGGGGCTTTCGCCTTAATAAACTCCGCGTTTTCTGCCTTTTTAAGCAGTTCTGCAGAGTACAGCACACACTGTGCTGAGGAAATATTAAGAAGATTTATTATATCGTCAATATTTAAGTCCTTATCTATGGGAACTGCCACGGTGTCCCCGTTTACAGCTGCCATATAGGATGTGCTCCAGGCGTATCTGTTGGCAGAGATAATTGCAATTTTTGCACCGTCCTTAAGACCCAAGTCGCTAAAAGCAAGACCAAGAGCATTTACATCATCACCAAACTCTTTAAAGGTTACCGGCTTGTAGTCTTTGCCTGTAGGCTTGTGCAAAAATGCGGTTTCATCTGCATAAAGCTCTACACTTCCGTAAAGAAGCTCTTTTATGGTGCTTATCTTGCGCACATCTACAAGTTTGGTTTTTTTAGTCACTGTTTTTCCTCCCTGTTATTGATTTTTTAAACCGGCGAATTTGCCATACAGATGTGGTAAACTCGCCGGTTACAACTTTTGCACAAAACTATTTTACTTTACAACTATATTTACAAGTCTGCCCTTAACCACAATTACTTTAACTACAGTCTTGCCGTCTATAGCTTCTTTTACTTTTTCGTCTTCGAGAGCTGCCGCTTTAATCTCATCATCGCCAAGGGATGCGCCAACTAAGATTTTGCCCTTAATCTTGCCGTTTACCTGTACAACAAGCTCGATTTCGTCCTTTACCAGAGCATCTTCGTCATATGTTACCCAAGCCTGATTATGAACACTGCCCTCTCCGCCTAATATCTGCCAGAGTTCCTCTGTAACATGAGGAATAAAGGGAGCAAGCATAATTACGGTGTCCTTTACACATTCGCTAAGGAGAGCGTTATTGGTGCCCTTATATGCATACATAGCATTTACAAGCTCCATAATACCGCTTATGGCAGTATTGAAGTTGAAACGAACAGAAATATCATCTGTGCCCTTCTTCTTGGTAGTGTTGAGAACGTATCTCAATTCCTTATCTTCGGAAGTCAGTGTTGTCTTGTCGTAGGTGGAATTAATATTTATCTTATCAAGATTATCTGTAACAAATCTGAACACTCTGTTTATAAATCTGTAGGAACCTTCTACTGCGGTATCGCTCCATTCAAGATCTCTTTCGGGAGGAGCCGCAAAGAGAATAAAGAGTCTTGCGGTATCTGCACCGTACTTGGAAATAATTTCCTCAGGGCTTACTACATTACCCAGAGATTTACTCATCTTTGTGCCGTCCTTTAATACCATACCCTGTGTAAGAAGGTTATCAAATGGCTCATCCACAGGCACAAGACCCATCTTATGGAGTGCCTTAGTGAAGAATCTTGCATAGAGAAGATGCAAAATAGCGTGCTCAACACCGCCTATATACTGGTCTACACCCATCCAGTACTTAAGTGCATCGAAGTTGAAGGGTTCTTCTGCATTCTTGGGGTCGCAGTATCTTAAGAAATACCAGGAGGAGCACACAAAGGTGTCCATGGTATCGGTTTCTCTTACACCCATCTTACCGCACTTGGGACAGGGAGCGTTTACAAAGGTCTTACTTGTAGTAAGGGGGGATTTGCCCTGACCGGTAAATTCAACATCTTCGGGAAGCATTACGGGAAGTTCACTTTCGGGTACTCCTACAGCACCGCAATCTTCACAGTAAATAACGGGAATAGGAGCGCCCCAGTAACGCTGACGGGATATGAGCCAGTCTCTTAAGCGGAAGTTAACCTTGCTTTCGCCTATGCCCTTCTCATCCATATAGTCTATAATCTTCTGGAGAGCTTCACGATTACCCATACCATTGAATTCTCCGGAATTTACCATAATACCTTCTGCTTCAAAGGAAGCATCCATGGTATTGCCGTCAATGTCACTTCCATCGGGAGTGATAACAACCTTAATGGGAAGATTGTATTTCTTAGCAAAATCAAAGTCTCTCTGGTCGTGAGCAGGAACTGCCATTACCACACCTGTGCCGTAATCGGTGAGAACATAGTTTGCAAGGTAAAGAGGAATCTTGTCGCCGGTGATGGGATTAATCATATATCTTCCGGTGAATACACCCTCTTTTTCTGCTTCGGAGCTTGTTCTCTCTATTTCATTAAGGAACTGCATCTTGTGGATAAATTCCTTACATTCTGCTTCGTTTTCGGTACCTTCAATAAGCTTTGCTACTATTGGGTGCTCGGGAGCTATAACCATATATGTAACACCATAGATTGTATCGGGTCTGGTGGTGTATACGGTAAGGCTTTCGTCTGTTCCGTCAATCTTGAAGGAAACCTCCGCACCGCGGCTCTTGCCTATCCAGTTTGCCTGCATGGTCTTAACCTTATCAGGCCAGCCCTTAAGCTTATCTAAATCCTTTAAAAGCTCATCGGCATACTCGGTAATCTTAAAGAACCACTGTTCCAAGTCCTTTTTACCAACTTCGGACTTACATCTCTCGCACTTGCCGTTAACAACCTGCTCATTGGCAAGAACTGTCTGACATGAAGGACACCAGTTAACATATGATTTCTTCTTGTAGGCAAGGTCGTGATTAAAGAACTCTAAAAAGAGCTTCTGTGTAAATTTGTAGTAATCGGGCTTACAGGTGGCAATTTCTCTGTCCCAGTCATAGCTTATACCAAGTCTTTTAAGCTGGTCACGCATAGTATCTATGTTAGAATAGGTCCAGTCTTTGGGATTTGCACCGTTTTTGATGGCGGCATTTTCCGCAGGAAGACCGAATGAATCCCAACCCATAGGATGAAGTACATTAAAGCCCTGCATCTTTTTGAATCTTGCAACTACGTCACCTATGGAGTAGTTACGCACGTGACCCATATGGAGATTTCCTGAAGGATAAGGGAACATCTCAAGAGTATAATATTTGGGTTTATCGCAGATTTCTGTCTTAAAAACTTTATCTGCCTCCCATTTGTCCTGCCATTTCTTTTCTATGGCTCCAAAATCGTAATTCATATTATTACATCCCTTTCAGATTATTTATGAAATAAATTCAGTAATATCAACATTTCCGGCATCCGCCCAAAGATTTTCTATACCATAGAACTCTCTGGACTCCTCATTGAAGATGTGCACTATAACGTCGCCGTAATCCATAAGCATCCACTGGTCGGAACCGCGGGAGCCTGCATTGTGCATAAGCACACCCTCTTCTTTAAGCTTTTCCTCTATTTCGTCTGATATAGCACCCATCTGTGTAGATGATGTGCCGTGGCAAATTACAAAATAATCTGCCAGAGTTGTAAGCTCTTTTATATCAAGCACTTTGATGTTATGTGCCTTTTTATCGTCGGCACCTTTAACTGCTGTCTGCATTATCTGTATAGCTTCCATGGTCAATCTCCTTTTTGATTTTTTCCCAGAATAATGGTTATATCGCTTCCCTCAGCCTTCTGTGGGTTGTACACATATTCGCTGAGGCCTACTATTTTGGCAATATCCGCCGCGTTGGAATCCTTGGATACCGACACAACCACGGTTTTTTCGTAATTAAGCTCTTTGGCTGTAGTTATCTTCATAACGTTGTATCCATATTTTTTAAGATCATCTTTGATGGCTATAACATCCGCACTTCCGTTGGAAGCATCTATAATATCCACACTGGTAAATCGGTTGAATATGGATTTTGACGGCTTGGCATTGCTGGTTACCACATATGTGCCGTTACCTATGATGTTGGTTTCTATATCCAGCGCGCTTACTTCCTCTACAACAGAAGGTGTGAAATGCTCTTCTATTATCTTGGCATTAGCTTCGTAATCCGGTATAACATAAGAAATATTGTTGATATATCTGGGCTCATTTACAAGCTGATGTGTATTAATCTTGTTTCTGTCAAGAGAGAGCACATAGGGAGCGTAAGTCAGCATTTCGTTAAAGGTGAAATCCGTCTTTACCAGCTTTGAAAAATCCTCCACCATATCGTCTATCTTACCCACATTGGCAATCTGAAAAATCTCATCTATGGTAGCCTGTATAAAATCGCTCTGTACCTTCATTCTGTCCAGGTCACCGTTGGCATATCCGCGGAATCTTACAAGTTGCTCCGCTTTGTCGCCGTCAAGGTGCTGCTGACCTTCCTTAAGGTGGATATGTAAATCCTGGGTAGGATCATCGTAGTCCATATCCTGAGGAACATAGAAATCCACGCCTCCGATCGTGTCTATAAGATCTCTGAAGCCTGATATATCTATGGTTACGTACTTATCAATCTGCACATCAAGAAGGTCGCTTACTTCCTTTATGGTACTCTTTTCTTTGTTAAGGCCGTAGGCGGAATTAATCTTTTTGTCGCTTCTGCCGTTGTTTGGCATATATGTATCTCTGGGTATCTGAAGCATATTGATTTTGCCGTCTATCATATTAAGCTGTGCAAGTATAAGGACATCTGTACGGGTGCCGTCCTTATCAAGGCCCATCATAAGTACATTGATGCATGGAGTCTGCTCTACGGAATTGAACTCATATCCAAAAAACGAACCGCCGCTTGTGGTTACATAAGCTACAAAACAGCTCATAACAAGCAGAAAAAATATCAATGTAAACGATGTAAGTAGTTTAAAAAATGCTTTAACATTCATCTATAAAATCTCCTGAGATTATTTTCTTTCATAAAAATCCAGTATTTCGTAGGCATTGGGGTGTACTTTAAAACCTCTTTCAAGGATATAATCCACACTTCTGCGGGTATAGAGATAAACTGCCTTTTCCAAGGATGTAAGTGCCTGCTGTCTTACTTCATCCACTCCCGGGTACTCCCTGGATGGCTCAATGGCATCTGCAAGATATACTATAGCAGTAAGAAGAGGCATATCTTTTTTGCCTACGGTATGGTAATAAACCGCGTCGTAAATCTCATCATCGCAGATACCGTAGAGGTCTTTAAGCTCATATGCTCCCACAAAACTATGAAGAAGCTGAGGGGAAGAGAGCGTACATTCGTCAAGCTCTATACCGTAGGCGCGGATTTTATCCATGAGCTCCTCGTTGGTGTATCCCTTGGCACAATCATGCACAAGACCTGCCATATAGGCTTTATACGGGTCAGCACCAAACCTTAATGCAAGCTCCTTTGCCGTATCGGCAACACCAAGACTGTGATTGTAACGGGTCTGTTTGAGCTTAAGTTTTAATATATCCTTTATTTCTTCGGGGGTCATATATTACCTCCATAAAGTTTATGCTGTCTTATATAATCCACAACGCCTTCACACAAAGCACCTTCCAAGGGCTTGCCCTCAGCTAAGCTGCGGCGTATATCAGTAGATGAAATATCCACCTGGGGCATATCCGCTTTAAGGATATCTGCACCCTTACTAAGGTAAGCATCTATTGCCTTGTTCACAGCATCGTCGCTTCCTCTGGTAAATACGATAAGCTTGTTTTCCCTTAAAAAAAGCTCGGATTCGTACCACAGATGTAAGGTAAGAAGGGAATCGCCGCCTATAATCATACGGGTATCCTCTCCATACACTTGCCTGAAATGACGCATAGTGTAGAGGGAATAATAATATCTGTCGTTTTGGGATTCGTAGTCGGATATTGCTACCCTGTTCCAGCCCTCAAAAGCAATGCGAACCATATTGTACCTGTGCAGATAGTCTGTGTTTACTTCATTCTTTTTATGAGGAGGATTGGCGTTTGGCACAAGCACAAGAGTGTCCAAATCAAACTGCTCTATGGCACTTTTAACCATCTTCATATGACCGATATGAACCGGGTCGAAGGTACCGCCGAATACTGCCGTCTTCAAGGTATTACCTCACTTCTTGTAGGATTTGTATCTTTGTTCTTTAAAGAACTTGTCCTTTTTCTTTTTGTTTTCTTCTGTTTTCTTGCGCTCCTTTTGAGCAGCTGCTTTTGCTTTGTGGAGGGGTTTTACCTGAGGTTTTTTTACTTCCTTGGGCTTGTCCTCTCTTACTATAAGCTTATTTAAGTCTATCTTTTTATTCTCTCTTGATTCCTTGTAGAGAACAAACTTGCTTCCTATTACCTGAACCTCTTCGGCATTGATAATTTCCGAAAGCTCGCGGCATACGTCACGGGTATCGGAAAAGGCATTTTCCAGCACGTGAATCTTAATAAGTTCCTTCTTTTCCAGAGTGTCGCGTATAAGAGCAATCATATTGTCATTTATACCGCCTTTACCCACCTGAACGGAAGCATCTATTTTATTTGCAAGGCCTCTTAAAAAAGCTCTTTGCTTACTTGTAATCATAGTAAAAAACATTCCTTTCAAAAAGGTGCATACTTACACCTATACCATTTTAATATTATACTAAATTTAAGTGTCTGTGTCAATGTGTAGAGTTAAACTTCTTTTTAATTTTTTGTAAATAAATAAGCCTTCTTTTTGCCCTTACAAGGCAAAAAGAAGGCTTATATTTATTTTAGAATTCAACTGTCATCCCATCGTAGGAGCAAAGGAATCCGTCGGACTCACCAAGCACCTTTAAATCCTCGTATATCATCTGAGGATTATGGGAGAAATGGTTAATAACATTTATTGTGTTTTCGTCTATTAATCCCATTTTCTTAAGGCGGTTTCTCACATTCTGTACAGTTGGAAAATTCATATGGCTGTTGTGTTTATTATCCTCTTTGTTTACCATAACCATGGTACAGTCGTATTCGGCAAAATCTATGTGCGGCTTATGCTCTTCAAGGTACTTCCAGGTTTCTTCGGGATAATAGCCCGTGTCGTTGGAATGAAGAACACACTTGCCGTCTTTTTCTATAAGGTATATAACGGGGTCGCCGGTATGGTCTGCTCTTAAGGGAGTTACCCTGTAGCCTTCCTTGGTGACAAAGGGTTTAAACGGCTCAATTAGTATAAGGTTTGTAAACTCTCTGTATCTACCGTCTGTTCCAAGATTCTTTATTGCGGCATCATAACCCTCTTTGGTAACATAGATATCTATTACCTTACCGCCTGTATTGGAAAAGCCCTTGGCTCTCATTCTTAAATCATCAAGATAAAAATGATCCATATGATTGTGAGTTATAAGATAAGAGGATATATCCCTTTCGGGCATACCGTAGTTTGTAATGTGAAGATAGCTGTCTGCAGAAAAATCTATTCCCAAAACTCCGTCTATTACAGACTGACTTCTTGTCATAATGTTTCTTCCACCGAGCTTTCGTGCTCTGTTGCACGCTTCACATTCACAGAAAATACCCGGTATTGCCTCGGCTGCCGCCGTACCGTAGAATGTATATTTCATACTCTTACCTCCTGCAAAGATTTATAAAATTTTCTATAAACTTTTGTTCTGTATCATTTGGAAAAGCCTCAAAAGAAAGCTCCGGATGCCACTGTGTTGCAAAGATTTTCTTATCCTTACTTTCTATAGCTTCAATTACTCCATCTTTTGTCCACGCAACCGCTTCAAGTCCCGGAGCAAGCTTATCTATACACCAACTGTGATAGCTGTTTATAAGCGCTTCCTTCGTGCCAAATACATCGTGAACAAAAGAACCCTCTTTGATATCTATAAGATGGTTACTTTTTTCATAATTCTGATGGGCATCCACATCGTCTACCTTTTTTAAGCTTCCGCCCATAAATACGTTTATTGCCTGAAGACCTCCGCATATACCGAAAATTGGCTTGTTGTGATTTATGAAATATTCAATAAGCTTTGAATCCAAGGCATATTCATCAACCGGGTCGGGAGTTTCAAAAGGTGGCTTTCCGTAGTATTCGGGGTTTATATTTGTACCGCTTCCCGGCAGAAAAAAACCATCACATTTTTCACAAATATCCTCAAATCCGTACTCATTGTAAATTGCATTCATACCGATTTTGTACTTTTGGGCAAAAATATAATAAGTGTTAAGAGCATAATATCTGTGATCCCACACGTCATTATTTTCAAGCTTAACGTATCTTAAAAGAGTTGCAAAATTCATGACATTAATCATCCCTATTAATAAATAAAATCAAACTCCAACTCATACATTCTCACAGGGTCACCTTCGGTAATGCCTGCTTTTTCAAGAGCTTTTATTACGCCCTTTTTACGGATTGCATTCTGGAAGAACTGCAAAGATTCGTTGTCCTCAAAATTGGTAGAACCAAGCATTCTCTTAATCCAGCTGCCCTCAACGATATATACACCGTCTTCCACTCTTACGGTAAAGGGTTCATCATCCTTGTAAGAAATAACGGTGGTTTGAGCTTCTTCTTCGTCGTAAAGCACAGGAATGGGAATGGTATCAAGGATAGATGCTACATATAGTATAAGCTCTCTTACGCCCTGATTTGCAGCAGCGGAAATCCTGAACACTTTATATCCTCTTGTTTCCATTTCACTGCAAAAGCCGTTAAATATACCCTCATCGTATACTACGTCCATTTTATTTGCAACTACAATCTGAGGTCTTTTGGCAAGCTCGGGGTTGTATGTTTCAAGTTCAGCATTTATAAGGTCAAAGTCCGCCACCGGATTTCTGCCTTCAATGCCGGAAGCATCTACCACGTGAAGAAGAAGTCTTGTTCTTTCAACGTGACGAAGAAATTCGTGGCCAAGACCTACACCATCTCCGGCACCTTCAATAAGACCGGGAATATCTGCCATAACAAAGCTTACTCCCTCGGAGGGCTTAACCACACCTAAATTCGGTTCTAAAGTGGTAAAGTGGTAGTTTGCAATCTTGGGTTTTGCATCACTTACTACAGAAAGAAGAGTGGATTTACCCACATTCGGGAAGCCCACAAGTCCTACGTCTGCAAGGAGCTTAAGTTCAAGGGAAATGTTTCGTCTTTCGCCCTCTATACCGCTCTTGGCAAATCGGGGTATCTGCCTTGTAGCCGTTGCAAAGTGGCTGTTGCCCCATCCGCCGCTGCCACCCTTTGCCGCAACAAAGGTCTGACCGGCAAGCTTCATATCGGCAATTACTCTATCCTGATCTATGTCGCGTATTACCGTACCTACGGGAACCTTAACTATAAGGTCTGTGCCGTTTTTGCCGGAGCTTTTGGCTGCTCTGCCGTCTTCGCCGTTGGGGGCTTTGTACTTACGCTGATAACGGAAGTCCGCCAAAGTGCTCATTTTTTCGTCAGCTACAAAGATAACGCTGCCGCCCTTACCGCCGTCACCGCCGTCAGGGCCGCCTGCAGCCACATACTTTTCTCTGTGGAAGCTTACTAAACCGTTACCGCCATTGCCGGCTTCTATATAAATTTCGGCTGTATCTGCCATCATGGTAAATCCCTTCTTTCCATCTTCAAAATTAACAAATTAATTATACAATAAAAGCCCACCAAAAGCAAGAACTTCTTGCTCCTTGTGGGCTTTTAGCTTCAGTAAATTTAAAAGAGATAATTACTCAGCGATTGCGTATACGCTAACCTGCTTCTTGTCCTTACCTACTCTTTCGAATTTAACCTTACCGTCAACAACAGCAAAGAGTGTATCATCGCTACCCTTCTTTACATTGATGCCGGGATGAATCTTAGTACCTCTCTGTCTAACGAGAATGTTGCCGGCAGTAACGAACTGACCGTCACCTCTCTTAACACCTAAACGCTTGGACTCAGAGTCACGACCGTTCTTGGTACTACCCATACCTTTTTTATGAGCAAATAACTGAATATTTAAGCTAAACATCGAATTACACCTCCAATTCGGTAATCTTCACATTGTCGGGGTACTGCCTCTGCAAATCCTGCAAAAACAAGTACATGGAATCCAACAATATATTTATTTCTTTAATCTTGTCGTCATCTAAATCACAGGGCAGAACAAACTCAACATATCCGTCGGCTGTTTCGTAACCAAACTGTGTATTAAGTACCTTTTCTATGCCATTTAATGCCATAAAAATAACTGACGAAATTGATGCACAAACTATATCGCTGCCTGCTTCGGCAAAGTCTGTATGACCGGACATAATGCCCTTTACGATATTTGCATCCCTATCACGAAAAAGCTTGATTTCCGTCATAGCAAATTAACCGTTGATCTTTTCGATCTGTACTTTAGTGAAGAGCTGTCTGTGACCCTGCTTGCACTTTTCGCCTTTTTTGGGCTTGTACTTGAAAACGATAACCTTCTTGGACTTACCCTGACAGAGAACCTTAGCATCAACGCTTGCGCCTTCTACTACGGGAGTACCAATAACAGTCTTTTCGCCGCCTATAGCAAGTACCTGGTCAAACTTTACAGCGTCGCCTTCAGCGCCTGCAACCTTCTCGATGAAAACTACATCACCTTCGGAAACCTTGTACTGCTTTCCGCCTGTTACGATAATTGCGTACATTATATGAAGCACCTCCTTCATCTTATTCGCTAAATTGCGGTATTCCCCAAGCTTAAGGGAATTTGAAACGACCGCATTTATGCGTTTACCATAGAATTATAGCACAGCAGAATTTAAATGTCAACAACTTTTTTTAGTTTTTCGTCAAAGTCTTAAACAACTTGAAATGTAATATAAAATATGCTTTAATATACTACGAAGGGAGGTCAGAATATGAAGTGTTCGAACTGCAAAACCGAAATTTTGCCCGGTGATGAGGTTTGCCCTGTGTGCGGAAACAAAATCCCCGAAACCGGCGAAATGGAAAAAACGGGCAAAATGAAAAGACTGATGCCCTATATACTGAATATTCTTATTGCTATTGCAGGATTTGCTTTTGCCAAAATATGGAGCATAAGGCTTACTTCCCCCGAAGATGCCATATCAGAATACGGCAGATTCTCCCCGGAAGCCATCTATGCCCAAAGGTACACCCATCTTACTGATATATGGATGGCGGTATTTCTTATTCTGGCTGTTATATATCTGGCATCGGCCGTATACTGTGGTATTAAAAAAGGTGAAAACAGGTTCAGCATATTCGCTATGTGCTTTTGCCTTCTTGTAACGGTAACCGCGGGAGTTTCCTCCTATGCGTACAGCAAAAGAGTAAACGACGCAGACATCATATCCATAAAGAGCCGCGAAGAGCTAACTTTCAGTCCGCCATCCGTATGCGGAGGCACTCTGGCAACAGCTCCCGAATTTGAAGTTAATATGTACAGCTACTATGTAACCTTTGCCCGTGCATACAATGACCTGGCGCGGGACGGAAACTATGAAGTCTTCTTTAATACGGTAAACGAAAATAATTTTCAGAATTTAAACTATTTGCTCAATGAGTTAAAAAACATATATCTTTACGACGGCGGAGAGTATTCGCACCTTACAGATGTGGCTTTTTTACCCGAGGAAGTCCCATACCGAAGCATAAATGCCGGAAGCATACCCTCCAATCACGAAATCAACGAGGCCCTTAAGCACTCCTTAGACGGCAAAACAATGGATAAGCTTGTGGAAAAATACATTGAAAGAGCAAACATACTCTTTGACACCTTTTACGGAAAAGAGCTTATATGCGAAGAAGACCCAGTCTACAACCCAAAGATCTACACCGGTAATTTTTTAAATCCTGACGGAAGAAACTGCCTTAATATAAAATCACTTACAATAGATGAAAAGGGTAACGGTGAAATCGAATTTGAATATTCACATTTGAACACATCATTCAAAGAGAAAATCAAAAACAGAAAATGCTTCTTCCGTTACAAAAGTAATTTTGGCTCCGGCTACGGAATGCTTCACATAACCCAAAACAACATAATAATGAATATTTCCGAAAAATCAGGTGTGGGATTCGCTAAGTCTGACGTATACCATATTGAATAAAACTGGGAGTGTAAATTAATTCAGCGAATTAATTTACACTCCCTTAGGGAATAGGAAAAAACGATTCAGAATTGTCAAATCGAACTCGAAGCAAGGCTTTGACTTGCTTTGAGTGGTAACCCGAAGGCGTGCGAGGGCACGTCGAGAGGTGAGATTTGGCAATAGCAAAAAGGCATATATATGAAGAAAAACATTTGGAAAACAGATGTTTTTAAACATTTATGGTAATTTTAAATGATTTACAGGATAATTTATACTCTGTATTCTTTCTTATCCCTGCCTTTTTGCGGTCTGGACTTTTTTTACATTCCCATGATTACATCAATTTTTTAAGTCTTTCATTAACCTCTACAAGGAAGTCTGTGGTATTTACTTTCTTTTTATTTTCAAGGGTAGAGAGCAAATACAGGTCGCCTGTCATTACGCCTTCCTCAATGGTCTGTATGGTTGCCTTTTCCATGTTGTCGGCAAAAGCTACAAGCTCTTCTATGCCGTCAAGCTCGCCTCTCTTACGCAGAGCTCCCGTCCATGCAAATATTGTAGCCACGGAGTTGGTGGAGGTTTCCTCACCCTTTAAGTGCTTGTAGTAGTGACGCTGTACTGTGCCGTGGGCAGCTTCGTATTCGTACACACCGTCGGGAGATACCAGCACACTTGTCATCATGGCAAGGCTTCCGTAGGCGGTAGCCACCATATCGCTCATTACATCACCGTCATAGTTTTTGCACGCCCAGATGTAGCCGCCTTCGGAGCGGATAACTCTTGCTACTGCATCATCAATGAGGGTGTAGAAATATTCAATGCCTGCCTCTTCAAATTTGGCTTTGTATTCGGCATCGTAGATTTCCTGGAATATATCCTTAAAGCGGTGGTCGTATTTCTTGGAAATGGTATCCTTGGAAGCAAACCACAAATCCTTCTTGGTGTCAAGGGCAAAGTTAAAGCAGCATCTTGCAAAGCTTGCAATGGACTTATCCTTGTTGTGCATACCCTGAATAATACCGTCGGAGTCGGAGAAGTTGTATATAACTTCCCTTGTTTCATTTCCGTTGGCATCTGTGCACACAAGCTCACATTTGCAGCCTTGTGAAACCTGCATTTCGGTGTTTTTGTACACATCGCCGTAAGCGTGACGGGCAATGGTTATGGGCTTTGTCCATGTAGGTATGTAGGGTGTAATGCCCTTAACTATAATAGGTGTTCTGAAAACCGTACCGTCAAGAATTGCTCTTATGGTTCCGTTTGGGGATTTCCACATTTCCTTTAAGTTATATTCGGGCATTCTTGCGGCGTTGGGAGTAATGGTAGCACATTTTACAGCAACACCGTATTTTTTTGTAGCTTCTGCGCTGTCTACGGTGATCCGGTCGTTGGTTTCATTTCTTTTTACAAGACCCAAGTCGTAGTATTCTGTCTTTAAATCCACATAGGGATTTATGAGTATATCTTTAATCTCCTGCCAGATAATTCTGGTCATTTCGTCCCCGTCCATTTCAACAAGGGGAGTTTTCATCTGAATCTTTGCCATTATAATGCTCCTTTCTATGCACGGGATTTGGTGTAGTTAAGAAGTCCGCCTGCAAGGACTATGTCCTTTGCTCTGTCGGAAAGCTCGCAGGTGCAGGGAATGTATGCTCCTGTGGTCTTGTTTCTTACCACAAAGTCGCCGCCTTCGCGGATTGTTTCTATAAGGTTTTCACAGATAAGCTCGTCGCCTTCGTTTATTTTGTCGTAGTCGTTTTCATTAACAAAGGTAAAGGGAAGTATACCTGCGTTCACAAGGTTTGCTCTGTGGATTCTTGCAAAGGACTTGGTGATAACAATCTTTACACCAAGATGAAGGGGAGCAAGTGCAGCGTGTTCTCTTGATGAACCCTGACCGTAGTTTACACCGCCCACGATTATGCTCTTGCCGAGACTTTCCGCTCTTTCGGGGAAGCTTTCATCACATACGGTAAAGCAATGCTTTGATATTGCAGGTATGTTGGAGCGAAGAGGAAGAATCTTTGCTCCTGCAGGCATAATGTGGTCTGTGGTAATGTTGTCGCCAACCTTAAGTGAGCATTTACAGTCTATTACATCCTCAAGAGGAGTTGTCACAGGGAAAGGTTTAATATTTGGTCCGCGAAGCACTTCAACGGTGTCCATATCCTTTTCTTCTACGGGAGTTACTATCATATTGTCGTTTATGTCGAATTCTTCGGGAAGTTTGAATTCAGGCATATCTCCAAGCTTTCTGGGGTCTGTAAGCACACCTGCTATGGCAGATGCCGCTGCAACCTCGGGAGATACAAGGTAAATCTGACCGTCCTTTGTTCCGCTTCTTCCAAGGAAGTTACGGTTAAAGGTTCTTAAGGATATACCGCCGGAGTTGGGAGCCTGACCCATACCTATGCAGGGACCGCAGGCACTTTCCAATATTCTTGCGCCGGCTTCTATCATTATGGAGAGAGCGCCGTTCTTTGCAAGCATATTGAGGACCTGCTTGGAGCCGGGAGCAATGGAGAGAGATACATCGGGGTGTACAGTCTTGCCCTTTAAGATGTGAGCAACCTTAAGCATATCAAGAAGTGAACTGTTTGTACATGAACCTATACATACCTGGTCTATCTTCATTTCGCCGATTTCAGAAATGCTCTTTATGTTGTCGGGAGAGTGGGGGCAAGCAGCCGCAGGCTGGAGGGCGGATAAGTCGATGTTAATTTCTTCATCGTATACTGCATCTTCATCTGCAGAAAGGGGAACCCACACTTCTTCTCTTTTTTGTGCTTTTAAAAATTCCTTTGTTATTTCGTCGGAGGGGAATATGGATGTGGTGGCACCAAGCTCTGCACCCATATTGGTAATGGTGGCTCTTTCGGGTACGGAAAGGCTCTTAACGCCCTCGCCGCAGTATTCTATAACCTTACCTACACCGCCTTTAACGGAAAGTATGCGAAGTATTTCCAAAATTACATCTTTTGCCGCAACCCAGGGAGAAAGTTTGCCTGTAAGATTTACCTTAACCACCTTGGGGCAGGTAATGTAGTATGCACCGCCACCCATGGCAACTGCTACGTCAAGTCCGCCTGCACCTATGGCAATCATACCAAGACCGCCGCCTGTGGGGGTGTGGCTGTCGGAGCCTATAAGGGTCTTTCCGGGAGCACCGAATCTTTCAAGGTGTACCTGATGGCAGATTCCGTTGCCGGGTCTTGAAAAATATATGCCGTGCTTCTTTGCCACAGAGCCTATAAATCTGTGGTCGTCGGCATTTTCAAAGCCGGACTGGAGGGTGTTGTGGTCTATGTATGCCACGGAGCGTTCTGTCTTTACTCTGGGTACGCCCATTGCCTCAAATTCAAGATACGCCATAGTTCCTGTGGCATCCTGAGTTAAGGTCTGGTCTATTTTAATGCCTATTTCTTCGCCTTTTATATACTCACCGTCAACAAGGTGAGCTTTGAGGATTTTTTCTGTAAGTGTAAGTCCCATCTGTAAAACTTCCTTTCACTGTATCAAATTAAAGCAATTATATCACAAATATATCTTGTTTGTCAATTAAATGCAACTATATTGACTTAATTTGTTGATTTTGTTGATTTCGAGGAAATACAGTGGTATAATTTAGGGGAAAATACTAATCCGAAAGGAGAAATAAAAATGATTTTACCCGATTTCTGGAAAAGCAATCTTAAAGATATAGATGAAGTGGTGGCATCTGTTAAAAAAGGCAGAGTTACCACCTCTTATTCTGCGGGCGGAAGACCTGTTTATCTGGTGGAATACGGCAAAGCAAATGACTACAGCTACCGTACTGCAAACTTTAATTCTGCAGCCGGTGCTCACGACATTACCTGCTATGCGGATAAATCAAGAGAGGGAGTTGTGCCATCGGTATTTATTGTAGGTGCCATGCATGGCGGTGAGTTTGAGGGTACCGTTGGTATACTTAACCTTATAAGCCTTATTGAAACCGGTGTGGATTTAGCCGGAAAGCCTTACCCTGAATTTGAAGGAATTGAAGAAAAAATGCACATCCTTCTTATTCCCTGTGCAAACCCCGACGGCAGAGCAAGAGTTCCTGTGGACAGTTATCAGGAAATGGAGTATGAGGAATTTCGTTACTACGCTCAAGGTACCTGGAAGGACGGCTCACTTGCCAACTGGCCGCAGTGCAAAAAGGTTCATCCCATAAAGGAAGCATCGGATTTCCTTGGTTCCTACTTTAATGACGACGGCATTAATCTTATGCACGACGACTTCTTTAATCCCTGGTCTGAAACCACAAAGTTTATAATGGATATATTAGATAAGCACGTTCCGGATGTTACCTGCCTTCTTCACGGCGGTTCCGGTTCCATGCAGCATATATTAAAGCCAAATTTTGTACCCTATTACTACAGGGAAGAAGTTCACAAAATTATGCTTCGACTTTCCGAAAGATGCCGTGCCAACGGTCTTGAAATGGCTCAAACCGGACTTCCGGTTATAGAGAGCGAGCCTCCCTTTATGTTTAATGCTGTATCTGCATACATTGCAAAATGCGGAACACTCTGCTTTACATACGAAAGCAATCAGGGTATCGGAAGCGAAAAGCTCTGCTATACACCCGATATTATCTATAAACACCATATGCTTCTTTTTGAAGAGTGTTTTGACTATGCAAAAGACTATATAGAAAGAATGCAGTCAAAATAGGAGGTACCTGAAGTGATGCTCCCTGATTTTTGGAAAAGCAGTCTTAAGGATGCAGATGAAGTTGTATCTTCCGTAAAAAAAGGAAGAGTGACTACGGTTTATTCTCCCGGAAAAAGACCAATATACCTTGTGGAATACGGCAAGGCAAACGATTATAGCTATCGTACTGCAAATTTTAACTCTGCAGCCGGTGCTCACGATATTGCCTGCTATGCCGATAAATCAAAAGAAGGTACGATACCATGTGTTTATCTTATAGGGGGTATGCACGGTGCGGAGTTTGAGGGAACTGTTGCCATACTAAACCTTATAAATGTTATTGAAAAGGGAGTAGACCTTGCAGGTAACAGATATCCTCAATTTGAAGGTATAGAGAATAGAATCCATCTTTTGATGGTTCCTTTTGCAAATCCGGACGGAAGAGCAAGAGTTCCTGTTGATGCGTTCTGTGAAACCTCTGCCCAAGATTTTCGCAAATGGGCACAGGGAACCTGGAAAAAGGACGGCAGTCTGGCTAACTGGCCCCAGTGCAAGAAGATTCATCCCATTAAAGAAGCATCGGATTTTCTTGGGTCATACTTTGACGATAACGGCGTAAACCTTATGCATGACGATTTCTTTAATCCCTGGTCGGAAACTACAAAGTTTCTTTTGGATATTGCAGATAGATATGTACCCGATGTAACCTGTCTTCTTCATGGCGGCGGACCATCAGTACCTCATATACCAAGACCCAATTTTGTTCCGTATTACTACAAGGAACAAAATTACAAAATAGCTATGCGCCTTAAAGAAAGATGCAAAGAATTCGGTCTTGATTTTGTTGTTCCGGATCTGATACCGATAGAACAGGAACAAAACGTTATGTTTAACGCAGTATCGGCATTTATTGCAAAATGCGGTACGGTGTGCTTTACCTATGAAACAAATCAGGGAATAGGTGGGGAAAGGCTGTGCTATCCTCTTGATGTAATCTACAAGCACCATATGCTTCTTTTTGAAGAGTGCTTTGCTTATGCTGATGAATATATAAAGAATTTTAAAAATAAAAAATCCGCAATGTAAAATTGCGGATTTTTTGTATTTAGTCTTTTCTTGTTTCGTCAGGATTATAGGGTTGTTCCTCGGGTTTAGCCAGCATAGATGACTTAAAACCGGATGACATTGTAGGCTTCTTAAACGCGGGGTCCGGTGCAGAGCGCACAGCAGACGGGCGGGAAGAAGGAGTCATTGATGAACGTAATACATTCCTCTCCGGTGTGTGCGAAGCGGGCGGAGCTACATAAGGTGATGCAGGCGGAGCTGCAAATGGAGTAGCGTGCTTTGCACCATTTACATCGCCGTATGGGTTGTATGCCGGTGAGTCCGGAGAATAATAAGCAGTTGATTCCGGACTGCCATAAGCCGATGGGGGTGTTACGTATTCCGAAGAAGACCTTGCATATGGAGATTCATACACAGGTGCTGCAGCTTCCGGCGCGGGATTGTAGTAGCTTGCAACCGGTGGAGCCACATCAGCAGGATTTGGTGGAGCAACAGGCGGAAAACCATCTTCGGCACCCACAACCATATGGTCAGCTTCGTATCCGGGATTAGTCTTTGCTTTTTTCTTTCTTGAGGATTTAACCACAAGAATAATAGTAACAATAATTCCTGCGGTAACGATGAGAATTCCTCCGATGATAACAATTAACCATATATTAACCTGAAAACCGCCGTCTGAAGGAACTTCCTGAGGTGCATTTTCTGCAAGTTCAATCATTTGTTCGATATATGGAGTATCAGGGTTCATATCTTGTACAGCTTCAAAACATTCCAAAGCAGCTTTGCCGTATCCGTCCTGGAGCATCTGCAGACCAAGAAGGAAAGTCATGGAGGCTTCACCTTGTTCTATGTCAAAATCATCGGACAAATCTTTTACGTATTCGGCAGATATCATATACGCATATCGCATATCGGCACCGTTTCCGTAAGTGTTAAGACCTTCTATTTCCAAATTGGGGTCTACAGATGGGCCTCCGCTGTTACCACCGGAAATATTGGTGTTTATTTCTATAGCTTGATAATCGTGACCTTCAATGGGGACAATTCTGGAAACCTGACCGGTGCCTACAGTTATGCTAAGCACGGATTCCAGACTTTCGGCTTCAAGGAATATGGCATCGGAAGCTCCGGGAAAACCGCCGGAGGTTATTTTGCTGTTAAGCTCGGGGTAAGATTCTGAAAGCTTGAGTGCCACCAGGTTTTCGGCATCAATTTTTATAATGGCAGTATCCTGGGTGAGTCCGTCTACGCCTTCTGCAGTTCCTTCTGCAACAACTTCTGCTTTATATGTTACTGCAGAGTCGAGATTTGTATCTCCGTCTGCAGTGGGAAAGCAGACAACAAGCTCGGTTTCTTCGTCTATTATTTCTGCTTGCTCTATGGCATCCTGCATAATGAGTATATATATTTGTTCAACTTGTTCTTCTGTAAGGGAAATATTGTAGCTTTCAATATCTGTTATAAGGTTTTCAAGGTCTTCCATTACACCGGATTCAAGAGCACTTATGTAAAGCATTTCCCTTGTGGAATCGTCAAGTGAAACAACGTGAGAATTGGTAGCTATGTATCCGTCATCGCTTATTACAACGCCGCTTCCTGTGAAACTTCCCTCTGTTTCAACTCTTTTACGTCTGCCGTAGGAAAGATAGACAGAAAGATTGTTACATACGTGTTCATAAAGTGCCTGTGCAATCTCTTCCTCGGAGTACTGGGGATAGTATGCTTCATATAGCTGGATAAACTGCTCCATTACCAGGTCGACATCAAACTGTACAGGCGAGTATTCGAGCTCTGCAGTGCAGTTTAAAAATATCTTGGGAACAGCAGTTTTGAGAGCATATGCTATATACTCATCCTTGTACTCGTAGTTTTCTTTGTATTCATATATTTCGTACATAGGTGCGGCATATGCAGTGGGTATTGATACTGTTATAAGCATAGCCAGAATAAATGCAAATAAGCGTTTGAATTTAACCATATCGGTATCTCCTAGGTTTTTTTTACTAGTTTATCATAAAAAATGCAAAAAATCAATTTATTTGTTGTATAAGTTAATAAATTGTGAAGAAATATATCAAAACAAAAACACCACTCCGAAAGTTTTTTCGAAATGGTGTTTTGAGTTATATAACTCCCAGCTGTTTTAATATAAATATAAATACAAACATTGTAAATATGCAAACCACGGTACCAAACATTACAATCTGCGCTGCAAGCTCTCCGTCATGGCCCATCTCTACCGCCATGGGATACGAGGATATGGCGGTGGGTGATGCAAACAGTGCCAGGAGTATGGCAAGCTCTCCACCCTTAAATCCCATAAGTATGGCAACCGTAAGGATTATGGCAGGAATCACTATAAGCTTACCGCCTATGGCAAATACAAGTCTTTTGACGTTTGATTTAACCGACATAATGTTAATTGATGCTCCAAGAATCACAAGACCAAGGGGAGTTGCCACGGAAGATATACCGTTTAAGGTTTTGTCTATGGTTTGGGGGAATTTAATGCCCGAAGCCATTATCAGTATACCAAGCATGCAGGCAATTATAAGGGGATTTGTAATTATGCCTTTAAGAATAGATTTAAAATTGGGGTTATTGCGATTGTAGGCTTCCAGTACCACGACTGCAAGAATGTTGTAGCTTATTACTACAAATGCTACCACCACAGATACCGAAGGTCTTATTGCTTCTCCGGCAATAGATATGGAAAGCGGAACACCGAATATTGCAAAGTTACTGCGAAACATTCCCTGAATCATTGCGCCGCGCTTTGTTTTATCTTTTTCAAATAAAGGCACTGTTACGCAAAGAAGTGCTACCGTAATGATAACGGCAACAAGAGCAAATACAATAAGCTTGGGGTTAAATGCATCGGAAAGCTTAGCTGTGTAGAGGTTATTGAAAAGCATTACGGGCAGAAACAGTTTGAATACTATTTTGTTTGTACCCTTGGCGGTGGCAGAATCAATTAACTTAAGCTGCTTAAACAAAAAGCCTATGGCAATTTCTATCAGGATTGGCAAAAGCACATTGAAGCTGAAAATAAAATTTTCCATATTATACCTCCATTAGTGTTTGTGATTTTTTAATTTTGCCATATACTGCCCACAGGCATATGCCCTGTATAATGGCAGTTACGCCCCATGTTACGGGATATGTTGCATACAGGCACATAAGGGTGGGTATTTTTTTAAAAACGGTGGCAATCCACAATAGTCTTAGTCCGCATATACCCAGTATGGATATTACTGCCGGCATAAGGGACTTGCCAAGACCGCGGAGTGCCCCCGTAAATACTTCCATAAGTGCGCAAAGTATATATGAGTAAGCCGTTATGGATAGCTTTTGTATTCCGTAGTTTACGGCAGCAGGATTGTCGGGTACAAATATTTTAAGCAGAGGTGTGCTTAAGAATATACTGTAGGACATATTGATTATTGTAAGAAGAGAAGTGAGTATGATACATCTTGTAATAATCTTTCTTACTCTCTTTATGTTGTGGGCACCATAGTTCTGTCCGCAAAAAGCCAGAGTTGCCTGACTTACGGAGTTTGTAATTATGTATACAAAGCTTTCAATATTTGAGGCAGAACCGCAGCCTGCCATGGCATCGGGTCCGAAGCCGTTTACACAGGTCTGTATGCTTATGTTGGATATGGAAAACATAAGGCTCTGTATGCTTGCCGGTACGCCGTATTTTACAAGCAGCCATACCTTTTGAGGCACTATGCGCATCTTGCGGAAATTAAACCTGCACATACCGTCGCTTTTACGTATGGCGTAGAGTATCATAATGGCTGATATATACTGTGAAACTGTGGTTGCAATGGCAACACCGGCGGTGCTCATATCAAAGCGGATTACAAGTATGAGGTTTAATATCACATTCACTGCGCCGGAAAACATCAGATAGTACATAGGTCTTTTGGTATCGCCGGTACTTCTCATAATGGCACTTCCGTAGTTATACACCAGAATTGCCGGAGCACCCAGAAAGTAGATATTAAGGTAGTTTGCCGTAAGGGGTCTTATTTCCTCGGGTACGTTAAGAAGCTTAAGTATCACAGGACAGCACGCTATGGCGACTGCTCCTACTATAACCCCCAGCACAAGTCCCAGGGTAATAGAGGTATGTACCGTTTCTTCGCAGGTTTTCCTGTTGCCGGCACCTATGGCGTTGGAAAGTATCATATTGGTACCCACCGAAAGCCCTATAAAGAGGTTAATTACAAAGTTGGTTATAGATGAGGTGGAGCTTACGGCAGCAAGTGCATTACTTCCCGAAAACTGACCTATAACTACGTTGTCTGCGGCATTAAATGCCATCTGCAGAAGCCCCGAAAGTATCAGCGGTATTGTAAACCGAAGAATTTTCGGCATAATCCTGCCTTCGGTCATATTGATTTCGTTTTTGATGTTCATCAGGAGAGAGCCTCTTTTCAAAAAACATATTATATTCTAAGAATACTACAAAGAAATTACAATTTCAATTGAAAAAAATAAATATGGTTAATGTTGACATAAAAAAGATTATATTCTATTATATTATGTGAAGATTTATTGCGGAGATTTCATTATGAATGTTTATGATTTTGACAATACAATATACGACGGCGAAAGCGCATTTGATTTCTTTAAATACTGTCTTAAGAAAAAGCCTGTGCTTTTAAAGGTTCTGTTTCCCATTATGTGGGACCTTATAAAGTACAAAAGCTGCCGAATGTCTACGGAGGAATTTAAAGAGAGGGGCGCCTACTACACGGAAACCTTCTTTACGCTTTTTGATGATATATATGCAGAAATCAGGGAATTCTGGGATAAAAATCAGCATAAGCTAAAGCCTTTTTACAAAGAAATACAAAAAGAAGATGATGTTATAGTCACCGCCAATGTAAATATACTTGTAGAGGAGATTTTCCGCAGGATGGGAGTAAAGCATTATATTGCTACCACCTTCGATATGGAAAAGGGAAAGCTTGTGGAAATATGCTTTTCCGATGTTAAGGTAAAGAGATTCAAAGAACGATTTGGCGACAAAATAGATGATTTCTACACCGATTCCAAAAACGATGCACCTCTTATGGAGCTTGCGGACAGAGTGTTTATGGTTAAGGGAAACAAAATAGACATTATAAAATAATTAACGGAGATGCAAAAATGATTATTGCATCTCCGTTAATTATTTTTCCGATAAACTTTTTGCAAGTTTCTCAATTATTTCTAATTGGTCATCGTTTAGCTTTTTCAGGTACATATTGATTTTATTGAGCTTTGCGGGATTTTTGTTGTCAAAGTCAAAAAACTCCGCAGGAGTAATACCGAGATATTCACAAATATAGAATATTCCGGATAAGGAAGGCGTAGCGGACATATTCTCTATATGATTAATATAATTTTGATTTTGCCCGATTGATAAACTCATTTCACGAGCTGATACATTTTTGTGATTCCTCAAAGCAGAAAGACGTAATGCAAAATCTTTTTCTTCCATAATTTCACCATCCTTTATATTATATTTTAACGCACATATACACGCTAAATACAAGTTAATAAGTTGTAAAAACATTGACATACAATAAAATAAGTGGTATATTGATTAATATACCACTTTTAAAATAGAAGTTTGTTTTTGTGAATGAACTATGGAGTTGTAATTAGTGATAGAAAATAACAATAAATCATGTTCATGTTGTTTTGTGGGACACAGAAAAATGAAAATAACACAGGATATTTTGTTAAAACTAAAAATAATACTTGAATCATTAATATCAGAAAAAAGTGTAAATGTTTTTTATTTTGGAAGTAAAAGCGAATTTGATGATTTATGCTATAAAGTAGTCACCGATTTAAAAGAAAAATATCCCCACATAAAGAGAGTTTATGTAAGAGCAGCGTACAAGGATATAAGTGACAGCTATAAAAACTATCTTATGGAGAGTTTTGAAGATACGTATTACCCTGAATCCATTGAAAATTCAGGCAGAGCAGCTTATGTGGAGCGAAATTATGAAATGATAAATAGAGCCGATTATTGTGTGGTTTATTATGATGAAAATTATGTACCGCCAAAACGATACAACAAACGAGATTTGCTGTATCGCCAGCCAAAAAGCGGCACAAAACTTGCATATGATTATGCTGTGAAAAAGAAAAAAGAAATTATAAATATAAGGGATTTATAGCACATATATATGCCTGTTTACACCTTATATAAGATATTTAAAAAAGACAGTTGCCCTGAAAAGCAACTGTCTTTTAATGTAAATTATCCTAAAACCTTTATAAGTTCTATATCTGCCATTTTGGAGAAGAGCTCTATTTCCTTTGTCTTGTTGCCTACGCCAAGAGCAAGGTGGTGAGTAGGTCCTGCCTGACACCACTGTTCCACAAATTCCGTACAGCTTATGGGGAAGTGGCACTTGGTATTGGTGTTGCCTGTCTGGGGAATGTCGCCCGGGATGGACTCTGCTATTGCAGAGATTAACTTGAGCTTGCCGTCAGATTTAGCAGAACAGGAGAGAAGAGAAATATCTCCGGTCTTGAGCTTAAATTCTACAGATACTCCTGCACCGGATTTGCCGTGGAATTTTTTGAGCTTTCTTAATATAGGCTTTGAGTCACTTATATTGATGTTGTGGGGTCCGTCGTGACCTATGAGTACAATGTCGTCGCACACATCAAAGGGATGAAGCTCTGCAAAGGAGCCGCCGCCACCGATTTTGTTCATTATAAGCATAGCCGCAGCAGTCTTAAGGTCAGCCTCGCCTGCAAGGGGAATACCGCTTGAGGTAAGGAGGGTGTTTCCAATGATTAAGTTGGAAGCAATCTGTTCGTAGAGGTTACCCTTTTCACCCTTGTAGAAGTATGCAAGAGCAGAAAGACCGTTTACTTCAATGAGCTTGTCAAGACCTACGGCGTTTCTTGCTGCCCATTCAAGGTCAGAGTCCTGCACATAGTCTGTAAGGGGATCGTTGGAAGGTTCTTTAATATCAAAGGTTTCCTTAATGGTGTCTATTTTAGCTTTAACCTGAGCATCTGTTGCACCCTGAACATATTCTGCAAGCTCGCACATTTCCAGCATCTTTACATGTGCGCCAAAGGTTGCGGCAAATGCTGTGGGGTCGGTGTTCATGTCGTACATACCGTCATAGGTATGGCCAAGATAACCGAATTTTGCGTACTTAAATGCAGAGAGAGCATTTATTGCGCGTTCCAGTTCGGACACTCTCTTCTGAATTCTTTCTTCATTACCGGAAGCTTCCACAAGGAAGAAGGGCATCTTTGCACCAAGTCTTTCGTACACGCCGGCAAATTCGGGCATGGAGCATATGTCATCATTTACAAGCTGCATATATGTGGTGCATTTGCCGTAGTCCAGTCTGTCCAAAGGCTGAATTCCCACAAGTATCTGGGGAATATCAAGGTACTTTGCAAAGGGGAATGCCACCTGACTTGTTATGTAGGTAGCCATTACTATAAAGAGGGCGTCAATGTCCTCGGCTTTTGCTTTTTTTAGACAGGTAAATGCAGAGTCCACATCGTCTGCAAAGCCTATATCTACAATTTCGGATTCCTTGGAAAAATACTTTGCAAAGTCCTTTTGCTTTTGCATAAGTTCCTCTTTAAGTCCGTCAAACTGGGGCCAGTATATAAAGTGCCCCATTCCTATAATACCTATTTTTGCTTTTCTTGTATGTCGCATTTTAATTGTCCTTTCTGTAATTTAATGACATCATTATATTCCCCGAATCCCTGTAAGTAAATAGATTATACAACCAAATTAGCACAAAACAACCATTTGTGTATTGACTTATTGTTCTTTGTGATATACAATTACAAATGAGGTGGTACTATGCAGGATACTCTTGATTTTGATTTTAATATAAAAGAAATATATCTTGTGCATAAAATGGCATTTGTCAATGACAGCCGCATGTTTATGTACAAAAAAGGCAGAAATATGTCCGGCTTTGTCTACTGTATAAGCGGATGCGGAGAATTTTCCTTTGGCGACAGAAAGTGTTATCTTAATGCCGGAGAGCTTATGTTTCTTTCTCCCGAAAGCTCCTATACGGTAAAACGGTCCGGTAAGGAGGATTTCTGGCATATTACGGTAAACTTCGATATGGATGTAATTTCGGCTCCTTCGGGATCGTATCTTTCGGATGTGCTTGAGGGCACAGGTTATGAGAATATGAAGATTTCCGACACGGTGCATATAGGCGACCTTATGGAAAATCTTCTTAGTATATGGAAAACAAAGCCCTTGGGATATAAGCTTTCCGCAAAATCCGTTGTATATGAAATTTTGGGTGAGTACTTTGTGTCGGTTATCCGCAAATACCGCAAGGACACCGGCTACAGCAAAATATACGCCGCAAAAAAATATATTGACGAAAATTTTACCACCGATATAAGTATAGGCACTCTTGCAAATATGTGCTCCATGAGCGAAACACACTTCCGCAGAATGTTTTTTAAGCTTATGGGTATTACTCCAACAGAATACAAAACCAATAAAAGAATTTTAAAAGCTAAGGACTTACTTCTTACAGGGGATTGTTCCGTTTCCGATGCGGCAGAGTGTGTGGGTATAGAGGATGCCAACTATTTTAGTCGAATATTTAAAAAGAAAACGGGATTCACTCCCAGAGAGTATGTAAATATGTATGGATTGAGTTAGGAAAAGATATGAAGAAAATCACGTTTGTAGTTTTAACAATCATTTTCATAATTTGTATTGCTTCGGGTGCATCTGCATCGGAGGCATCCTTTGTTGTAAAGCTTAAGGATATAAGCGTTCCCGATAGCTTATTGAATATACTTACCGAGGTAAATGCCGACCACAGAATTTATACCGTTGATAATTTGGAAAGTCTGGCAGATTATGGGGAGTATATTGAATATACAGAAGAAAACACTCAGTTTAATATAATTGATGAGCCACTTCCTTTGGAAAGCTCCGATTCTGCAAGCCTTATGTCATTAAGTGATCCTTTTTACAACCGTATGTGGCAGCTTCAGACAGTAAACGCCGAATATCCATGGGATGCGTTGACTTATGGCAACGGTGTAAATGTTGCCGTAATAGACAGCGGATGCTATGCTCATTCGGATTTGAAGGTAGCGCTTTGTGGCGGATATAATGTAATGACCGGTGAAGATGAAACGGATTACAGCGATAATCACGGTCATGGAACCCATGTGGCAGGGATTATTGCCGCACAGCACAATACAATAGGGATAGCCGGAATTGCTCCAAAGGTTAATCTTTATGCAATAAAAATAACAGATACCGGAACGGGAATTGCACTCGCTACAATAGCAGATGCCATTTATGTGGCTGTAGATAAATTTGACTGCAGGGTCATAAATATGAGCCTTGCAGGTCCAAGCAATAATCAAGCATTGTATGAAGCTATAAAGTATGCCTATGGTAAAGGTGCCATTATAATAGGTGCCGCAGGCAACGAAGGCGATAAGACTTACGGCACAAGACTTATGTACCCGGCTGCTTATGATGAGGTAATCGGGGTTGGTGCCGTAACCGATGAAAACAAAAGGACGGATTTTTCCCAGAGAAACAACAGCGTTTTTGTTTGTGCACCGGGATATCAATACATCAGTACTTATAATAAAGGAAACTATGTTACGATAAGCGGAACCTCTCAGGCAAGTCCCATTGTGGCGGCAGCTGCCGCAATAATGCTTTCGGCAGACCCGGATATGACATTTGAGGAATTTAAGTCTTATATAGAAGACACAGCACTTCCCCTGGAGGACGACTACACCGGATGCGGACTTATAAATATAGGGGCAATGCTTGAAGCTTATATGGATACTCAGGACATATATATTTCACCTCGTAATGAATATTCTGTTTATGTAAAAAACAATATATCTGAAAATATTAATGTTGTTTATGAAATTCAGGGTACAGAAAAAGTAAAAATTGTCAGAGTTGATGCCGGAGAAGATGGAACCGCTGACTCTGTAAACGAAGAAGGCAGACTGCTTTTCTGGACAGATTATCTTAAGCCTTTGTGTGTGCCCGGGAATTGCAGATAATATATTGACATTTGTCGCTCTGATGCCACGAAGCTTAAAAGATGCGGTTTTTTACTGCACCACAGATTTAAATCTCATTGTTAATAAAAGTGGGGCAGGTTGCTGTGGTGAGGTTTTCTCCGTATTGGATTAATGACGTAGCAAACAAAACGAAGTTTTGAAAAAAGTAATGCAAATCCGGCATGGGGTATATCAGTTCCTTTATTCATGTCGGATTTAGTGCGAACAGTGGCATAAATATGCCACCTTCGCAAACGGCATTGCTTTTTTAAAAACAAGTCTTATGTTTGCAAGGAATTAATACACGCGGCGGGGAGGGGTGCAGGGGAAAAACCTGCAGTTTTCCCCTGCGGTTTTGGTTCTTTTACCTAAAAGAACAATCTTTGATTAAACTTTTTAAAGTTTTAAACTCCCCGACAAACCAAAATTTATAAATAATAGACTAATCCCCCGAGTTTTCAGAATTCGGGGGATTTACGTTTATACATTATTTCCTCGGCATACTAAAGCATATGCTTCCGGTTACGTTTTCTATTTCGTAATAGGTAAGGTTTCCGTCTTTTATAAGCTTTACTTCCTTGTCTTCACCTACCATAAGTGTGTCGGAATCAAGCTCGGGGTTTGCAAGAACTGTGGTGTTGTCCTTGCAGTAGTTTTCGCTTACAAAGCGTACCGTGGCATTTTTAAGTCCCGATACTATAATTCTTCTGCGGTAGAAGTTACTTACCGGGCATCTTTCCCTTACGCTTACAACGCCGTCCTCCTGCTCAACAAACACTCTGCACTCCTTGCGTTCTGCTTTGGGAAAGTGATATACTGCATAGCCATTTTCAATTTTTGCATCATAGGCATCAAGTATTGGTGCGCCCAGAGGGAATTTAAGCTTTGTTTCAGCTGCGGTGCAGTCTGCAAATACCGAGAATACAAAGGCTCCGTTGTGCTTGTGTATCATGGTGACGGGAGTTTTTAAGTTGTTGGGTTTATTGTAGGAAATGTCATAGCCAAAGTTCTTTAGAGCAAGCTTTGCCAGGTCGTCGCAGATAAAAAATTTGTTTTCATCTTCCGTGGTTAGGTGTCTTCCGCCCATACCCCATTTGGAAGTATTTACAGCTCGCAGCCACACATAGCCTTCGCCTTTAGATGCTATTACCTTGCCGCCGGCTGATGCCATAATATCACATCCGTCAGCTTCTTCTGTAAGACCGCCACCGCACATAATGGGGTTAACCGATGTTTTACCCATTGAAGAACCCATAATCTCTACAGGCAGTTCGCCGGTTGCCTCTTCACCAATTTTGATTTTCAGGAATTTTCTGAAATTCTCCGAAACATTCTTAAGGCTACCGTAGAATATTACCTTTCCGCCTTTTTGGGTGTAGTTTACTATTTCCTTTTCAAATGACCGGTTGTTTCTGGGTACCGGAGTTATTATTACGGAATTTGCATATATATCTTTGTTATGATGAATAAAACTTGCAGTTGAAGTAACTGTGGATATGGGTACACCTCGGTTTATAAGGTTTGCCACATACCAGTCCTCACCAAACATTTCCCTTGCATATTCGCCCGTGCCACAGGCAGAGTATTCGTCAAAGGGGTATACCCATACAACAGGTGATGCTTCATCGGGCACTTCCTTCATAGCCTTGATGATGTGGGGCATAGGCTCGTTTATACAGGAGTCGGGCATATCGCCCCAGGAGTTGTCTATAGAAAGAATATTGAAATGAGATGGAGTCTTAATGTTACCTTCTTTGTCAATTCTCGATGTAGCAAAGGGCAGATAAATGTCGTGGGGCAGAGAGTTGTATCTGTCGTACCATGGGGAGTTAACCCACCATGGGTCGTGTATGTAGTAGCGGATTAGGTATTCGTCATTGGGTACCTCTGCAATTCTTGACATCATACCCATAAGCTCCAAGCCAAAGTTTCCGTCAAGGGCAGCCCATGGAGAGTTTGGTGGGGGAAGTATGTTGTATCCGCCGTCATAGATGTCTTTTAAAGGTACACCGTCGGATGCCATATCTATGCCAAGGCTCATATTGGTTCCCCGGGTTTCTATGGGGTAGTCCGGACATTCCTTGCGGAAAAGTGTCCAGAAGTCCTTTACAACCTTTTTTACTTCGTCAAGGTTGTCGCAGTTAAAGTTTTCGCCGTCAAATACTGCACCCTGAGTACTCCATGTATCTCTGCCAAAGCCAAGCCCGTTGGAGAACCATATGTAGTCAAAGCCCATATCATCGAGGAAAATCTGTGCCTGCTTTCCGAAGAATGTACCAAAGGGAGTTTTATCGGGGATTCCGTTTGGGTATGCGGCGTAGGGGTGGTTGTCACCGTTTAATATGCCGTAGGAGCACACCATGGAGCCTTTGCCCATATCGCTTCCAAGGCACACCTCATTGTGCCTTTCGTACTTAAAGTCCGAAAGTGCAAATTCCGGCCCCGGGTCAAATGTGGCACCCACACGAACCTTTTTGCCCGGAAATTCCTTTTTGCAGGTTTCTTTTAATGTATCTATTATTTTCTTAAGTATTCTGTAGGTCATTTTGGGGGGATTATCCATATAGAGATATCTTGTGGAGTGCAGACCTATTCCTTCAGGGTCGTATTTGGTGTGATTGGGTTCCTTGTTGTTGGCACCGCCCACAAAGTATGCCCACTCGAATGCAGAATCCAAATCTTTGTTGTAGTCCAGAATTTCACTGCCGTCTGCAGACCACATCATCACCGATATCATATCCGCCTCCTTCAAGAGGGGACGCCATCCGGTAAAGATTTCTGTACATACTTTTTGTATATATGAATCTGTAGTTTCCTTAAAAGGTTTAAGGCTTACTTCAAGTGTAATATTTTTTATCATATCAGTCACCTCATTTTAAAGATTATCACAAGAACCTCTAAAAGTAAATGGATTATTTGACCTTCTTAGCACAAAAAAACCTCCCAAACCGGAGGGAGGTTCTTCAATCATTGTTCTTTGGGAGTTTTCATAAGGAAGTATAAGCTAAATGGCACGCTTACAAGTCCCGATATAATATCTGCTATAGGCTGAGAAATCTGTATGCCCCTAAGACCCAGAAAATATGTGGATATTATAAGTGTGGGTATAAATGCAAGCCCCGACCTCATAAGGGATAAAAAGGAGCTTACTCCCGGTTTTCTTATGCTTTGATAAAGCATATTTACAGGTACGGAAAGGGGCAAAAACATTACTCCCACCGTTGCCCAGCGAAGGGCGTAGGTGCCTATTTCAATTACATCGGGATGTTTCTGAAAGGCGTATACAACCTTGTCCGCAAATATAAATCCCGGTATGGCAAGGACGCTTACCAATATAATTCCAACTCCGGCAGTTACAAGAAGACCTTTTTTAACGCGGTCATACTTCTTTGCCTGATAGTTAAAGGATGCCACAGGTTGGAAGCCCTGACCAATTCCAAGGCCTACGCACATTACAAACATAGAGAAGCGGTTTACTACGCTCATTGCGGCAATAGCAGCATCGCCGAAGGGCTTTGTAAGGTTGTTTAACAGACCGCTTGATATTGATGATAGTCCCTGACGTATCATTGCAGGGAAGCCTACCTTGGCTATGGTGAAATAGATGCTTATTTTTTTGCTTATATACTTAAAGCTTATTTTTCCCTGAGCCTTCTTCGTGTGGTAGAAGAACAGTATGCAGAAGCTTATTATCTGTGAAACTGCGGTGGAAAGACCTGCACCGTAAACACCAAGACGGGGAACCAGGAGCCAGTCACCGAAAATATTCAATATGCCGCCGGTGGTAAGACCTATCATAGAATAAAACGCCATACCTTCATAGCGCAGACAGTTGTTAAGAACGAGCGAGCCTATCATAAACGGACATGCAACAAGTACCCAGAAGCCATAGTCACAGGCAAAGGGGAGAATTGTTTCGGTACTTCCAAGAAGACCCATAAAAGGTTTTAAGACTATAAGTCCTCCTATGCAGAGTATAAGACCCAAAAAGGTTCCTGTAAAAAATCCCGTGGAGGCATATTCCGATGCTTCGTCGCGGTTTTGGTCTGCAAGTCCCTTGGAAACCATGGTTCCTGCACCTTGTCCGAGCATAAAGGATATTGCCTGGATAATTGCCTGAAGGGTGAAAAGTATACCTGTTGCCGCCTGAGCACTTTCACCGAGGGTGCCTACAAAGTAGGTGTCTGCCATATTGTATACGCTTGTAATAAGCATGGATATGGTGGTAGGTATACCTAGCTTTATTACAAGTCTGGCAACGGGTGTTTGGGTCATTTTTTCGTAGTAAGCTTGTGTAGAATTCATTTTTTATCACCGTTTCTTGGACTTCCGTCATTGTAGAAGTGTTTTCTCAACGCAAATTCAGTTAGTGCAACCGAAAATATCATAGGTATAAGCTCTATATAGCATATTACGGTTCCCACTATACTTAAGGTTTTATCAGAGCTGTCTTTAAGAAAAAGCATTACGGCAAATACTATGGGCAGCGACCACATTCCGATTGTTTGCCATAGCTTACCGCAGTATTTGTGAGCAAATATCCATGTTTCGTTGTTCTTCTGAGACATTCGTGTTCTGTATCCTACAAAGGAATTAATTTTTTTGGGCGGTTTGTGTATAAAGAGCGTTCCAAACCCGATAAGCATAATCGGTATGAGAGAAGAAACCACAAAAATATAAATCCAATACCACATAGTGCACCTCAAAGTATATATTTTATTACAAGCTCAGCCAGAAGAACTGCTCCGCAAGCGGAGGCAGCCACCGTGAGAAGAGATTTGTTTTTAAATGCCAGTACAAATGCCACGGCAAATCCTATTGCCGCGGATGCTATGTGGTCTGTGGCAAAGAATATTGCCGGCACCGTCATAGCCGAAAGTACGGCGTAGGGTATGTAATAGAGGAAAGATAGCAAAAATCTGTTTTTTATTTTCTTTTTTACCAGTACCAGAGGAAGCATTCGTATAAGATATGTTACCCCAGCTGCGGTAAGTAAGTACAGGAAAAAGTTTGGTGTCATATTACACATCCTCACTTTCTACCTGAGGCACAGGTGACACTATTGCAAATATTACACTTGCCGCCACCGCACAGAGTATAATAACAAATCCCTGGGGGATTGAACTTAGCATAGGTACAAATTTAAATATACAGCTTAAGGCAACTGCCACACATACGCAAAATGCGGTACATGAACGCTTTCTTGCTTCCGGCACAACTATTGCCACAAGCATTGCATAGATTGCCACGCCAAGGGAGGCTGTAACCATAGCGGGGAGAACATTTCCGGCAATGGCGCCCAAGAGAGTGCCGACAGCCCAACCGAAGTAGGGGGTAATTATAAGACCGTAAAGATAATTGCGCTTTACTTCGCCGGGATTGGAGGAAGCTACTGCAAAAACCTCGTCAGTGTTTACAAAGGATATTAAGAATCTGTCAAAAAGTCGTACATCCGGGTGGAGCTTTTGGGAGAGAGAGACAGACATAAGTGCATACCTTAAGTTTATAACAAGCTGTGTTGCCGCAAGCTCCATAAATGTTCCTGCACCCACTATGATGGGAACCGCCGCAAGCTGACCTGCAGAGGTGACATTTGTCATGGATATCAGGAGTGCCTCCAGGATATTAAGACCGCTTTCCACGGAAAATATACCAAAGGCAAAGGATACCGAAAGGTAGCCTAAGCATATGGGTATGCCGTCTATTATTCCTTTTAAAAATGTGTTATTTTGTAATTTCATTTGTTATCGCTTCCTGTATATTACGTTTAATTCCAGTAGTCGGTTTTATAGGGCAAGCCAATATTCTGTGCTTTGAACACAGGGTCCTTGCCTGCTTTTAGCTGTGAGTCGTAGTCCTTAAGAGTTCGTACCACATATTTGCCAAGATACATTATTACGGGTATGTTTATAAGTGCCATACCGCCCATGGTTATATCTGCAATGTTCCACAAAAGGTCTGCGCTTAAACCCGAACCTATAAAAATTATGAGCGATGCAATAATGTGTGAGGTGTTTTTAATTTTTTTGCCCGGTTCCTTGCCAAGCATATAGAAAAGACATCTGTCTACATAGTACAGATTTCCCAAAAGTGTAGTAAATGCGAAGAGCATCATTGCCACGGTTATAAATATGGGTCCGAAATCTCCCAAGGTTTCTTTAAGTGACAACTGTACATACTCGGCACCGCTTATTTCAGCGGTGGGTTCTATGCCGGAGCACATACAAAGAAACGCTGTTGCACTGCATACCAATACTGTGTCCAGAAAGACAGAGAGGATCTGCACAAGTCCCTGCTTTGCAGGGTGCTTTACATCGGCAGATGCGGAAGCATTGGGGGCAGAGCCCACACCGGCTTCGTTGGAGAAAAGGCCGCGCTTTATCCCGTACATTACGCACGAACCGGTGAAACCGCCGAATATGGCTTTAAAGTCAAAGGCATCGGAGAATATGCGGCTGAAAATTCCGGGTATTACTTTGTAGTTTACGGCAATTACCACTATAGCTACAAGGATATACAAAACACCCATAACAGGCACAAGGAAGCTTGTTACATTTATAATTCTCTTTCCTCCGCCTATAAGACAATAGCATACTATGACAGCAAGGATGATTCCTATAATCCATGGAGAAGTTTTCGGATCGTAGAAACTGTAAGACGAAAAAGTAGATTGCAGATTGTAGGAACCGAGCATATTGAATCCAAAACCGTAGGTTAATATAAGGAATATGGAGAAAACTATGGCAAGCGGTCTGCATTTTAAAGTGCTTTCTATATAATATGCAGGTCCGCCGTAGCTTGAATCTTTGCCTTTGCGCTTAAATATCTGAGCAAGGGTACTTTCTGCAAAGGCCGATGCACCGCCTATGATGGCTATAAGCCACATCCAGAAAACCGAGCCGTATCCACCAAGACACAATGCAGTGGATACACCGATTATATTGCCTGTGCCCACTCTTGAGGCGGTAGAAACCATAAGTGCCTGAAAAGATGAAACCCCGCCTTTTTTATCGGGTTTTTCGGTTACTGCTTTAATCTGCTGACCGAGAAGCCTTATTTGCACGAATTTTGTTCTTATTGTAAAATACAACCCGCCCAACACAAGTAATATAATAAGTACATAAGTGTAAAGAACGTCGCTTATATTTGAAATAACAGATTCAAGGATATTCATAATGTGTACCTCGCTTAAAAAATAACTAATAAATATTATATATATTATGTGCAAAAAAGTCAAATCAAACTGGTTGTTTATTTGAATCTGCAGTAGCTTAAAAACTGCGGTAAAAACACAAAAAATATTTTTTTGAAAAATTTTTAAAAAAAGGCTTGACATTTGATGAAAAAAAGGTTATACTATCAAAGTCGCTAACGAGTGACTGTGGTGTACGGGAGCTTAGCTCAGCTGGGAGAGCATCTGCCTTACAAGCAGAGGGTCACAGGTTCGAGCCCTGTAGCTCCCACCACTTAATTTTTAAAACTTAATATGCTGGTGTAGCTCAATTGGCAGAGCAGCTGATTTGTAATCAGCAGGTTGCGGGTTCAAGTCCCATCACCAGCTCCAGGGGAGGTTCCCGAGTGGCCAAAGGGGGCAGACTGTAAATCTGTTAGCTACGCTTTCGATGGTTCGAATCCATCTCTCCCCACCAGAAAAAAGCATCGACAAAGTCGGTGCTTTTTTCAATGAAATTTGCCTGCGGTAAGTGAAATAGCTCCGCTATGAAATACACTTCGTGTATGAAATATTGCTATGCAATATGAAAAGGCAAATTTTATTTCACAGAAAGCGAAGCTTTCTATTTCACGATTTACGAAGTAAATTATTTCACATCGAGCGTATGCGAGATATTTCATTGGTTAGAATTATAATTTTTATTAGTAAAACTAAAGTTAAATTCAGACTATTTCAAAAAACACTTGCATTTTTACAAAAACTGTATTATAATGCTATGAGTGCAGGATAAATATTAATTATAATATCGGGGTGTAGCTCCGATGGTAAAAGCGCCTGCTTTGGGCAATGAAGCCGAGGATGCCGGGAGGCATACTGCTTATTTTTTAAAAACATAATATTTTATTTCGGGGTGTAGCGCAGTTGGTAGCGCGCCTGCTTTGGGAGCAGGATGCCGGGGGTTCGAGTCCCTTCACTCCGACCAAACAAAAAAGGATGCCTTGTGCATCCTTTTTTGTTTGTCCGAACGAAAGGAATTGTCAAATTCAGCATATGCGAGTAAAGCAGGTTCCTGCTTTGGGCAATGAAGGCGAGCGCTTCCGGTGGAAGATGAAGCGAGGCTGAATTGGCGCAGCGGTCGAAAAAGGCGAGGAGAGGCGAAAGCCCGAAGACTTTTTCGGGAACCGCAAGAGGCGGCGAAGCCGAGGATGCCTAAGGGGTTCTCTTCTCGGCTGCAAAACAATTCACCGGATTGTTTTGCTTACGCCTCGTCTTCACTCCGACCAAATAAAAAGATGCCTGAATGGCATCTTTTTTGTTTGTCAGTAATGAAAATTCTAAACAACGTATTTACAAGCATAGCAGGCGCCTGCTTTGGGCAATGAAGCCGAGGATGCCGGGGGTTCTCTTCTCGACTACAAAACAATTCACCGGATTGTTTTGTTTACGCCTCGTCTTCACTCCGACCACAAGACTACGTCGTGGAAGTTGGATAGGTGTATTGAAGCCTATTCACCAAGCCGAACGGTAGTCTTTTTTTATTTGTTGTTCAAATTTGCCATTTTTTCTGCTTTCACTTGACAAATTCTTACTTTTACAATAAACTATATTCATATATGTTAAAAGGAAAGAGGTAGTATTATGCTTAATTCTGAAAAGACAATGGAAAAGGTAGTAGCCCTTTGCAAAGGCAGAGGTTATGTATATCCCGGCTCCGAAATATACGGCGGTCTGGCAAACACATGGGACTATGGTCCTTTAGGTGTTGAATTTAAAAACAATGTAAAGAAAGCATGGTGGAAAAAGTTTATTCAGGATACCAACTTAAACGTTGGTCTTGACTGTGCTATTCTTATGAACCCCGAAACATGGGTTGCATCCGGTCACGTAGGTTCCTTCTCCGATCCTCTTATGGACTGTAAGGAATGTAAGGCTCGCCACCGTGCAGACAAGCTTATAGAAGACTTTGCTCACGAAAGCGGCAACGATGTTGTAGTTGACGGCTGGAGCAAAGCTGAAATGGAGTCCTACATCAAGGACAACGGCATCACCTGCCCCAACTGCGGTAAGGCAAACTTTACCGACATTCGTGAATTTAACCTTATGTTCAAAACCTTCCAGGGCGTTACAGAGGACTCCTCTTCTACTGTATATCTCCGTCCCGAAACTGCACAGGGTATATTCGTAAACTTTAAGAACGTTCAGAGAACTTCAAGAAAGAAGATTCCCTTTGGTATCGGCCAGATAGGTAAGTCCTTCCGTAACGAAATTACCCCCGGAAACTTCACTTTCAGAACAAGAGAATTTGAACAGATGGAGCTTGAATTCTTCTGCAAGCCCGGTACAGACCTTGACTGGTACGAATACTGGAAGAAGTATTGCATGGACTTCCTCTTAAGCCTCGGCATGAGAGAAGAAAACTTAAGATTCCGTGACCATTCCCCCGAGGAATTGTCATTCTACTCCAAGGCAACCTCCGACATTGAGTTTGTATTCCCCTTCGGTTGGGGCGAACTCTGGGGCATTGCCGACAGAACCGATTACGACTTAAAGCAGCACCACGAACACAGCGGTCAGAGTATGGAATATGTAGACCCCGTTACAAACGAAAAATACATTCCTTACTGCGTAGAGCCCTCTCTCGGTGCAGACCGTGTGGCTCTGGCATTCCTTGTGGAAGCATATGACGAAGAACAGGTTGGCGAAGGCGATACACGTATTGTAATGCACCTTCACCCTGCACTTGCACCTGTAAAGGCTGCAGTTCTTCCTCTCTCCAAGAAGCTCTCCGACAAGGCTCTTGAACTCTTTGAAAAGATTTCCAAAAAGTTCCCCTGCGAATTTGACGAAGCAGGTTCCATCGGTAAGAGATACCGCCGTCAGGATGAGATCGGTACTCCCTGGTGTATCACATATGACTTTGAATCCGAAGAAACCGGCAAGGTTACCGTTCGTGACAGAGATACCATGGAGCAGATTACTCTCGATATGGACGAGGTTATTCCATATATCGAAAAGCATCTTGAATTTTAATTTAAGCTATTAAACAAAGGACATAGAAAAATGCCATTCTCCGTTAGGAGGATGGCGTTTTTCAATAATTGCAAATAAATTGACATTTGTCGCTCTGTTGTCGCTAAGGTATACGTGACCTTTGAAAAGGTCGCAAACAATGCTCTTTGCGGTCTGCGCTTTTTTAAATCTCTTCACCCCGACAAACCAATATTTATATACTGTCATATTTGCTGTACAGTTTTATCCCAACATAATACATACCCACATATATAAGTGTTTGTATAATAGGATTTTTAAACCAAAAAGCTGAAAATGCACTTAAAAAGGGCAGAATTACCCAACAATACCAATCGGCTTTTAACCCGGTGGCTTTGAATGCTTTGCCAAGACTTAATGTAAGATTGAATATTTCACTTATATAAAGCATTGCTATATAAAAAACAGGTCCGTATCTTGGTAAAAATATAATGAGAGAAGAAACTCTCAGTATAGAGTCGATAATATTATATTTAAGACAGGCGTTTTGCAGATCCAGTCCCTTAAGCACACTGTCTGTCACCGTGTCGAGATACATTGGAATTGCCAAAAGGGAGAGAAGGGCAAGATAACCGGAAACACCTTGTTCTTTAAATAATGCCCGACTTATGATGTGGTGGTGGCAATAAAGCAATAGTGCTATGAATACGGAAAAGAACATTACCGCGCTTATTGCCATACCGAAAACATGCCGGATACCGTTCTTTCGGTTTATGGAATTCAGTTCACTCATTTCAGGCACTAGCATGGAAGAAAATCCTTGTATAAATACCGTTGGAAACATCACCACAACCATTGCCATACCCTTTATAATTCCGTATTCTGCAACGGGGTTTTGTGTGCCGTATTTTGCAAATTGCATGGGTATTAGGAGATTTTCTGAACTTACCAAAGCTGTTCTTAAGTAGGAGCCCAGAGCAATGGGTGTACATATGCGAAGCAGGGGTTTAAAACCGGTTTTTGTTTTTGAAACAGATCTTTTGCTAAAACACCTTACAGCACAGATGCTGTCTAATCCTATGGCAGCAATGTTGGATACAAGGCATCCGTATATAGGGCTCATGTATACAAGTTCGGTGCCGGTAAGCTTTTTTAATGTTATAATGGTTGCGAAAATGCATATTCCTTCTTCCCATAGGGCGCTTACGGTTACGGTGAATGCTTTTCGCTTTGCAATGAAGTAGCCTCTTAGTACCGAGGATATGCCCATGCAGGGGAGCCCCACCGCAAGCAGATTAATGGCTCTTTCACCGTCTTTTGCCCTTATAAAGGTTTTGTTTATAAAGGTACTTCCACACAAAAACATTACCACAGCACTAAGGGACATAAGGGCAGATATACAAACTGCTTTTTTAACTATGGTTTTTTCATCGTATTTGTTTTCGGCAACCAGCCTTGTAACGGCAAATCCCAGACCCGATGAAGCAAAGGTTATTCCAAATGTGAATACGGAAAAAATCATATGGTATGTTCCCATGGCTGAAGCACCTGCCACACGGGATATGTATATGTTTGTGACAGTAGATGCAATACGGACCAAAAGCATAGAAGCCGATATTGTGAATACATTTAGTATAAATCGTCTTTTTTTCAATTTGTTACACTCCTTTTATACAATGTATATTAGAGAATAACTTGCAAAATAATTGAAGTTAATTTACAAAATTGTATTTTATTTTCATTAAACATATGATATAATATTTCATTAGAGATAATTTTTCACAAGGAGATTAGTCTGTATGAGTTCCGATAAAAAACAAAACTTTATGAAGGGTGCCCTTATACTTATGATTGCAAACATTGTGGTTAAGGTAATAGGTGCCGCCTTTAAGATACCTCTTACATATCTTCTCGGCGAGGAGGGTATGGCACTTTTTTCTACCAGCTATACTATGTATACCTGGCTGTTTATAGTGGCTACCGCAGGTATTCCCGTAGCCATATCCCGTATGATATCCGAAGCACGAACCAAGGGAAACTACAAAGAGGTAAAGCGTATCTTTTCTGTCAGTCGCAGGTTACTTGTGGGCATTGGTGTCGTGGGAACACTTGTTCTTTTCTTTGGTGCGGAAAAATTTGCTCATCTTTTGGGAAATCCTGATGCCGCCACGGGCATTAAGGCAATATCTCCGGCGGTGCTTTTTGTGGCATTAATGAGCGCCTACAGGGGTTACTTCCAAGGACATCAGGATATGCTTCCTACGGCTTTTTCCGAAGTAAGTGAAGCTATTGGCAAGCTTGTAATAGGCTTTGTATGTGCATATATTTTAATGAAGTACAGCGTAGAGTACAGCGCGGCAGGTGCGGTGTTCGGCGTTGCTATGGGCGGCTTTCTTGGCTTTATTACTCTTTTTATGGTATATGCCTTCAAAAAGAAGAAAAATCAGCAGCTTCAGGGCACTGGCTTTGTTCGTACGGGAGGTACCATACTTAAGGAACTCATAAAAATTGCCGTTCCCATCACGCTCGGTGCTTCCGTTATGAGTCTTACCACCCTTATAGACACCGGCATGATAATGCATAATCTTCAGTCCGGTGGTTTTAGCTATGAGGAAGCTAAGGTACTGTACGGTTCTTATACCGGTTATGCCGTACCGCTTTTTAATCTTCCCCCTACGCTTATATCCGCAATTACCATAAGTCTTGTTCCGGCGGTGGCTTCTGCACTTGCCGATGGGGATATGAAGCTTGCCCGTCAGACGGCAAGCAACAGTATATCCATTACCACTCTTTTTGCACTTCCCTGTGCAGTTGGTATGGCAATTTTTGCAGAGCCTATACTTAGTCTTGTGTACAATAACACCAACGCTACAAATACCCTTGGTGTATTAGGATACGCTATAGTTTTCGTATCATTGGTTATGGTGACCAATGCCATATTGCAGTCTATTGGAAGACAATGGGTGCCGGTAATCAATATGCTTATTGGCGGTGGGGTAAAGATTATAATAAACTGGATTCTTGTAAAAAACCCTCACATAAATATTGTAGGTGCTCCGGTTGGCACCATAGCTTGCTACGGAGTAATACTTGTGATGAACATCATACGGCTTATAAAGGTACTTAAGATTAAGCTTTCACCTGTTCAGTATATTTTAAAGCCATTATTGTCGGTAGTTTTAATGGCGGTATGCTCTCTCACTGTATATAAATTTCTTCCTCTTGGCGACAAGCTTTCCCTTTTAGTTGCCATTGTCGTAGCAGTTGTTACCTATTTGGCAGGACTTCTTATATTGCGTACGGTAAACGAAGAACTTCTTACTTCCATACCGGGTATGACAAGATTTGTTCCTGTACTTAAAAAATTTCACCTTATAAAATCGGAGGATAAACAATGAGACTTGATAAATATCTTAAGGTATCACGCCTTATAAAGAGAAGAACAGTTGCCTGCGAAGCCTGTGAGCTTGGAAAGGTTATCTTAAACGGTAAGGTAGCAAAGCCCTCTGCCGATGTTAAAGAAGGAGATACCATAGCTATAACTTTCGGCGAAAAAACCACAACCGTAAAGGTGGAAAAAGTTGTAGAACACGCTCTTAAGGCAGATGCGTCCGATATGTATACGGTGCTTTAAAAAAACAGGTATACAAGCTCTCCTTTGTGCATAGTATGTAATATAATAAAGCACAAAGGCGGGATTGAAATGGAAGAAAAAAAGAACATAAATAAGGTTAAACAAGAACCAATCCACAATATGATTCTGGAAAACCGGAAGAAACTCAGCGTTTCTGGAATTGAGGAAGTGGAGAGCTTTAATGAAGAGGAGATAATCCTCAGAACCTGTCGCCACGGAGTTTTGGTGATAAAGGGTGACGGACTACATATAAACAAGCTTAATGTTGATTCCGGAGATGTCAGCATTGTAGGAACGGTTACATCAATGGACTATATAGACCGTTCGCTTAAGGAAAAGGGTCCGGGTTTCTTTGCAAGACTTTTGCGCTGACGGTAGGTGATGCAAAATGGAAATATCATCTGCAAATCAGGCGTATGTGTTTTTTGCAATGATTCTGTGCGGAGCTTTGTGTACTGCAGTATTTGATGTGTTTCGTGCGGTGCGCCGATACAAAAACTCAGGTACCGGTGTAATAGCCATTCAGGATATTGTCTTCTGGCTTATAGAGCTTTCCATAGTGTATATGGTTGCATTCAGACTGAATTATGCCAAGGTTCGTGCTTATGAAATAGTAGCTCTTGTTATTGGCTCCGGTGTGTACTTTATGACCATTTCCGATTGGGTAATAAGACTGCTTGTGAGGGTTATCGATCTGGTTGTCAGAACCTTCGCATATATAAGTTTGCCCTTTATAAAATTTATGTGCATGTTAAAAAAAACCTGTATAAGGTTAATAACCTTTGTTAAGGTGAAATTTGCTTTTGTTTCCCGTTTAAAAAAGGCACTTGCCAACAAATCAGCATCTTTTAAAAAACGGCTTAATGACTCTTTTAAATTTTTCAAAGGAAAAAAAGTGAAAAATACAACAATAATCGACAGTAATTTGCAAAAATAATATTTTTTTCTTAAAAAAATCTTTACAATTATCTTGCAATGATATATAATGTTAGGGTAAATTAGATTGTTTTAAACTATTTAAGGAGGTGTTGCGGTTTTGAAAACAAAGAAACGCGGTGCAATTCTTAAAATTGTGCTTGTTTTCTCAATTGTACTTTTTTGTTACCTTTTCTACGATGCGTATTCTGAGCTGAACTACAATCGCAAGGAAAAAGAAGAACTCAACACCCTGAAAACTCAGAAAATCTCTGAAGGCGAAGAGCTTGACAGAATCCGCGAAGAGCACGATTCTAATGAATATGCTGAGGAGTATGCAAGATCCATTGGATATGTTAAATCTAATGAAAAAATATTCAGAAATTACAACGATAAAAAGTAGCTCACAAGGGGAGGCATTTTTTAAAGATGCAAGTAGAAGAAGGTCAGATTCTTAAAGGCAAAGTGACAGGTATTACTAAATTTGGTGCGTTTGTAGAACTGGATGACGGTTTGAGCGGACTTGTACATATCTCCGAGGTATCTCTGGATTATGTTAATGATATCAATGACCATCTAAAAGTTGGAGATATTGTTGAAGTTAAGGTATTACCTTCCGATAAAAAGGGTAAAATAGGATTGTCAATTAAACAAGCTCTTAAAAGTAAGATGCCCCGAACCCCCGAGAAGAAGCCTTTTAAGAAAAAGGAATTCAAGAAGGAACGATTTTCAGCTCCTACTGATTTTAGTGTGCCTCCTGCGGAAGTAAGCTTTGGTGTTCAGGGGGATGACCTTTCCTTTGAAGATAAACTCAATAAGTTTAAACAGGCAAGCGACGAAAAGATGCATGATATCAAGCGCTCTTTTGAATCCAAGCGCGGCACAAGTCGTCGAGGCGGGAATAATTATTAATATTTTAAAAATTAACTATTGACAAACCGTGCCCGAAGTGGTATTATATTAAGGCACGGTAGGTACGCCGGAGTGGCGGAACTGGCAGACGCACAGGACTTAAAATCCTGCGGAGGTTAAACTCCGTACCGGTTCGATTCCGGTCTCCGGCACCAATTGTGTTTTGTTTTATAAATTTAAATATCGCAGGGTAGAGCAGTCTGGTAGCTCGTCGGGCTCATAACCCGGAGGTCGTTGGTTCAAATCCGGCCCCTGCACCCAATTAAAAGCAATCGCAAATGCGGTTGCTTTTTTGTTTTTGAAGGGTTATGAGACCGGCGAGCGTTGCTCGTTGGGAATCGAGCCTGACCGCCGCCAGTGGCGGATGCAGGGAAGGCGCAGAGTTGTGCCGCGGTCGACAGATGGCAAGGAGTTTTTCTCTGCAGACAGATGTCGGGCACCGCAAACGGCACTTTAGTGATAACCCGGAGGTCGCAGGTATCAAATCCGGCCCCTGCACCCAATTCAAAAGGACACCTTTTGGTGTCCTTTTTATTTTTTTCTCTGATTGAGCGTTGAAAACATTGTTGATTAAGATGTCACAAAGTTTCAAGTGAAATTCAATATCTTCTTAAAGGATTGACTTTTAACCTTAATATATGATATACTTATTTAAGGTAAGCAACCGACAATGTTTAGTGCTTTATACTAGTGAATTTTTATATAATTTTAGAGAGGAGTTTATCCCTTATGAAGGACTATTTGGTAGATGTCCCTGTAAAACTAAACATATGGATACGCCCTGAATGTCAAAGGGCACAGTTTGAAGTAATTAAACAGGCACGACCAAGCACTTTGTTTCTAATGTCTGATGGAGGCAGAAACGAAAAGGAGTGGGAGGCAATCTATGCTAATCGTAGAATTTTTGATGAAGAAATAGATTGGAACTGCACTGTTTATAAAATTTATGAAGATTATAATAATGGTCTTTATGCTATGGGAAAGAAATGCACCAGTTTTATTTGGAGTAAGGTTGATCGTTGTATATTTCTCGAGGATGATCACATTCCTGCGGTGTCGTTTTTTAGGTACTGTGCTGAACTTCTTGAAAAGTATAAGGATGATGAACGTATTGAAATGATTTGTGGGCACAATCCGCACGTTACGTATGAAGATGCTTCTCCTTACGATTATTACTTTACAGAAAATGGCTGGTCTATCTGGGGGCTCGCTACGTGGAAAAGGGCGTCATACAACAGAGAATATCCGTTCGATTATGCGGATAATGAGTATATAAAACGCTGCTTAAAGGACAACCTTAACGATTTTTGGTATAAAAAGGTTGAAGGCTATTGTGATGGTAAACTTGTAGATAATCACGTTCCAGGTGGAGAATATTTCCATGCGGTAAACAGTGTGCTATTTCACAGATTGACTATTATGCCTACACGAAATATGATAAAGAATATTGGCTATGTTGGCGCACATTTTGATAACGAAAAACAGAGCAAGAAAAAAATGTATTTTGGTGCTCCTACTTATGAAATTGATTTTCCTATCAAGCACCCGAAATATGTTATTGACGATAAGTATTACGGCAGAGAATACGATAAGCTTTTAAATCACGTCAAAGTACATCCTGTAATATATTTCTTTAAAAGAATAAAAAACTTTTTTATGCTTTTGTTTGGTGGTAAACTCATTAGTGTATTAAAGAAGAAAATGTATCCTACGGAGGAACGATAAAGACTATGAATTCGACATTAAAGAATAAGATTATAGGCGGATTTGTATGGAATTTGTTCCAAAAGACCGGAACTCAGATTATGAGTTTTGTCATTTCTATTGTACTTGCACGAATTCTTATGCCATCGGATTATGGTGTTATTGCAATGATAACAGTGTTTACAAACATTGCACTTGTTTTCATTAACACGGGATTTTCGTCTGCAATTATTCAAAAAGAAGACCTTTCTGATGCAGATATAAGCACAATGTTCTATTCTGGAATGGGACTTTCATTTGTCCTGTATGGAATATTATACTTTCTGGCTCCGTATATAGCAAACTTTTACAAACAACCGGCATTGACGGAGCTTTTTCGTGTCGAATGTCTTATAGTGGTAATAGGAGCTGCATATTCTGTGCAACAGGCACTTATTAAGCGTAATCTTCAGTTCAAAAAGAGTTTTGCCTGTGGTGTTGTAGGTGTAATAGTGCAGGGTGTTACGGGAATTTATTTGGCTCTTCGCGGATTTGGTCCGTGGGCACTTATTTACGGTACGATTGTTCATTATGTTGTTGTATGTGTGCTTATGTGGTGTGTGGTTGACTGGAAACCAAAAATTGTTTTCTCGGTAAAATCTTTTAAATCTATGTTTTCTTTTAGCGTGAAAATGTTGGCTGCAGGACTTTTAGATTCACTGTTTAACAACATACGTTCGATTATTATAGGAGCAAAGTATTCAAGTTCGGATCTTGCCTACTACAACAAGGGATACCAATTTCCAACGCTTATTATGACACAGGTTGACGGAGCAATAACAACCGTACTGTTTTCATCTCTGTCAAAATTCCAATCGGATTGGGAAAGGGGACTTCAGGTTTTAAGACGTTCATTAAAAACGAGTCTTTATGTCTGCACACCGCTTATGGCAGGAATGTGTGCGGTTGCAGATCCTATGATACGTATACTTTTAACGGATAAGTGGGCGGATAGCATTGTATATGTAAGACTTGTTGCGATAATATGTATGTTCTGGCCAATGTCAGCACAGCGTCATGCACTGAATTCTCTTGGAAAAAGTGGCGTATCTCTTAAAATGAATATAATTGGCAAAACTATGACCATCACCTGTCTTCTTCTTACATACAGACATAGTGTTCAGCTTATGATAGCAAGTTCGATTTTTTCTTCCATTATTGGTCTTTTTATAAATGCGTGCTTTTACAAGTCGGAGGC
>JAZQFN010000041.1:0-12873 GCA_045539515.1 Clostridia bacterium
CGAACGCCCTTTAAAGGGCGGCGAAAGCGGCAAAGGCAATGGGCTTGAACAAATGTGAAAGCCAGCGACTTGAGTCGCTGGCCGGTAGCAAAGGCTTATAGCCTTAGTGCAAACCACCCGTTTGACGGGTGGTTATGATTATTTTTGGAATAATGATAAAAATGTAACTGCGGAAAGTATAAGTAACATACCAACTAATGAAACTATACCGATACTGTCGCCATAGAAGGACATTCCTATAGCTGAAGCCGTAAGCGGTTCAACACAAGCAAGTATTGAAGCTTTGCCTGCGGGTACATACTTAAGCCCGAGTGTGTACAGAGTATAGGGAATGGCAGCGGTAAGTATGCCGCATCCAAGCATAATTGCTGATGTATACAATAGATTTTGTGAGCAAATAAATGTGTTTGCTATATGGGGTATATCTACTATAAAAAGTGAACCTGCTGCGGCAAATATAAATGCGTATGAGGATACTGTTATGGGTTGGTATTTTTTTAAAATCAATTTGCCTATTATGCTGTATAGTGAGTAGGAAAAGCCCGATAACAACCCGAATATTAAACCGGAAGTGGAAATCCTTGTTTTGCTATCAATTCCGGATATCATTATGATTCCAAGAACTGCTCCGATAAGACAGATTATTTTCCTCGGTGTAATTTTTTCTTTGTAAAAAAGTGCGGACATCAGAGTAACCATTACAGGTGCAGTATACAAAAGAATTGAGGCAACTGTTAAGGAGGACCTTTCTATGGATTCGAAATATGTAATACTCATTGTAAGTATACTTGCTATACCTATAAGGAAAAACTTCCACAAATCTTTTATTTCAATTTTAAGTTTTTTAAAGTTAATGGCTGCCAGAATTATTGCACATATAATTACACGAATTGCAGAACCTTCTACAGAATTATATCCTATATCTTTAAGACTACTAGAAAATATTCCCATCAGTCCCCATAAGATTCCGGCAACTATAATAAATAAAGTTGATAATTTTTTCATATGTAATATCCTTTTTAAAAAGAAAAGCTGTTCAAAACATTTTTTAAGTCCTGAACAGCTTTGAAATGGTTTAATTAGTTTAATATAAGGTTTTTACCGGTCATTTCAGAGGGTACTTCAAGTTCCATTATATTAATAAGAGTAGGAGCAAGATCAGCAAGTCTTCCGTCTGAAAGTTTTACATCGCCGATTCCTGCTGCTATAAGAGGAACTACATTTGTGGAGTGTGCTGTAAACACGCTTCCGTCTGCAGGATCAATCATCTGTTCAGCATTACCGTGGTCAGCTGTAATGAGGATTGCACCGCCCATTGCTACAACCTTATCAGCAACTTTGCCGATGCACTTGTCAACTGCTTCTACGGCCTTTACTGCTGCTTCCATTACACCGGTGTGTCCAACCATGTCACAGTTAGCGTAGTTAAGGATTATGAGGTCGTATTTATTGGTTTCCAATGCTTCCATCAGCTTATCGGTTACTTCGTAGGCGCTCATTTCGGGCTGCATATCATAGGTTGCAACCTTGGGAGATGCCACAAGAATTCTGTCTTCGCCTTCGGAAACCTTTTCAACACCGCCGTTGAAGAAGAATGTAACGTGTGCATATTTTTCGGTTTCTGCAATTCTTAATTGCTTTAATCCTTTTGAGGAAACAAATTCACCCAAAGTGTTAACAAGTGTCTGAGGTCTGAATGCCACATGTACATTAGGCATATTGGCATCATACTGAGTCATTGTAACATAATATGTGCTGAAGTATTCTCTTTCAAATCCGTCAAAGTCGGGATCAACAAGAGTTCTTGTGATTTCTCTTGCTCTGTCGGGACGGAAATTAGCAAAGATTATGCTGTCGTTTTCACTTATGGTACCCGTGGGCTTGCCATCGGTAAGTACTACTGTGGGAACAACGAATTCATCGGTAATATCCTTTTCATAGGAAGCTTTTACGGCTTCGTAAGGACATGTGCAAACTTCACCTTCACCTTTAACAAGAGCATTATATGCCATTACAACTCTTTCCCAGCGATTATCTCTGTCCATAGCGTAATATCTTCCGGAAACGGTTGCGATTTTACCTACACCTTTTTCTTTGGTTATTTCGTATAAATCTTTAACGAAATCAGCACCGCTGGTGGGGGATACATCTCTTCCATCAAGGAAACAGTGAACATAAACTTTGGTAAGTCCCTGTCTTTTTGCAAGTTCTATAAGTCCTGCAATGTGGCCTATGTGACTGTGTACACCACCGTCGGAGAGAAGGCCCATGATGTGGAGTGAGGAGTTGTTCTCTTTGCAATTGTTGCACGCAGCAAGAAACTCTTCATTTTCAAAGAAATCGCCGTCGTCTATTGCTTTAGTAATTCTGGTAAGTTCCTGATATACTATTCTTCCGGCTCCGATATTGGTGTGTCCAACTTCGGAGTTACCCATCTGACCGTCAGGAAGACCAACATCCATTCCGCTTGCATGAATTACAGAAGTGGGGTATGTGGCTTTGAGTCTGTCAAGGTTGGGTGTTGAAGCGGTATAAACTGCATTTCCTTCTGTAAGCTCGCTTATGCCGTATCCGTCAAGTATTGCAAGAACAACAGGTTTTTTAGTCATAATGATTCTTCCTTTCTTGCTTAAATAAGGGTTAATCAGCTGTTAACAATTATGGAGAAGTCGTTTGCTTTAAGGCTTGCACCGCCAACAAGACCGCCGTCGATATCAGCTTTTGCAAAGAGTTCTGCAGAGTTTCCTGCATTAACACTTCCGCCGTACTGAATGATTATTTCCTCTGCAGCATCACCATATACAGAGGCAACAGTTTCTCTGATTTTTTGGCAAACTTCCTGTGCCTGCTCGCTTGTAGCTGTTTTGCCTGTGCCTATAGCCCAAATTGGTTCATAAGCAATTATGCACTTTTTAACCTGGTCTTCAGTAAGACCAAGAAGAGCAATTTTTGTCTGGAGAGCAACAAGTTCAAATGTGATGCCCTGTTCTCTCTGTTCTAAGGACTCACCAACACAGATAATAGGAGTGAGGCCATGTTCAAAAGCCTTGATAACTTTTTTGTTTACAGTTTCATCAGTTTCGTTGAAGTACTGTCTTCTTTCGGAGTGTCCGATTATAACATACTTAACGCCCATTTCGGTAAGCATAGAAGGAGCGATTTCGCCTGTATATGCACCGCTTTCTTCAAAATACATATTCTGTGCGCCAACTTCGATGTTTGTTCCTTTTGTAGCTTCTATTGCATTTGCAAGGTTTGTGTAAGGTACACAAATAATACATTTGTTTTTGCTGTCTGCAACGAGGGGCTTAAGCTCATTCACAAGCTCAACTGTCTGAGCCGGAGTTTTGTTCATTTTCCAGTTTCCTGCAACTACTGTCTGTCTCATAATATATAATTCCTTTCGTATATAATCATAGCAAACGGGGGAGTACAGCTCCCCCGAATGATACTTTTAAAAATTATTTGTCGTTTAAAGCTACGATACCGGGGAGATCCTTGCCTTCGAGGAATTCGAGGGAAGCACCGCCGCCTGTGGATATGTGGCTCATCTTGTCGCCAAGGCCTGCCTGGTTAACAGCTGCAACGGAGTCGCCGCCACCGATGATTGTGGTTGCATCAATTTCGGAAAGAGCTTTTGCAATAGCATTTGTACCCTTAGCGAATGTGGGCATTTCGAATACACCCATAGGTCCATTCCAAACAACTGTCTTAGCATCTTTTATAGCATCTGTGTAAAGAGCTATAGTTTCGTCACCAATATCAAGACCTTCCCAGCCGGCTTCGATTCCGCCTCTGCCAACGGTCTTGTGTTCAGCATCGTTGGAGAATTCCTTAGCAACTACTGTATCTACGGGGATAAGGAGTTTAACACCCTTAGCTTCTGCTTTAGCCATCATTTCCTTAGCATAGTCGATATAGTCAGCTTCAAGGAGAGAATTTCCAACTTCTTCACCAAGAGCCTTCATAAATGTATATGCCATACCACCGCCGATGATAAGTGTATCAACCTTTTCAAGGAGGTTGTTTATAACGGAAATCTTGGAAGAAACCTTGGAACCGCCGAGGATTGCAACGCAGGGTCTTACAGGGTTGTTAACAGCGTTTCCGAGGAATTCAATTTCCTTCTGAATAAGGTAACCGCATGCAGCAGTTTCAAGATACTTTGTAACACCCACATTGGAGCAGTGTGCTCTGTGTGCAGTACCAAAAGCATCATTTACAAATAAGTCTGCAAGTGAAGCAAGTTCTTCGCTGAATGTATCTACATTTTTGGTTTCTTCAGCTCTGTATCTTGTGTTTTCAAGAAGTACAACATCGCCTTCAGCCATTTCGCTTACTGCTTTCTTTGCATTTTCGCCAACAACAGTAGCATCAGCAGCAAAAATAACTTCTTTGCCAAGCTTTTCGGAAAGCTTCTTTGCTACGGGAGCAAGAGAGAGCTCAGGCTTGGGTTCGCCCTTGGGTTTGCCCATGTGTGAACAAAGGATAACCTTTGCACCATTATCGATTAAATACTGAATTGTGGGGAGTGCACCGTCAATTCTTGTTTCATCTGTGATGTTTCTGTTCTCATCGAGGGGAACATTAAAGTCACATCTTACCAATACTTTTTTGCCTTTGACCTGGATGTCTTCAATAGTCTTCTTGTTCATTGTTTAATCACCTCAAAAAATATTTTTATATATTTGTTACACATATAATAATTATATATTATTTTTAGCTGATTTGCAAGATTTTTCCATATAAAATATATAATAACTATATCTTAAAAAACTACCCTTGTTTTGTAAATAATTACAAATTACTTTGACTGGAAAATTATACCAAGGGCACCGGGACCTGTGTGAATACCTATTGTGGGGCCGAGTATTTCTATGATATAATTTTCAATACCTGTTTTTTCAATGAGTAACTCTTTGTATTTAAGAGCTTTTTCATAATCATTTGCGTGCATAATGGCTATTGTCTGATTTTTGTCGTCGGAGATAGTATCTGCTATAATGTCGGTGATTTTTCCGGGAACCTTTTTCTTACCGCGAACCTTTTCTTTACCTACAACAAGTCCGTCTTCAATTGCTAAAATTGGATTAATATCGAGCACGTTTGCAATGATTTTAGCACCGGCGCTTATTCTGCCGCCTTTTTGGAGATAATCCAAAGTATCCACACAGAAAAGAACATTGCAGTGTGCATACATATCTTCAAGGTATGCAACAATATCGTCAGCACTTTTCCCTTCCTCAGCCATTTTTGCAGCTTCAAGGGCATAAAGTCCATATCCGTATGAGAATGAAGCACCGTCTACGATTCTGATATCAGCTTCGCTGTCTTCTTCCATTATTTCATTAGCGGCAAGGTGAGCACTTTGATTTGTACCGCTTGCTGCTGCTGAAATTGTTATGTGAATTACTGTATAATCTTTGCACAGTTTCTTGAATGCTTCCATATGTTCTACAACCGTAATCTGAGATGTTTTGGGAATTTCAGAGTAGTTGGCAAGATTTTCGAAGAATTCCACGGGCTTAATGTCTATACCGTCTTTTAAAGCCTTTCCCTCTATGTTTAAATTGATCGGTATTAAGTTTATACCGTGTTTTTCTGCAACTTCCTTTGATATATCGGAAGCTGAATCAATCGAAATTATTACCTTTTTCATAGTATTTCCTTTCCGGTTTATTACCATTCAAATTTAGTTAATGCTCCCTGGGTTTCCAGATCAAAAAAATCATTTTGTCTTAATGCTTCATAAATAATAATTGCTACTGAATTTGACAAGTTAAGACTTCTTTGATTGTTGCCCATGGGAATTCGTATGCATTTTTCCTTGTTATTCTTTAACAGTTCCTCGTCCAGACCTTTTGTTTCTTTTCCAAAGAGTATATAATCGCCGTCTTGAAATTTAATATCGCAATAACGGTTAAGACTTTTGGTTGAAGCAAAATAGAAATTTCCGCCTTTGTTTTTTTCGAAAAACTCATCTATGCTTTGGTACATGGTTATATCCAGTGTGTGCCAATAATCCAGACCGGCTCTTTTTAACTTTTTGTCATCAATTTCAAAACCCATAGGTCCCACCAAATGAAGTCTTGAACCTGTAACTGCGCAAGTTCTGGCTACATTTCCTGTGTTTTGTGGTATTTCAGGCTCTACCATAACAATGTTAAAACTCATATTAATTATCCTTTGCTAGTTTGTCTGCAAATCGTTTAATACGTTCGCAGGCTTTGGTTATCTGTTTAATACTGTATGCGTACGAAACTCTTACAAATCCCTCTCCGCTTTCGCCGAATGCAGTTCCCGGCACAAGTGCCACCTTTTCTTCACGAAGTAATTTTTCGCAGAATTCTTCGGAAGTCATACCGCTTGATTTTATGCATGGGAATATATAAAATGCACCTAAGGGTGAAAAACACGGGAAGCCCATATTATTAAACGCATCAGTTATTATCTTTCTGCGGTCATCATATTCCCTGACCATCATTTTTACAGAGTCATCGCCGTTTTTTAGTGCTTCAATTGCTGCATACTGGCTTGTTGTGGGAGAACTCATAATTGCATATTGATGTACTTTGGTTAGCTGTTTTGTAAGCACGGGGTGCGCCATTACAAAACCAAGTCTCCAGCCTGTCATGGCAAAAGCCTTTGAAAACCCGTTTACAACAATTGTTCTATCTTTCATACCGGGAAGTGATGCAATTGACACATGCTTGCTTCCGTAAGTCAGCTCTGCGTATATTTCATCGGAGAGCACCATGATATTGTTATTCTTTACAACATCTGCTATTTTAATTAAATCTTCTTTTGTCAATATAGCACCGGTAGGATTATTCGGATAGGAGAGAACAAGAAGTTTTGTTTTGGGCGTGATTTTTTCAATAAGTTCTTCCGGTGTAAGCTTAAATGCATTTTCAGCTTTTGTCTGTATCGTTACAGGGACGCCTCCTGCAAGAACTGTACAGGGCTTGTAACATACAAATGAAGGCTCCGGTATTATTACTTCATCACCGGGGGATATCACGGTACGCATAGTAAGGTCTATTGCTTCGCTTCCGCCTACGGTAACAAGAACCTCATCAGGTGTATATTCCAAATCAAATTTTTTAACATATTTACAGATTTCTTCGCGAAGCTCAAGCAAACCTGCATTTGAAGTATAATACGTCTGACCTTTTTCCAATGAATAGACACCGGCATCGCGTATGTGCCAGGGAGTAATAAAGTCTGGCTCACCAACACCAAGAGAAATTGCATCTTCCATAGTGTTTACAATGTCAAAGAATTTACGTATACCGGAAGGTTGCATACCTGTGACGGTATCGTTTATAAAATTGTTAATATTAAACTTTGTATTAATCATAATGAAATTACCTGCCTGCCGTCTTTTTCGTTGTCTTCAAATATTATACCTTCATCTTTGTATTTTTTGAGTACAAAGTGAGTACCTGTGCTTATTACAGAATCCATTGGTGCCAGTCTGTTGGCAACAAAAAGTGCAACCTCTTTCATGGTTTTACCTTCAATAATTACGGTAAGGTCAAAAGCACCTGCCATAAGATATAAAGACTTTACTTCCGGAAATTTATATATACGTTCGGCAATTTTGTCGAAGCCTTCGCCACGCTGGGGTGTTACTTTAAGCTCAATAAGAGCTGTTACAAACTCTTTGTTGGTCTTTTCCCAGTTAATTACAGCCTTATTTTTAAGTATGATATTGTCATTTTTCATTTCATCAATTTGGGCGGCGACCGCGACAGGGGTAGAGTCTGTCATTATGGCTATCTGCTCCAGAGGTGTGTTACAATCGTTTTCGAGAATTTCGAGAATTTTCTGTTTCATAGTAGTTACCGTCCTTTTTAAAGTAATATAATCTATACCATTTTATCATATTAAACCTGTAAAATCAAGAATTAAAAGTTTTTTAGAAAGAAGAGCCTTACTTTTCTTTAAAGTGAGTTGACCATTGATGTATTTGATGCTATTAAATTTACTTTGGGCGGTTGTTTTACCGCCCTTTTGTATTATATAGTGTTATTTTGTCATTTGCTCGGGAATTTTTTTAATGGTAAAATATTGATTTTGTTATTACTTTAATGTATAATATTAATTGTAAACTGACTCTAAGGAGGAACAAAAATGGACTATTTAGCAGTATATAACACATGGCTTACTCATCCGTTGGTAGATGATGCTACCAAAGAAGAATTAAGAGGATTACCTGATGAAGAAATAAAAGAAAGATTTTATAAAGAGCTTGAGTTTGGTACCGCAGGCTTAAGGGGTATTATAGGCGCAGGCTCAAATTGTATGAATATATATACAGTTCGCAAAGCGACACAGGGACTATGCGAAGATATACTTAATGAAGGTAACGGTGCTTCCGAAAGAGGTGTCGCCATCGCTTATGACAGCAGACACTTTTCTGCGGAATTTGCAATGGAAAGTGCTAAGGTTCTTGCAGCTAATGGTATAAAAGCTTATGTTTTCGATGAATTAAGACCCACACCGGAGCTTTCCTTCACAGTGCGTCATCTTAATTGCGCCAGGGGTATTATGATTACTGCAAGCCATAATCCCAAGCAATATAATGGCTACAAGGCTTACGGAGAAGATGGCGGTCAGCTTCCGCCTGAATCTGCAGAGTACGTAATGTCAATTATGCAGAAAATTGACACCTTTGACGGTGTTAAGGTTATGGATGAAGCTGAGGCCAAGTCCAAGGGACTTATTGTAATTATCGGCGAAGAGATTGATAAAGTATACTATTCTAATGTGCTCAATCAGTCAATTAATCAAGCTCCCATTAAAGAACTCGGAGATGATTTTAAAGTTATATATTCTCCTTTCCACGGAACAGGCAATAAACCTGTGAGAGCAATACTTGATGCTATAGGTTGCAAAAATGTTCGTGTTGTTAAGGAACAAGAACTTCCGGATCCGGAGTTCTCAACAGTTAAGTCACCAAATCCTGAAGATAAAGAGGGCTTTAATATAGCTATTGATATGGCATCAAAGGAACCTGCTGATCTTATTTTTGCAACCGACCCTGACGGTGACAGACTTGGTGTAATTATTAAAGATGCCAATGGGGAGTATATGACTCTTAATGGTAATCAGATTGGCGTTCTTTTGTGTGAATACATTTTAAGAAATAAAAAGCTTAAAGGTACTTTACCATCAAATGGTGCTGTTATTAAAACAATTGTAACTACCGATATGGTTAAACCTATTGCAAAGGAATACGGTGTTAAGGTTTATGACGTACTTACCGGCTTTAAGTTTATTGGTGAAAAGATAAAGCAGTTTGAAGAAGGTATTCTTGACAATGAGTATATGTTTGGCTTTGAAGAAAGCTACGGATACCTTGCAGGTACATACTGCAGAGATAAGGACGCAGTAGTTGCTGCTATGCTTGTTACGGAAATGGCTGCGGATTACAAAATGCAGGGTATGACACTTTATGACGGTCTTGTACATCTGTATGAAACCTACGGATGTTATATGGAAAATCTTAAGACCTTTACATTTGCAGGTATGGATGGTATTGAAAAGATGAAAGCTATTATGGAAAGCTTTCGTACAAATCCGCCCAAGGAAATATGCGGACTCAAGCTATGTAAGCTTTGGGATGTTTCCAAGGGTACAATTACCGACATTGCCTCAGGAACTGAAGAAAAACTTGATCTTCCTTCTTCAAATGTTCTTAAATTTGAACTCGAAAACGGTGCATGGATTGCAATTCGTCCTTCGGGAACAGAGCCCAAAATCAAGTTTTATTTTGCAGTTAATGAGAAGGATATTTCTTCAGCACAAGAAAAATTGGAAAATTGCATAAAAGAAATGGAAAAATTAATGTAATTTAGTGAAAATAATGCTTGCTTTTTGGAAAAAGCTGTGTTATAATGATTTAGTCGTAAAAATGTGAATAATGAAATTGAGGTGAATATACATGAAACAGGAAATACATCCCGATTACAAACCTACAGTAATCAAATGTGCTTGCGGTGCTACTTTTGAAACAGGCTCCACAAAAGAAAATATTAACGTGGAAATTTGTTCTAAGTGTCATCCTTTCTACACAGGAAAGCAGAAGCTTGTTGATACAGGCGGAAGAATTGATAAGTTCAAGAAGAGATTCGGAATGGACAAATAATCAAGGATTAGAAACCCCTTCGTCTGAAGGGGTTTTTCGATTTTTCGTGAAAGGATTAACTAACTATGAGTAAAAGAGAAAATTTAAGGAATGTAGCCATAATAGCTCATGTTGACCACGGTAAAACTACGCTCGTAGATGCTCTTTTAAGACAGAGCGGAATTTTTAGAGAAAATCAACAGGTTGATGAGCGTGTAATGGACAATAATGATTTGGAAAAGGAAAGAGGAATTACAATCCTTTCCAAAAATACTTCTTTAAATTATAATGGCATAAAGATTAATGTTGTGGATACACCGGGCCATGCTGATTTTGGCGGAGAAGTTGAGCGTGTTCTTAAGATGGTTGATGGTGTACTTGTTCTTGTTGATGCTTTTGAGGGTTGTATGCCCCAGACACGTTTTGTTCTTAAAAAAGCACTTTCTCTTAATTTAAGACCAATAATTGTTGTAAATAAAATTGACCGTCCCAATGCACGTCCCGATGAAGTTGTCGACGAGATTCTGGAGCTTTTCCTTGAGCTGGAAGCAACTGATGACCAGTTTAATTCACCTGTAGTATTTGCTTCGGGCAGAAGCGGCTTTGCTACTCTTAATCCATCTGTACCCGGTGAAGATATGAAACCCCTTTTTGATATGATTATACAGCATGTTCCGGCACCCGAAGGTGAAGAGGATGAGCCTTTACAGCTTCTTATATCCAACATTGACTATGATGACTATGTGGGTACAATGGCTGTTGGTAGAGTTGAACGCGGCAAAGTAAAAGTGGGTCAAAACGCAATTATTTGTAAAAAGGACGGTGCCACCGAAAATATCCGTATTACAAAGATGTATATGTATGAAGGTTTAAAGCGTGTGGAAGCTACAGAAGCATCTGTTGGTGATATAGTTCTTATGGCAGGTGTTGCAGATGTTAAGATTGGCGAAACTATTTGTGAAGTAAACTGCCCCGAGCCGCTGCCTTTCATAGATATTGATGAGCCTACAATTGCTATGACCTTCAGTGTTAATGATTCTCCCTTTGCGGGTAGGGAAGGTGAATATGTAACAAGCAGACATCTTCGTGACAGACTTTTCAGAGAAATGATGACTAATGTAAGTCTTAAAGTTGAAGAAACAGATTCTGCCGATTCCTTTAAAGTGTCCGGCAGAGGTGAACTTCATCTTTCTATCCTTATAGAAACAATGCGTAGACAGGGTTATGAGTTCCAGGTGTCAAAGCCCGAGGTTATTAATAAGGTTGTTGACGGTAAAGTTTTAGAGCCTATGGAGCTTCTTATAGTTGATGTTCCTGAGGAATATGTAGGAACGGTTATTCAAACACTTTCAGAAAGAAAAGGTCAGATGCTTAATATGACCTCTGCAGCAGCCGGATATACAAGACTTGAATTCAATATACCTTCCAGAAGTTTAATAGGTTACCGTTCTCAGCTTATGACTGATACCCGCGGTAATGGTATAATGAACCACATTTTAAACGGTTATGAAGAGTTTAAGGGTGACATTCCCATGCGTTCAAGAGGTTCTCTTGTTGCATTTGAAGACGGTGCTTCCATTACTTACGGTTTATTTAATGCACAGGAAAGGGGAGCTCTTTTTATAGGACCCGGTGTAGAAGTATATCAGGGAATGGTTGTCGGCGAAAACCTGCGTACAGGCGACATTGACGTAAATGTTTGTAAAAAGAAACATATTACGAACACTCGTGCTTCGGGTTCTGACGATGCATTAAGACTTGTTCCTCCTGTAGATATGTCATTGGAAAACTGTATAGAGTTTCTTGCTGACGATGAGCTTCTTGAAATAACTCCGGAAAGTCTCAGAATACGTAAGAAAATACTTGACAAAACACTTCGTGCCAAGGCAAAGGCACGTCAGTAGTAAAGGGTGAATTAAGTGGTTGATTTCGGTAATAACTGGAATAAAGTACTGGAAGGGGAATTTCAAAAGGAATACTACTTAAAACTCAGGACATTCCTTAAAAGTGAGTATTCTGCAAAAACAATTTTCCCATCAATGTATGACATATTCAATGCTCTTAAATACACGGATTACAATGATGTTAAAGTTGTGATCCTCGGGCAGGATCCCTATCACGGAGAGGGGGAAGCACACGGGCTTGCTTTTTCTGTTAAACCCGGGGTGCCAATTCCTCCTTCGTTAAAGAATATGTATAAAGAATTAAATACTTCGCTGGGCTGTTATATCCCTAATAACGGATATTTGAAGAAGTGGGCCGATCAGGGTGTGTTGTTGCTTAATGCAGCACTTACTGTGCAGAAGGATATGGCTAATTCCCATAGAAACAAAGGATGGGAAATATTCACTGACGAAGTAATCAAAAAGCTTAATGAAAGAGAGAAGCCAGTTATATTTTTACTTTGGGGTAATAACGCTAAAGAAAAAAGAAAGTACATCGATTACCGAAAGCATCATATTCTTACCAGTGTTCACCCGAGCCCTTTGTCAGCATCCAGAGGATTTTTCGGATGTAACCATTTTGCAAAGGCAAATGAGATTTTAACTTCTATGGGCGAAACCGAAATTGATTGGCAGATAGAAAATATATAAAAAACAGAAGTGGAAAACCACTTCTGTTTCAGCGTGTCGATAAAGTCGACACGCTGAGGAGACGAACGAAAATGGACGCAGACGAGGAAGCGCGAAGTAGGCAGTACAAAGGTACGGCAATGAGCGGTGACGAAGTAAGCAAAGTGT
>JAZQFN010000042.1:0-11852 GCA_045539515.1 Clostridia bacterium
TTAAGTTCTTAGATAAGTTCATTAGCTCATTAAAACAACTAACGAAATTTACTAAAGTTTAAAAGTACTTGACGTACAATTCTCTCAAATTAACGAGAACCTCATTTTACTTTATATGCTGTTCATTTTTCAAAGACCAAGCGCCGCTCCGCTCGAGGTGTTCTCTCGCAAGCGACTTGTATATCTTACCACAAACAATTTGCTTTGTCAACACTTTTTTAAAAAATTTTTTAAAAATTTTTCAAAGCTTATTTTTGCCTGTGTTTTTGGCATATTCTTCCATTACTGCCTTCTCAAAAATGCGCTTAAATGCAACAAATTTTGTTTCATTTTCTCCCACCGCCGTTACCAGTACGGTATAGAACTTCATACGAAGTCCTCCATATATATCTGTAAATATCTGGTCACCCACAAGACATATTTCTTCGGCTTTAAGTCCAAATGCATCTTTAACCTTTTTGAGATTTTTCTTAAAAGGCTTCCACGCTCTGGCAATCCACATATATGGAAGTTCTTTGCAAAAAGCTTCTACCCTCTCGGGGTAATTATTGGATACAATTGCAATTTTTATACCCTGTTTTTCAAGAAATTCAAAATATTCCATAATTTCCTGCGGCGGTGTAATGGTGTCGGAGGTTACAAGGGTGTTATCTATATCAAATATTACACCCTTAATATTATTTGAAGTGTAGAACTCTTCATCGAGTTCAAACACATTGGCAGCTGTTCTGTGGGGATAAAATCTTCGATACATACTCTTTCCTCCAAAAAAACAAGGGAAGCAAATTTGCTCCCCTTAATTTTTAATGCTTCATTTCTATCGGCAAGTGCATTTACGTCTTGCCCACCGTATATTACTATTCGGTTTTTAAATTTTGTCCAACTCGTATTCAGATAATTGGGAAGGTAAATAACCTTTTTACAATTTGTGTTTCTCTGTTTTGCTGTGTTATAAAACTAAAATACAATTGCCTGTCGGCATTGCAGGTCTATAGCCTGCCGTCCAAAAGGACTATTATTTGTAGGAACGCTTTCTTGCAGCCTCGGACTTTTTCTTACGTCTAACGCTTGGCTTTTCGTAGTGTTCTCTCTTTCTGATTTCGGATAAAACACCGGACTTTGCACACTGTCTCTTAAATCTGCGGAGAGCACTATCCAAAGATTCATTATCTTTAATTCTTATTTCTGCCATTAAAATTCCCTCCCTCCGTTACTGCCTATCTCTTTAACACATAACGGGTTAAGACAAAATTATACCCTTTGATTATACAAAACTTTTGAAGCAATGTCAAGCATAAATTTTGTACATACTGTAATTTGATGAATAGTTTGAAGTATTCGGGGAATACTTAGCTGTCATCAGCCCGGAGGCCACTGGAGATATCTGCCTGCAAGAAGATGGAAGTGAAGATGACCTACGGTCTGACCGCCATCTTTGCCGCAATTGTTCACAAGACGGAATCCGCCATCAGCAAAACCTTTATCCTTGGCAATTTTAGCTGCCACCTTAAATATGTGTGATACTATATCTGCATTGGAATCGTCAAGTTCAAGGGCAGATGCTATGTGCGCCTTGGGAATAATGAGTATATGCACAGGTGCCTGTGGCTCAATATCATTAAAAGCCACAACCTTATCATCCTCATATATATAATTAGTAGGAATTTCTCCGTTTGCTATTTTACAAAATATACAATCAGACATTTTTCAAACCTCCCGGGAGATTATTTAACCTGTTCTTTAACAGTTTCTACAGCAGCACTCAAAGCCGCATCAATTCCGGATGCATCTTTACCGCCTGCCTGTGCGCTGTCGGGTCTTCCGCCACCGGAACCGCCAACATGGGCTGCAATATTCTTTATAATCATACCGCAGTGAATACCCTTTTCAACTGCATTCTTGTTGGCAGAGCATACAAGTGTTACCTTACCGTCAGCTTCGGAAGCAATTACAGTAACTTCGCTGTCAAAGGCATCCTTCATATTGTCGCCTATTTTGCGGAGTGTGTTAACATCCGCACCGGGAATCTTACCACAGATAACTTTAACACCATTTACATCTACTGCATTGTTTTTCATATCGTCAATGCCGCCGCCTGCCATTTTTTCCTTAAGTCCTTCTATTTCCTTGGCAAGAGCTTTATTGTCTGCCTGAATGGATTCAATTTTGGAAACAGATTCAGCAGGCGCACACTTAAGAGCAGAACTTACATCTGCAATGAGAGCTTCTTTTTCTGCAAGATACTTAAGTATTCCTGTGCCTGTTATTGCTTCTATTCTTCTGATACCTGCTGCGGCAGAAGATTCGGAAAGAATCTTGAAAAGACCGATTGATGCAGTATTCTTTACATGAGTACCTGCACAGAATTCAAGGCTGAAGTCGCCCATTCTTACAACTCTTACCTCGCTGCCGTACTTCTCTCCAAAGAGGGACATTGCACCGAGCTTGTTTGCTTCCTCAATGGGCATAACTTTACATTCTACATCAATAGCTTCGGAAATTGCTTTATTAACCATAACTTCAACTTCCTGAAGCTGCTGGGGTGTCATAGCTTCGTAGTGAGAGAAGTCAAATCTTAATCTTTCATCACTTACAAACGAACCTGCCTGTTCAACATGGTCGCCAAGAACAAGTTTGAGTGATTTCTGAAGAAGGTGAGTTGCTGAGTGGTTGGACTCTGTAGCAGAGCGAAGTGTGCCGCAAACAATTGCGTTAACTTCTTCATCTTTGGAAACTGTGCCTTCTTTTACCTTACAAATATGGATAAACTTGTCGTTACCCATCTTCTTTGTATCAAGAACTTCAACAAGAGCAGTTTCAGTCTTTAATATACCCTTATCGCCTACCTGACCACCGCCTTCGCCGTAGAAGGGGGTCTTGTCCAGCATAACGGTAACTTCTCCGCTTTCGGCATCTGCAAAGTTAAATTCTTCAAGACCGCTTACAATAGCCTTAATCTTTACTTTGGCTTCTCTTGTTTCGTAGCCTACAAACTCTGTAGTCATAGTATCATTAAACTTCTTTTTGAAGTCGTCTTCCTTCCAGCCAAGCTCATCGGCATTACCACGGCTTGCACGAGCAGTCTGACGCTGCTTTTCCATACATTCGTCAAACTGGTCACGATTCACAGTGATGCCCTGTTCGGAAAGAATTTCTATAGTAATATCTACCGGGAATCCATAAGTATCGTAGAGCTTAAATGCTTTATCTCCCGAAAGTTCTGTCTTTCCTTCTTCTTTAAGTTCTGCCACATAAGTTTCAAGGATACTGAGACCATCATTAATGGTTTCGGCAAATCTCTTTTCTTCTGTTTCGATAATCTTTTTGATATAATCCGCCTTACCTTCAAGTTCCGGGTATGCGGTACGGTTTTCTTCAATAACTGTATCTACAATCTTGTAAAGGAAAGGATCATTTACACCAAGAAGCTTACCGTGGCGTGCAGCATGTCTTAAAAGTCTTCTTAAAACATAACCTCTGCCTTCGTTGGAAACCTGAACACCATCGGCAATCATAAAGGTTGTGCTTCTGATATGGTCGGTTATAACACGAAGGGATACGTCGGACTCGGCATCGTCGCCATATTCCACATCAGCAATTTCGCTGATTTTCTTCATTATATTTCTAACGGTATCAACCTCAAAAAGATTGTCTACACCCTGCATTATACAAGCGATTCTTTCAAGGCCCATACCTGTATCAATATTGGGATGTGCAAGTCTGTTGTAGTTACCGTTTTCATCCTTATCGAACTGTGTGAACACCAGATTCCAGAATTCCATATAACGGTCACAGTCACAACCGATTGCGCAACCGGGCTTACCGCAACCATATTCTTCGCCACGATCGTAGTGGATTTCGGAGCAAGGTCCGCAAGGACCTGTACCTATTTCCCAGAAGTTGTCTTCTTTGCCAAGGCGTACAATTCGGTCTGCCTTGACCCCAACTTCATTTACCCATATATCTTTAGCTTCGTCATCATCTTCGTAAATAGTAACCCAAAGCTTTTCCTCGGGAATTTCAAGAACCTTTGTGATGAACTCCCAAGCCCAGGCTGTAGCCTCGTGCTTAAAGTAATCGCCAAATGAGAAATTACCAAGCATTTCAAAATATGTTCCGTGACGGGCTGTCTTACCAACACGTTCAATATCCGGTGTACGGATACATTTCTGACAAGTTGTAACTCTCTTTCTGGGAGGCTCCTGTTCACCTTTGAAGTAAGGTTTTAAGGGTGCCATACCGGCATTTATAAGAAGAAGGCTGTTATCATCCTTTGGAATAAGAGGAAAGCTGGGAAGCCTCAGGTGACCCTTGCTCTCAAAGAATGAAAGATATTTTTCTCTGATTTCGTTCAGACCTAACTTTTGCATCTGTATTCAAATCCTTTCAAAAAGTACATATATAGTTTGATAATACACCAAAATGCCCCATTTTGTCAACATCTCCGAAAAGATAAAATTGTTTTAAACAAAAAATCATTGAAAGATTTCTGCATTTATGATAAAATGTACATAAATAATTATAGGGAGATTAAATTATGTTATATACCGCATCATTTTCAAAGCTTATTGATGTTTTTAAAAAAATGCCGGGCGTGGGAAGCAAAAGTGCCGTACGTATGGCATATCATATACTTTCGCTTTCCACGGAGGAAACCGAAGACATTATAAACACCATAAAGGATGCCAAGCAAAAAATAAAATATTGTTCCCTATGTCAGAATATTACCGAGGATGACCCTTGCGAAATATGCTCCAACGATAAGAGAGACCACTCTGTTCTTTGTGTTATGGAAAAGCCCAAGGATGTAATAGCATTGGAAAAGACCCGAGAATATTTCGGTATGTACCACGTTCTGCACGGTTCCATATCTCCTATGGATGGCATAGGCCCCGAAGACCTTAAGATCAAAGAGCTTATTTCCCGTATAGCTGAAGGGGAATTTAAAGAAGTAATTATGGCAAACAGCCCCAGCATAGAAGGTGAAGCCACAGCCATGTATATATCCAAACTTATTAAACCCTTTGGCGTAAAGGTGAGCCGTATTGCCTACGGTGTTCCCGTAGGCGGTGATCTGGAATACGCCGACCAGATTACTCTTGCAAAAGCAATTGAGGGAAGAAGAGAAATATAATTATTTATGAAAAATGCAACGGTCCTAAAGACCGTTGCATTTTTATTTGTTTTCTGCTATTACCTGCTTAAGCTCCTCCAAAGAGGATTTATAATCGTCAAGTATTTTTTTGAATTCGTCCAGATAGGTAGGATATTGACCATTTTCACCAATTACAAACCCATAGCAACGACTGTAATTGTAATACACCTGTTCCACTGCCCGGCTGATTTCCTCGTTGTCACATTGTTCAATCTGCTTTTTCTCATACAGTAAAGGTTCTTTGGCCATTTTAATCACTGTGATATCATCTTTGTAAACATCACGTACGGCCTCGGCGCTGCCTGTATGGTCAAGCCATGACTGACCGTAAACCATATCGTCGTAAACCTGTGCAAGTTTTGATATATTGTCTACGGCAATCTCTACGGATACGACGTAGTTTTCGGCAAGCTCAACTGCTCTGGCATTTTTTTCTGCAATAACATTATATTGGTAAACTTTTACTCCTGCATAGCTCAGCGACAATGTAAGTATAATCAATAACGGTACGCATATGCGAATCCATAAAGGTATCTTCTTTACTTTATCCATCAGGGTTTCACGGCTTTTTCTTTCGGCCTCAAGAAGCTCCTCATAACGTTTTTCAATATCGCATCCGCATTTTCTGCATCGTATATCCTGCTTATCAATCCTTGCCCAGCAATTAGGGCATCTGGGTTCCATGTCAGCCACGTTGGTATTACAATTGGGACATACAGTTTCGCCCTCTTTGATAAGCCTGTTGCATTTAGAACATAACATACTACTCGTTTCTCCTTACACACTTTCATTCAAATCTTTCCAAAAAAGAATGCCTTACACCTTTTTCCTTGTATTCTATCATTGTATCCAGACTCACGTTGTGCAGACTCATAAAAAGATTGTGCTCAATGTCGGGATTTATCTTAGAAAGCTGTTTTATGAGTTCTTTTGTTTCTTTTCTCTTGGATAATTCTTCAAATTGTGCCTTTTCGGCATTTTCGGTAAATTTACATGCACAGGCAATAAACTCAAGAGAATTATATCTTGCCCACGAGATTATGCTTTCTTCTTTCACACAGAACAATGGTCGTATAAGCTCCATACCCTCAAAATTTGTACTTTTAAGCTTAGGGAGCATTCCCTGTATCTGAGAACCGTACATCATGCCCATAAGTGTAGTTTCGATAACGTCGTTTAAATGATGACCGAGAGCTATCTTGTTGCAGCCAAGCTCTCTTGCTTTCGCATAAAGATGACCTCTTCGCATTCTGGCACACAAATAGCAAGGCGACTCAGTCACCGAGTCGGCCACTTCAAAAATATCTGTTTCGAATACTGTAACCGGTACCTGAAGAAGCTTTGCGTTATCTTCTATCTTTCGCCTGTTAATAGGATTATACCCGGGGTCCATTACCAGATATATTGCCTCAAAAGGGACATTGCTGGTGCGCTGCAACTGTTGAATAAGTTTTGCCATAAGCATGGAGTCCTTACCTCCGGATATACACACCGCAATACGGTCTCCCTCTTGTATCAGCTCATAGCGTTTTACTGCAGCAATGAAGGGATTCCATATATCCTTACGATATTTTTTTATTATACTTCTTTCGGCAATCTGGTTAAAAGTAAGTTCTCTTCCCATCAGACAATGGTACCTCCGCCCAAAACTCTGTCCTCATCATATATTACAACCGCCTGCCCCTTAGCTATAGCTCTTTGAGGCTCATCAAATAATATTTCTGCAATGTTGTCTTCTTTAATGAATATCCTTGCCGATTGTTCCTTTTGGTTATAGCGAATCTTTGCCTTCGCATGTATTTCACACCTGTCAAAATCAACAAGGAAATTACAGTCTTTTGCCACAAGCCTGTCAGAAAAAAGCTCCTCGTTTGACGCAAGAACAACCTCATTTGTCAGAACTCTTTTTTCTTTAACATACATAGGCTTTCCAAAGGCAATACCAAGTCCTTTACGCTGACCTACGGTATATCGGATTATTCCCTTGTGCGTTCCGAGTACATTGGAATTGACATCCACAAAGTTCCCTTCCGGGTAATCTTTCAGGGATACCTGTGAAATTACCGATGCGTAATCCCCGTCGGGTACGAAGCAAATATCCTGACTGTCACTTTTGTGAGCGGTTACAAAATTCATGTCTTCGGCAATTTTTCTCGCTTCTGATTTAGTTATTTCACCCAGTGGGAAATATATATGTTCAAGCATATCGCGGGGTATGGAATAAAGCACATAGCTCTGGTCTTTTGAAGCATCATTTGCCTTTAAAAGCTTATACTCTCCATCAGAATTGTCAATCCTTGCATAATGACCGGTAACCAAAACGTCGCATCCAAGCTCACGGGCCTTTTCAAAAAGCATACCAAATTTAAGATACCTGTTACATTCTATACATGGATTTGGGGTTGCCCCTGCCTCATAATCGGCAACAAACTTCTCCACAACCTTTTTTTGAAACTCTTCAGTCATATCAAATGTGTAGTGCGGAATATTCAGTTTTTGGCATACAGCTGCGGCATCGCGTGCATCGGAACAAGACTCTTCTTTATTGCACAAAAGCATAGTAGCACCCATGCAGTCGTACCCCTTCTTCTGAGCCAGATATGCACACACGCTGGAATCAACTCCGCCGCTCATGGCAATCAATGCTTTTTTCTTCATAATAAATATCCTTACTTCATTAAATCCTTTATAACCTCTGATGCAATAATAAGTCCGGCAACAGGGGGCACAAAAGATGTAGAACCCGGAACGGTTCTTGTGGCTGTTTCTTCTTCCTTAAGATAATCTTCCAGGGCTTTTGTATCAGGTACAACCGGAACCTCCTCCGAATAAACCACCTTAAGCGAAGGCACATTCCTTTTTTTGAGTTCATTGCGCATCACTCTTGCAAGAGGACAAACCCTGGTGGAATATATATCCGCCACTTTAAACGCAGTGGGGTCGGTTTTGTTGCCGGTACCCATGGACGATATAATTTTTATTCCTGCCAAAGAACACTTTACCGCAAGGTCAATCTTGGCAGTTACGGTATCTATGGCATCTATTACATAATCAAATGATTCAAGGTCAAATTCGTGAGCTGTTTCCGGCAAATAGAATGTGTTATGCTTTGTAATCCGGCAAAGAGGATTAATATCTTTGACACGTTCTTCCCACACATCTGTCTTAAATCTGCCACAAGTGGAATGAAGCGCTGCAAGCTGTCTGTTGATATTGGTTACATTAAATGTATCATTATCCACTATGTGAATGTTGCCGACTCCCGCTCTGGCAAGCGCCTCCAGAGTATAGCCGCCAACTCCTCCCAAACCGAAAACAATCACTTTGGAATTTTTCAATTTATTAATACAGGCTTCTCCAAAAACCAACTCACTTCTGGAAAACTGATTCATGGTCATCTCCTAATTTTGCTTTCTGACAATTTTGTATTCATCGTACATACTGAAGTATGAACACTGAGAATAAGGCTGCCCCATATACTTTGCCATATCGTCTTCATCAAGATTGATGGTGCAACATTCCTCGTCCTCATCGTAGTATGCACACATTTCACATTGCGTTATTCTTTTACTGTTCATAACAGACCTCTGCATTCGTAATTTATGTACTTCTTCTAAGTGTTTATTATACAGTTTTTATAAAATTTTGTCAACCAATCCGGGAGGATGGGCTTTTCCTTGACAAAAACAGACACATTCTGCTATTATGGTAGCAGAATATATGTAATTTTTTAAAAAATACAAATCCCATTTTGGAAAGGATGTAATCTATTTGAAAGAAGGCAGAAGAATCAGGAGTTTGCCTCCGATGAATTCAATAGGCGTATTCTTTATGCCCACCCGCAACGGAGCTTCAAACCTATTTTCTACCAGAATAGACATCACTGAAACAGACAAATATATCCACGAAAAACGCAAAGAAGGTATGCCGGGTCTCGGGCTTATGCACGTACTCATTGCGGCATACATACAGACCGTTGCCCGTTATCCCGGTGTAAACCGTTTTATTCGCGGTCAGCGAATCTATGCACGAAACGGTATGGAAATATGCCTCACCGTCAAAAAAGATATGAGCCTCGATGCCCAGGAAACTGTGCTTAAGCTCCCGGCAACACCGGATGCAACTCTGTATACGGTATATAACTCCCTTAATGCTCTTGTGGAAGAAAACAAAAAGGAAGGCGACAACAACGGAATGGACTATGCCGCGCGTTTCCTTACTTATATACCCAGAGTGCTCCTAAAATTTACTGTTGGTGCAATAAAGTTTTTCGACTATTTCGGACTGTTGCCAAGAGCCATCACCAGAATCAGTCCTTTCCACGGGTCAATGTTCATAACAAACCTGGGCTCCCTCGGAATACCTCCTATACATCATCATCTTTATGACTTCGGAAACATACCCCTCTTTATTGCTATGGGTATGAAAAATACCGAATATATTCTTCAAAAGGACGGTAGCGTAAAAAAGAAAAAATTTATTGATGTGACTTTAGTGTGCGACGAAAGAATATGTGACGGTCATTATTATGCAACTGCCCTTAAACATCTGAAAAAGCTTGCTGAGCAAGCATGGATTATGGAACAAACCGCAAAAGAAATTAACACAGATATAAAATAGTTCCCGGTACTCTTGAAAGGATTTTACATATGCGGAAATTCATATGCTATACACTGATTATTGCAAACTGCATATTCGCCACTCCGGCATTTGCCGATACTGTCTTCACCGATGTAGATTCTGCTCATTATGCCTATGAGGCCATAAAAAGCATGAAATCAGACGGAATAATATCCGGCTACGAAGACGGAAGCTACAAACCCGAAAATCCCATATCAAGAGCAGAAATGGCTACGGTTTTGTGCCGTATGGCACCGGACGGAACTTCTTCAGAAGCAGTTGAGTTTACCGACGTTCCTCAAACTCATTGGGCGTCGGAATACATATCTGCGGCAGCCCGTCGAAAAATAATTGCCGGAAGCGGCGATGGGTTGTTCCGTCCCGATGACAATGTGACTTTTGAAGAAGCTGTTAAAATGACGGTAATGGCAACCGGCAAAGGAAGCAATATTACACCATATAAAACAGATTGGTCTAAAGCATATCTGGAAATAGCCGAAAGTACAGGAATAACTGCCGGTATCAAAGAAAAAAAAGGCACTCCGGCAACAAGAGCTGATGTTGCGGTTATGATAAATAACGCCGGAAGGATTGTAAATGAGCCGTACATACTCTATTCCTCACCCATGTACAACACGGACCAGAACATTCCGCTTAATATGAGCTTTGCTTTAAACCAAAAAATCTTTTCGGGCGATAATGCCATGTATAGCAAGGACCTTGCAAAGGCATCCCTTCTGCTTTCCATGACCTCTTACAGCTATATCTACACTGATTCTTTAAAAAAAGGTAATCTTTCAAATGTGCTCCAGGATATGGGCTTTAAGGATATCCGTACCGTAAATCTTGAAAGCTGCTTCTCAGACAACAACATCACTGAATTTACACTCGCAAGAAAATCCATATTACATGGCGGCGAAACCACAGACCTTATTGTCGTTGTAATCCGGGGTACAAACGGCACCCTTAAAGAATGGACTTCAAATTTTGACATAGGCAGCGGTGAAGAGGATTCTTCCTATTCAACAATAAATCATAAAGGCTACGATATTACCTCAGGCAGAGTTATTGAAGAAATTGAAAAATACACCTCCCTGTATCACAGCGAAAACGCATCACCTGTTATGTGGATTACCGGTCACTCCAGGGGTGGTTCAATTGCCAACCTTTGTGCAGCTTCACTTTCGGACAAAGGAAATAAATGCTTTTCATACACTTTTGGTGCTTCAAAAACCACCGTCAATCCCAATGCCAATGATTATAAATTTATATTTAACATAGTAAACAGCGATGATTTGGTTACTTATCTTCCCGTACAGGAATGGGGCTTTACCACGTACGGCAAAACCGCGCAAAAATCCGTTGGCAATGAGCTTTATGCCGATTGGAATCTGGCTACCGGGCTAAAAAGATACAACTACACTAAGAATATACCTACTATTGTATCTGTGATTGCCTCGTGCGCTCCCAACAGAAAAAGTTGCTATGAATACCCAGAAAACGGTGAATTATATGTCGAAGTTAAAACCCGGGAAGAAGGCGAAAAGTATATAGAGAAACTGAAGCAAACTTTAGCTCCCGCTTCTCTCCCCTATGCCACTTTTACCGTAGATGTTTCCCAAGGCAATACCACCTGCCCTTACCGTGTAAAAATAGAGGCACAACCTGCTTTTCTTATGCATAATATTGCATCGGTCCTTGCAAACAAAACAAGCGAATTAAGTTTTGTTACAATGCCGTTACCCCCATATCTCAGGGCAACACAGGTTGCAGTTGTTTCAGCATACGCCGGAGGGATTATACATCCCCACACTCCCGAAACTTACTACGTACTTGTAAACAGCATAAAATCCGAAGATTTCAAATAATAAATAAAAAAACAGAGGAGTCATTCCTCTCAGACTGTCGAAAAAGAACGCACCGCAAAGTGAATATAAAAAAATTATGCTCATTAGTAAGAAATATTACATCATTACTAATGAGCTTTTTTCATTTCTGTAGCTTTTGTCATAAATGCCAAAAGCCGCTATTTTACACACTTTGCTTGCTTCGTCATCGCTCATTGCCGTACCTTTGT
>JAZQFN010000043.1:0-29204 GCA_045539515.1 Clostridia bacterium
TCTTATCATAAGATAAATTCACAGGATATCTATAAAAATAAGCGTCAATATACAAATCGTCAGGATCGATCGAATCGTGCGAACAATTCGTAAACGAAAATAACGTTAATATACACATCAATACACAAATTGTTTTTTTCATAATCAACTACTCCTACGGAAATAAGGGTTTATTCGATTCGCCGATAATTGTCGCTAAGTCTTTGCTGTCGGACAACATTGCACCCACGCCGGCAATAAGCCTTTTGTGTTTTGTTGAAAGCTTTAATAACATTTTAGATATCCTTTCCGTTTTGATGTGGAAGAAACGCAATGCCCCGTTGCTGAAAATAACGCATTCTTCCAAAGCCGAGTTAAAAAACGCATCAATTACAATGAATTTTTTACCCTTTCACTGTATATATGTCGTTAAAGCGGAGTTCGTCTATAAAAATTTTTAAAATTTTTTTATTTTTTATTTTTTCTTTCTATTATATGTGCAATTTCCATAGGATATGCAACTAACTCATCAGCACCATTGGTAATTAATTCTTCTTTGCCCCTGAATCCCCAGAGTACCCCAACAGTATATGCACCAAGGTTCTTACCTGTCTTCATATCCACATCGGTATCACCTATATATAAAATCTCCTCCGAAGTTACGCCAAGTTCTTTCATAACAAGAAAGGCTCCCTCGGTATCCGGCTTAATCTTAATGCCATCGACCTGACCGCGTACAAGTTTAAAAAGTCCTTCATCAAACTTTTCCTTACAAACGCTTCTTGCGGCAAAATCCGGTTTGTTGGATATGACAGCAGAGTTAATCCCCGCTTTATTAAGCGTTTTTAGGAGCTCACAAATGCCTTCAAAGGGTTCCGTAAGATATGTAGGATTTGCATCATAACTTTGCATATAAAAAGGATAAACCTTGTTAAAAAGCTCCTCTGAATAGCAGTTTCTATGCTTCAGCATTCTTTTTATAAGCATTTTAGCGCCGTTCCCTGCAAAAAAGTTATACTTTGATGTTTCTATTGGTTCTATGCCAAATTCCTTCAAAGCAAGGTTACCGTAGTGTGCAATTGATTTAATTGTGTCAAGTACCGTACCGTCAAGATCAAAAAGACACGCCTTAATCATTTTTCATTTCCTCCAGAAGTGCTTTTAAATCATCTTCGGTAAACTCATATTTATTACTGCAGAAGTGGCAGGAAAGTTCAGCCTTTCCGTCTTCTTCCATAATTTTTGTAAGTTCTTCGCTGCCAAGAGAGATAAGAGCTTTTTCAACTCTTTCTCTGGAGCAGTTACAAAGATATTTTGTATCTATTGTATCTGTAATGTGATAGTCAAATCCGAAAAGAAGCATCTTTAATATATCTTCCGGAGTCTTTCCTTCATTGAAGAGTGCAGTTACGGATTTTATCTGATTAAGATTTTCCTCAAGCCTTGATATATCTTCATCGGTACCCTCAGGCATAACCTGAATGATAAAACCGCCCGCAGTTTTAACAGTGTAATCGGTATCCACAAGCACACCAAGACCTACTGCAGAGGGAACCTGTTCGGAAACTGCAAAATACTTGGTAAGATCATCGCCAACTTCGCCCGTTACAAGGGGAATTTTGCCGATGTAGGGTTCTTTCATACCGATGTCATTTATTACGGTAAGGTATCCGTCCGTTCCTACAGCCTTACCTACATCCAGCTTGCCCTTGGAGTTTAAAGGCATATCCACATTGGGATAATCCACATATCCGCGCACATTGCTCTTGCTGTCGGATACTGCAAGAACTCTGCCTAAGGGTCCGTTGCCTGTAAGCTGAATTGATACGGTATCCTTTTCTCCTTTAAGCATAGCACCCATCATAGAAGCTGCTGTAAGGCATCTTCCGAGGGCGGCAGTAGCCACGGGGGAAGTCTGATGATGTCGAAAAGCTTCGTTTATGGTATCCTTTGTATAGCAAGCAAAGGCTCTTATGCTACCGTCATCGGTAACTGCTCTTATAATGTAATCTTTCATATAATAACACCCATTCTTAGTTCAAAATACGGCGAAAGTTCCCTTTCGCCGTATTTTAATATTAAATATTATGATAAGTCCTGAACATAAATAGTTCTTACTTCGTCTTCAGCTTTGGGAGCTTCAGCAGGCTTATCGCGGTTTTCAAGGAAGGTCTTTGCAACCTGAGGGAAAAGTGCGTAGGAAAGAACATCCTCTTCACTCTTGGCAAGGTCGCCTGCCTCCTTGGTATACTTTTCAAGCTCAGGTTCAAGTAAATCTGCAGGTCTTACTGTAATAACCTCTTCGTCACCTATAGCTTTCTTTCTTACTTCTTCGTTTACTTCTGCAGGAAGCTTGCCGTATTCACCCTTAAGAAGGCCCTTGGATTCTTTGGTTATCATCTTGTATCTTTCGCCAAGAAGGATATTGAGAACTGCCTGAGTACCAACAATCTGGCTTGTGGGAGTTACAAGAGGAGGATAACCGAAGTCTTTTCTTACCTTGGGAACTTCTTCAAGTACTTCGTAGAGTCTGTCCTCTGCGCCGTTGTCCTTGAGCTGACCCATAAGGTTGGAAAGCATACCGCCGGGAACCTGATAAAGGAGTGTGTTACCGTCTACATTGAGAACCTTCTGGTCAAGGTCGCCTCTCTTGGTGAGCTCTGCAGCAATACCTCTGAAGTGTGACGCAGCCTTGGAAAGGTTGTCAAGGCTTATGCCGGTATCTCTCTCGGTACCCTTAAGTGTAGCAACAAGGGATTCTGTGGCAGGGTTACTTGTACCGTTTGCCATAGGAGAAAGAGCACAGTCTACAATATCTACACCTGCCTGAACAGCCATAAGATTTGTCATATCTCCTGTACCTGCAGTATTGTGTGTGTGAAGGTGGATGGGAACACTTACGTTTTCCTTAAGCTTCTTTACGAGGCTGTATGCATCGTAAGGAAGGAGAAGGTTTGCCATATCCTTGATACAGATAGTATCTGCACCCATCTTTTCAAGCTCGCAAGCAAGCTTTACGAAGTAATCTTCGTTATGAACAGGGCTTGTGGTATAGCTGATTGCAGCTTCGCACATACCGCCGTATTCTTTAACATATTTGATAGCGGCTTCTAAGTTTCTGGGATCATTCAACGCATCAAAAACTCTTACCACATCAATGCCGTTTTCAATAGATTTTTTGCAGAATGCTTCTACAACATCGTCTGCATAATGCTTATATCCTAAGATATTCTGTCCGCGGAAAAGCATCTGGAGCTTTGTGTTTGGCATATGCTTCTTAATTGTACGAAGTCTTTCCCATGGGTCTTCGTTCAAAAATCTCATACAAGCATCAAAAGTAGCTCCGCCCCAACATTCTACAGACCAGTAACCGACTTTGTCAAGAAGCTCCAATGCAGGAATCATGTCCTCAATTTTCATTCTGGTTTTAGCCTGAGACTGGTGAGCATCTCTTAAAATTGTATCTGTAATAAATAACTTTGACATAAAATGTATCCTCCTTTATTAACCTAACATAGCAAGGAGTGCACCTGCCGCAATTGCAGAACCTATAACACCTGCAACATTGGGACCCATGGCATGCATAAGAAGGAAGTTGGAGGGATTTTCTGCCTGACCAACCTTCTGCGAAACTCTAGCAGCCATAGGAACAGCAGAAACACCTGCGGAACCGATAAGGGGATTGATTTTTTCTTTTAAGAAAAGGTTCATAAACTTTGCAATAAGCAAACCGCAAGCTGTAGCAACACCAAATGCAACAACACCCATAACTATAATCTTGATTGTTTCAAAGCTTAAGAATGTGGAAGCTGTAGCTGTTGCACCAACGGAAATACCAAGGAACACTGTAACAATGTTCATAAGCTCATTCTGAACCGTCTTGGAAAGTCTTTCGCATACGCCGCTTTCCTTCATAAGGTTACCGAGCATAAGAGAACCTACGAGGGGAGCTGCAGAGGGAACGAGGAGTGCAACAAAGATTGTAACCACGATGGGGAATACTATCTTTTCTGTCTTGGAAACAGGACGGAGCTCTCTCATAACAATCTGACGTTCCTTCTTGCTGGTAAGAAGCTTCATTATAGGAGGCTGAATTACGGGAACCAATGCCATGTAGGAGTATGCCGCAACTGCAATAGGTCCTAAAAGCTCGGGAGCGAGCTTTGATGTAAGGAATATAGCTGTGGGGCCATCTGCACCGCCTATGATGCCGATAGAACCTGCCTGCTGAGGAGTAAATCCAAGATAATATGCACCAATAAATGTTGCAAATATACCTATCTGGGCAGCAGCACCAAGAAGAAGGCTCTTGGGGTTGACAATAAGAGGACCGAAGTCTGTCATGGCACCAACACCTATGAATATTAAGCAAGGATAGATACCAAGCTTAACACCAAGGTAAAGCACATCTATAAGTCCCGGGGTTATTTCACTGTTGGAACCAAAGTAATCCCAGTGAACATGTCCGTTTGCAAATATCTCTTCGTGGAAGATTTCCGCACCGAGAAGATTTGTAAGAAGCATACCGAAAGCTATAGGAAGAAGTAAGAGAGGCTCAAACTTCTTAACAATAGCAAGATAAAGAAGTACGCAAGCAATAAGTATCATTACAACAGACTGCCAGTTAATCTGCTCGATTATCATCCAGAAACCGGTCTGCTTTGCAAAGTCTACAACAGCATTGCCATCTTTCACCTTTAATGAATTCAGCACATCCTTATGTGAAGAAAAATCATATATCATATCAAGCTGTTTGTTGGGTTCGGACATAAGTTTATAGATTTCATCTTCTGTGTATGAATACTTGGAAAGATCTACATCTTTGCTGTCTGCCATATACATAACCTGCACATCTATTACAGGCATATTCTTATCGGAATAATCCTCAATTGTTACAGGTATTTTAATATCTTTTGATGTCTTTGCATCTATCGATTCACTAATAACTAAAACTGCAGCTGCTGAGGGATCAATCTCATTTTCGTAATTTGCAACAACCCTTAAAAAATTCTCATTAAATTCAACTTCATCTTCTGTGTCAAATATCAAAACTACATTTTTAATATTCTGCTCTCCGCCGTTCTTAACGGTTATAGTCAATAATTCTTCATCTTCGTCAAAAGCAGCAGCTGTTATAGATACCGGAGTGTCTTTGGTATCTTTAATATCAATTGCAGCAAAAACAGACATACATGAAAATGTCATTATGACAAGAAGAAGAACAGAAAGTATTTTCTTAGTCATTATTCTATTCCTCCAAGTTACAAATTAAGCAATTGTGCAAAGAACAGTACCATTGGAAACAGCAGCACCTTCGCTGATACATACAGATGTAACAACACCGTCATTTGCTGCCATGATTTCGTTTTCCATCTTCATTGCTTCGAGGATAAAGAGAACCTGTCCCTTTGAAACGCTGTCGCCTTCTTTAACCTTTACAGAAAGGATAGTGCCCTGCATGGGAGCAGTGATTTCTTCGCCTGCACCGGGTGCTGCAGGAGCAGCTGCGGGAGCGGGAGCAGCCTGAGGGGCAGGTGCTGCCTTTGCCTGAGCAGCTTCGGTTTCGCTCATAAGTTCTATAGAAATAGCATATTCTGTACCGTTTACATTAACCTTGTAAGTTTTCATAATATTAATTCTCCTTAAAAAATTTTTCTAAAATTAAAGTCTCTTAAAAGATGTTACTCTTATGTTGGAAACATCTGTTCCCAATTCTTCTGCTATTACTGCACATATTCCAGCTACAAGCTCCTGCTTATTTGCTATGGGAGCTGCGTTTGCCGCCACGGGTGCTGCAACCGGCTTCTTTCTGGGCATCTGAGCCGCAGATATTACAGGCTTGCTTTCTCCCTCAGGTTTGGCAAACATTCTGCAAATTCCGCTCATAATCATTGTAATAAATATTATACAAATGAGCCCTACAAACACTATACCTATACCCAAAGCACAGGTGTACAAAATTTCTGCTGTTGTCATTCCTACTCCTCCTTTCGCGAGAAAATAAAGTGTAAAAAAATATATAATAACATTGTGAAGGGTGTTGCCATTATCTATTCAATGTCAACACTCCAATTTTACCCTCATTTGATTATTTCTACATAAATCCTGTAAATCCTTTTATTTTTTTAGCATTTTGCCAAAAAATATCCATCAAGACATAAACACAACTTTGCCGATGAAACCTCTTCGGGAAATTCCTCCGGTTTTTCCTGTTGCGAAGGTGCCTTAAACTTAAGGGCACGAAGCTGCTTTTCTATATTTTCGTTATTGGAAACCGCAAAGCGTATACCCCTTAAATCCACAACATTAAGTAGTGACTTTCCGACACCGTATTCCAAAGTAAATTCTTTAAATTCGTCTTTAAGACAAATATCCGTTATTTCTGCATAGGTATCAAACAGCCTCATAACGCCTACTCCCATAAGAAGGTCTGCATCACGTACTTCCATAACCACAGCATCTTCAGCAACTTCAAGCCCCATTTCTGCTATGGCTTCCTTATAATTTTCTTCTATTTTAATTGTAAGCATAATTTGTTTCCTTTCTCATTTTGAAAGCTTATTGATTTCCACTTCAGTAAGATGACGCCATTTTCCCGGTTTAAGATTACCCAGTTCCACGCCTGCAATGCTTGTGCGCATAAGTCCGAGGACATTATGCCCCACCGCTTCGCACATCTTTCTTACCTGACGGTTTCTCCCCTCGTGAATTGTTATTTCCACTACAGAAGTATTTCTGCGGTGTTCTTTAACCTCAACCTTTGCCGGAGCAGTTTTCTTACCGTCTACATACACGCCCTTTTCCAGCTTTTCCACTGCACCATGAAGCATTATGCCGGACACCAGCGCAAGATACACTTTTTCTTTTTCGTGTTTTGGATGTGTAAGGGCATAGGTGAAATCTCCATCATTGGTAAGTATAAGAAGCCCTTCCGTATTGTAGTCCAGTCTGCCCACGGGATATATTCTTTCATTGACATCTGCCACATAGCTCATAACGGTTTCTCTGCCCCGCTCGTCGTTTACGGTTGTAACACAACCGCAGGGTTTGTTGAGCATTATATATACTTTTTGCTTATCCGGTTTTATAAGCTTGCCGTTTACCGCAATTTTGTCCTCATAAGTAACCTTTGTGCCAAGCTCTGTAACCACAGCGCCGTTTACCTTGACCTTACCTTCGAGGATAAGCTGTTCTGCAGCTCGTCTTGAAGCTACAGAGCACATGGCAAGATATTTTTGAAGCCTTATTTCTTCCATTTGTTTTCACCGCTTTTCCAAATAATTCCACTATATATTATACTGTATTCGTCCTGTTTTTTCAATAGAAAAACACTTTGTACTTGAATTTATTTTAACAAAATGTTATCATTATTATTGATTTTGCATGAAAGGAAAATACACTTATGAGAATGAGAAGAAAAAAGCACAGAGAAGAGCGTATGGAAGCTTGCTCTGAGCTCCTTATACCCGATATACTTGAATATAAGAACAATTTGGGTGCAGTATTTGCCGAAGACAAACCCCTGTACATTGAAATAGGTTGCGGAAAAGGCAAGTTTATTACAGAAACAGCTATGAACAACCCCGATATAAACTTTATTGCCATAGAAAAGATTTCCGATGTAATAGTCTTGGCTCTGGAAAAGGTTAAGGAAGCCGGACTTACAAATGTAAAGTTTGTCCGCGGCGATGCCAATATGCTTGGTGAATTTGAAACCGAATCAAAATGCGACAGAATATACATAAATTTTTGCGACCCGTGGAAAAAAAGCGGCTATGCCAAAAGAAGGCTTACCCACGCAAATTTCCTGCAGAAGTACGAGGGTATACTTAAACCCGGCGGAGAGATACACTTTAAAACAGATAACCGTGACCTTTTTGAGTTTTCTCTCAATTCCTTTTCCGATTACGGCTTAAGGCTTAAAAATATAACCTTAGACTTACATAATAGCAAATTTGAAGGTAATGTAATGACAGAGTATGAAACCAACTTTTCAAGTCAGGGCATGCCAATATACAGATGTGAGGCAATTTTCCCGGATATAAATGAATAATGTTAATGGGAGGCAGACTTTATCTGCCTCTTTTTAATTTGTTGATGTAAATTTTGGTTTATCGCTGATTTTGAATGAGTCAGACACTAACAAATATGTCATTCTGAGCGGAGCCGAAGGCGAAGTCGAAGAATCTCCATAACAAGTAAGCTACTCGATTGTAAGGAAGATTCTTCACTGCGTTCAGAATGACATATTGATGATGAGCTCCTCACCCGCAAAATATCTTTTCCTATACAATAATCGAAAGCAACTGCAAACTTGAGATCCTTCGACTTCGCTACGCTTCGCTCAGGATGACATTTACCCAACAAAACCCCACAATATTTTTCTGATACTTTTTCCAAACTTTCTTGTTTGATCGACATCTACCGTTTCTTCTGCTACGGCAGAAACCTCACCTATAAGCATATTATCCAGATAAAACTCCACTTTGCCTATTTCATCGCCTTCTTTAACAGGGGCAATAATACTTTTCTTTGCTTTATACCTTGTAACATAGCATTTGCCATCAACTGCCGGAACCGAAAAATCCTTACCGCATACTACTCTTGTTTTTTTCCTGTTGCCATTATCAACATTTATGTCCTGCAAAATATCGTCTTTGGATATCAGTTTTTTTCTTTTTACTCTTTCAAAGCCGAATTCCATCATATTTATGTGGTCGTTCCAGTCGTCGGGTGCATTGAGTGTTACTGCTACAAGAGTTACCCCATTGCGTTCTGCCGCAGATACAAGGCATCTGCCGGACTTTTTGGTAAACCCGGTCTTAACCCCTATACAACCATCCATACGTTTCAAAAGCTTATTGTGATTGGTTAAATATCGCTTTGTTTCTTCTTCGCTTCCGGGTATTGTAGTTTGATATGTAGAAACAATCTCCTTAAATTCTTCATTTTTCATTGCATATGCCGCAATTTGTGCAAGGTCGTAGGCTGTAGTATAATGCCCCTCTTCATCCAAGCCATTCGGATTTTTAAATTGAGAGTTATCCGCACCTATTTCTTTAGCCTTTTTATTCATAAGCTTTGCAAATTCTTCCACACTTCCCGATACGGCATAGGCTATGGCAACTGCAGCATCGTTGCCGGAATTGAGCATTAAACCGTAAACCAGTTCTTTTAAGGTTAACTCCTCACCTTTTCTTAAATATATTGAAGAACCTTCGACACCAACTGCCTCCGGCGCTATTTTTACTTTTTGAGTTAAGTCACCCTCTTCCAAGGCACAGATGGCCGTCATAATCTTGGTGGTGCTTGCCATAGTGCGCTTAGAAGAAGCATCTTTTTCATAAAGTACAGTGCCGTGCTCTGCCTCAATTAAAACCGCCGAGGAAGCACTCAACTCCAATGCATGGCAAGATAAAGAAGAACAAACTATAATAACCGTAACCAATAAACAAAATATTCTTTTCACACAATTCTCTCCCGATTATTGATAGTATAATTCTATGAAAACACAAGTTTGTACCATTACATATAAATCATATTTTGAAACTCTTGATTTATTTTAAAGCCGGTGGTATAATTAAGTTGCCAAACAAACTTTAATAGCAAAGCACAAATGTATGTGTATTTTTATTTTTGGTAAAAATACAGATGCTCTATTTGCATATACGTTTGTGTTATGTAAGTTTGTTTGGCGACAAGAAAGGGCTGATGTGTTTTTCATGCGTCGGCTTATGTCGGCGCATTTTTTAATTCATCGGCATTTAATGCACCACACATCCTGATATTACTTAAAACCGCAGGGCACCTCTTGGTGTCCTGTGGCATTTTTTCTGAAAGTTTTTCAAAAAACAGTTGACACCGGAGTTTTTTTGTTGTACAATATCAATGTTGCAAATTTAATACATAGGGGTATAGCTCAGTTGGTAGAGCAGCGGTCTCCAAAACCGCGTGCCGTGAGTTCAAGTCTTACTACCCCTGCCACGAAAAAGCACTTCTTCGGAAGTGCTTTTTTCAATGAAATTTGCCTACGGCAAGTGAAATAGCTTCGCTATGAAATACGCCTTTTGGCGTATGAAAAGGCAAATTTTATTTCACTTTCTGCGAAACAGAAAATTTCACAATTTACGAAGTAAATTATTTCACATCGAGCATAGCGAGATATTTCATTTTCTTAAATTTAATCATCAATTTCGCCTGTAGAGAACAATTCTGCAAGAATATTTTTTAATTCTCGCAGAATATTTTCTCAAAAATATAATTCCGTTTTTCTTTGTTTAAGGCGTGTCTTATTTTGTTACGGGGTTATATGTATTTTATGTGATGATATCACAGAAAAGCATAAAAAGTTGTGGTAATATAAAGACACAAAAGAAAAAGGAGGATAACAATATGGCAGCTATAAATATTAACAAAAACAATTTTCAAAGTGAAGTTCTAAATTCAGACAGACCTGTTCTCTTGGATTTCTGGGCACCGTGGTGCGGTCCTTGCCGTATGGTAGTGCCCATCGTAGAGGAAATCGCCGAGGAACGCCCTGACATCAAGGTTGGCAAGGTCAATGTGGACGAGCAGCCTGAACTTGCAGGACAGTTCGGTATTATGAGCATACCGACACTGGTGGTTATCAAGGATGGCAAAATCATAAATCAATCAATGGGAGCAAAACCAAAGGAAGCAATCCTTGCATTGCTGTAAACATAAAATGTCCGCCGGATAGCACTATCGGCGGACATTCATTTATTCATCGCTTAAGCTTTCAAGCTTTTCATAATCTGTAATTTCTATCATACCACGGGAGAGCTTAACCATTCCTTCATTTTGAAAATATTTGAGCATTCTCGTCATTACCTCACGGTGAGAGCCAAGATGATTTGCAATAGTTTCGTGAGTAATCTTTAGTTTTTCTGTTCCCTCTATAGAAATTTCCTCAAGAAGAAATGCTGCAAGACGCTTGTCAAGGCTCTTCCACATAATCTGTTCTATCAGCCACATTACATCAGAAAATCTTGTTGCCATAAGCTCATTTGTGTAATTGGCAACGGGTGCAGATTCTTTCATAATGCTCTGGTAAAGCTCTGCTGGAATAATCCATAAATCGGTATCCTTTTCGGCTTCAATTGTTATATCAAACTGAATAGAACGCATAATACAGGAGGCTGAAAACAAGCACATATCCCTGTCGAAAAGACGGTAGATTGTGATTTTTCTGCCTTCATCGGAAAGAATGTATGCACGAAGCTGTCCGGTCTTTATCAAAAGCAGCCCTGTACATTCCATACTGCCGTTATGAATTACAGTTCCTTTTGTTACCTTTCTGGTAATCAAGTTGCCTGTGATACGGTCTTGCTCTGCTTTATTTAATTTATCCCATATTGGAAAGTAGCTTTGAAATTCCATAATAGCTTTCCTCGCAAATCTGTACTTTTTACTTATTATATCATAAAAGTCAGATTTATACAATCGACAAAACAAACAATTTTACAGCAGAAAAAATTCCGCCAAGGATTGTCCCTGGCGGATAGTTTATTTTATCATATCGATTCCACGCTGAAGAGTTTCACCATCAATAGCACCTGTGGCCTGTGCAACCGCATAACCTTCTGCGTCAATGAAATATGTTGTCGGCAAGGAATATGCCCCATATGTTGCGGCAGCATCAGACCGTGTATCATAAAATACCGGGAAAGTGTATTCTTTTTCTGCGATAAAATTCTTTGCACTCTCTAAGGTTTCACGTCCGGTAGTCATATTTACCATCAGGAAATTTATTGAACCACCCAGCTCGAGATATTTTTCGTGAAAGTCCGGCATTTCCATCTGACAAGGACCGCACCAGCTTGCCCAGAAATTGAGTACTATTGGCTTTCCTATAAAGTCATGCAGCTTAACTTCATTTCCGTCAGCATCATAAACTGTGAAATCCGGTGCTAATGTTTTTTGATTTTCTTCTGTTTCACTATTCTCTTGTTGTTCTACTGAAAGCTGATCGGGTGTCTGCGACTGTCCAAGCTGATAGTAAAGGATATACGCACCACCAAGCAGAACAACAAATGCAAGAATAAGTATTATTAGTGTTTTCTTATTTTTCATAGTTCCTCCTAACCAAGCAGATTCAAAAGCTGCCCAAGTGTGCCTGTTGCCATCATAATACCAATTATAACAAGTAGGCTGCCGCTTATAAGGTTAATGATTTTGTAATTTCTCTTAATCCAGTTAAACGCTGATTTGAGGTAGTCAATCAGCACCGCACTTAGTATAAAGGGTATTCCAAGTCCCAATGAATAACTAAGCAGCATCAGCATTCCTTCTGCTATATGACCTTGCTGAGATGCCAGCATCAATGCGGAGCCTAAGAACGCTCCCACACAAGGAGTCCAGCCTACGGAAAAGATAATTCCAAAAAGCATTGCAGAGAAAAATCCCATATTATCTGTTTTAACAGAGCGCTGATTTCCTTTGAAGATATTTAGTTTAAATACTCCAAGAAAATTCAGTCCGAAAATTATCACAATCAGTCCTGAAATGATGTTTACTGTTGTCTGGTATTCACGAAGGAAGCTTCCAACTGTTCCTGCCAATGCTCCAAGCATTACAAAGACAATGGTGAAACCTGTTACAAAGCCGACAGCACCCTTTAATGTTTTTGCAGTAGTTCTTTCTCCGCCGCCTGCAAAATATGAAATGTATATGGGCAGCATTGGAAGCAAGCAAGGCGATATAAAGGTGATAATCCCTTCAAGAAACGATATTAAATATTGCATTATATTTCACTCCCTTTATGTTCTTGGGCAAGATATTCTTCCGCCGAATGAACTGCCATTGCACCATCCGAAACAGCGGTAACTACCTGACGAAGCTGTTTAGTTCTTATATCGCCGACAGCATACACACCGGGGATGCTTGTCTTTGTTGTTTCGTCTGCAATGATGTATCCGTTCTCATCCAAATCAAGTTGACTTCCGAGAAAATCAGTTGCAGGCTTTCTTCCCACACTTACAAATACACCGTCACAATCAATTATGCTTTCTTCTCCTGTTTTGACATTTTTAATCTTAACACCTGTTATTTTATCTTCATACAAAAGTTCCGTAACCGTGCTATCCCATTTAAACTCCACATTTTCTGCATTCATTAAAGGCTCATGGTAAATCCTTGTTGCTTTTAGGGTGTCTCTGCGATGAACAATGATAACCTTTTTTGCAATACGACTTAGAAGAATTGCATCTGCAGCAGCAGTATTTCCTCCGCCAACCACAACAACTGTTTTGCCTCTGTAAAACATTCCGTCACAGGAGGCACAGTATGCAACGCCTCGTCCTATAAGTTCAGTTTCTTTGTCAACGCCAAGCTCTCTTGGGTTCGCCCCTGAAGCGAGTAGGACTGTTTTTGATAAAAATGTCCCCTTTGCAGTCTCTATTTCTTTTGGATTTACCGTAAGATTAACTTTAATTACTTCGGCATTTTCACTTCTTGCACCAAATCGTTCCGCTTGTTTTTTCATTTTATCAGCAAGCGAAAATCCGTCAATTCCATCCTCAAATCCGGGATAATTGTCAATTTGATGCGTCAACGCCATTTGTCCGCCTGCTGAAAATTTTTCAAGAACCAAGACATTAAATCCGGCTCTTGCAGCATAAAGTGCTGATGTGTATCCACCCGGGCCTCCGCCAACTATTATCATATCGTAAACTATATCTTTATTCAAAGCTGTCATATTCACATCAGCTCCTTTCCTATGTTAGTTGTATTATATATTATAGTTTTTTTATTTTCTGTGATGTTATCACATAATATTATTGTATTTTTTGCATATCTATGGTAAAATATAGATAAATAATTATACGGAGGTGTTTATCATGTGTGATAACAACAAATTTTATATCTGTGAGCATTGCGGAAATTTAATCGGTATGATTCACGATGCAGGAGTGCCTATGATGTGCTGCGGTCAGAAAATGACAAAGCTTGAGCCGGGTACAGTTGAAGCAAGCCACGAAAAACATATTCCGGTAGTAAGTGTTGACAACAATACTGTAACCGTTACAATCGGTTCCGTTGAGCATCCTATGACGGAAGAACATCACATCGTTTGGGTATATCTCCAGACCGACAGAGGAGGTCAGCGTAAATGCCTTGAAATCGGAAAGGATCCTGTTGTAACTTTTGCTCTTTCTGATGAAAAACCTGTTGCAGCTTATGCTTACTGCAATCTCCACGACTTATGGAAAGCTGATATCTAATTATACCACAAATTCATCTACGATACAATATTTTGAGCCTCCGAGGAGTATTTTCTTGGAGGCTCATTTTATTCTCCTGTCCTCAAAAACGGGCAATTCTATCGTGAATGAATTTGTAATTTCACGAAATGTATGTTATACTTAAATAAAATTAAGCGTGTCGATTTTTTGGCAGTTGGGCATCAAATTTGCAGAGAATTTTCAATAGCATCAATAAAGCATCAAAAGGCATAAGGTTCAAAAGACCGAGTGCTACAAAAGGCTCAACAGTGGGAACAATTTGGACAGTCCTTTTTATATGACATTGTCTCCAAAACCGCGTGAACGTGTGAGGTCGCGAGCGCTGCCGGTGGCAGATGAAGCGAGCGTAACGAAGCGCAGTGCTCGGTTTGTGATGAGCTTCGTTTACGGAGCGAAATCAGAAACCGTTTAGCACAAGAGGGCGTAGCCTTTCAAGTCTTACTACCCCTGCCAAAACAGAAAAGGATTACCTATAAGGTAGTCCTTTTTGTTTTTGTATCGTATTTTGGACTTGAACTCCGCACGCGGTTTTCCGCGTGAACGTGTGAGGTCGCGAGCGCTGCCGGTGGCAGATGAAGCGAGCGTAATTTGATTCCACTTTTCTCCCCCGGTCTGTTGAATATTAATCACAACCGGCATTCCACAATAAAATACTATTTATTAAAAGAAGGTGCTGTTGTTTCATTATTTGCAAAAGCATCAGGACCCGGATCAGACATTGAAAAATACATTCGTGCAGCTTTGGTAGTTCCAAAATCTCTGTTTGAACCGCTGTTCTGTACCTTATTAAAAGCATCCCGAAACATTTGATTGTGTGCTTCTTCGCGGTTAAGAAGAAAATCTATGGTTTCTCTGACCTTTTTATCGTCAATCTGCCGATATAAATATTCATACACAACCTTTGCACGTTGTTCAGATGCAATATTACTTAAAAGATCAGCACACAAATCTCCTGTTACTGTAACATAATCTCCTGTCCAAGAATATCCCGATGCATTTATAAGACCGGGATTAAGTCCCAAAATAACATGAGATTGTATTTCTCCCGCTTGCACCTCAGATACATTCACATCATGACCATTGAGCAAATTGATTGTTTGCGCAATCATTTCCATATGTCCAAGTTCTTCAGCAGCTATATCCAGAAATAAGTCCTTGATTTCAGGATCCTTGATGCGAAAACTCTGCGACATATATTGCATAGCCGCCTTTAGCTCTCCATTTCCACCGCCAAGTTGTTCCTGAAGCAGTACGGCATATTGCGGATTTGGTTTTTCAATTTCCACCGGATGAAAAAGCATTTTTTCATGTTTAAACATATTACTACCTCCAATTTCAGTATTTTATTTTATTTTTAGCAATTATACGAACATTATTCTCAAAAAAAACCACTTTGTACCCCACTTGATATTATCGCCTGAGCAATTTGTTTCATTTTCCAGGCATCAAAAGGACAATTCTATCTGTTTTTACATTGTTCATATTTTCAAAAACCATATTGTCATTTATTTTGATATATGTTAAAATATTAGTATATTATGATCGGAGGTTATTTAATGATTAAAAAGCTATTATTCATAACAATATGCTCCATAGTGATTCTTGGAGCTATGGCAATGTGCGTTTCTGCCGAAACTGTATTTGAAACCGAAAAGCTGATAAAGTGCGAGGATATATATAATTCATCTTTGATGCCAACTACCTATGCTGAATCCTTTGGCGACAGAGTGTATTTTACTTCGGGCAATGTGGTAACCGACCCGGCAATGATAACCGAACCGGAATTATCCTTTAAATTCTATGTACCTGAAGACGGTAACTACACAATGTACCTTCACGGAGCATTTCCTACAGGCGGTGCAGACTCCCTCTTTTTTAAATTTGATGATGAATGGAAAGACATTCACCCCAAATCCAATGGTAACACCCTTTACTGGACTGTAGTAACAACCAACCGGCACTTTACTCAGGGAGAACACACATTCTACCTGCACCACAGAGAAACAGGTACGGTTTTTGACTGCTTTTCCATTATAAAATCCGATGGCGATTTCAAAATCATTGTAGAAGGAACCACTTTAGAAAGCGATGTCGCTCCCTACATAGAAAACGGTGTTTCCATGATTCCCTTCCGTGCCCTTGCAGAGGCTCTTGGTGCAGAAGTAACCTGGAACGGAGAGGAACGCTCGGCAACAATTAAAACCCCAAAGGTTTCCCTTACTGTTGTGGAAAATTCCGGCGAAGCATATTTTGGAAAATTTCCCATTAAGCTTGAATCCCCCGCAAGAATTATAAACGGCAGATTTATGGTTCCTGTAAGATTTGTAGCGGGCAATCTGCAATATGAAATAAACTGGATTTCTCAGACAAACCATGCATTTATAGAGAAAAAATAAATATAAAGGACGGTAATGAACATGAAAATGGTAAAAGACAAACAAATTTTAGTTGGCGCTGATTTTGCAGGCTATCCCTTAAAGGAAGCCGTTGTTGCTCACCTTAAAGAAAAGGGCTGGACAGTGACGGACGTAGGCGTAAAGGCAGACTCCGACCCAGATGACACAGACCTTATGTTTCACAGAGTAGGCTTAAGAGCCGGCTCTATGATTTCCGAAGGTGAATTTGAAAGAGCGCTCCTCTTCTGCGGAACCGGTATGGGTATACACATTGCCGCAAGCAAATGTCCCCATGTTCATGCAGGTGTAGTTGAAAGTGTTCCTGCGGCTCTTCGTGCTATCACAGGAAACGGCGTTAACGTGCTCGCTATGGGTGCATTCTACGTTGCTCCTGCTATGGGATGCGACATTGCAGATGCTTACCTTAATGCAGACCTTGGCACAGGATATGAATGGTGGAAGAACTTCTACGAATTTCACAAGCTCGCCATAGACGAACTGGAAGCTTTTGACTACGAAGAATACAAAGCGAACGGATTCAAAGTAAACAAGCTTGGAGATTTCCCCTTAAAGCTTGAAAAGAAACCCGACTGATAGGATAAATAGCATGAAAAGGCTTGCAATTACAATTTTTATCACAGCTATTCTCTTAATATTTTGCACTGTTGCATATGCCCAATCCTCTGAGAATGTTTTTGGGGGTGTAAGTTACTCATCGCCTTATGGAATGGAGCTTGTGCAAAGTACTGATACCTTATTGGTTTTCTCATCTGCAAATAAAGAATCAACCTTGTCAATAACAGCAGAATACAACACCAATGCATATTTTGCAGATTTCTACACAAAAGAAGCATTCTTCAACGCCTTTGATGTAACTTATACCGAGAATAATATCTCTGAAATCATAAGTAAAACCAACAAAGTAAATGTATCCTGCAAAATGATAAAGGAAAGTCACGACGAAATAACAATCAACGGTACAACATACTATATGTATAAAGCTGATTACAGCCTTAGTGCCAAAGACATAACCTATGGGAATTTTTGTTTAAGTGTTTACTCAACCGCAAAAAACGGCAGGATATACACCATGACCTTAAGCGAATATTCTCAAAGGACCTTCAACCCGGAATCCTTCTTGCAGACAATTTCTTTTGAACCGGGGGAAATCAAGATTCTTATAAATGGCGAAAAGCTTATATCCGACACATCCCCTGCAGCAATAGAGGGAAGAACACTTATACCTATAAGAGCTGTTGCGGAAAAAATGGGATATACAGTTGAATGGGTCGGTTCATCCTCGGAAGCAGTATTGAAATCTGCGGACAGAAGAATAGTTTTTGCTATAGACAGTCCAATCTACAGTTTAAACGGTGAGTTCTATGAATTGGATGTACCTGCACTGGCAATGAATGGCAGAACCTACATTCCTTTAAGAGCCGCGGCAGAAGCAATGGGTGCCGTTGTAGTATGGAACAGCGAAACCAATACCGCAGAAATAAGCAAATAGTTAATATCTAAAATTCCTCAAACAAAAACTTCGCTTCACAAATTACTGAAGCGAAGTTTTTATTATAATATCATTTTTCCAATCGAAACATTTTTGTTTCGCCCTTGAGCATATCAAGGGTTATTGTTTTTGAATCTTTTGAATAGTATTTTTCTTCGTACACCTCATATGCTGAAGCTTCACCGGGAAGATTAATTACCTTTGCACCGGACTTGGCGGCATGAATTGCCACATAGTCATTGTTGGCATAAAGGACGTCATCGGTATCGGAGTATATATGACAGCCGGCAAAGCGGGCAATTTCCTTTATTACATCGGCGCTTAAGAACTTACTTCCGCAATATATTGATGTAAAGCCTTCCGATTCCTTAATGCTGATTGAAGGCTTTCTCGTATCAAGGAAGTGAGCTATTGCTTCACCATCTTCTGCAAATATTCCCGGGTAAAGGTGAACTTTTGACTTCTTAATATCATTCATATAGCTGCTTACATTAAGCCACATCTTACGTTTGAAGTCACCATAAATTTCGCCTTTATCCATAGCTTTTGCCACAGGATGCTCCGATGTTTTGTCAAACTTCATCATACCGGCAAACACACCGTCCTCAACGGTAATGTCAAATCCGGTAAGGTCAGCTACATTGTCACCGCTTAAAATATTGTCTTTATCCGGATTTATAATACCGGAACCGTACATAAAGAGAGCAGTTGCATTATTTTTCGCAAGCTTCTTTTTTATTTCTGCCCTTTCCCTGTCATTCAAGAAAAATGTATTCATAAACACATAAAGCTTGTAGTCGGGCATATTGGGATTTGCCATGTCGTTGTGATAGTATCTGTCGCATGGTGCGCCTATGATGTCTATCTCATAATTGCGGAAAAGCTCCACCATCTGGTGGGTAGTTTCCTCAGCTATCACGTGATAGCTTTCTTCGTCATATATAAATGCAATTTCAGAATTTTTTGTTCTGTCCTTTGAATAAGCCTCGTGAGCAAGTTTTTGCTGTTTTTCAAACAGCTGATATATATCGGGATGCTTGTAGCGTTTTCCGCCTATAATCTGGTCAAACCACCAGGCATGCAGATTCTGGCAAATGTTTCTTGCAAATTCTCTCTTTAATACAGTAATGGAATCTTCCATGGAAAAAAGCTCCATATACTTGGCATAGTAGGGATTTTCAAAATGCGTTCTTGCATCCTCTTCTACTATGAAAATAGTATTTCTTAAAGCGTAGGAATCGGGCACCTGCCTTTGTCCTACAAATCCGCCGGGTTGACGGTTTTCGTACACACCGGGAGATGCAAGGAAGTCTATTTTACCGGAATCAAGAATATTTGTAACACCGCCAACCTGACCCATGGAAAAAGGCTTGTTGGAGCCTGCCGACCCATAGAAAGCACCGGTAAGAAGTTCCGGGTCGTAAGATTTAACCACATTGCCGAAATATACTACGGATTCTGCAACGCCTATATGCCATGCACGGTAGAAGTCAAATACATCTCTGTGCTTTTTAATATCAAGAAAGTGTCCTATGTTGGTTCCGTTTGCAGGTGGCTTTGGCATACCGGAATTCGCCCACAGTTTTTCGGGATGAGCAATATCGTAGTCCACACCGTTTACAAAGTAGCGGGCAGTGCAATCAGGTATATGTGGGTTTTCTATATCCGCCTCCGGATCATTCCAGGCTTTTCTTAAATTTTCATTTGTGCCGTACACATTCTTAAGATACCTTGAAAAGCTCTTTCTGAAAGCCGGACTTAAATCCGCATAAACATCATCATAATCAAAATCACCGGTCTGTTCCCATCCGCCACTGTCACAGACATTGGTTTTCGATGTGTACTCCGTAGGTGTCATATAGTACCACTCGCTTGTACCGCCGGCAGCAAAGAAGTAGCCGATTACTCTGTCGCCATAAGGAAGAGCTTTTATTTTTTCTACCATGGAAAGAAGAGCTTCCCCGGCATCCTTGCGCCATTTATCCGAACAAAGAGAATACATCGCAGGATACTCTGCCTCGTAGGATTCCGTGTAAAGATGCATGGGTTTCTTTATACCATCACTATATGTAAGGGTTTCGTCGGGATTTTCCTCACACCACTTTGGTGTAGGGTGCATACCGATTCTCACCATTATATAAGCATCGGGAACGGCATTTAAGAGCTTTTCGGCTTCTTCACAAAACATATTGAAACCTTCGGGCTTAAGCCATTCAGTATCGCATATTAAAAAATATATTTTGATACCGCTTTTTCCAAGATTTTTATAGTATTCTTCATCTATAACCATATGGTCACGGTTGTTGGTACGTATGGTTGCCATCATGGGCGGATAAGGCTTCTCATCCACCATAATAGCAGGATAACCGTTGTAATTTTCCACTTTTGCCATTTCTATTTTCCCCCCTTAAAATCCTTGATAATTTTTCTGCTGTTTTTTATGTGGTTTTTGTTTTTATCGTAATCTTTTTGGGTTACTGCAAGAAATATCATATTGGATACAAAAAGCTGTGCATATTCGGAAGCAATTGCACCAACTCTGTACTCCCCCTCATATCCCGAATGATAAAGGCTTACATCACATATTGATGTAATTGGCGACTTTACCGCACGGGTAACAGCCACGGTAAAAGCTCCCATATTTTTGTGGTGTTTTAATGCTTCGTTTACTTCATCGGTTTTTCCGCTGCAGGAAAAAGCAATAACCACATCTCCGGGTGCCGACGAAGCACCCATAAGCAACTGTACATGTGAGTCCGCACAGTATATTCCATTTTTTCCTATTCGTAAAAGTTTGCGCCACAAATCCTCGGCAACAATGCCGGAAGAGCCTATACCCAATATGTAAATTTTATTCGCATTGGTTATTTTTTCCACAACCCGGTCGAAATCTTCCTTATTGAATAATGCCTGTGACTCATTTGCCACTTCGGTCATTATCCTGCTTAAGGTGTGAGCTATATCCAAGGATGTGTCCTTTCGGTCTATGATAATATCCTTTTCCACAGGGTCAATATTTAGCTTTGCAAGGTCTATCTTAAGTGCAGGGAAGCTCTCATATCCGGCTTTGGCACTCAGCCTTATAATAGTTGAGGGAGATGTATCTGCCCTTTTTGCAAGCTCCTGAACCGATAAACTTACGGTTTCGTCAATATGGGAAAGTATGTAGTCTGCGGCTTTTTGCTCTTTAACTGTAAAAAGATTGTACGCAGATTTAAGCTTCATTTCTGATTTCCTCCACTGCTGTTTTTATGTCGCCGTTTGCTCTGTCTAAAGCCGCCTCCGAAGTTTCGTAATCCGCACCGGAAATATCACGAACAATTCTTATGCATCGGTCACGGAGCTTTTTGTTTACGGGACGGACATTTATCATATAGTTTTCGTATACCTTGCCGGTTTTTATCATTGCTCCGGTGGATAACATATTGAGAACAAGCTTGTGCGCCGTGCCTGCCTTAAGTCTTGTAGAGCCTGTTATAACCTCGGGTCCTGTTTCGGTAACAATGGCAACATGAGCCACCGAGTTTATCTTGCCTTCGGGATTACAGCAAAGAGATACCGCCCCGCCGCCTAAACTCTTTATGTATTGGAGGGCGCTTATTACATAGTCTGCATTTCCCGATGCGGAAATCCCCACTACCACATCATCACCTGTAAGGTTAATCTTCTTAAGGTCTTCTATAGCCGCATCCGGATTGTCTTCTGCACCTTCGGAAGCACTTACCAGACATTCGTAACCGCCTGCAATAACCCCTACAACCGTATTGGCATCTACGCCAAAGGTAGGCGGGCACTCTGAAGCATCAAGTATACCAAGCCTGCCGGAAGTACCTGCACCTATGTATATAAGCCTGCCGCCCTTTGATATAGCTTCAGCTGCCATATCTATAGCCTTTGCTATACTTTCGCAAGCGGCATCTATAGCATCGTTTACTATTCTGTTTTCCTTGCTCATAATCTGTGCTATTTCCAAAGAACTTGCCTTGTCAATATGTGTTGTGTTGGGGTTTCTCATTTCTGTCTGAAACATTGCATTCTCTCCTAACCAATATCAATAATATATACGCCTATTATACTCTTTTTGAAATATTGTGTCAATATGTTGATAGCGGTTTTGAAACTTTATTTCATATTGACTTAACGGTGCTGTAGCTATATAATTAAGAAAAAACAGTATGAGGTGATAATAAATGTTTGCAAATCTTCATATGCACTCTACCTTTTCTGACGGTCAGTATACCCCCGATGAGCTTTGTGCGCTTGCAGTAAAGCAGGGTCACAAGGCAATAGCCTTAACTGACCACGACACCTGTAAAGGCAGCTACTTTATGATGAGAGCTGCAAGAAAGTACGGTCTTTTGTGCCTTACTGGTACAGAATTTGATGCCGACGGCTTCGGAACACACTTCCACATAGTCGGACTGGATTTCGATACAAATAACTCAGCCATCACAGAACTTTTCGAAAAAACATCCTCCAGAGAGCGTATAAGAAGCAAAATCCTTTTTGACCGTTCAAAGGAAAACGGCTGGCTTAAAGACAAAGATATAACATGGGAAGATGTTGTGGCACGCTTTCCTCATAACGATTACCTGTGCAATAATCAGATATTTGTAACCCTTGTAGAAAAAGGGCTTGCCACCCAAAAACAATATATGGAATTCTTGCCTGATTTTATATGGAAAGAAGAAAGAGAAGAAGAATTAAAACCCATTATAAACCGTCCTATGCCTTCGGCAAAAGAAGCAATAAATGCCATACTTAATGCCGGCGGTATACCCATACTTGCCCACCCTCACGAGCAAATTCAATACATACCCGACCTTGTAAAACTTGGACTTAAGGGTGTGGAGATAAACCACTCCATGCTCACTGAAGAAGAAAAAGCTGTACTTCCGGGTATTGCAGACAAGTACAACCTCTACAAATCCGGAGGAACCGACCACGAAGGAGTCCTCGGAGGTCTTACACATTTTGGTGGAAAATACATCATCCCCGATGATGTGGGTGTGGTAAGCGAAGAACATTTTATGGAAATGTACAACAGAGTAAAAGGTTAAGATTTTTTGACATAATACAAAGAATGGCTGTAAAAACAAATGTTTTTACAGCCATTTTATTGCAAAAAATGGGCCGCAAAAGCTTTCGCTTCTGCGGCCCGTTGAGGTGATAACAGAAATAATTTCTGTAATCAGTTTAATAAGTGGATTCTATTGTCATCCGGCTATAACTCTTACCTTGTGAACACCCTCCACCTGTTCAATCTGCTGTTCAAGTGCATCGGGGATTTCGTCCACATCAAGAATTGTATAGGCATTTTCCTTTTTACTTTTATTCATCATATTGGTAATATTGATGCCAGCATCGGCAAAAAGACCTGCAAAACGGGTAAGCATATTGGGAATATTTTTATGAGCTATTGTAACTCTGAACTTACCTTCCATGGCCATTTCACAATTGGGGAAGTTTACGGAATTTTTGATATTTCCGTAAAGCATAAAATCAGAAAGCTCCTTTGCAGCCATTACCGCACAGTTGTCCTCGGATTCCGGTGTAGAAGCACCAAGGTGAGGTATATTTACAGTATTGGGAAGAGCAAGGGTTTCCTCGGAGGGGAAGTCTGTTACATAACAAGCAACCTTTCCGCTTTCAAGAGCATCTTTTAAAGCGGCATTGTCCACAAGCTCACCTCTTGAGAAGTTAAGAAGTCTTACTCCTTCTGCCATCTGGTCAAAAAGGGTTTCGTTTACCATACCGCGAGTTGAATCATTTAAGGGAAGATGCATTGTAACATAGTCACATGCAGATACCATAGCACCAATGTCCGAAGACTTCTTTACATTACGGGAAAGCTTCCACGCCGCATCTACAGAAATATAGGGGTCATAGCCTATTACCTTCATACCAAGGGCATCAGCCATATTTGCAACCAGTACACCGATTGCACCAAGACCCACCACACCAAGAGTTTTGCCGCAAAGTTCGGGACCCACAAAAGCAGACTTACCTTTTTCAACAAGCTTACCAACCTCGTCACCCTGACCCTTAAGAGTCTTTGCCCATTCCGCAGATGCGGTAATTTTTCTTGATGCAAGCAGAAGTCCTGCCAGAGTCATTTCCGCAACGGCATTGGCATTTGCACCGGGAGTATTGAACACAGGTATGCCAAGCTCACTCATTTTATCGATGGGTATGTTGTTAACTCCTGCACCGGCTCTTGCTACAGCCATAAGGCTCTTTGGGATTTCCATATTATGCATATTAAAGCTTCTTAATATTATGGCATCGGGATTATCGGTAGCTTCTGTAACGCTGAATACATCCTTATCCAACATATCAAGACCGCATTTTGCTATTTTATTTAAAGTTAATACTTCGTACATTTATATCAGTCCTTTATTTAACAGAATTTCTTATTTGTTTTCTTCTTCAAACTTCTTCATAAAGTCTACAAGCTTCTTTACGCCTTCCACAGGCATTGCATTGTAGATGCTTGCTCTCATACCACCAACACTTCTGTGACCTTTAAGGTTAACAAAGCCGGCAGCGGTTGCTTCTTTTATAAACTTGGCATTTAATTCATCGTCATCTGTAACAAAGGGAATGTTCATAAGAGAACGGTCTTCTTTGTTTTCAACGGTAGCTCTGAACATTTCGGAGCTGTCAAGATAATTATAAAGAATAGCAGCCTTTTCTTCATTGATAGCCTTCATTGCCTCAAGTCCGCCTAAGTCTTCAAGCCACTTGCATACCAGTGAACAAATATAAATTGCAAAAGTGGGGGGAGTATTAAACATAGAACCGTTTTCGGAATGGGTTTCGTAGTTAAACATAGTAGGTGTAATATCCATTGCATTTCCGATTAAGTCCTCGCGGATTATTACCACGGTAAGACCTGCAGGACCCATATTCTTCTGTGCACCGGCATAAATTATACCAAATTTACTTACATCTACAGGCTCGCTGAGTATGGAAGAGGACATATCTGCAATAAGGGGAACATCGCCCACCTCGGGAAGCTTAGCATACTTTGTACCGTAGATTGTATTGTTGTAGGTAATGTGGAAAAAGTCTGCATCCGGTCTGAAATCTGCCTTATCAAGCTTGGGGATATATGAGAAGGTTTTATCCTCCGATGAACCTACTATCTTAACATCGCCGTAGCGTCCTGCCTCCTTGGCAAACTTCTTTGCCCAAAGACCTGTGAGTACGCAGTCTGCCTTTTTGGACTTGTTGAAAAGATTAAGGGGTACCATTGCAAACTGACTGGATGCACCACCCTGTAAAAACAGTACCTTGTAGTTATCGGGAATTGCCAGAAGCTTTCTTAAGGAAGCCTCACATTCATCTATAATAGCCTGATATGAAGCTGAACGGTGGCTCATCTCCATAACTGACATGCCTGCTGAAGGGTAACAAACCAGCTCACGCTGTGCCTGTTCCAAAACTTCCAGTGGCAGCATGGAAGGACCTGCAGAGAAATTATATACTCGTTTTTCCATTAGATAAGCCTCCTTTTACATGTATTATTTGAGGACAACTGCCCGCCTATCAAGGACAGTGCCGATAGAAAGATTATAGCATTTTGAGCGTATTCGTCAACACAAAACGGGCTTTTTTTCGTCCCACAGAAAAAACTTTGGCGGATGGGGCAAAATTCCCTGTAAAAAAGTAAGAAATGACTGGTAAAATTGACGGACAGATGTTTTTCTTGTACGTACGAAAATACAATCGGATGCAATATATTCGGGGTTTCAAGGGTGTTTTGTTCGTGGTAGAATAGACAAAAGGAACTGACCTCGGAAGGAGTGCATATAAAATGAAGATCATTGACCTGACGCAGACGATTTGTGAAACGATGCCTGTTTATCCCGGCACAGAACAGCCAAAACTGACCGTTGCCAATACCCATGAGAAGGACGGGTTCCGGGAAACGCTGATTTCCTTCTATTCTCATACAGGAACCCATATGGATGCGCCTTTCCACATCTTTGCTGACAGAACACGACTGAATGAGCTGCCTGTGGAACAGTTCGTCGGGAAAGCCCTTGTCATTGACTGCAGGAATGTGGGAGCAGGCGGAGAGATCGGCATGGAATATGTGGAAAAGGTGCGTGAACTGGCGGACAAGGCGGAGTTTCTCCTGTTCAACACCGGCTGGGATGCAAACTGGGGAAAAGAGGTGTATTTTGGCGAATATCCCGTGGTTTCCAGGGAGGTATGCCAGTATGTATTGGATAGTCAGAAAAAGGGCGTTGGCTTTGACACCATCGGTATTGACCCGATCTCCGATGGCAACCTGACCCTTCATAGGATGCTCCTGTCTCAGAGGGATATCGTTATCATCGAAAACCTGACGAATCTGGATAAAATCGGCGGTGGTCTGTTTACTTTTGCAGCATTGCCCTTGAAGTATAAGGATGCGGACGGTTCGCCTATCCGTGCCGTTGCCATCATAGAAGAATAAAAGAACTACACACCGCATTCTGTTCATATCCTAATGAAAAAAGGAGAAAACGGGATGCGGATTTTTATTGAGAAAAAATGGGGCGGCGTATGCATTTGTCTTTGCATGATCCTGGGGTGCCTGTGCTATACGGCGTTGGGAAGAGGGACGGAGAATGTCATGTTTTCCGCCTTGGATGCGACCATTGTGCTGGATGCGGGCCATGGGGGCTGGGATCCCGGCAAAACAGGAACGGAGGGGAAAAATGAAAAGGATTTGAATCTGGCAGTGGCGGAAAAACTGGCGGAATATCTGGAGATCGGCGGAGCAGAGGTGATATTGACTCGAACCTCTGATGAAGCTCTTGGGGAGGGTAAGCGGACGGATATGGCGGAGCGGAAGCGTATCGCCAATGAAAGCGGAGCGGATATCCTCATCAGCATCCATCAGAATGCCTTCCCTTCGGCGAAGGCAAAAGGGGCCCAGGTTTTTTATCACAACAGCAGCGGGAACGGAAAACTGCTGGCGGAATCCGTGCAGGAAAGCCTGCGGAGCCGTGTAGACGGCAGCAACCACAGGCAGGCGAAGGAGAATGACAGTTATTACATACTGCGGACAACGGAGATCCCGGCGGTCATCGTGGAGTGCGGCTTCCTTTCCAATCATGAGGAGGAAAAACTGCTGAATGACGAGGGATATCAGGAAAAACTGGCATGGGCGATCTACTGCGGGATTCTTGACTATTTTAAGAATTTGGATAAGATATAAATTAGAGAAGTGTTGCATTTGATCCGAATTAGAAAGGAAAAATACATGGAAAATAAATTTGGAAAACTGGGGCTCAGACCTGCGCTGGTGGGTGCACTGGCAAAGCAGGATATCGAAAACCCTACAGAAATACAGGAAAAGATGATCCCCGCTATTCTGGAAGGCAGGGATGTTATTGGCCGTTCCGAAACAGGCTCCGGCAAGACACTGGCATATCTCCTGCCCATCTTTGAAAAGATCGATATGGATGTAAAAGGTACCCAGGCCATCATCCTGACACCTACTCATGAACTGGCGGCACAGGTGTTCCATCAGGCGGAACTGCTGCAGGAAAACAGCGGCATGGAAGTGGGCTGTGCCCTGCTCATTGGTGCGGCAGGCATCGGCAGACAGATGGAAAAACTGAAATCCAAACCCCGTATCGTTGTGGGTTCTGTTGGCAGAATTTTAGACCTGATCCGTAAGAAAAAAATTCAGGCCCATCTGGTGAAAACTATTGTGCTGGATGAGGGCGATAGACTGATGGATGACGGCAATGTAGAAGACGTTGAGGCTGTCATCAAAACAACTTTACGAGACAGACAGATCGTACTGCTTTCTGCTTCCGTCAGCGGCGAGGCTAAGGAAAAAGCAGTAAAAATGATGAAGGAAGACTGCATCGATCTGGAGGTGAAAAGCGGCGGTGTGGTGCCTAAGGGCATCAAACATTATTATATCCTTTCTGCCCACAGAGAAAAATTCCTGAACCTGCGTAAAATCATCGCCGGCGAAAAACCTGCAAAGGCAATGGTATTCCTGAATAACCCCGAAAATATCGAAGTGACGGTAGAAAAACTCTGTCACCACGGCATCAAGGCCGATGGTATTTACGGTCAGGCAAGCAAGATGGACAGAAAAAATGCCATGGACGGTTTCCGTGAAGGCCGTATCAATGTACTGGTGGCTTCCGATATCGGTTCCCGCGGTCTGGATATCGAAGGCGTGACCCATGTCATCAACTTAGACGTTCCTGAAGAACCTACCCACTATCTGCACCGTGCAGGCCGCTGCGGCAGAAAAGGTCTGGAAGGCACAGCCATCACCATCGTGACTCCTTATGAACGCAAATGGGTCCATAAATACGAAAAAGCATGGGGCCTGAAATTCGAACAGAAGGAAATGTCCTTCGGTAAACTGGTGGATAGCCAGAAAACAAAGAAGGATATCGTGAAACCCATGAAGAAAAAGGATAAACTGATTATCGAGGACAAATGGGTAGAAGGCGACGGCTGGGGCGAGTTCGGCGACTGGGAGGATGACATCATCATCGAAGTTGGCGGCGGCGACAGCAAAAAGAAAAAACAAAAAAAAGAAAAGAACGATTTCTTTGCTTCCCCTAAACCTCAGAAAAAAGACGGCAAGAAGGATAAAAAAGGCAAGAAGAAGGACGATGAACTGGGCTTCTTTGCGAAAAAAGCCAAAAAACTTGCGGAAAAAGAAGCAAATCGTGCGAAAAGTCAAAAAAAATAATTGTTTAAATACCGATTATAAGGTATCATAGTAAAGAAGTATCAATTTGAATAAAACCTAAAGGAGGACTCAACAATGAGCGAATGCGGTTGCGGCTGTGGTCACGATCATGATCACGTACATGAAGAAATGGAAATGGAAACATTAACACTGACACTGGATGACGATACAGAAATGGAATGCGGCATTCTGGGTGTTTTCTCTGTAGATGGCATCGAAGGCAAGGAATACATTGCGCTGCTGCCTCTGGAAGATGAAACAGTACTGCTGTACGAATACAAAGAAGACGAAGAAGGCATTGAACTTCTGAACATCGAAAGCGATGAAGACTT